>JBEKZM010000047.1:0-43431 GCA_049509875.1 Verrucomicrobiota bacterium | reverse complement strand
GGGGATTTGCTCCAGCTTACGCTCTTGCTTCCCTTTGTGCCGGGCATTGTAGTACGTGTGCAGCCCTGGCCGTAAGGGCCATACTGACTTGACGTCATCCCCACCTTCCTCCTCGTTGAAGCGAGGCAGTCTGTCCAGAGTGCTCCCATTTAAGGGGTGGCAACAGGACACAGGGGTTGCGCTCGTTGCGGGACTTAACCCAACATCTCACGACACGAGCTGACGACAGCCATGCAGCACCTGTGCAAGCTGGTATTGCTACCTCGTTAGACTTTCATCCTTCTACTACTTGCATGTCAAGGCCAGGTAAGGTTCTTCGCGTTGCATCGAATTAAGCCACATACTCCACCGCTTGTGCAGGCCCCCGTCAATTTCTTTGAGTTTTAACCTTGCGGCCGTACTTCCCAGGCGGCGCGTTTAACGTGTTAACTTCGCCACGAGCGGGGTCGATTCCACTCACAGCAAACGCGCACCGTTTAGGGCCAGGACTACCGGGGTATCTAATCCCGTTTGCTCCCCTGGCTTTCGTGCCTCAGCGTCAGGAAATGTCCAGAGACTCGCCTTCGCCACTGGTGTTCCACTTGATATCTACGCATTTCACTGCTACACCAAGTATTCCAGTCTCCCCTCCATTCCTCTAGCCGGATAGTATCCAACGCAGTTTCCGGGTTAAGCCCGGAGATTTCACGTCAAACTTTTCCAACCGCCTACGCACCCTTTACGCCCAGTAAATCCGAACAACGCTTGGGACCTCTGTATTACCGCGGCTGCTGGCACAGAGTTAGCCGTCCCTTCCTCTTCCGTTACAATCAATGCTTCACGTGTTAGGTGAATCAATTTGTTCACAAATGACAGGGGTTTACGGGCCGAAGCCATTCATCCCCCACGCGGCGTCGCTCCCCCGTAGGTGTCTGGACCGTGTCTCAGTTCCAGTGTGGCTGGTCGTCCTCTCAGACCAGCTACCCGTCTTAGCCTTGGTGAGCCGTTACCTCACCAACTAGCTGATAGGCCGCGGGCTCATCTTAAAGCGTCAGGTCTTGCGATCCCCAACTTTGATCTTTCGATCACATGCGGTATTAGCTCCGATTTCTCGGAGTTATCCCACACTTCAAGGCAGATTCCCACGTGTTACGCACCCTTGCGCCGCTCCGACTTGAAAATATTGCTACCCTCAAATCAGCGCTCGACTTGCATGTCTTATCCACGCCGCCAGCGTTCGTTCTGAGCCAGAATCAAACTCTCCGTTAAAAAAACGTTAGTTGATTCCTGCCAATCGTAAAATTGGCAGCTTAATTATTTGGTTAAACTCCTCAAAACCAGCGAACTAACTCGCCAGCCTTGAAGGGGCTCTTAACTAATCGCACAATTCAATTTTCAAAGAGCAGTCGGCGTTTTACCGCCAAAAATTCTGTTTTGCTTGCTCGTTTTCTCCCAGTTTAGGGGACAAAAAACCTGACCGCCGATTTTTTCTGCTGCTCAAGTCGGCTTGTCAGTTTCGAGCTCTGGGTCAATAATCTTATCGAATTTTGACCCGATGTCAACCGGTTTTTATTTTATTTTACCGGCCCTTATCGGTATCAACCGCGAAGGGACAGAAAGATTAACAGACATTCGCCTGCGCGCAAGAGTTTTTTTATTTTTTTTTCGATTGTTTCAAAAATCACAAACCCATTGCATTTACAGGCTAATCGAGCCCCCTCTCTGTCAAATCGTCCTCATCCAAACCTAAAAAATGTCCCAGCTCATGCAAAAAAGTCGTGTGAACTTCATCACAAAAGACTTCCTCGGCGCCTTCGGCAAAGTCCCAAAGATTCTCCAAAAATAAAATGATTTGCGGCGGAAGCACCTCGGCGCCACTGTCCGCAAATTCGTGGCCGGTGAAAAGGCCAAGTGTATCTACCTCAATACCATCAGCTTGCAAGCTTGCGTTGGGACTTCGTTCAAAGGTAACCGGCAGTTTTTGCGCCTGTTCGCGCAGCGCCTCCGGCAACTCCGCCAGCGTCGCTTCCACCTCGGTCTGGGCTAACACGAGCAACTCGTTCCACTTCATTTCCATGAAGCCATTCTGTGGTCGGTCGTAGTCCAATGCAAACCCTTTGGAATGGTCCGCCAACATTGACAAAAGCCCGTTGCGACCACGGCGCTCCACAAATTCCTGGATTTAAACCTCAACCACCAGGGCCGGATCGAAGCCGGCGCAAAGCTGATCTGGATACCCGCGCTGATTCGTGAACACGCGCGTCGTACCGGCCTTGAAGTCCACGTTGTAATGCGTATGGCCGTGGATCCAAAGCGGCACGCCGCTTTCCTCAATCAGCGAGTCCAGATCGGAGCCGAAAGCTGATTTTAATGGGCTGTTCGCGTGGTACGGCGGCTCGGAACGGGCGCTCGGGGCGTGATGCGTTATCACGACCGAACGCGCGCGGTCACATTTAGCCAACGCGTTGCGAAGCCACGAAACCGATTGCAAATGCAGCCGCACGGTGTCGCGCGGACTCAACAAACGATGTTCCGGATTGAACCGGATCACGTGGTAATCGCTCATCCCCTCTTCCGCAAACCGCATGGCGGCGACCGGGCTCCCGGTCAATTGAAAGTCGGTCCACAAAGTGCAGCCGAGAAAAGTATAACCGTTGATTTCCACGGAATCGTTTTCCAGCAAGCATATGTGGCTGCCATCGGTTTCATTTCTCAGCAGTTCGGTGAGGCCGGGCAACGAATGGCGGTAAAACTCATGATTGCCCAGGATATAAATCACCGGCTGTCGTGGAAATTGCTTTCGCGCCCAGCGCCAGCCCTCCCGGCCCAAATGAACATCGCCCGCCAAAATGACCGCATCGGCATCCGTCCGTGGGATGGATCCCGGGCCGCCAAATTCCAGGTGCAGATCGGAGAGAATTTGCAAACGCATAAGATTCGCGCCAGGATTATCCCGCCCATCTGCCTAAAAAGCAATGCTGCCAGCCCGGTCGCGCCGCCGCCCGGCATGGGGATTCAGTCGAAGCAGCGCCGGATTCCAGGCCGGGAGAATTTCGACCGCATGGTTTCGGCCGTCGAATTGGGCGCTTCTTCGCACCCTGAGGCACTTAGGCCAACGCCGGCGGCAACAACGGCTCCGTCTCACTTTCCCGCGCTGATACGCCCGGCGCCAGCGGTTCGTCATTGCTGTTTAACCAGACCTTCAGCGGACGGTGATTTGATGCATCCGATGAGACAGCACGGCCAAGCCTTCGGCCAGATCCTCCTTTTGGGTGGCTACACCGGGCGGCAGTCGCAGCCTGGCGGGCGAAAAGTTCCAGATGCCCTTGATGCCGGCCTGTACCAACTGGTCGGCCGTGGCCTGCGCGGCGGCGGCCGGCACCGTAAGGACGCCGAGTAAAATCTCACCGCGCTTGACGAAGGGAAGCAGCTGCTCCATCGCCTGCACTTTGCGCCCGTGAATCCATTGGCCGATGACCTTGGGATCATGGTCGAAGACACCGACGAAGCGGAAGCCAAAATTCTGGAAGCCCTGATAGCCCAGGAGCGCCGTGCCCAAGCTGCCGGCGCCGACGAGCACGGCCTTGGTCTGGCCGTCCCAGCCGAGAAAACGCTCGATGGCGGTGATCAATTCCGGAATGCCAAAGCCGATGCGCGGAGTGCCCACCGCGCCGGTCATGGCCAGGTCCTTGCGCACGATGACAGGTTCGAGGTTGTGCACGCTGGCTAGCACCGTGCCGGAAACATGGTCGCGCCCTTCAGCCAACAATACCCGCAGGAGCTGGAGATAGGCGGGCATGCGCTTGACGCAGGCCAGTCCGGCCTTGTTCGCGCCCTCGGCCTGGCGCAAGAGGGTTTCGGGAAAGGCGGCTTTCGACTCCGCTGTCGGGCCGAATGATTCCGCCGGTTTTCCACTTCTAACAGATTTGGAATGGATTGAGGCTTTCATGTTGGGCGCCGTTTCGGCCGCTGGGTGATGCCGGTATTGAAGCGCGGTTCACGGCCCATGACGAGAACTAAGTGTGCCAATCGAAGCGGCGTCAACGCCACGCGCCGGGGGGCGCATCTTCGCACCCCACCCGGGGAGCGCGGCTCTGTGAGCCACAGCAACTGATGAATTCTCACTGTGGCCATCGAGTTCACACGCGTCTTGACTGGCAATAATGCTGCGGGTCGCAGACCCGCGCTCGATACCGTGGCGCACGGCTAGCATGGGGGCAGCGTCGAGTTGCCCCGCCGCGCTGGCGCTTTCGGCTTTTGTTTTCCACGCTTGGCTGGCAATCTGCGTTGCTCCGATGCAAGAACTGACCATTGAAGCCGGCAAGACGGAGCGCCACTATTGGGCCGATCTTTGGCGCTACCGCGAGCTGTTCTTTTTCCTTTCTTGGCGCGACATTCTGGTCCGCTACAAGCAAACCGTCATCGGCGTTTTGTGGGCCGTAATCAAACCGGTGCTGACGACGATCGTATTTGTTTTGGTCTTCACCGGGCTGGCCAAAATGTCAACGGAAGGCATGCGGCCGCTCATTTTCATTTATGTGGCCATGCTGCCCTGGCAGTTTTTTTCCTCGGCCCTCGCGGAAGCCAGCAACAGCTTGATCACCAACTCGAGCATGATCTCCAAGATCTATTTTCCCCGGCTGGTCATCCCGGCCAGCGCGGTGATTGTCTGCTTCATGGATTTCCTCATTTCCGCCGTAATCTTGGCGGGGTTCCTTCTTTGGTATCACGACTTGCCGTCGTGGCGCTTCCTGCTTCTGCCGGCGTTTACGTTCCTGGCGTTCCTGGCGTCGTTCGGCATGAGCCTGTGGCTGGCGGCGCTGAACGTCAAGTACCGCGATTTTCGCTACATCATTCCTTTCATCGTGCAATTCGGCCTCTATGGCTCACCTGTCGGCTATAGTAGCGCGGCCGTTGCGGAAAAAATTTATGGCCAATGCGGGCACTATGGAGAATACGTCGTATTCTTGTACAACCTCAATCCCATGGTGGGCGTCATCAACGGTTTCCGCTGGACCTTTGGCAGCGACGTGCCCTGCGACACCATCAGCCTGCTCATGTCCGTGACGGTTACGCTGCTGCTCATCTTCACCGGCATCAAATATTTTCGAGCCACGGAGAAGGCGTTTGCCGACATCATCTGATTCATGAGTGATTACGCCATCAAGGTTGAAGGACTTGGGAAAAAATTTCTGCTCCGGCATCAGGCCCCGGGCCGGCGCTACGTGGCGCTGCGCGACGTCCTCGCCGAAAAGACGAAGGCGCTGTTCCGGGGGCGCAGGGGTGTGAACGGCAAACGGTTGGAGGAATTTTGGGCGCTCAAGGACGTTTCCTTCGAGATTAAACCGGGCGATGCCGTGGGTATCATTGGACGCAACGGCGCGGGCAAGTCCACGCTGCTCAAGCTATTGAGCCGGATCAGCGAACCGACGACGGGCCGCATGCATTTGCGGGGCCGGCTGGCCAGCCTGCTGGAAGTGGGCACGGGGTTTCACCCCGAATTGACCGGCCGCGAAAACATCTTTCTGAACGGCGCGATCCTGGGCATGCAGCGCGCCGAAATCAAAAAGAAGTTCGACGAGATTGTCGCATTCGCCGAGGTGGAAAAATTTCTGGACACGCCGGTGAAGCGCTATTCCAGCGGCATGTACATGCGCCTGGCCTTCGCGGTGGCCGCGCACCTGGAACCGGAAATCTTGGTGGTGGACGAAGTGCTGGCGGTGGGCGACGCCGCCTTCCAGAAGAAATGCCTGGGCAAGATGCAGGACGTCAGCCAGGGCGGACGCACCGTCCTGTTCGTCAGCCATAACATGGAGGCAATTCTCCGCCTTTGCTCGCATTGCGTTTACTTGGTGAAAGGCGAATTGGAGATGCAGGGAGACACGCGGGAAGTCATCAAGGCCTATACGGAACAGGTCAAACAGCTTTCCGCCGAAATAGACCTGACGATGCTGCCGCGCAGGTTTGAAGGGAATGGCGCTGGCCATCTTCTCCGGTTGCGTTGCGGCCAAGGCGGTGCGACGGCCGCCTGGTGCTATGAATATGGAACTCCATTGGAATTCTCGGTGGAGTTTTCCATCTCGAAGACGCTGGAAAGGCCGGAAGTTGGATTTTCCATTTTCTCCGTGACGGGAACTGAACTGGTTGGAGTCACGACCAGCCAGGAATCTCCGATCCAGCGCCTTTTGCCTGGCCGCTATGTGATGGAGATTGGCATCACAAATTCCTGCCTTAACCCGGGCAGCTACAGCCTGGGGGTGGGCATCGCAGCGCAGGAAAGGAGCGTGGATCACATCTTCGAGGCGGCCCAGATCGAAATTATTCCGTCGGAGGAATCCATTCGGAAAGAATTGCATAAAGTCTGGGCGGCCCTGACGCCGCGCACGGATTTTCAACTCCGTCAGCTTTGACCATAGCCCCCGCAAATGCAACTCTTCCATCGCCTTCGCAAAGTCACCAACGAACTGTTGTCTCCGCTCGGGCTTTCGGTCGAACGCGTGGAGAAACGGCCTTGGTTTCGGCCTGAAATTGTCACGACGCGCGTTGGTAAATATGACATTCGCGTTCCGGCGGCAAATCCCCTGTCCAGGATTTACCTCGAGAATCCCGGTTACGCCTCTTATTTGGGAGCACTGGCCGCATTGTTAATGGAGAAGTATAAAAATCTCATTGCGATGGATGTGGGCGCCAACGTTGGTGACACGGCTTGCATCATCGAATCCAGTGCCTCGATTCCGCTGCTCTGCATCGAGGGTGACGACCTGTGCTTCACCTGGCTGGAACAAAACCTCCGGCAGTTTCCGCAGGCCACTGCCTACCGGGTGTTTCTCGGTGAAAAGAGTGAAACTTTGGATGTCAGCACGGAAAAGGACGGCTGGAATACGACGCTCATCCCCAACCGGTCCGGCCCTTCCAAAGGAATCCAGCTGCTGAGTCTGGACGATTTTCTAAGCTCCCGGCCCGAAACCCCCAACCTCAAGCTGCTGAAAATCGATACGGAGGGCTTCGACTGTTCCATAATCCGGGGAGCCAGGAACTTCATCCGCCAGGTTCGGCCGGTGATCACCTTTGAGTACAACCGCGACAATATGGCGGTGTTGGGCGAGCCGGGCCTGGATACGCTGGACATGCTCGCCACTCTCGGCTATGACTGCGTTGCGGTCCATGATTGTGCAGGCCGCTTCTTCGATGCGGCGTCCCTCTCCGATGACCGGTTTGTGCGCAACATACATGATTATGCTGACGGCAAACACGCCGCGGTGTATTATTTCGACCTGACGCTCTTTCACGAAAGTGATCAGGACGTCGCCCGCGCGTTCGTGAATGAGGAACGGGGGCGGCGAGCCGGTGACGCCGCGAACTCGTTACCAACGCCATGCGCGGCGCGTTCCTAAACTCTCTCAAGGCGGCGAGAAACTGGTTGCGCGCCCACGTTGCCGACCGCCTTCTCTTCCCGCTCTGGCTCCTTTCCCAATGCCTCCGCCACCGCCGCCGGGCGGTCATCCTCTTCCGTATCGGCGTCCTGGGCGACCTCATCTGCACCCTGCCGCTATGCGAGGAAATCCGGGAGCGTCATCCCGGCAGGTTGGTGGTGCTGGTCACCATGCGGGACTACCAAAAAATGGTTCGGCTGGCCAAAGGTCCGGACGCCGTCTATGGCGCCCGCTCCTGGCGGTTTTCTCCATTGCACTTTGGTTTGGGCCTGGCTGACAAAATCTATGCCCCGAAAACCACCGACGAGAGATCCCATGAAACCGGCCCCACGTGTCATCTCATCGATGACCTGGCGGCTTCCTGCGGCATTACCCTGACCGAGCGCCAGCCGCGCCTTTATCCCCCGAAGGAACTGATCAACCGCACGCTGGCACTCATCGGCCGGGCGGATCGCCGGGCGAACGGGCAAAAGTTGATCGCCATCAACTGTGGCCGCACTTGGGCGGTCCGCGAGTGGGGTTTTGATTGCTGGCAGCAACTGTTAGACCGAATCCACGCCGAATTCGACGCCACCATCGTTCTCCTTGGCATCGGGGGCAGCGAGAACGAATACACAAAATTGCGTGGCGTGGAGTCCTTTGCCAATCATCGCATACAGGCGCACGAAGTGGCGGCCTTGATTGCCGCGTGCGACCTGGTCGTCTCCATCGATTCCGGGCCGGTCCATCTGGCCGGAGCCGTTGGCACACCCGTCGTTGGCCTATATGGTGCCGTCAACCCCCAGTATCGTCTGCCGCCCGCCTCACCGGCGACGGCGGTGGTGGCGGAGGTACCCTGCCTGTATTGCAACCATCGCACGCCACGTGGCCATTGGATGTCCGGCTGTCCCAACGACATCCGCTGCATGCGGGAACTGGAAGTGGCTGCAGTCTTTCAAGCGGTGAAGGCGTTTCTGGGACCGGCTTCCAAGGGTGGCATCTGAACACATGCACCGTCGAGACGTCGGGCATCCCTGCCTGACGTAGAGGGCGGCTTCCGAACCGCGATTTTGGCAATGAGCTTGAATGGGTTGGCAGGCGCGGCGCGCGCGCATTCCGCATTCCGCATTCCGCACTCAGTTGGCTCCGCACTCAAATCTCTCTTCCCATCGCCGCAATCAGCGGTTTCAGTTCCACCATCAGCTTGGCGAACCCTTCCAGCGACAACTGCTGTGCGCGGTCGCTCCGGGCTTTGGCGGGATTCGGATGCACTTCGATGAGCAGGGCATCCGCCCCCATGGCCACCGCGCCTTTGCAGAGGGCCGCCACCAGATCGGCCCGGCCAGCACCCTGGCTCGGGTCGATCACGACGGGGCAGTGGGATTCCTGTTTCAGGATGGGGATGGCGGACAAATCCAGCGTGTTGCGCGTGTAGGTTTCGAACGTGCGGATGCCGCGTTCGCAGAACAGAAGGTTGGGATTTTCGTGGGCGAGGACGTATTCGCCCGCCAGCAGCCATTCCTCGATCTTCATGGCGAGTCCGCGCTTGACCAGGACGGGTTTTCCGGTTTTTGCGGCGGCGATCAGCAACTGGAAATTCTGCGAATTCCGCGCGCCGATCTGGATGATGTCGGCATATTCCGCGACCAGGCCGGCGTGGGCTTCGGAGAGCAATTCGGTGATCACGGCCAGCCCGGTTTCGCGGCGCGCCTTGGCCAGCAGTTTCAAACCCGCTTCACCCAGACCCTGGAATTCGTAAGGGGAAGTCCGCGGTTTGAAGGCGCCCCCGCGCAGAATAGTCGCGCCGGCCGCCTTCACGGCCGTGGCGGTGGTGATCAGTTGTTTTTCACTTTCCACCGAGCACGGCCCGGCCATGACCTGGAATTTCTTTCCGCCAATAACCTCGCCCCGGACTGCCACGGTGGAATCGGCGGGGTGGGCCTCGCGGCTGACCCGCTTGTAGCGTTTCTGGATGGGATTGACGCTTTCCACCGCCTGGGGAAATTCCAGGGCCAGCGATTCGAGGCTGGCATGCGTGAGTTCGTCGCCGATGGCCCCGATGACCGTGCGCGCCACGCCGCGCATGACATGGGGCCGATAACCGCGCTTGCGGATTTCCGCGAGGACGGTCGATTCCAGTTGTTTGGAGATGCCGGGTTTAAGGACGATGATCATTTGATTTTTGGGGGGATGGGCGGGTTCTCCACATAAAAAAACCACAGGTGGAGATCCTGCGGCGGTTTTTTATGTCTATCGGTCAGTACTTCCTGTCAACGCAGCCGCAAGCAACCCGGCACCGGCCAGGTAAAGTAAAACCCAGCGGCGTACGAATTGCCAGACAGAGTGCTGTGCTGACTCACAAAAACGAGCTTATCAGGAATGGAGCGATCGTCAAGCGCCGGGACCTTACTTGCCGTTCGCCGCCAGCGGCAGATAGATGCGAAACGCAAGGCCGCTGCCCGGTTCGGTTTCCAGAAAGATCTCCCCCAGGTGGCCGTGAATGGTTTCCCTTACCAAAAACAATTCCAGTCCCACCTTCGTCCCACCCTGTCGGCGATGGCGGAAGGGGTGGAAAATATGATCGCGCACGGCTTTGTCCAGCCCGGAGCTGTTGTCCTGCACGGTCAGCCGGACGTGCGGTCCGGGTTGCAGCAGATTCGGTGTGCCCGCCGGCAGGCGCACGACGGGACAGGTTTCCAGGCTGATCTTGATGCGGCCGCGCCGGTCCGCCAGCCCCTGCCACACGTATAGGCAAAGGTCCAAAACAGCCTGGTGAAGTTGCGCGGAGTCGGCTTCCACTCGGGGGCAGCCGGCATCAATCTCGGTTTCCAATATCACCTTGGCGGGAATGATCGTGCGCAGGATCTGCAGACACTCCTCGATCACCGGCTGGAGGCGAATGGGCTTGAACTCCGGCGGCGGCCGCTGACCGAGGACGCGAAGCTTGTGAACGAAATCGCGGGCCTGAATGCTGGCTTCAAAGATCTGTTTGAGCGTCTCGTGGCCCGGGTGTGAATCCGGCAGGTCCAGGGCCATGAGCTCCGCACTGCCCAGAATCCCGGCGACAAGATTGTTGAATTCATGCGCCACCCCGGCGGCCAGCTCGTTGAGGGTGCGAAACTTTTGGCCCTGCAACAGCCGCAATTCGGTCGCCAGCCGCGCCCGCTCCCGCCCCAGGCGATGGGTCACGTCCAGCAATTGTCCCTGCACCGTGGCCGAGATTCCGCTCCCCGTCGGCCGGCCCTGTTCCCAGACGGTGCGCCATTCGCCGCTGAAATGTCGGAGCCGGTATTCAACGGCGAAGGATCGTTTTTCGGCGACAGCGGCCCGGACCACCTCCAGGACCTGTTCGCGGTCATCGGCATGAACCAGCGGCGCCAGCGCAAATGGTTTGTGTTTGGGATGCGGACCCAGCAAGGCCTCGCTCCCGGCGCCAGCCAGTTCGATGGTGCGGGCGCGATCATTTCGCGCCAGGAAGGCCATGCCCGGCAGGCCCTCAAAAAGCAGCCGCGGCAACGGCTCGCCTCTCAGCATGGAATTCAATTCCGCCGCTGGTTCCCGGGGCGGGTGATCTGGGGTTTCTGGTTTCATCGGATCATGATGAGCACGCAAATCTATTTTGAACAGGTTCAATGCGTTTGTCCATCGCACAGCCGCGCAGATTTTTGCACGCAAAATTTAAGTCCCGCGGTTTCCTTCCGATGAAGGTGGTGTCGCAAGACAACAGGCAGCCAGCAGCCTAAAAGAGCCGGCGGGGAACAACGGTGGTTCGCCCCTGAATGAATCACCCGCGACATGGATGTCGCGCAAATCAAATTGCCCCTCCCGGGGCGACTCACGGAAAGAGTAGTTATGGTCATCAATACAAACATATCGGCGCTAAATGCCGCTTCGCAGTTGGATCAATCCCAAGAAAAATTAAACCTATCCCTGGAACGCTTGTCGTCCGGTTCCCAGATCACATCACCGGCGGATGATCCGGCGGGGCTGGCCGTCTCCATGCAATTAACCTCGGAACTGGGCCGTGTCAGCGCGGCTTCGAACAATGTGTCGGATGCCACCTCGTTCAGCCAGACTCAGGATGGTTATCTGCAACAGGTCAATACGGCGTTTTCGCGCATGAGCGAACTGGCCGTGGAGGCGCAGGACGTCACCAAAACCACGAGCGATCGAGCGCTGTATCAGCAGGAGTTTACCGCCCTGGGCTCCTACATCAACAACGTGTCCACGCAATCGTTCAACGGCGTCAGCCTGTTCGACGGTTCCACGCTCAACGTGACGACCGATCCGAATGGGGACACGTTTGGCATGGTTGGAATCGACCTGCAGAACGCCAGTTATACGAATGCGACCGCTGACAACATCACCTCTATCACTGGGGCGCAGGGCGCTGTTACGGATACGGAAAATGCGATCGACAAGCTCGCGTCTGACCGGGCGAATATTGGGGCCAATGAGGAAAGCCTCTCTTATTACAGCAACCAGCTCAGTGCGTTAAGCAACAACCTCTCGGCCGCCAACAGCCAGATTGCCGATGTGGATGTGGCCAGCGAAAGCACCACTTACGCCAAGGAAAACATTCTCGTGCAGACGGGCACCGCCATGTTGGCCCAGGCCAACTCGATGCCGCAATCGGTGCTCAAGCTCCTCAGCTAGTAGCCGGATTTCTGCCGCTGGGTAAAGCCCGGGCGGCGATTTGCCGCCCGAGTGTTAAGAATGGTAGATAATATCCGGGGAAGGAGCCAGTCCGCCCAAACGCAGAACAGTCAGATTCGGCCGCCGGCCTCGGGCCGGCGGCCGATGCCCTTAAAACAAGGACAGAGGCCAATGAAGCCAGAAAATCCAGACGCAGGTGGGATTACGCTTTCCAATTTTTCCCGCACTCGGGTTCGGCCCGCCGCTGTGGCGAAGAGCCCCAATCCGAGGGGAACTCCCGCCTGCGTTTGGATGGGCCCTGGCCGGAAAAGGCTGCCGGCCTCGAATCATCGAGCTTGAGTGCGTCCGGCCCTGGTGTTCGTCCGATTCACCCTCCCCCGCCCCGCGTTCATGGCCGTTCCAATTGCGCTTTGAATTTGCCGGAATAAGAACCATATTCTTTGGAACAAGCGCCACCAGCACCAGCGGCCAGCGCCGCCGGCGGAATCGCAATCTTGACCGCGTTTCGGCGCCATCGTAAAAAATGAATTCTCCAGCACCCACTTCACCCTCCGCGCTGCCTGGCCTCGCGAGTGTCGACCCCGATCTTTTCGCTCGCCACAATGGATCGCGCTACCGCACGCCGACAGATTTGCAGGTGACGCCCTCGCCGGCGGCGCGCTTCCTGGTGGTCGGCGGCTGCCTGGCCCAGCCGTTCCCGGAGATTGCGGCCACGATTGACCGCCAGATGCAAGGAGACTTTGTCCTCCTAAACAATTTTGACACGTTTCCGGACCTGCCGCCGCACCAGCCCGCACCGTACGATTTTCAAATCATCCACATTCCGTTGCGCTCCATCCTGGGCAACGCCTATTTCCATCTGCCCGAAGACGGTTCGGAACACGAGGAGTTCTTGCGCCAAACCCAGGATTATCTGGCGCGCTACCTGGCCAATGCCGTCAAGTTGAATGTCGAGCGCAAGCTGCTGACATTTGTGCTAGGCTTCATGGTGCCGCAGCAAAATCCTCTCGGCCGCTTCCAGCCGCGCTACGACTTGCGCAACGTGATGCACTTCATTGAGCGCCTCAACATTTTCCTGGCCGCGGAGACCGCCAAATATCAGAACGCACATTGGGTGGACCTCGATCAGATATCCGCCGGCATCGGCAAAAAATCCTGCCAGGATGACATGGTCTGGTCTTTTACCCACGGCACCACGTTAAGCGACGGCGATCACGATCACGATTTGAACCGCATTCAGCCTCCCGTTTCAATGCAACATCATTACGTGGCCCGCTGGCTCGAATTTTACGAGGCCGTGTTGCATGAGGTTTTCGCCATGTACCGCACCACGCGGCAACTGGATGCCGTCAAACTGATGGCGGTGGATTTGGACGATACGCTGTGGCGCGGGGTCGCCGCCGAGGGCACGCTGGGTGTGGCCGAAGGCTGGCCCATGGGATTCATGGAGACCCTCCTTTATCTGAAGAAGCGGGGGATCATCCTGGCCATTGTCAGCAAGAACGACGGACAGTTTATCGAGTCCAATTGGAATCGCATCGTCGGCGGTCAGATCAAGCTGGAGGATTTTGCCATTCGCAAAATCAATTTTCAGAGCAAGGCGCAAAACCTCGCCGAAATCATTCGTGAAGTAAATCTCCGTCCGCAGAATGTCGTCATGGTGGATGACCATCCGGTGGAGCGTTCCGCCATCCAGCAGCAACTGCCTGGCGTGCGCGTGCTCGGCAGCCACCTTTATTATCTCAAGCGCGTTTTGCTGTGGTCGGCCGAGACGCAAACGCCGGTCATCACCGCGGAATCCGCCGGCAAGACCGCCATGGTCCAGGGCCAGTTGCAGCGCGAGGCTGTGCGCAAAACGTTGTCGCACGAGGAATTTCTAAAGACGATCGGCTTGCGCGTGTCCTTCAACCGGATCCGCGACCTTAAGGATGTCAATTTGAACCGCGCGCTGGAATTATTCAACAAAACCAACCAGTTCAACACCAGCGGCGCCCGTTATACCCTAGAGCAATTTGACCGGCTCCTCGCTGCCGGCCATCAGCTTCACGTGATTGAAGCGGAAGACCGGTTCACCCAATATGGACTGATCGGCGCCGCCTGGGTCAATGACCATTGCGTGGACCATTTCGTGATGAGTTGCCGTGCGCTCGGTTTAGGCATTGAAGAAGCCTTTTTGGGGGTTCTCTCCCGGCAACTTGCCGGCCAAGGCAAGGCAACCATCGCTGGTCAATTGTTGTTCACCGACGCAAACCTGGCTTGCCGCCAGGTATTCAGCCGCAACGGCTTCGCCCAGGTGGACGGTCATCCGTCAGTATGGTTCCGTTCGCTAGCGACACTGCCGCCCATGCCTGTCCATCTGGCGTGGGTTTCAGCGCCGACTGCCGGATGTTAGGGCGTGTATTCAAAATGGGTGGAACAGGTTTCCAGCCTGTCGAATCCGGCGTCCCGCCGGTTTCTGTTCGCACGCTGGTCTCGCAAACGCAAGACCCACGGCTAGCGGAATGGAGGCCGTTCCGGCGACGAAATCCCCACTTCGCGTGAAGGATTTTGAAGCCGTGCCACGGTCTTTTCCATGGTGCGGCAACGCTCCCGGCCCGCTGACTGGCGGATGTCGCGCCGGCCTTGGTGCTTTGGTGCTGAAATTTCTTTGGTGATCGCTTCCGGCTTCGGCGCCAGCGCATTCAAAAAATTTCTTAATATTCTAAAGTCCCTGTCCTGGGTGCCGATACCTGAGTTGTTCGGCGGGAAAGATTGACGGTGTGGTTCACCGGCAAAACCCTCGCTGAAGTCGTAAAACGGTTTCCGGCGACCGCAAACAGCCGGAGGGAACATATCTGGGTGGGTGCCCTTTCCAATACCCACCTGGCGGCAGGGATGCCGCTTAACAAATCATCTCCCCGCAAGGGGCGACTCATGGAAGGAGTCAGTTATGGTCATTAATACAAATACATCCGCACTCAACGCCGCCACGCAACTGGACATTAACAGCTCGAACTTAAGCCAGTCGCTGGCTAAATTGTCTTCAGGTTCGCAAATCACCTCTCCCGCAGATGATCCCGCCGGTTTGGGTGTGTCAATGAAATTGTCCGCGCAAGTGGCCCGCACAGGCGCGGCCTTGGACAACGTCAACAACGCCATCTCGTTCGGCCAGACGCAGGACGGTTATCTGCAACAGGTGAATACGGCGCTCTCACGCATGAGCGAACTGGCTGTTCAAGCCCAGGACGTCACCAAGACGACCAACGATCGAGCGCTGTATCAGCAAGAGTATACTGCTCTCGGCTCGTACATCTCCAACGTCTCCACACAGTCGTTCAACGGCGTGAGCCTGTTTAACGGAGCTGCCCTTAGCGTCACGACTGGTGACAACTCGACGGCGTATAGCAACACTGGCGTGAATTTGTCAACCACCGCCGGCACCACTTACGGAAGTGCGGTTGCGGACGACATCACCTCGGTTAGCGGGGCGGTGGCGGCGGCCTCGGCTACGCAAACGGCCATTCAGCAACTCGCGACTGATCGCTCCTCCATCGGCGCCAATGAAGAAACGCTGGGTTTTTACAGCAACCAGCTCAGTTCGTTGAGCAACAACCTCCAGGCAGCCACCAGTCAAATCACCGACGTGGATGTGGCCACGGAGAGTACCAAATATGCCAAGGAAAACATTCTGGTGCAATCCAGCACCGCGATGTTGGCCCAGGCAAATGCAATGCCACAGTCGCTGCTCCGGCTCCTGTCCTAAGCAGGCGGTTCAGCTTGGCCGGTGAAAACACTCGGACGGCGCCCTGGCGCCGTCCGAGTTTGACTATTTAAGGACGCCAGTCGTGGTCGTCCTGGATTGTAGAAAATTGTTTAAGCGGAACCTTAATCCAACCGATATCAGCTTATGGCAACGAGCACGCTGATTGGCATTGGGGCTTTGGCCTCCACCAATTCGACACCGAACCTGGCCATTTCCGGGCTGGCTTCGGGCATGGACTGGAGCACCATTGTGACCGAGCTGGCCAATGCGGAGCGCGCACCGGAAACCCAGTGGGAGGCCGAGCAAACCACCATCGCCGCCGAACAGTCCGCCTATTCCACCATTTCGACCGATCTAAGCACGCTCCAAATGGACGCGGAAACGTTGCTGGACCCTTCTTTTTTTGATTCGGTCACGGCGGCCAGTTCCGACTCTTCGGTGGCCACCGCCAGCGTTTCGTCGGGCACACCCGCGGGCGATTACACCTTTGACATCTCTCAACTGGCGACCGCGTCGCAAATGAACGGCGCCACCTATGTGAGCCAGGTGCTCGATCCGGGCGGGGACCCCAGCACGGTGACCATCGGCACAGCGGGATTCGCCACGCCCGTCACCGGCGGCACTTTCACTGTGGACGGTTCGCAGGTGACGATTGCCACCACCGACTCGCTGCAGGACGTCTTCAGTGCCATCGCCTCGGCCACCGGCAACAAGGTTACTGCCAGCTATAGCGATTCCACCGACAAGATTACGTTGAGCAGCAATGGCGGCGGCGCCATTACCCTGGGCAGCAGCACCGACTCCAGCAATTTTCTTCAGGTCGCCCAACTTTACAATGACAATGGCGGTGGCACCGAGAATACCGGCTCCATCACCAGCACCTCGGCACTCGGCCACGTCAATACCTCCGCCGTGATGTCCAGTGCCGATCTCAAAACCGCCATCACGGGTGACAGCAATGGCAACGGCGAATTTACGATTAACGGCGTCTCCTTCAGCTATAATGTCAACACGGACACTATTCAGGACATCCTGGACAATATCAACCAGTCCGCGGCCGGCGTCAGCGCCTCCTATAATTCGACTACCAACCAATTTATGCTGGCCAACACCAGCACTGGTAACCTGGGCATGTCCCTGCAGGATGTTACGGGCCATTTCCTGGCGGCCACGGGATTGTCCGGCGGTACCTTGGCCGAGGGACAGAATCTGCTGTACAAGCTCAATGGCGGTACCCAGCAGCTCGTCAGCCAATCTAATACGATTGACAGTACCAGCTCCGGCATTGCCGGCCTGTCCGTCAGCGCGTTGTCTGCCCCCGGCTCGACCACCGTCAGCGTGAGCCCTGACACCACCACCATCAGCAATGCCATTCAGCAATTTGTCACGGACTACAATACGCTCCAGACTTACATGGCCGGCCAGCAGGCGGTAAGCACCTCCGCGACCGGCAGCGTGACGCCCGGCACCCTGACCGGCGACAGCACCACAAACGAAATAGTTTCCGGCCTCCGCTCGCTGATGTCGCAGGTGGAGAACATCCCGGGAACCTCCGGCACGGTCACGCAATTGTCCGACTTGGGATTCGGGAGCAACGGCAGCGATAACACCATTTCCTTAAGCGATGCCAGCACGTTGACCTCCATGCTGACCAGCAACCTCAGCGACGTGCAGGCGCTGTTCTCCGATTCAACCAGCGGGCTGGCCACCCAGATGAATTCTTTCATCACCGGCACGGTCGGCACGAACGAGTCCCTGCCCGTGCGCACCGCGGACCTGACCACGCAGAACAGTGACATCACCACCCAGATTTCCAACCTGGAAGCCAAGGTCACCAACGACAGCAATCAGTGGGATTCCGAGTTCGCGGCCATGGAAACGGCCGAGGCGCAAGCCAACCAGGAATTGACCTATATCTCGCAGGGCGTCACTAGCGGAAGTCTCTAAAACATCATGAAGCACTTTGCCGCCAACCCGGAAGACCGCCTGGAGCGCATGTTTTGCGCCCGCGGGGGGATGGCGGTGGCGTGGCCCCAGCTGGGCCCGTGTGCAGTGGGCGGCCTTTGTCGCCATCCGCGCATTTTGAATTTTTCACCGGTCCGAATCATCCACCAGCCGCCGATCCGGTTCAAACCGGCCGGCACTTGGGGGAATATGTCCAGTACGCTCCACCGCAACCCATCGTCCACCGTACCACGGTGGCGCCTGTCAGCCGGCTTGGCCGCGCCTCGACACGGACCGTCATGAGCGAGAATACCATTTTAAGAAGCGGAGTTCATTGGACTAAACAATCCCGGCAGCGCACGTTGCCGGGCGCACACCCGTTAGAAAACGTTCCCTTTTAAAATACCATCGGGGTATAGTTAGGAGTCCCATGAATTTCAGTGCCACCCCTGCCGGCACACATCGTCGCCGGCAGAGCAGAAATTGGCGCGCTGGCTGGCTGGCCGGATTTTTTGCGTTGGCCAGCGTCGAGGCTGCACCGCCATGGCTCGGCGTCTTTCACCGCGATTACCGGCCCAACAACGTTTTTGCGTACCCGGCGAAACTGTCCCTCGACTTCCGCCGGGTCGCGGTATTGCCGATAGCGGCGAGCTCCAGCGACGGCGACCTTTCCGATGGCTGCCGCGCATTGGCGCCCATTCTATTTGAACAACTCGTTAAGACCAAGAGGTTTGAGGTAGTAACTGTCGAGCCCGACAGCCTGCGGCACGGTACCGGCCAACGCAGTTGGACTGGAGCGGAAACCCTTCCGGCGGATTTCCTTGGTTTCCTGCGCCGCGAATATGGTTGCGATGGGGTCTTATTCGCCGAGCTGACCTCTTATCACGCGTATGCTCCCCTGGCCGTCGGATGGCGCTTTAAGTTGGTGGATGCCCATTCTGGACAGATCCTTTGGGCCGCCGACGAAGTGATTGACGCCGCCCAGCCAGCGGTGCAACACGCAGCGCAACATATTGATGGAAAACATGATCTGTGGCCGTTTGGGCGTGACCAGAACTGGCTGGCGCTCAATTCGCCCCGGCAGTTTGGCTGCTATTCGGTCGCCACCTTGTTGGCGACGCTGCCCGAACGATAATAACCCTAAAGTTATCATGAGCCGCGCCGATGATCATTTTGAAATGGATGAGTGGCTGGACCGCTACTCAGCAAAACAATATAAGATTATGATCGTTGAGTTTAACTCCGGTGGCGCGAGTTTCATTCCCGTCCAGCAAGCCTCGAGCCGGCAAACCGGGTCGGCGGCGGCGGCGAGTGATGACTCGTCGGTGTCGTTTTCCAGCCAATCCTGGCAGGCCAGCATAAAACAGGCTTCGGCTGCCCGCCCCGAGAAGGTGGCGCAGGCGACTGCGCTGGCGAATGACCCCAGCTATCCCTCAGATGCCGATTTGAATCGGCTGGCCGGTTTTCTGTCCAGCCGCCTCTGATCCCAACCCCTGACCGCCAGTTCCATGTCTGCCCCAAATCCTTGGAAATCGTATCGTCGGATCGCCACTCAGACGGCGCCGCCCGGCCAATTGGTCCTGATGTTGTTTGACGGCGCACTTCTTTCGCTCGACCGTGCGCTCCTTGGATTCAGCCTGACTGAACTCGCGGAACGCAACATGGCCATTCATAACAACCTTCGGCGTGCGGTTGACATTCTCCGGGAATTGCGCTGCTCCCTGGATCTCGATGCCGGCGGCCAGCTCGCCGAAACCCTCCGCAATTTGTACAGTTATTTTGAGCGCCGGCTCCTCGAAAGCAATCTCAAGAAGTCGCGCCAGGGCATCGATGAAGTCATTCCCATGATCAAGCAGCTGCGTGATGCCTGGTTCCAAATGCTCAATGGCGTTGCGCCCGCCGCCGGGGCCGATGCCTGGTCGCCAAACCACCTGGCCGCCGCATGAATGCCGAAAGCGAATTGCTGCGCGCTTATCGCGAATGGCGCCGCCTAGCCCTGGCCGAAACCAAGGCCATTCAAACACGAAATTGGAGCCTGCTCACCGACTGCCATCTCGCCATCCGGGATTACCAATCACTCGTCAGTGGTCTCACCCGCGCCACGCGCGCCGAATGGCTGCGCGCCGGGTTCAACCTGCCCGACAAGGAAAAAAACCTCAAGGTGCTGGTTTCTGATTTGATGGACATCACCTTCAAGAATCAAACACTCTTGCAGGCCACCCTCGCCCGCGCGCGCCGCCAGCTTGACGAACTGGGCGAAGCCGGCAGAAACTTGAAGCGGCTCCAGCGCGCCTATGGTTACGCACCCTCCGGCGGCCGTTTCACCTGATCCCTTACCGGGGCGTATGTACTCTCCGGACGAAATCCCGCTGCCAAGCGACCCCATTCTCGTGGTGGACGACGAGAAGATTTTCCTTTCGGCGGTGTTGAAGACGCTCCAGCGCGCCGGCTACCCCGCCGTGGCTCACAGTTCGCCCCTCGAGGCGCTGGCGGAACTGCAACGCCGCAAATTCTCGGTCATCATTTCCGACCAGTTGATGCCCGAATTGTCCGGTTTGGAACTCTTGGCCCGGGCGCGGCAAATCCAGCCTTTTGCCACCCGCATCCTCGCCACCGCGGTGCTGAACCTCGACACGGTCATCGCCGCCATCAACAAGGGGGAGATCTTTCGCTTCATCATCAAGCCGTGGCTGCATGAGGAATTCATCGCCACCCTCAAAAACGCGATCCAGCGCCACCAGCTCATTTGCCAGAACGCCCGCCTGCAGGAAGCCACGCAAACGATGAATGCGCAGCTCGTCGAATTGAACCGTTCGCTCGAACAGCAGGTCCAGCTCACCTCCCGCCAGAACCAGGAACTCGCACAACTCAATGCCGCCCTGGAAACCAATCTCTTCCGCTCCATCGAACTCTGCGTTCATACGATGCAGACGTTCTATCCGTCCCTTGGCAACCAGGCGCGCCGCGTCACCGAATTGTGCCGCACCATCGGCCAGATCGCCAAGCTGCCGCCCGACGAGCAGCGCGTCCTTGAGAGCGCCGCCCTCTTGCACGACATCGGGCTGGTGGGCGTTCCGCGCCAGATCATCCGCCGCTGGCAGGAAGACCCCGACTTGCTGACCGAACCCGAGCGCGCCCTCATCCAGCAGCATCCCATTCTGGGCCAGGAGCTGGCCGCTTTCGTCAGCCACTTTGACAAGGTGGGCCAGACCATTCGCGGCCACCACGAACGTTACGACGGCCACGGCTACCCCGATCAGCTGGTGGCCGAGAACATTCCCTGGCTCGCGCGTCTGCTCGCCGTGCCCGTGGCCTTTGCGTCCTGCCGTCTGACCGACGCCGACGCGGTCGAAAGAATAAAGACCGGCGGCAGCACCGCCTTCGATTCCGAAGCGCTGAAGATTTTTCTCCGGGCGCAGGCGGTGGCCTCCGTGCCCCGCCGCGAACGGCAGGTTTCCCTCGGCGACCTGCGCCCCGGCATGGTCCTCTCGCGCGGCATCTACACCCCCAGCGGATTGTTGCTCGTTCCCGAAGGCCAGCGCCTCAACGCCACCTACATCGAAAAGGTGCTCAATTACAACCGCGTCCAGCCGCTGGTGCAGGCGCTTACGGTCTATTGCTGAGTACAGCCGCTTAATGAATCGAGCGGAGTTGGACGGAACTCGGGACCCAGCCGCCGGTTTATAGACCCGATTCGCAGAGCCCCCACGAAAGCGCCAAAGGCGCATTCCAAACCAGGGTTGCCAGAAAACGGATTTTCCCGGAGAAAACTGGACATTCTGGCGCGATGAACCTCTGGTTGGCTCCCCAGGCTGGGTCGCCCATAGGCGGCGCTTGAGTGTCTGCCGGACAAGACAGCGCTGCAGCAGAATTCACTCCGTCACGAATTGATGCGCGGTGCTCCCGAAGAGTTTCGCCTGCGGCGACGGCAATGATGGTTCAGCAGCAGAGCCAATATGCGGGCCAATTCCGCGAAAACTGTTCGCCATCACTGCCCCGCGAGGCGGACGCGCATTATTGAAAATGCCCCAGCCGGCGCGCCTGAGGCCCCGCGCCAGTCCTCCGCCTCCGCTCCTACAATGCAAGACTTTAAGTGATGCGCCGCGTCACTTACTTCCCGCAATCGCCGCGTGGCACCCAACCTGCGAACCGGGGTTCATGGAAATTCCAACCGGCTTCGTCCGCGGCCGTTTTATGAGCGGCTGCGTTCGCAATTTCATCATGGTATTGGCTTTAATTGCCGGCCCTCATTACCTGTCTGCTGGGACCGTGTCTCTGGCATGGAATCCCAGCGCGGATCCGATCGTCACCGGCTACAAAATCTATTATGGCCCCGCCAGTGAGGTCTATACCACGAACATAGACGTCGGCGACACCACTAACGCCACGATCAGCGGACTGGCCGCCGGAACAACTTATTATTTTTCCGCCTCCAGCTATGATGCCGCCGGTGACGAAAGCGTCCATTGCGCTGAAATCTCCGGTACTGTGCAACCGCCGTTGACAAACCAGTCCCCGACGCTCGATCCAATCGCAAATGTCACCATCAACGAATACACTCCCGAGTTCACCATTGCCTTGACCGGCATTAGCTCCGGCGCCGCCAATCAAAATCAGCCGTTGGAAGTGGCCGCCTGCAGTGCGTCCGGCTTCATCAAAACGTCGGTCTCCTACAGCAGTCCCCAAACCACCGGCACGCTGAGCCTCATGCCCGTGGGCAATGCCGTTGGTGTGGCCACCATTACTGTCTTCGTCAATAACGGCGGCCAAAGCAACAACATGGTAACGCGAACGTTCTCCGCAACGGTGATCGCGCCCCAGGTCGCGCCTGGCGGCACCACCGCGAACCTTGGTGCATCGGCTGCCCTCGTCACGAACACCGTTTCCTCCACCGGCACCCCTCCGGACACGGTCGTCGTCCTGGTGCCCCGCGCCCACGGGCCAAGCGGACAATTCAATCTCATGGTTTCGGGAGCAGCGGGTCGCCAATGCGTTGTGCAAGCGTCTTCGGATTTGGTTCACTGGACCATTCTGCAAACAAACACGGCGCCTTTTGTTCTGGTGGACACCAATGCGGCGGCCTTCTCGCAGCGTTATTATCGGGCGTACCCCCTGCCGTCAATACCGGCCGCGCAGGCAGCCACGCTTTAATTCTCTGGAGCCAGGCGGGTGCCTGGCGGCGCCGACGCATGACATTCCGGTTTTGTATTTCGCCCCGTTGTGCCAACATCTGCCCGATGCCGCGCGAAAGCAACGTCGATAAAATTGCCCGCGCCCGGAAAATCACGGGTGCGCTGGAGCGCGCGTATCCCATCGCGCACTGCGAACTGAATTTCTCCAATCCGCTGGAGCTGCTCGTCGCCACCATTCTCTCGGCGCAATGCACGGACAAGCGGGTCAATATCGTGACTCTCGACTTGTTCAAAAAGTACCGCAGCGCCCGGGACTTCGCCGGGGCCGACTTGGCCGGGCTCCAAAACGACATCCGTTCGACCGGCTTTTACAAAAACAAGGCGCGCAACCTCAAATCCGCGTGTGCCGAAATCGTCGCCCGGCACGGCGGCCGGGTGCCGCAATCCATGGAGGAACTGGTTCAACTCCGCGGCGTCGGCCGAAAAACCGCGAATGTCGTGCTGGGAAACGCCTTCGGCATCAATGTCGGCATCGTCGTCGATACGCACATCGGGCGGCTGTCTCATCGCCTGGGGCTTACTTCCCAGCGCGCTCCGGAAAAGATTGAGCAGGACTTGATGGTGCTGGTGCCCCGGCAGAAATGGACGCTGTTCAGTCATCTCCTCATCTGGCACGGGCGGCGGCGCTGCCTGGCGCGCAAGCCGGACTGCGCCAACTGTGAGCTTTTGGGACTGTGTCCGCGGATCGGCGTTAAAGAACAGCCCACCACCCATGGGCACAAATGAACGCGGGCTTTCCGGAGGCTGTGGAAGGCACCTGACTTGAAATGAACTGGCTGTTGCTCAACTCCGGCAATGGTGATCCGGCCTTCAACATGGCGCTGGACGAGGCGTTGCTCGAAAATGCCGCCGGCCTCCGCCGGCCGGTGCTGCGGTTCTACGGCTGGACCGAACCCGCGGCCACTTTTGGTTATTTTCAGAAATTCGCCGAGGTGGAACAGGTCACCCGGTTGCGACCGCTGATTCGCCGACCCACCGGCGGCGGCATCGTGCCCCATGACGCGGACTGGACCTACAGCGCCGCATTTCCACCGGGCCACGAATGGCATTCCCTCAAGGCGGAGGAAAGCTATCGGCGCATTCACGACTGGCTGCGGCTCGCGTTCGCGGAACTGAAGGTGGAAACGGAACTGGCCCTGGGCTGCCAAAAATCTCTGCCGGGCCAGTGCTTTACGGGGCACGAAAGATTCGATCTCCTCTGGCACGGCAGGAAAATTGCCGGCGCGGCCCAGCGCCGGAACCGGCTGGGGCTGCTGATCCAGGGCTCGGTGCAGCCGCCGCCGTTGCCATTGCGGCGCGAAACCTTTCAAGGCGCCCTGTGCGCGGTTGCGGAGAAAAGAGTTGATGCGGCGTGGACTCGACTGGCGCCGGACGGGACCCTGCGCCGCCAGGCCGAAAGGCTGGCCGCCGAAAAATATTCGCAGGCGCGCTATAACCAGAACCGATAAAATCCGGCATCAAATTTCTCGCCGGCACCCTTCCTTCTGCTAGACTAGGCTGCTCATGATTCGGCTGGTTCTCTTCGACATCGACGGCACGCTCGTCCATACGGGCGGCGCGGGCACCAAGGCTTTTTCGCGGACGTTTAGCCGCCTGTTCGGACTCCATAACGGCGCGGAGCGGATGAAATTCGCCGGCCGGACCGACGTGAGCCTGGTGCGCGAATTCTTCCAACTTCACGGGGTGCCCGAGTCGCGGGAAAACTTCCGGCAGTTCTTTGAAAGCTACGTCTTTTTCCTGGACCACATCGTGGCGCAAAGCAACGGCGGCGAATGCCCGGGTATTTCGGACTTCATCGCCGACCTGCTGGCGCTGCCCCAGCCCCCGATGCTGGGCTTGCTCACCGGCAACATCCGCCTGGGCGCCGAAATCAAACTGCGCCGGTTCGGCCTGTGGGATTATTTTCTGCTGGGCGGCTTCGCCGATGATCACGAGGACCGGAATCACATCGCCGTGGCCGCGTTGCAACGGGGCCGCCGCGTGCTGGACCCGCATTTGCAGCCGCAGGAAATCGTCGTCATCGGGGACACGCCGTTCGACGTGCGCTGCGGCCGGTTCATCGGGGCCAAAACGCTGGCCGTGGCCACCGGCGGCTCCCCATACGCGGAATTGAGGGAACAGTCCGCCGACTGGACAGTAGCCGACCTCACGCAGATCCGCGCCCGGGAGATTTGTCCCAGGTAGATTCATGCGAATCCGAATTGCGATAGACCGCACGCGCGCGTTTTGGCGCATGGCGCGTCAATCGAATATCGTCAATCGTCAACTCAATGACAGCCGCAGGCGCCGCCGCAGCAATGGCCTCCGCCGGGATTCTTGCCGGAGGAACTTTCCGCCGCGCCCGCCGCGGCGAAGGTGGAGAGTTTTTTGTTCAACTTGCTGGAGCCGCAATGGGGACACTTCGTCCCCGTCCATTTGGACGAGCGGACCAGGATCTCGCTGTCCTGCCCGCACTTCCCGCAATGAAATTCATAGATAGGCATGAGACGAAAATACCAGTTGCCGCCCAAAATCTCAAGCCCCAGCCTTGGCGGGTAAGCGTCCTAATGTGAAAAAAGATCGCTGGTCTGCGGCGCGCAGCGGCTGGATTTGCAACAAGCGTTGCTGCGGCTTATAAGCTTATAGACCCGCGCCCCGCAATTTAAGACACTGCCCCCTGGCGGTAGCCGGTCCTTTTTGAGTGCCTTCCAAAAGCCGCCCCTTGACTCGACTGCTCTAATTGATATTCTACCACGCTCCGGTTTTTGCGCCGGAGACGTCCCTTTAGAATTTATGAAACGCCAGTATCAACCGTCGAAAGTCCGCCGCAAACGCCAGCATGGATTCCTTGCCCGCACCGCCACCAAACGCGGCCGCGCCACGCTTGCCCGCCGCCGTCGGGCGGGCCGCAAACGCCTGACTCCCGATTAACCGCCGCGCGTCATGTCCGCGCCGTTCTCAGAAAGCGGTTCCCGTCAGCCAGCGGCCCGGCGTCTGGGCTTGGGCCGTGCTGCCCGGCTGGCCCATAATCGCGATTTTGTGCGCATTCGCCTGGAAGGCGAACGGCTGGCACAAGGCTGCCTCATTGCCAACTGGCGCAAGCTGCCCCCCGGCGCCCAGCCCCGGCTGGGCGTGATCACCAGCAAAAAGATCGGCTGCGCGGTGCAGCGCACCCGCGCCCGCCGCCTGCTCCGGGAGAGTTTCCGCCGGCATCAGTATGACCTCGCCCAGCCGGTGGACCTGGTCTTGGTGGCGCGCAATTCGATTGTCGGCAAGGCCTTTGCCGACGTTGAACGGGACTATTTGCAGGCGTTGAAACGGGCGGGCTTGACGAAGGATATGGACAAATTTTAGGACCCAATGACGAACGAATTCCGAATGACTGGTGCGGCAGAGGTTGCCAGGGCGGCAGGCCGCGCTGCCGCCCGAACATTTTGGTGGTTTGGGTTTGGTCATTTCCCCGTTATTAGTGCTTCGTCATTCGGCATCTGTCTCTTGACCCTGGCCGTTCGCGCCTACCAACTGGCGATCTCGCCGGCACAGACCTTTTTGTTTGGCGCAACCGGCGGCTGCCGCTATACGCCGACGTGTTCAGCCTACGCGGTCGAGGCCCTGCGCGTGCATGGGTTGACCGCCGGAACGGTCCTTTCGGCAAAGCGAATCTGCCGGTGTCATCCCTGGGGCGGCTGCGGCCATGACCCGGTGCCGCAGGCAGAAGTCCGAAATCCGAAATCCGGCATTCAGAGGCGGCCCATTAATTTTCATGGATAAAACTGGAATCATCGTCATCTCAATCTGCGTGCTGCTGCTCGGCTGGTGGTTTGTGGAGCAGAACAAAATCGCCCGGCAACAGGCGTTATTCGAGCAGACCAACGAGTTGGCCCTGGCGTGGAGCCGCCTGGCCGCCACCAATTCGCCCACTCCAACCGGGGCCACGCCATCGGCCCTCTCGACCGTCACGGTGCCCGTGGCATTCAACACCAACCTGCCCGAGCAGACCATCGTGCTGACCGGTGCCCAGGCGCGCTACACGTTCACCTCGCGCGGTGGCGGCTTGAAGCTCGTCGAGTTGCTCGCCTATCCGCAAACCATTTCGGCCCGCTGGCAGACCAAGGACGGCTCGCGGACCAATGGCGTGGCCTCCCTCAATACGCTCGCGCTGGTGCCCTCGTTTGCGGTGCTCGGCGATCCCGCCTACGTGGGCGACGGCAACTTCACGCTCAGCCGGACGGCCAGCGGCGTCCAGGCGGAAAAAGTCCTGGCGAACGGCCTGCGCGAGATCAAGGAATTCCGGCTCGGTTCAAACTACCTGGTGAATGCCACCGTGCGGCTGTTCAATACCACGGACAAGCCACTGACCCTGCCGGCGGAAGAACTGGTCGTAGGCACGGCCACGCCCATGGACCCTGATGACAACGGCCAGGCGGAAGGCGTGATGTGGTCGGACGGCGCCAAGGCGTCGAGCCAGCCGCTGGCGGTGTTCCTAGGCGGCGGTTGCTCGCGGAGTGGGCCAAGGACGGAAGTGGTCGGCGGCAGCGGCAATGTCGCCTGGGTGGCGGCCTACAACCAGTTTTTCGCACTGATGGCCATTCCTCAGCTGAAAGCGCAGCAAATGATCGCGCGGCCGGTCACGCTGCCCCAGTTTGCCAGCGTTCACGAAACCAACGGGATCCTGCCGCGCGGCATCCAGACCGCGCTGGTGTACCCGGCCCAGACCATTTCGGCCAATTCGTCAGTGGACCAGCAGGTGGCCTTGTTTGCCGGCCCCAAGGAATACCGCACGCTGGCCGACATCGGCGCGCAATTCCAGAATCGGGCGGACGACGTGATGGGTTTCGGCAGCGTTTACGGCTTTTGCGCCAAACCGCTGCTGCTGGCCATGAACTGGCTGCACGACGTGACCACGCTGGGCTATGGCCTGGTCATTGTGCTGCTGACGTTTCTCCTGCGCGCGATTTTCTGGCCGCTGACCGCCGCCAGCACGCGCTCGATGAAACGCATGCAGGCGCTCGCCCCGGAGATGGCGGCGCTCAAGGAAAAATACAAGGACGACCAGCAGAAATTCGCGCAGAAGCAAATGGAACTTTGGAAAAAGCACGGGGTGAATCCCATGAGTGGCTGCTGGCCGATGCTCATCCAAATGCCGGTGTTCTTCGGTTTCTTCACCATGATCCGCAGCGCCATCGAACTGCGTGGCGCGCATTTCCTCTGGGCGGCCGATCTATCCAAGCCCGATACCTTGTTCATGATTCCGGGCATCACGTTCATTCCCGGCCTCAGCACGCCCGAAGGGCTGCCCTTCAATTTGCTGCCGCTGCTCATGGGGGCGGCGATGTTATGGCAGTCGCACCTGACCCCGGCCTCGCCGGGCATGGACGCGTCGCAGCAGAAGATCATGCGCTATATGCCGCTGATTTTTCTGGTGTTTCTGTACAATTATTCCGCCGGCATGTCGCTCTACATGGTCGTGAGTACGCTCCTGAGCGTACTGCAAACCAAGCTCACCAGGAACCTCAAGGACCCGGCGGCGCCGGCCGCACCCGCCGGGCCGCGAGTGAATCCGGCATTGACGCCCGCCTCAAAATCGAAAAAATAGCCTTATGTCCGCGCAACCGAAAGAAATCCTCGAGAAAATCCTTGGCTCACTTGGGTTCGTGGCCACCGTGGAGGAAAAGAACCTGGACGGCGACCTGACGCTCGACGTCAAAACCGACGAAGCCGGGCGGCTGATCGGCCGCCAGGGCCAGACGCTGGCCGATCTGCAGTACCTGGTCAATCGCATTTTGTTCCAGCAGGACCAGAGCGCCCCCAAGGTGATGCTGGACGTGGGTGGCTATCGGGCACAGGCACGCGAAGCCCTCATCAAAAAGGCCAGGGAGGCGGCCGAGAAAGTACGCCGCTGGGGCGACGCCGTGGAACTGGAGCCCATGGGTTCCTATGATCGCCGCCTGGTCCATCACGCCTTGCGCGATGATCCGGATGTGGAAACGCACAGCGTGGAAGTGGACGGCACGGAGAAAAAAGTGCTCATCCTGCGCCCGAAAAAACACTAAGGATTCACTGGGATTCGGCCTTTTTTGAGACTCGATGATGGATTACGCCGGTTATTTCATAAACCTTGACCGTGACGTTGACCGGCGTCAGGCGGTGGAAGCTCAGGTGGCAGCTCTTAATCTGCGACACCTTTATAAGCGGCATCCTGCCGCATTGGGCAACGTCCTGAACATTCACGCGCCGAACTTAAGTCAGGGGGCTGTGGGTTGCTTTACGTCCCATTACCAGCTGCTCAAATCCCTCATCAAATCTCCGGCGCACATCCATGTGGTTGAGGATGATGTCCTTTTTTCGTCGAGCATGAGGCGGGTAATTGAGTCGGTCATCCAGGCCGGCATTTTGGACAAGTGGGACCTGCTTTTCACCGACATCTGGATTCCGGTCGACCTCGATCACATTCAAGAGCTCAGCGCGCGCTTAAGCCGATCCGCCACTTTAGACTCGGATGGAAGGGTGCTATCGGTCAACCAGTTTAACTTGATCGACCTCAAAGGCCGCACTTTCGCGGCGACAGCCTCGTACCTGGTCAACCGGAGTTCGATACCGAAGATCGTCGAGCAGCTTGCCGGCGCGATCGCCGCCGAATTGAACTTGCCGATCGATTTGTTCTATCGCCAGGAGATCGATCGAGGCCAACTTAAGGCCGCTTGTTTGTTCCCGTTCATCACTTCGGTCAGCGTCGAACAAAGCCTGTTCACGAACATTTCGGACCGCAACGATACCAGTTTGTTGCGAAGCACGCTGGCCTCAACACTGTTGAGGAATCTGTTTTTTATCCAATGCGATCCGCAAAAGTTGCGACAGCTCGCGGAGGACCACCTGGGACCCCCGGCAACGGATGATCGAGCCAAAGTGCTCGCCGCGGTGAGCCATTTTGCCAGCACACCCGACTTTAAGAAATATTAGTTGATAAAGACTGAGCCCAACTCCCAAGAACTCTCCAAGCACTGGCGTCGATTGCTGAACGCGTGATTCTTAAACGCGAAATTGATTTTTAAGCCCGCGAGCCACCCGTTCGAGAAGTTCCTTCCAGTTTCCAGGGGAGGATTGGCGGAAGAGGCGCATGGTGGGGTACCAGGGGGAATCTTCGCGAGCGATCATCCAACGCCACTCGGCTTCGAAGGGCAAAAGAAGCCAGACTTTTTTCCCCATGGCTCCGGCCAGATGAGCCACGGCGGTGTCGACAGAGAGGACCAGATCCAATTCGCCGATGGCTTCCGCGGTATGGTCAAAGTCATCAAACTTGTTTCCCAGATCGATGAGCTTGCAGGCGAACCCAGGGTGCGCAATTTGTTGCGACGCATTGCCCGCTTGCAAACTGTGCCAATGAATATTGGGTAATGTCAGCAGCGGTTTGAAAAATTCCAACGGCAGGGAACGATTCGCATCATTGCGATGTGCTGGAGAACCGGCCCAGACCACTCCTACTTTCAATCCCGGCAAGTCTTTCACCCATTTTGAGCCCGGTAGCGATGACGTTCCTTGGTGAATATAAGGAATCGTCGCGGGAATGGTTTCCCAAGTAGTCCCAAAAATGGAAGGGAGGCTCATCAAGGGTGCATGAGTGTCGAAGGGCGGAAGGTCGCGCCGGGTGGTGACTGTCTCGCTTACACCGGGCACGGTTTGCATCAGTGACTGGAGCGATTCGGGACAGCCCAAGATCACTGTGCCGTTGCGGTTTGCCACCAGGGTGGCATAGCGCGAGAACTGAATGAGATCCCCGTAACCCTGTTCGCAATGGAGCAAGATGCGTTGACCGCCGAGGTCTGTGCCATCCCACTGGGGCTGTTCAAATCGCGGAGCGGGTGTGGTAAAATCGGTGAGCTTCCAGCGCCATTCAAATTCCTTCCACCCTGGGACAAACTGGCCGAGGGCGAGTTGGGCGGTGCCGAGTTCCCAATGGGCGAGGGCATGGGATGGTTTGAGGCGAACGGCATCGGCAAAATAATTCAAAGCCGCTTCTGTCTGACCCGCCTGGCGCAAAACGCTGCCAAGTCCCAGCAGGGCGTCGAGGTAATGGGGACGCAAACGGAGCGCCGTCTGATAAGAGTCAATGGCTTCCTGAGTGCGTTGCAGCGTTTGCAGGACGAGAGCCAGGTTGTAATGGGTGTCTGCGTCCCCGGGACTGACGCGGATTTCCCGTTGACAGCAAATGGCGGATTCCTCCAAGCGACCCATTTTGCGTAAGACGGCCGCCATCAGGGTGTTGAGCCTGGGCGTTTTGGGGGAGAGCTTGGCCGCTTGTTGTAAACAGCCCAAGGAGGCAGGCAATTCGTTGAATTGAAAGAACAGTTGTCCCAGTTGCGCGAGGGCTTCCACGCAATCCGGCTCCATCGCAAGGACCGACCGGAACGAGTGGGCAGCTTCGACGGGACGTTGTTTTTGCAAGAGGTCCCGGGCCTTCTCCAGAAGACGGATCGCATCCCCGGACGACGCCTGTTGTGGAGAAAGAGTGGAGCTAGACATGAGCGCGGGATTACGGTCTTAGAGGCAAAATATGCCGGTGATGGCTCAAATAAGGCACGACGATACCGGCGTCGAGTTCAGACTCTCCAGATAACCTGGCACTTTTGTGCGTTTTGAAACCACGGTGGCTAACGAGCAAACAATATGCCATGATGGCATCCCGCAGACGAGTCCGGAGACGGCCCCGCTGGCGCGGGCGTTGGTCATGGGACCGGTTTGAATCTTAGACCGACGCTGAGTTCAGGGACAGGTTTGAATTTTAAGGCCGACGCCATGAAAAAAAAGGCGCGGACCGCTAGGTCCGCGCCTGGGTGGGTTTTCAGCCCGTCAAATTACTGCTCCACAATCTTCAAGGTGTAAGCCCTGGAAGTCTCGCTGTTCGGCTTGGGGGAGGACGCGAAACTGTTGTACAGGTAATCGAATTTGAAACGGTAGCTGACGGTGGTGGCGCCCGGCGGCACGGGAACAAGCCCCTCCCAGCGGTTCTTTACCAGGGGCACCCGGCGCATGGGCAGCGCCCGGCCATTGACAATCACATATGCCCGCACGCTGTCCCAGCGGAGTGATTGTTGTCCGGAATCAAAGGCGGCTTCCACGGCGTAGAGGTTGTCGGGATTTCGCGGCTGTTGATTCGGCGTCAACCGCGTGAATGTCCCGGTGGTTGCGCAGCCCGCCAGCAGTAAAACCGATAAAAGAGGCAGAAATTTCTTGAACATAAGCACGTCATATTCGCAAAAACAGGGCCGGCTTGTAAAGTTGGATTTCAGCGCTTGAACGGCCATTGGCTTTCGGCAATCCTCCCCGCCCATGACCTCCGGCATCCAGACCCGCCCCACGGGCAGCCACTATAGGTGGGTCATTTGCGCGCTGCTGTTCTGGGTGACCACCGCGAATTACATCGACCGCGGCGTGTTCGGCAATCTGGCGCCCGAACTCAGGAAAACCATCGGCTGGACGGATGAGGATTATTGGAACATGCAGGTGGCCTTCAATGCGGCCTACGCCGTCAGTCTCCTCGTCATGGGCCGCGTCATGGACCTGCTCGGTTTGCGCTGGGGCTTCGTGCTGGCGTGCGCCCTCTGGGGTCTGGCGTCCCTGGCGCACGCCTTGGCGCCGGAAATTGGCGGCCTGTTCGGCAGCGCGGTGACGGGCTTTTTCATCTGCCGGGTTCTTTTGGGCCTCGGCGAAGGCGGAAATTTCCCGGCCGCCATCAAAACCACGGCCGAATGGTTCCCCAGAAACGAGCGCGCCCTGGCCACGGGCTTGTTCAATTCCGGCTCCAATATCGGCGGCATCCTCGTGCCTTGGGGTCTGCCCTTCATCGTCGCCCAGTTCTCCGCGCTCACCCTCGGCGGCGTCACGGTCGGCTGGCGCGGCGCCTTTGTCCTCACCGCGCTCGTTGACCTCGGTTGGATCGTCGCCTGGCTGGCTCTCTACAAAAAACCGGAGGATCACCCCCGCGTCAGCGCCGCCGAACTGGCGCTCATTCAAAACGAGCCCCCTCAGCCGGCGGCCAAAATTCCCTGGCGCAAATTGCTGCCCCACCGGCAAACCTGGGCCTTCTGTGTGGCCAAAGGCATGACCGATTGTTTCTGGTGGTTCTACCTGTTCGGCTCGCCCGATTTCTTCAACAAAAAATTCGGGCTTGGGCCGGAGGAGAGGAAATACATGATCATGTTGATCTACGTGGTGGCCTCGGTCGGCAGCATCACGGGAGGCTGGCTGGCGGGAAGGCTGATGCAACAGGGCTGGACCCTGAACCGCGCGCGCAAAACAACCCTTTTTATCTGCGCCGCCTGCGTGTTGCCGGTGGCCTGGTCCGCCATGACCAGGGACAAATGGGTCGCTGCCGCGCTCATCACGCTCGCCGGCTCGGCTCATCAAGCCTGGTCGGCGAATGCCTTCAGCCTCGCCAGTGACATGTTCCCCAAACGCGTCGTCGGTTCAGTGACCGGACTGGGCGGCATGGTTGGCGCCGTGGGCGGCATCGTGCTGTTCTTCATTACCGGCAAGGTCTTGAAAGCCACCGGCAATTACCTGCCCGTGTTCCTGCTGGCCAGCCTGGCCTACCTGACCGCGCTGCTGATCGTCCACCTGCTCGCCCCCAAATTGGAACCCGCCAAAGTGGAGGCGGCATAGTTTACGCCAGCTCCGGTTCGTCCAGCTTCCGAGGCCGCTGGCCGCGGGGCTGGCCGTCGGCGGTTTCCGGATATTCGAAGATCTTCCCCTCGAAATTGCGGATCAGCACACGGCCTGCGTTGCGGCACAACACGTACTCTGGATTGATCGGCACCTTGCCACCCCCGCCGGGCGCGTCGATCACGTAGGTCGGCACCGCGTAGCCCGTCGTGTGCCCGCGCAATTGCTCCATGATTTCCAGTCCCTTCGCCACGCTCGCCCGCAGATGCGCCGAGCCCGAAATCAGGTCGCACTGATAGATGTAATACGGTTTGACCCGGCACATCAAAAGTTTCTGCACCAGCGCCATCATGACCGCCGGATCGTCGTTGACCTGCTTGAGCAGCACGCTCTGGTTGCCCAACGGAATACCCGCGTCGGCCAGCCGGCCCAAGACCTCGCGCACCTCGGTCGTCAGTTCGCGGGGATGGTTCACGTGCACGCTCAGGAAGAGCGGATGAAATTGCTTGAGCATGGCGCAAAATTCGGGTGTGACGCGCTGAGGCATGAAGATGGGGATCCGGGTGCCGATGCGGAGAAATTCCACGTGCGGAATGGCGCGCAGGCGGCTCAACAGGTTCTCCAGCTTCTCGTCGTTCAACAGCAGCGGATCGCCCCCGCTCAAGAGGACGTCCCGCACCTCCGGATGCCCGGCAATATACGCGATCTGCCGCTCGTAATCCGGATGGAAATCGTACCCGCTGGCATTGCTCACCAGCCGCGAGCGCGTGCAATAGCGACAATAGCTGGCACACCGATCTGTCACCAGGAACAGAACCCGGTCCGGATAGCGATGCACCAAACCCGGCACCGGCGAGTGCGAATCTTCGCCGCACGGATCGCTCATTTCCCACGGCGCGACGTGCGTCTCCTCCAGCCGCGGCACCACCTGCCGCCGCACCGGGCAGTTCTCATCCGCCGGGTCGATCAGGTTGAAGAAATAGGGTGTGATGCCCAGCGCCAGCTTGTGGTTGGCCAGTTGCGCGCCAGCCAGCTCCTCCGGCGTGAGCGTCGGCATCAGCCTCTGCAGTTGCTCCACCGTGGTGATGCGGTGTTTCATCTGCCAGTGCCAGTCGTTCCAGTCCGTCTCGGAAACGTCGCGCCAGAAGCCTCGTCCGGCAGAAGTGAAGGTTTTCAATGATTGAGCCCGCTGGCCCGAGGGCGGCTCCTCACCGCCCGCCGATAAGTTGTCTGCCTGCATATTAGCTTAGAGCGATACTAGCACATGCCGCTGGTTTTGCAAATCCGGTGAACCTTGACACTCACAGATGGATACGTCTCAAAACGACCTTGTAATTGGCTGATGAGTTGATCGGGGTCAATGTGGCATTCATGTTGCGTTGAATTCAAAAGACTGGTTCCCCGGCTTTTCGCCACAATGTAACATATGCGGTTACACACTCGCACAAGCCCCTGCCCTGTCAAGCGGCGCTTGCCCGGTCGCACGCGCCGGACGCCTTGACCGCGGCAATCACATCTGCCAGCGTGGTCTTGCGCAAATCCCGTTCGAGGGCCGCCTCCGCCGAGGCGAAGACTTTATCGAGCGTCTGCCGGATGCCGTGCCCGACCGGGCAGGCCGCGTTGGGCTTCCGCGCCGGTGGGGCGAAGGGCTCGAGTGTTTCCACCGCCTGATAAATGTCCGCGAGATTGATGCGCCGCGGCGCCCGGCTCAAGCGCGAGCCCGAGCCCGCCCCTTTGCCGGTTTCCACCAGCCGGGCGCGTTGCAGGGCCAGCAGCAGGCGCCGGACGATGACCGGGTTGGTGTTCACGCTCGCCGCCAAACCGGCGGACGTCACCCGGTCGCCCTCCTGGTAGGCCAGGACGGCCAGCACATGCACGGCCATGGCAAAACGGCAGCTCGTTCTCACAGATGCCCATTTAAGTAACCATGATGATTACAAATGTCAAATGATGATGTCGCTCAGAAATGTGCGTGGAAGTTCGGATCTTTCAAAATCCTTTCAAAGACCAGCTCACTGAGGTCGCCATTTTGCGACTTCAGTCTTTCGAGGGCACGCCGTCGGGCCAGGCGTCGATAACCGGGAACGACTCTTGACCACAGTTTATCCCGGGAACTCAACGCCGCCTGCTTCTCGTCCAGCCGGCAAACCGCCTCCCGAAAACCGGCGCCGTGGTGGTAGATCACGCCGCCGTATAGGCCAAAATAGAGGGGATGCAGGTTGACCCGGTTGCTCCGCAACAGCGGAGCCCAGTCGGTGCCGCGGTCGGCAAGCTGTTTCAACAGATTGCCGCCGACATCGGTGACGTCCTGGCCATCGTTGTTTTTCCACCGGTGACCTTCCTTCCAATCACCTTTGATTTCCTTCCAGAAGCCCACGGTGGTGGCGCAAAAGCAGGGATGCGGTTGACAGTCGCCATTGTTTTCAAGCCGCTGCACGGCGGTCAAGGGATGGGTTGACAGCTTCCGCGTGATGACCGGCTCCAGGTCCGCGATTGGAAAAGCGTCCCCATCGAGGAAAATCAAAATGTCATCCGGCCCTTCGGCGGAGGCCTGTACGATGTCCGCCAGGATGTTCAACTTCACCGCATGGGGTCCGACCGGCTCGGAACAGCAATAATAAAAAGAGTCCGTCGGCGCCCGGGGGATGTTGTTCAACCAGGCATAAACGCGGAAGTCACTTTTTAAGTGCTGGCATAGATAGGAATGTTGTGGAGCGATCCAGCGGTCGGTGTTCCAGTGTGCGGTGGCGATATGAATCATGGTCTCAGCGGATGAATTGTTGGTAAAACGTGGCGCCGGAAATGATGAAGCCAATCGCGGTGATGATCTGGCGAACTCGCGCCTGCGAAATTTTTTGGGAGTAATGGGCTCCCAGATAATATCCCACCACGGCTCCCATGGTCATCACTGCGGCGCGCGGCCAGTCAATCAGCCCGGCCCCGATGAACCACAGCGCCGCCACTAGATTGAGGAGCGAACCCAGGATGGTTTTGAGGGTGTTCATTTCGTAAATGTTGCGCAGGCCCAGAAAACCGAGCGTTGCCAGCATCAAGATGCCGATGCCCGCGCCGAAGTAACCGCCATAAATGGCCACCGCGAATTGAAAGGCAACGGCGCCCCGAAAATGGGTGCCTCCGCCTGTTTCGGTGGCGTCCAGATGCGCACCGGCAAAGCGCTGGAACAGACCTTGGGCCAGAAATAAAATGGTGGCGAACAGGATCAGGAAGGGCACCAGTCTGCCAAACACCGCGTTGCTGGTATGCGTCAGCAGCGCGCTGCCGATCAAGCCGCCAACGACGCTGACCGGCAGAAAACGCCATAGCCAGGGCGCAATTGCTTTGAGGTGTCGCCGGTTGCCAACCACGCCGCCGCTGGTGCCCAGCACGAGCGCCAGCGTGCTGGTTGCGTTGGCCACCAGCGGCGGCGTGCCAAAGGCCAGCAGGGTGGGGAAGGTGAGCAGTGTCCCGCCGCCGGCCAGGGCATTGACGGCCCCCGCGCCCACCGCCGAACCCGCCAAACCGGCTATTTCCAGTGCAGACAACACCTCATCAGGCTATCCGGTTCGAGGCGCGACTCAAGGATGCCTTTGGCGCGTTTCTTCCGGGATTGGGCGGCGGCGACGGAGCAGTTGACTTGGAGCCGGCCACCCACGCCTCGCCCGAAAAGCTCTTTGAAAAGCAACAGGGGATGGCCGTTCCGGGCGAGATTTGACCCAGCTCGAATGGGAATATCGAAGCGATGGCAAAGCAGCGCTGGATTCCGCGGAGTTCGGATCTGCCGCGGTCGGAGCGCAGCCTGCGACCCGCGACGGCGTCGCCCGTCAGAAAATTTACGGAGTCAGGAGGTTGCCGCGACTCGCAGAGTTCGCGCTTCGGCCTTCGAAATCGATGCTGTCAATTCTTCCGCGTATAGTTGATTTCCATGGTCTTCACCAGCGTGCCGCCCCGGTCTTCGAACATCTCCATCGTGTGATGGTCCTGGTCGGTGCATTTGACCACTTGCCGCATTTTGGTCACCATGCCCGGCATCGGTTCGTAAGAGCCGATGTAAGTGAGCGTCTTGGCCGCCGAATCATAAGCCCCTTCCGAATTTTCGATGCCCGTTCCCATGTTATCAATCCAGGAGGATACAAATTTCTTTTTGGCATTGTCATAACCTTCAATGGACATGCCTTCAAATACCATGTCCATCGCCTTGCCGTCCGGGCCGGGCATGCTCATTTTTCCGGTGTGATTGCTGATCAGATACCGGCCGCCCATGGCCAGCTTGGCAACCGTCGTGCCGCTGGATTCGCTCGGCGGCGATTGCGGGTTCATCCACCATTTCACCGTGTAAGTCCATTCGCCGGCCATGCTTTCCAATTGCTTGTGGTTTTCGCCGGGTTGGGCCAGTTCCATGATGGTGGCCATTATTTCGCTTTCGCCGGGTTGATTGGTCGATGATTGCGACCGGACGGAAAAAGCAATCATTCCAGCCAGCACCACGATGGCCGGACGCAATAAAGTTTTAGTATTCATAAATCCTCCAAGTACGCTTTTGATCAAACGAATAATCCTCCTTACGGCAATCTATCACCTTTCTAATCGCCAATTGGGCCGGCGTCAAGTTCAAAAAACGCAAACACGCGGCCGCGGCCACGATCCGCGCCATAAAATTCTTGCCTTTGTACTGGCAGTGCGCAACTTATGCGCCCACAGCATGAGCGATATTATTTTCATCGGCACCGACAGCGGCGCCACTACGACCAAGTTTTCCGCCGTCTTTCCCGACGGCGAGCCGGTCAGCACCAAGGTCTTGCAGCGGCCCACCAACTCCCAAGACGGCCGCGCGGGCGTCATCAAGGGGTGGGTTGCGGGCGTGGGGGAATTTCTGGAGTTGAATGATCTGGACTGGTCGCAGGTGGCGGGCGTGGGCCTGGCGATACCCGGCCCGTATGAGCGTTACGGGGTCTGGGGCCGGACGCCGAATTTGCCCGCCAGTTTCAGCGGCTGGGATGTGCGGGCCGATTACAGCGCCGCGCTGACTGCGCAAGTTGACCGCTCCGTGCCGCTGGTCGTCGGCAACGACGGTAATTACGGTGGCGTGGCGGAGGCCCGACTGGCCCGCGAGAAGACCCGCGCATCGGTGGCCATGCTGATGCCCGGCTCGGGCCTCGGCGCGGCCTTTATTGGCCCCGATGGCCTTTCGCTGGACGGCGACACCCTCAATGGCATGGAGGCTGGCCACATGCCCGTGCCCCTGCAGTTGCTCGAGATCAGCGGCAAGCCTTTCCCCTGCGGCTGCGGACGCGACTGGGGCTGCGTGGAAGCGTACACGACCATTTCGGGCCTGCCGTATTTGCTCGCGGAGAAATTGCGAAAATATCCCGGACATGAACTCGCCACGTCCACTGCCCCGATCAAGGAAAAAGTCCTCTCGCTCCGCAGCCGGGCGCAGGCGGGGGATCCGCTGGCGCTGGAGATTTTCGATTTTCAAGCGCGGGTCATGGGCCTCCACGTGGCCAACCTGGCGGCCGCTCTGGATCCCGGAATTTTCATCATCGGCGGGGGCCTGATGGACGTAGAGAACACCACGCCGGAATTTCGGGAGAATTACCTAAGCGGCATTCGCGCCAGCGCCCGTCCTTATCTGTGGCCGCAGCAGCGCAACACGCTGAAAATTGTGGCGGCGCAACTCGGCGAAATGTCGCAGGCCATCGGCGCCGCGCTGGTGGCGTGCTATCAGTGCCAGAAGGCCTAGAATCAAGCCCTGGCTTTCTTCTCCTGGCCCAGCAGGGCCTGCTCGTAGCAGTTGAGCGCTTCGTCGTAGCGCCGGAGGCGGTTGAGCAAGCCGCCCTTGTGCAGGTGGGCAATGATGAGGGTGGCATCCGCGGCAATGGCGCGGTTGTACCCCGCCAGCGCCTCGTCGTCGCGGCCCAGCTTTTCGAGGGCCGCCGACCGCTTGACCATGGCGTCGGCGCGGTTTGGCTGGGCCGCGAGAACGCTGTCGAAACATTCCAGCGCCTTTAGCGGCGCATTGGCGTCGAGATATTTTTGCCCCTCGACCAGCAGGTCGGCCGGTTTGGCCGCGGCGATTTCGGGCAGCAGTTTCTGGCCGCTTTCCAGCTCGTTGATGCGCTGCTCCAGGCGGCTGACCACGCTCAACAACTGGGCGGTGGACGCCTCCACGGTGGCCCGGCCCGGGGCGGCCAGCTGGTGCACGGCGTCGCTGTTGGAAATGGCGGCGTGCTGCCGGGCGGAGATCTGCGCCAGTTGCGCGAACGCCCGCCATTGGAAATAAGCCATAAGCAGCATGGTGCCCAGGCCCATCACCCCAAAAATCCCGGCGAGCACCAGCGTCAACTGCTGCGTCTTCGCGTCGTTGTCCCGCTGCCGGGCGACGGTTTGTTCCAGGGACTGCAACCGCTGCGCCAGCGCCAGGGCATTGCTCTGGCTGGATTCCAAGGCGGCGTCCTGGTTTTGCTCGATGGCGATCTGCGCGGCGCGAAGCTGCTCCTGAATCTGCAAATAATTGCTGGTCATCTCGTCGCGCGTGATGGCGGCGGCGCCGTTCGTGTCCGCGGCGAGGATCCGAGCGGCCAGGAAAATCCCGGCGCACGCGGCGATTAATTTCCGCTGACAAAGCAGATTCATGATCGGCTGCCCGCCAGCGTGAGGCGGCGGCAAAACGAAGTCAAGCGCCGGAAATCCGGCAGGTTCATGGGGCGCCAGCCGATCCGAATGGAACCCGGGACATTCCATGAGCCGGCAGCAGGCGGTTATTCAAATCGCTGGAAACGGCCAGCCGGAAATTCCACCCTTCAATTATCGCCCCCCAGTTCCGGGGTCCAGGGCGGGAGGAAACCGGCTTGACAATTCATGAGAGGCATTGATTATCACGTGTTAATTATGAACCAAGCGAACGCATCGCGGCGCGATTTCCTGAAGGCATCCATGCTCGCGGGTCTCGGCGCGTCCCTGGCCAATCTCACCGGCGGCTGTGCCTCGGCGCCGGCTGGAATTGTCGCCGCCACCCAGGCCGGCGTGCTGAGCGCGGATTACGCGAGCACCCGGCCACGTCCGGCTGGTCAGAAGCCGGTCCATGATCTCACGACCGAACCGCGCGAACGCGTGCGCGTGGCCGTCATTGGATTGCACCGGGGCAGGACGCATGTCACCGCTTGCGCCAATCTCGAATCTGCCGAGGTCGTGGCCGTCTGCGACATCGTGGATGACCGCGCGAAAGGCGCGGCGGACGCGGTGGAAAAGAAAACCGGCAAACGCCCGGCCAGCTACAGCGGCAACGAGAACATCTGGGAGCAAATGGTGGCGCGCGATGACATCGACGCGGTCTATATCGCCACGCCGTGGGCCTGGCACGTGCCCATGTGCCTGCGCACGCTGGAGCAGGGCAAGCACGCCCTGGTTGAGGTGGCGGCCGCCTTGACGGTGGATGATTGCTGGAAGCTGGTGGATGCCAGCGAACGACGGCAGCGGCACTGCATCCTGCTGGAGAATTGTTGCTACGGCGAAAACGAGCTGCTGGTTCTCAATCTCGCGCGGCAGGGCGTGTTTGGCCAGTTGACTCATGCCGAATGCGCCTACCTGCATGATCTGCGGAGCCTCCTGTTCACCTACGACACCGAGGGCGACTGGCGGCGCAATTACCACTGGCAATACAACGGCAACCTCTATCCCACGCACGGACTGGGTCCGGTGGCCCAGTATCTGGGGATTGGCCGCGGGGACCAATTGAAATTTCTGGTTTCCATGAGTTCGCCGGAGCTGAGCCTCACCCATTACCGCGACGAACACCATCCCAACGGAGGCGCGCAGGCAGGTGAAAAATATGTCTGCGGCGACATGAATACGTCCCTGATCAAGACCGAGCTCGGCCGCACGATCATGGTGCAGCATGACGTCGTGAGCCCGCGGCCGTACAGCCGCATCAATGCGCTTTACGGCACCGGCGCGGTATTCTTCGATTACCCCGCCCGACTGTCGATTGATCATCCCAAGGAATTTGGCCTGGAGGCCGACAATTCGGAAGATTGGCTGTCGGACAAGGACCTGCAGACGATGCGCGATAAATTCACGCATCCCTTGTGGAAAAAGCTCGCTGAGCGCGCCCGGGGCGGCGGCCACGGCGGCATGGATTATGTGATGAACTGGCGGCTGATGGACTGTCTCCGGCGCGGCGTGACTCCGGACAGCGTGGTCTATGACGCGGCCGCCTGGAGCTGCATTATTGAAACTTCGGTTCACTCCGTGGCCAACGGCAGCGCGCCAGTGGCAATTCCCGATTTCACGCGCGGGCTCTGGAAGACGATGACGCCGCTGGCGATTGCGGAAGCTTGAATCCGGAAGATCAGGTCCGGTTTCGTTCCGAGAAATACCGGTAGCGGTTGATGCGGTAAACCCACGCCAGCACTTCCGCCACCGCGGCGTAAAGTTGGGCCGGTACTTCGCTGCCCACGCGGGCATGTTTGAAGAGCATGCGGGCCAGGGGCTTGTTTTCGATGATGGGCACCTGGTGGCGCATGGCGATTTCGCGAATCTGCTGCGCGTTAAGCCGGATGCCCTTGGCCACGACTTTGGGCGCCTTCATGGTTTTGCGATCGTAGCGCAGGGCCACTGCGATGTGCGTGGGATTGGTGACCACGACGTCGGCCTTCGGCACTTCGGCCAGTTGTTTCGCCTTTTTGGCGGAACGCCGGCGGCGCTGCGCCTTTTTGACCTGGGGATTGCCTTCGGTGCTCTTCGATTCCTCCTTCAATTCGTCCTTGGTCATCATCAGGTCCCGGCCCACTTTCCAAAACTGGTAACCGTAGTCGGCCACGGCCACCACCAGCAGGGCCAGCGCCACGCGCAACAGAATGGCCAGGCCGGTCTGCCCGAGGAACTCCGCCAAACGTCCGACACTGACGGCCGTGGTAAAAATGGGGTCCGTCACGATGGATTGAATTTCGGAATAGGTCAGGGCCACGATCGCGGCCAGCTTCACGGCCGCCGTGAGCGTGGGCACCAGCGACTGGTTGGAAAACAGGCGCTTGGCGCCCTCGACGGGATTGATCCGGTTCCAGTCGGGCGTGAGGACTTCGGAGGCGGTCTGAAAACGGTTTTGAATGGCGCCGGCCACCAGGCCCGCAAGCATGGTGATGATGACAAAGGGTCCGGCGCACTTGATCACCATGAGCACGGCCGACACAGCGTAGCCCTGGAGCGAGTCCGCCGTAATGGGCGTGTTGTAGAGGTGGCTGAAGGTCTGCACCTCGGTGTTGACGAAGAGCTGCCACGTTTCGCGGCCGCAGAACGTCAGGGCCGCCACGCCGCCGAACAAAACAAAGACGGTCTGCACCTCGGCGCTGCGCGGCGTCTGGCCGTGCTTGATGGCCTCCTCCAGCTTTCGCTGGGTCGGTTGCTCGGTTTTCTCGCCGGTTTGCTCGGCCATGGCGTCAGGGGGTCAAGGGTTAATTGGCCCGGGAGTCACCGCCCGCCTCCCAGCAGCTGCGCGAAGCCGATCAAATCTTCCGGCAAACGCTCCAGGTAGTTGGCAATGTATTGCGCCGTGATCTGGAGCGTGAAGCCCATCACGATCAAGCCGCCGGCGATGCGGATGCCGAAGCTCTCGGCAAAGACGTTCATCTGCGGCACCGCCCGGCTCATGATCGCGAAAAACACGGTGATGCAGAACGACACCGCCATGACCGGCGCCGCGATTTGCAGCGCGACCACGAAGATCTGCCCCGTGCGCGCCACGACGACCTCAAACAAGGACGTGCTCAGGTGCCCGCCACCCAGCGGCAGCACGTCAAAGGAACGGGCAAAGCCGAGCAACAGGCCGTGATGCAAGTCCAGCGACAACATGGTGATGATGGCCAGCAAGGCC
>JBEKZM010000046.1:0-43399 GCA_049509875.1 Verrucomicrobiota bacterium | reverse complement strand
CCGGCGCGGTGGAAGATAAATCGGTCAACGAGCCGGGTCGGAGACCGGCGCTCCGGGACGAGCCTTCAACCGTCAACGCCCAACCTTCAACGTCCAATGCGGCTCTCACGCCCTTGGGCGTTGGGCGTTGAAGGTTGAAGGTTGAATGCTCCAGTTTCATTTCAACTTCCGGTGGTGGTGGTAAGCACCATGTTGGTGCGCGATTGCGAATCGATGGGCACCACGATCTCAATGGGAGCCATATCGGAGCGTCCCGCCATCTTGATGTCCACGCGCACCGCCGTCGGCAGGTTGGTGTAGATCGCCGTCGGGTCGGTTGTGTCCCAAGTGTCGTCCCATTGCATGCCGTCGTAGCAGGAGAATTTCAAACTGGCGACACCGTTTAACATGAGCTGGTCGGTGACCTCGGGCGTCCCGATCGCGAGCAGATTGCGCAAGACGCTGCGGTACAGGTCGCGCCCGGCGGCCGAGGCATCCGCCGGCGTGCGCAGTTCATAGGTCACGCGCTGGATGTCGCCCCACGGGGCGCTTTCGCTCAAAGCGCCGGTGGCGGTGAACATTTCGATGGCCACCGGGTCGCTTACGCCCAGGCTGGTGAGACCGGTGCCCACGCGGAATCCGCCGGAGAGCACCTTGCTGGTGCCGTTGGTGGGCGTCACCGCGCATTCCAGATCGCGCTTCATGAACGTCACCGCCGCGTCCACGGGCGAGGCGGCATCGACCATGTCCGACGTGTCGTCGCGCAGCCGTAGCGCGCTGTAAAACGCCGCGTTCACCACAATGATCACGATGGCCGCGATGCCGATGGCGAGTATCATCTCGATCAGCGTGAAGCCGCGGGCGATCTGTGGCGGCAGACATCCCTGCCCGCCGTAGCGGGCGGCATCCCTGCCGCCCGGGCCACCTGCCACAACACCGCACGTCGAACTCCGCTGCAATGCATCAACCTTGCAACGCATCAACGATCCGCTCTTGTTTATCTCGACGTTCACTAAAATAAATTCTTATTGTTGTGGCGATCCGACCCCGGCTGGCACGGCGGGCGTCTGATAATTGGCCAGCGTGCTCATCCGGACCGAATAATCCTTGCCCTGCGCGGAATAGGTCACTTCCGCCGTGAGCAACTGCATCGAATCCTGCGGCCAGCTCTCGGCCGTCAGCCGCCACCGAAAATCCAGGATGCCTTCGGAGACCGTGCCGCTCTGCACGCCGCTGGCCCAGTTCGTGGTCACGATGCTCTCGCTCAGCACCCGGTCGGCCACGCGGGCCGCTTCGCTTTTCCGGGCCGCAACTTCGCCGGCCAGGCTCGCCACGTGCAGTACTTCCACGGCCGTCGGAATGACGATGGCCAGGAACAGGAGCGCGGCCAAAACTTCCGCCAGCGTGAAGGCGGAAGTGTGACTCGTGGCACATGATGCTTGGCACGAATCGTCCCCTCGTGCGGTGCGCTTCTTCCTGTCACCCGTCACCCGCCACCCGTCACCGCTGGGAGGTCGTAACTTCATAACCCGTGCGCAACTGCGTTTCGGTCAACACCCGCGAGAACCCGTCGCTGTCCATGAGTTTCAAGGTCCGCGGGCTGTTCTCATCCACCGTGCCGTCGGCCAGGAAGCGGATGGCCGGCAGATTATTGAACAGCGTCTGGGCGCCCGCGCCAGTGTTCAGCACCGACACCGCCAGCGTCGAATCCAGCGTCAACAGTTCCGCCTTGGGATCTCCGTTCTGGGCGCTGGACTCCGCCGCCAGTCCGTAGGTGCCCGCCGGCCCGTTGATCCACAGCATCATGGCCGCGCCTTCGGAAACCGCCCGGCTCTGGGCCGCATGCATGAACGAAATCATCCGCCGCGCCTCGGTGTCGAGGGCCCGGCCCCGGATGAACTTCGCCATGGGCGGCGCCGCGATCGAGGTGATCACCACTAGCAGCGCCAGGACGAGGATCAGTTCGATCAGAGTGAAGGCGCGGCGGGGCGTCGAAACCTTCGAGCGTTGCCGCCTTGAAGCGAAAGCAGCGCCCTCCCGCTGCCACGCTTTCACGCGGCAACGCTTCGATGCACTTCGATTCAACATATTCATTCACTTCCATTCACTTCCAGCTCACGATGTCGTCTTCCGTTCCTTCCTTCTGGTCCGGTCCGGCGGATAGCAGGTCGTATGAATTGGCGGTGTGTTTGCCGGGGTAATAATAGATGTACGGGGTGCCCCAGGGGTCCACCGGCACCTTGTCCAGGTAAGGCCCGTGCCAGTTTTTGGCGTTGGACGGAGGGGCGACCAAATCCTGCAGGCTTTTCGGATAAAAGCCATTGTCCACTTCAAATTGATCGAGCGCCGATTTGATGCCGCCATGGATGTCCGTGTAGGCGGCGGTTGCACGCGCCTGTTCGCCGCGGCCGGCGATCTTGGGAATGACCAGTGCGGCGAGGATGCCGATGATGGTAACCACCAGCAGCATTTCCACCAGCGTGAAGGCGGAAACGCCACGAGTGGCGCGTGACGAGTGACCTGAGGCGGCGGGCGCGCGACCGGCTTTCTCGTCACTGGCCACCTGGCACGCGTCACTATTTGTTTTATGGATTTCGATTTTCATAAAGGTTCGGTTTCACTTGATGTATTCGCTCATGGACAGCACCGGCAGTAACATGCCAATGAAAATGATGCCAATGAATCCGGCGATCAAAAACAACATCAGCGGTTCGGCAAAGGCCACGGCCGTCTTTAGATTGCGGTCCAAATCCGTTTCGGTCTCGCCCGCAATGCGCACCAGTTCGCCGTCGAGCTTGCCGCTTTCCTCGGCGACGGCGATCATCTCCAGGACCGAGCCGGGAAACAGCGTCCGGCAGTCGGCGAGGCTTTGGCCCAACCGGCCGCCCTGCTGGACGCGTTCGATCGATTGCGCCACCGCATCCACGAGAATCTGGTTGCCGATGGAACGGCGGGCGACGTTCAGCCCATACACCAGCGGCACCCCGGCGCCGATCAGCGTGCCGAGCATGCGGCAGAAGCGCGCCATGGCGAATTGCGCAATCAGCGGCCCGACCAGCGGCGCCTTTAGCACCAGGCCTTCCCACGAGCGCCTCCCCTTTTCAGACATGAACCACGTCCGCGCCAGAAAGAAAATTCCCACCAGCCCGGCGGCGATCAGCAGGCCGTAGGAGCGCATCGCGTGGCTGGCCGCCACGATGATCCGGGTAATCAGCGGCAGCGAACCGTGAATGCTGGCGAACACGGACTGAAATTTGGGAATGAAAAACACCAGCAGCACCGTCAGCACAATCAGGGCCAGCACAAACAAAATGCACGGATAGAGCATCGCCGTCATGACCTTCGATTTCAGCTCCTTTTCGCGCGACTGAAATTCCGCGATCTGCGCCAGCACGACGTCCAGAAAGCCGCCCGTCTCGCCCGCCTCGACCATGGCCACATACACGCGCGGGAACGTTTCCGGTGATTTCGCCATGGCGTTCGCCAGCGACAGGCCGTCCACGACCAGGTCATGGACTTCCTTCCACTTGGCGCGGGCAACGGGCGAGGAGGCTTCCTTGTGCAAAATCACCAGCGCGCGGCTCAAGGGCACGCCGGCGGCCAGCAAACTGGACAGCAGCCGCGTGAAATTCTCCAGTTCCTTGAGGGTAACCTTCTTCCGCGTAAAGCTGAACGAGCCCGCCGCGGGCGAAGCCGCCGAGGCCCTTTTCTTGGCCGTCTTGGCGGCCGTTTCGGCCACATTGATCGGCCGCAAGCCGAGCGTCTCGATCTGGCGCAACGCGTCCGGCCGGCTGCCGGCATCGAGCACGCCCTCGGCCGTCTTGCCGTCGGCGTGCATCGCTTTGTAGGAAAAAGTGGGCATCGAATCAAAATGACGAGTGGCGAATGATGAGTGATGAACGAATTCCAAAGCGCAGATAATCAGCCGAACCCTCTATTCGTCTGGCCGCCGAAGTTCCGACTTCGACATTCGGATTTATTTCGGCATTCGGCATTCGGATTTCATATTATCTTGCCACCGCAATGCTCGCGGCGGTGTCGCCGGTTTGAACCTTGCTCGCATCCTCGATCTCCTTGGCGGTGGTCACGCTCAACACTTCTTCCACCGTCGTCACGCCCGCCGCCACCAGGCGCCAGCCGTCATCGGCGAGCGAGCGCATGCCGTCCCGGCGGGCGGCGTCGCGAATCTGGTCGGTCGAGGCGTTTTTCAAGATCAACTGGCGGATTTCCTCATTGGAGTCCATCCACTCGAAAATCGCGTGCCGGCCAAAAAAACCGGTGTTGCGGCACTCGCGGCAGCCCACGGACTTGTAGATCGTATTCTCCAAGGGGATGCCGATTTTGGATTTCAGCTGCTGCGCCGTCGCCGAAGTGTCCGGCAGCTTGCAGTGGGGACACAGCACGCGGACGAGCCGCTGGGCCAGCACGGCTTCGAGTGACGAGGCCACGAGGTACGGCTCCACGCCCATGTCCACCAGCCGCGTCAGCGCGCCCGGCGCATCGTTGGTGTGCAGCGTCGAGAAGACAAGGTGGCCGGTCAGCGACGCCTGCACCGCAATCTGCGCCGTTTCGGCATCGCGAATTTCGCCAATCAGAATCACATCCGGGTCATGGCGCAAAATGGAGCGCAGGCCGCGCGCAAAGGTGAGCCCGGATTTCTCGTTCACCTGGATCTGGTTGACGCCCTTGAGCTGATATTCCACCGGATCTTCCACCGTGATGATCTTGCGGACGGCGTCATTGATCTCGTTGAGCGCGGTGTACAGCGTTGAGGTCTTCCCCGAGCCGGTTGGTCCCGTCACCAGGATGATGCCGTGCGGCAATCGGAGCACACGCTCAAAGTGCTCCAGTTCGCGCGCGTTCATGCCAATCTGGCGCAGGCCGCGCAAGGTGGAATTCTGCCTCAACAAACGCATCACCACGGCCTCGCCGTGCAACATGGGAATCACCGAAACGCGGATGTCCACCTGGGCATCGTCGATGCGCACCTTGATGCGGCCGTCCTGGGGCAGGCGCTTCTCGGCGATGTTCAGATGACTCAAAATTTTGACGCGCGAAACAATGGCGGGCTGGAATTGTTTCAACTGCGCCGGCACGGGCACTTCCTGGAGCTCGCCGTCGATGCGATAGCGGATCCTGAACTCATCCTCAAACGGCTCCAGATGGATGTCCGACGCGCGCAGATCGATCGCATCCTTCAGGACCTGATTCACGAACCGGATGATGGACGCCTCGTCCTCGGCGCCCTCGTCGAGGTTGGTGTTCTCGGAGCCTTCATCCACCACCTGGATGCCCTTTTCCTCCTCGAGGGTGCCAATGGTGTCGGCGCCGACGCCGAGGCGCTTCTTGATCTCGCGCTGGATGGCCTCGGTGGAGGCGAGCACGGGCTTGAGATTCAAGCCGGTCAGCGTTTTGAGAGTATCGAGGCCCTGGGTGGCGAAGAGGCGGCTGGTGGCCACTTCCACGTGGCCGTTCACGCGCTGCAAGGGCAGCAGTTCTTCCTTCAGCAGAATGCGCGCGGGAAAAAGGGAAAGAAGCTGACGATCCGGCTCCACGTCTTCGAGCGTGGTGTAGCTCAGGTCATATTCGGCGGCCAGCCAGCGGAGGATTTCCTCTTCGCTGGCGGCCGGGGAATGATCGCGCAGCAGCGTGGCTGCGTCCACCGAGGACAGTTGCCGGGACGCAACCATGCGCTCCAGCAACTGCTTGTTGGAAGAATCCTGAACTATCGGCGCGGGCATGAATCGTCAGCTTTCTCTTGGTGAATTTACCGTACCAAACCCAATAAATAAGCTTGGGCCTCCTGCTTGGAGGTCAGGACGGCTTTCAAGGAATCCTGGGCGGCTTCCAGCTTGGCCTGCTTGGCCTGCTGGGCGGCCTTGTACCTGGCGAGCAGGTCCTTGACTTGAGCGGCCGGAGCGTCATCGTCCAGCGCCTTCTGCAGCGCCTCTTGTTCCGGGCTGGGCTGGCCGAAGAAGCCGCCGCGTCCGCCAGGTCCGCCAGGTCCGCCAGGTCCGCCGCCCTGACCACCGCGGTTGCGGCCGCCAAACATGGCGCGCATACCGGGACCGGACACTTCACGTCGGGTATCCAAGACTTTCTGCACGAGGGGTTGGACGGCGCTCCAATCCGTGTCGTTGGTGAAATTGAGTTGATCGCGGACGTTTTCCATAATCCGCTGCTCCATTTGGGCAGGATCGAAGTTTCTGCCGCCGGGTCCGCCGCCGTTGCGACGCTGACCGCCGCCGTTGTCATTGTTGTTGCCGTTGTCTTGCGCCAGGAGGCCGCCGGTACCCAAAGCCAGGGCGGCCGCCACCGCGCAGAGTGTGAGGATGCGATTCAGTTTCATTCGAACTTTCCTATATTATTGGTTTAATCAATCGGCGGCTCGCGCTTGCGTGCCCGCCGGGTTCACATCTCCTAACGCAAGCGACGTGCCAATGGTAAATGACGAATTTGCCAATGAATGGACGATTAGCGCTGCGCAAAGGTTGCGCGGCTGACGGGAGGTGCGCAGTATTTGCGCAGGTGGGGCTTTTTGAGAGCGGATTGCGGAATTCGGATTCAGGAATGGGGGATTCTGGCAGTGTTCTTTCCGCAATTGTCTCGCTTTCGGTCGGGGCGCTGATTTGCGGATTTTTTGGGAGATGTGGAATTACTGGTCGTGGCCGCAATGGGTCTATCACACGCCGGGCGTGGAGTACTGGCATGTGTTTGAAATGCCGCTGCTGGGCTACGCGGCTATATCCTGTTCGCGCTCGAGCTGTTTGCGCTGATGAATTGTTTGTCCCCCCGGGCGCCGGAGTTGCGGCTTTGACCCCGGATCAATTCGCGAAATCCGTGGATATAAAGTTTCTCTTTGGACGGCGCCGCAGAATTGCCAGGCTTGGCAACAATTTGAGCAGCCGCACGCCGCCACGCTCGTCAAGCGTAAATGGCCGGGGGCGTTTATTTTTCGACTTGAAATTTTTCAAAACGAAGGCATCTTCTCCAACCAAGGAGGACAATGCCGATGAAACGCTTATCTCAATTCCTGTATCCAAACCCAACCGATTGGCATCGGCGGCGACAGTTCAAAACAATGGTGTGGGTTGTTTTGGGGACGCTGTGCCTGGTCGGCCTCGTGGCCGGTGCAATTTTGATTTTCGCTTACGAACAGCGGTTTCGATTTTAGCGCCCGTCCGAAAATTGAAAGGGGCCTGCGGCTCGGGATTTTGAGAGTGGCCAAGGTGGCAACAGGGCCGCGCCTCCCCTTTAGTCACTTGGTTTCCAACCCTCACGCGATTGAAGTCGGGCAGCATTATGAAGTCCGCTTGCCTCTGCAAGGCCTTGCTCGTGGCCGGCCTGCTGGCCGAACCCATGCTGGCCTTTAATGCCAAGGCAACACGTACATCGACGATATCTGGACGCCAACCGACCTCCTGACCGACAGCAACGGCAACCAGTACGCCGAGTAGGATGATGTCAAAAACTGGAGCATTGGGGTGGTGCCCGTGAACGCCGACCCCGTAACGGGCGACCCATACAGAGCACGTTTTGCGGAGAGGCCCGGCAACGTTGTTCCTTGCGTCATCATAAAGTCGAGAGAAACAGGCACTTACTTCTGAGATAATGGCCTTCGAATTGCGATGCAATTATCCCGGGCGCATGCCATGTGGATAACCTGTGAGTAAGTGTCAGTTGAAAGATGAGCCGGATGCACTAGAGTCGCAACGGTCAAGGAATATAAATTGAAATCATGGAGACCTTGGAGAAAAGGAAAACATTTTTACCAAACAATTTGGGACCTGCCATATCCCGGCTGGTTCCGAGAAATCCTAGTGGCAAACTTTTGCATTAGGACGATATACCCAAAACTAACCATCACCCAAAACTAACTATGAAATCTAAAACCACAAAGAAGCTAATGCTGACGGCTATCGCAGTCACGGTGGCTGTGCCCGCCTCGATTGCCCCCGCCCAGAATGCCGCCACGATCGAAACCGAGCCCTCTGGGACGGCAGTGACATATACCGCCACGATAACCGCGATTCTCTCGCAGGCCGGCTCTACGTTGGATGGATATACTTATAACAATTGGTCTTTTCTGGCCAATGATGGAACCGGGTCGCTTGACATATTCGGGCACCTACCGACTGGCAGCACTTACACACCAACGGTCGGCGACCAGATAACTCTCTCGGGCACCTATTCACCGTTTGACATGATCCCGGAGATTGGCACTCTCACATCCATCGCCCAGGTGTCAACGGGCAATCCGGTTCCTGGGCCCACTGTCACAACCATTCCGGCGATCAACGCGGCTCTGCCGAATCTTCCTGAACCATCGATTGGAGGCCAGCTTCTGACACTGGACGATGTGCTGATCTCAGGCTTGACTGCCTTTCCAACCCATGCCAATGGCACCGCCACGATTACCGACGGCAGCGGCAACACGATGACTTTGTACCAATGGGCCTCATCCTATTCCGCGGCCGCTGCCTTCGGTGGCCAAACTGTTCCGACGGGGCCAGTTGACATCACAGGGGTTGCAGATGCTTTCAACGGGGAATCGGAATTTATTCCTGTGTCGATATCGCCGGTTCCCGAACCTTCGAGCATTGCGCTCTTCGGCCTGGCTGGAATAGCGTGCGTGAGCTTCCTCCGGCGCTTTAAGAACTGATTTGTTCTTGTGCGTTTCTACGCGCGCGGAGAAAAACCTCTGCGCGTTTGCTTTTCATTTCAGGAGCAGCAGTCTCTTGTATGTGCCCTTGCTCATCGTTTCACGCCAGCAATGTTTTGGTCTTTTTGGCAGCGTTCCGTCGCGTCATGCCAAAGTGCATTGTCCAGGATTCAAAAGCGGGCAAATTATTTTGGAGTGAGTTGGGAATGGAAGCTTGCCTCATCGTCGGCTTCCAACCACTCGAATAAGGTGGCAGAATCAAAATCAAGTCCCAGTTTTTCACAGCTTTGGACCACTTCTTTCTTGTGGTCTTGGATCGCGGGGCAATCCTTTAATTGGAGCGCTTCAACCTTGGCGGACCAGGCAATGATTTCCTGCTCCGTTTTCCGGGTTCCGTTGGCTTGGAGCCAAGCGGCCACGTCCTCGTAGGACTTAGCCGAAGCAATGGCGCTTTTGAATTGAGAACCGTCGATGCCCTTGAAACCGAACAGCTGGTTGTCCAACGGGCAGTCATAATGGTATTCACCAAGCTTCCCAGCCAAGCTCGCGCGGCACTTATCGACCGTCCGACCAAGGATGGCAAATCCGCCGAAACGGACACGGGGACTGTTGGGCGCTTCTTGCGAAAGATCTTTATCAACAATATTCGTTTTCATAATTAGTTCAGAATGCGTGGTGGACGAATGATCAAATGGATTCGAAGTGGCCCACTGTCTTGTCACCAGGATCCGTTAGCATCTAGCTGAAATTGTGCCAACCGAATGCCGGAGCATTACAATCCCTTTCGTGAAGAATTCTTAGCGGCCCCAAATACCGTGGAACTGGCGAAATGCAATGGGACTCCTTTCCTATTCGCAATTTGGATTTGGCGCACCCCATCACGAGTCGCCATCTCCACTATTCAAGCCTTCTTCGCGAGCATCATCTCCGCTCACCTCCATCTAACTTCTTGAAATCGCGAAGTTAGCAGCAGCCGCGCTCAAAGTCCTCTTTCCCGGCTTCAGTATTGCCTCACCCTCTATGTTCGTGCCCTTACCCTTGCCCTTCTCGCACTGCAAATGTGTGTCGCTCCGGTTCCTTTACAATAGCCTGTAGCTCCGGACGATCGCTAGGGCCGACTAGTTCATTTAAGACCGCCCAGAAATCTTTGATCTCGAAGGGCTTGGGCAAGAACCCAAACTTCAACCCATGATCGGAAGCCAGTCGCATATTTCTGTCGAAGAATTCGGAGGTCAGCAAAATCGGAAACTTGGCTTGATCCAGTGCGAGAAGCTTCAAAATCCCATATCCCGTTGAGCCGGGGTTGACCCAGTCCAAAATCAGCAAGTCCGGTTCATCCCGCGCCAACTCCTTCAAAGCCTCCACACCATTCTCGAACTTCACCAAATCTACTTTCTCGAACCAATCATGGATTAAATCCTCAAACAACTGGGACAATACCCCTTCGTATTCCAAGAGCACAATTCTTGGCGTTTTGCTCGCCGACAATTCTCCGTTCTTCGTTACAAGCCTTTCAGATGTTTCAGTCAAGTGGCCGGATTCCATTTTTCCTCCTTGCCATTAAAGTAAAACATTCCCACATGCATGTCAACCCACCCTTCTTGGCTTCTGAAAAACAAAAAAGTGCAGCCCAATGAAGGAACTGCACTCTGCCTGTTTCACACCATGCCCTAAAAAATGCCTTTGAAGGTGGTGCCAGCGAGTGGAATCGAACCACTGACCTCGGGCTTATGAGTCCCACGCTCTAACCAACTGAGCTACGCTGGCAACCGAAATGGCCTTACATTCTGCGGACATTTTCGCGTCTGTCAAACCGGGAATTGCAGCCCAATTTCTCGACTGAGGAATTCTTAAGCCGCGAAATCCGCAAAGTGGGGGCGCGGCGGGGCGGAAGAGAACGGAGGATTGAGGAGATCAGGGCGCGGGAGCAAAGCGGAAAGTGGGAGAGCGGGGGAAACGGAAACATTCAACGCTCAACATCGAAGGGAGGCCGCAGTCTTGACGGCGCCAAGCCTTGGCATTGAATTCCAACGGGTTCGCCTTATCTTTGCGGCAGCAGAATGTTTGCGCCGCGCTCCTGGCATCCATGCAAAAACTACCGCGCAGCTTTTATGATCGCGACACCACCTTGGTGGCGCAGGAGTTGCTTGGCAAACTCCTCGTACACCAGACTCCCGGCACCCGATACGTCGGCAGGATTGTGGAGACAGAAGCCTATCTGGGCGAACACGACCTGGCGGCGCACTCCTCCAAGGGATTGACCGCGCGCACCAAAATCATGTTTGGTCCGCCCGGCCACGCGTATGTCTATTTCATCTACGGGATGTATTTTTGCATGAACGTGGTGACCGAGCGCGAGGGGCATGCCTCGGCCGTTTTGTTGCGCGCCGTGGAGCCGGTGCAAAATCTGGCGGGCCGCACCTGCGGGCCGGGCCTCCTCTGCCAGGCCATGCGGATCGACCGGCGGCTGAACGGACAAGATTTGTTGAGCGAAAATTTTTTCATTGCCGCTCCGGAGGACACGGAGAAGTTCACGGTGATCAAACGCCCGCGCATCGGCGTGGACTATGCCAGACACTGGTCGAAGCGGCGGTTGCGGTTTTACGTGAAGGGCAACGCCTTTGTGTCGCGGAAATGAGGCGTGGAAGCCTGTTCCACCCAGGCCAGCAGAAGGCGCGGATCCAAGGCGATACGGTGGTCATCAAGGCGGATCCGAATGGTCGAACGGCGTAGCGATGTCACAGGGTTGGCGACAGTGGTTTTGGGTTGAGCGTGCGCTGGTTGGCAAGCGCGGCGCGCGCGGAGCGACGCGCCCTACCGTCGCCAACCCAGCATTCCCAAAAGCTCGCACGTGGGAACTGCTTGCATTCGGGTTGAGGCGGGGCGAATTGTAGCCACATGAAGGTGGCTTTGGACTGGCGGCAAAGCGCATTGGGATTGGTCGGCGCAAAGGGACACGGGCGAGAAAGAGAGTTTTACGCTTACCCTCCCCATGAACCCCTGAAGATGGCGGGCAGGAAAGAACCCCGCCCTCACCCCCAGGTCCCCCAGCAAAGGGAGAAACGGTTGCCGCGTCCTGGCAAAATGTGGCGCTGGGGTTCACGGGTTCAATGCGCGGAGTTTTAGGGGAGATTTCAGCCCAGCCCGCTCTTCAGGGAGACGTTGTACCTGCTTCTTGACGTTACGGCGGCGCTCGCAGATTCAGAGGCGTCGCGGCAGCGCACGGGGCGGGCACGCTGCTCTTGAAAACCCAAAACCCGCCTTAATACTTTCTTAACGCCTCCGCTTGTTCTCTTAACTACCCGCCGCCCTTGCGCCATGGCAACTTCGCTGCGGGTGAACGCAGGGAGGAAGGAGTGGAGGTCAACCGCCCGTCCCTGCCGCCCGGCTGTTTAAAACCCGAGACAATGAACGATTTTATTTATTTCGCCGTCATGGCGGCGGTCTTTTTGGCCGCACAACTGTACGCGCATTGGTGCGGAAAACTCTAACCTGTCTATGGAGAACATTATTGTCGGAGTCGTTGCCCTCCTGCTGTTTGGCTATTTGTTCGTGGCGATGGTCCACCCTGAAAAATTCTAGCATTTATGACCGCAACTGGCTGGTTTCAACTCGCGCTGTACGTTGGCATTCTTGCGCTCATCACCAAGCCGATGGGGCTTTATCTGATGCAAGTGCTCGACGCCGGCGGCAAAACCTGGCTGGATCCCCTGCTCAAGCCGCTGGAGCGGCTCACGCTCAGCGTAATGGGTGTGCGCAAGGGCGCGGAACAGGACTGGATTCAATATACGTGGGCGATGCTGCTGTTCAGCCTGGTCAGTTGCGTCTTCACCTACGCCCTGCTGCGCCTGCAGGCGGTGCTGCCTTTCCAGCACCTGCTCAATCCGCAGGGCCTGGGGGCGCTCTCGCCCGACCTCGCGTTCAACACCGCGCTCAGCTTCACCACCAACACCAACTGGCAGAGTTACAGCGGCGAATCCACCATGTCGTATTTTTCGCAAATGGTGGCGCTGGTGATTCACAACTTTGGTTCGGCGGCCACGGGCATCGCCATCGCCGCCGCGCTCGTGCGTGGTCTGGCGCGGCATTCCACCCGCGTGCTGGGCAATTTCTGGGTGGATCTGGTCCGCGTCACGTATTACCTGCTGCTGCCCATCTGCCTCGTCTTTGCCGTGGCGCTGGTGTCCCAAGGCATGGTCCAGAATTTTAGCCCGTACGCCCATGCCAAGCTCGTCGAACCGTACACCATCCAAGTCCAGAAAACCGACGACAAGGGCCAGCCCGTAACCACCAACCTGACCGTGATGGTGGACGGCAAGGCGGTGGCCACCAACCTGCCGGTGATGGTGAGCCAGACCGTGGATGAACAGGTGATTTCGCAAGGGCCGATGGCTTCACAAGTCGCCATCAAAATGCTGGGCACCAACGGCGGCGGCAACACCAACGCGAACGCGGCCCACCCGTACGAAAATCCCACGCCGCTATCCAACTTCCTGCAGATGCTGTCGATTTTCGCCATTGGCAGCGGACTCACCTGGTATCTGGGCCGCATGACCAAAAATCAGGCGCACGGCTGGGCGGTTTGGGCCACCATGCTGATCCTGTTTCTGGCGGGCGCGCTCATCGCCTGGCACGCGGAAGCCGCCGGGAATCCCATTCATCAACAGCTTGGCGTGGCCGCCGCGGACGGCAACATGGAAGGCAAGGAAGTGCGCTTCGGCATCTTTAACTCCGCCTTCTTCGCCACCATCACCACGGACGCCTCCTGCGGGGCTGTCAATGCGATGCACGATTCATTCACGCCGCTGGGCGGTTTTGTGCCGCTCTTCAACATCCAGCTCGGCGAAATCATCTTCGGCGGCGTCGGCGCGGGCCTTTATGGCATGCTGGTTTTCGTCGTGCTCGCCGTGTTCATCGCCGGACTCATGGTCGGGCGGACGCCGGAATATCTGGGCAAAAAGATCCAGGCGTACGAGGTGAAGATGGCCATGCTCGCCCTGCTGATCCTGGCCATCGACATCCTGGGATTTACGGCCTGGGCGGTGGTCAGCCAGTGGGGGCTCGCCGGTTTGAACAACAACGGCCCGCACGGGTTGAGCGAAATTCTCTATGCCTACAGTTCCTGCACCGGCAACAACGGCAGCGCCTTTGCCGGCTTGTCCGCCAACACGCCGTGGTACAACACGACGCAGGGCCTGTCCATGTTCATTGGGCGCTTCCTCATGATTGTTCCCATCATGGCGATGGCGGGCGCCCTGGCGCAAAAGAAGCTGGTGCCGGCCAGCGCGGGCACCTTCCCGGTTTCCGGCGCCACTTTCGTCGTCCTGCTCATCGGCACGGTCCTCCTCATCGGCGCGCTCAACTTCCTGCCGGCCCTGACCCTGGGACCAATCGTCGAGCACTTCCTGATGAACCAGGGAAAATTATTCTAGCGCAATACCATGACCCATAAAGCTCCCTCTCTCTTCGACTGGAACATCGCCGGGCCGGCGGTCGGCGACGCTTTCAAAAAGCTCAATCCGCGCCTGATGATCAAGAATCCGGTGATGTTTGTCACCATGGTTGGAGCCAGCCTGACCACCGTCGGCATTTTCACCGCGCGGATCGACCGGGGATTCATCGCCCAGCTCGCGATCTGGCTGTGGTTCACGGTGCTGTTCGCCAATTTCGCCGAAGCGGTCGCCGAGGGCCGGGGCAAGGCCCAGGCCCAGGCGCTGCGCGGCACCCGCGTCAAAACGGTGGCCCGCCGCCGGGCCCGGAACGGCCAGACCGAAGAGGTCAACGCCACCGACCTGCGCAAAGGCGACATCGTCCTGGTCCGCGCCGGCGAAATGATTCCCGCCGACGGCGACGTCATCGAGGGCGCGGCGACCGTTGACGAGTCGGCCATTACCGGTGAGTCCGCGCCCGTCATCCGCGAGAGCGGGGGGGACCGCAGCGCGGTCACCGGCGGGACGCGCGTCTTGTCGGACGAGATCCAGGTGCGCGTTTCGGCCAATCCGGGCGAGGGTTTTCTGGATCGCATGATTGCGCTGGTCGAAGGCGCGGCCCGGCAGAAAACCCCCAATGAGATCGCCCTGACGATCCTGCTATCGGCGCTGACGCTGATTTTCCTGCTGGTTTGCATCACGCTCAAGCCCTTCGGCATTTATTCGGCGACGGTCTTTTCGGTGCCCGTGTTGATCGCCTTGCTGGTCTGCCTCATTCCGACCACCATCGGCGGTTTGTTGAGCGCCATCGGCATTGCCGGCATGGACCGCCTGCTGCAACACAACGTGCTGGCCATGAGCGGGCGGGCGGTGGAGGCCGCCGGCGACGTGGACGTGCTACTGCTGGATAAAACCGGCACCATCACGCTCGGCAATCGCCAGGCCACGGAATTCGTGCCGGCGCCGCTCATCACGAACGAACGCCTGGCGGATGCGGCGCAACTCGCCTCGCTGGCGGACGAAACCCCCGAAGGCCGCAGCGTGGCCGTACTCGCCAAGGAGAAGTTCGGATTGCGCGGGCGGGACGTGGCCGCCCCGCATGCGGAATTCGTGCCGTTCACGGCCCAGACGCGCATGAGCGGCGTCAATCTGGCCCAGGTTGACGGCCAGCCCGCGCGACGCATCCGCAAAGGCGCGGCGGAAGCCATGAAAGTCTTCGTGGATCATGAGGGCGGGCTGTTTCCCACCCTCGTTTCCGAGACGGTGGACAAAATCGCGCGCTCGGGAGGAACGCCGCTGGTGGTGGCCGATGGGCGCGACGTTCTGGGAGTGATCCACTTGAAGGACGTCGTCAAGGGCGGCATCAAGGAACGGTTCGCCCAGCTTCGAAAAATGGGCATCCGGACCGTCATGATCACCGGCGACAACAAACTGACCGCCACCGCCATCGCCGCCGAGGCGGGCGTGGATGATTTCCTGGCGGAAGCCAAGCCGGAGGACAAGCTGGCGCTGATCCGCAAAGAACAGGCCGGCGGACGCATGGTGGCCATGATCGGCGACGGCACCAACGACGCGCCGGCGCTGGCGCAGGCGGATGTCGGCGTGGCCATGAACACGGGCACGCAGGCCGCCAAGGAAGCCGGCAACATGGTGGACCTGGACTCGAATCCGACCAAACTCATTGAAATCATCGAAATCGGAAAGCAATTGCTGATCACCCGCGGTTCGTTGACCACGTTCAGCATTGCCAACGACGTGGCGAAGTATTTTGCCATCATCCCCGCGATGCTGATGGCCACCTTTCCGGCGATCGCGCCGCTGAACATCATGCGCCTGCACAGCCCGGACAGCGCCATCTTGAGCGCCATCATCTTCAACGCGCTGATCATTGTCGCCTTGATCCCCCTGGCCTTGCGCGGCGTGAAGTTTCAACCCATCGGCGCCCTCGCCATCCTGCAGCGCAACCTCCTGATCTATGGCCTGGGCGGCGTCATCATTCCCTTCGTCGGCATCAAGGTCATTGATCTGATCATCACGGCCCTCAAACTTGTCTAGCTTAACCACGCCTCCCGTTCCTTTATGAAGAATCTCCTTTCCGAAATCCGCGCCTCCGTGATGGCCACCCTGGCGCTGGCCGTCGTCTGCTGCGGCATTTATCCCCTGGCCGTTTTTGCCATCGGCCGGCTTGCCTTTCACGACCAGGCCTACGGCAGTTTGATCATTGGCAAGGATGGGGTGATCCACGGCTCGCGTCTGATTGGCCAGCAATTCACCGCGGATAAATACTTTCACAGCCGTCCGTCCGATGCCGGCGCCAACGGCATGGCCTACGATCCGACCAGTTCGGGCGGCAGCAACCTCGGCCCGACCTCGCAAAAGCTGCGCGATACCATCGCGCAAGGCATTTCGGATTATCGCTCGCAAAACGGGCTGGAAACCAATGCGCCGGTCCCCGCCGACGCCGTTACCGCTTCGGCCAGCGGGCTGGATCCCCACATCAGCCTGCGAAACGCGGAGTTGCAGGCGGCCCGCGTGGCCAAGGCGCGCGGCCTCAGCGTGGCCGCCGTGGAAGTCCTCATACGCGCGAATACCGACGCCCCCAGTCTCGGCTTGCTCGGCGAGCCGGGCGTCAATGTATTGCCACTCAACCTGGCGCTGGATGCGCCGGCGGCGGGGGCCAAGTAAAGAGAGTGCGCAGAGGCGAAGACAATCTCTCGAAGGATTGGTACGCAGCCGGCGAAAGGAGCGCCTCAGGTTTCGGGCGTGACGCCCAAAACAACCGGCTGGAAGCCGGTTCCACCCGGCTAGTCTTGGGATTCGGCCTTTTCCTCTTCGGCCTTGGCGCCGGTTCCGTTGTACTCATGCAGCTTGTTGCGCAGGGTCCGGATGCTGACGTCGAGCATTTTGGCGGCGTGGGTGCGGTTGCCTTTGCAGCGGTCCAAGGCGGCAAGGATATGGTGCTTTTCGAGTTCCGACAGGGTTGGGAAATCCGCGGGCCCGAGCGCGGCGCCGGCGCCGGCCGCGTCGTCGCCGGCAGGAATTGACTTGTGGCTGGTGAGGCCGAGATGCTCGGGCTCCAGCATGCCGGTGTCGCCGCACATAATGACCGCCCGTTCGACGACGTTTTGCAGCTCGCGCACGTTGCCCGGCCAGGAATGCTCATTGAGCACGCGCAGCGCGGCATCCGTGAAGCCTTTGACATGCACGCCGTGTTTGCGGCTGAGGCGGCGCATGAATTCGGTGGCCAGCATCGGAATGTCCTCGCGGTGCTCGCGCAAAGGCGGCACCCAAACCGGCACCACGTTGAGCCGGAAGAACAAGTCCTGGCGAAATTCCTTTTTCTCGACACTTTGTTCGAGGTTGCGGTTCGTGGTGGCAATGACCCGCACGTCCACCTTGATGGTGCGGTTGCCGCCGACCCGCTCCAGTTCGCGCTCCTGCAACACCCGGAGCAGCTTGGCCTGGACCGCGGGGGAAATTTCGCTGATTTCGTCCAGCAAAATGGTGCCGCCGTGGGCCAGTTCAAATCGGCCTTCCCGTTTGGTGAGCGCGCCGGTGAACGCGCCCCGTTCGTGGCCAAAAAACTCGCTTTCAATGAGGTTCTCCGGAACCGCGGCGCAGTTGACCTTGATGAACGGAGCGTTGGCCCGGGGACTCTCGCGATAAAACGCGCGGGCCACCAATTCTTTGCCCGTGCCGCTTTCGCCCTGAATCAACACGGTCGCCTGCGTGCGCGCAACCTTCCGGATGAGCGAGCGGAGATTTTCCATGGCCGGACTGCGCCCCAGCAGGTCCTGGTCGCCCGCATCGGATTCCTGGCTCAAGAGCGTATTGACTTTGAGCAGCTGGTTGAACTCCTGGGCCTTTCGCAGCGTGAACTCAATCTGGTCGGTGGAAAACGGCTTGATAAGGTAATCAAACGCGCCGCTCTTCATGCATTCCACGGCCGATTCCACCGAACCAAACCCGGTCATGACCACCGCCAGCGGACGCTGGGGTCGGGTTTGCAACTGCTTGAGCAGCTCAATACCCTCCCCGTCCGGCAGCCGCATATCCATGAAAATCAGGTCGAAACTGTCGCGATTAAGGAAATCCTGGGCGGCCGCCAGCGTGGGGGCCGAGGCCACGTCAAAACGTTGCCGCCGGAGAAAATTCTCCAAATTGGAACGGACAATGGCGTCGTCTTCCAGGACAATGATCTTTTCGATGGACATGTTTCAAACCGCAGCGTGACGCCGGTACAAGCGGGCCACAAAATTCGGTTGCTGGCTGGCGGCCGGGGGTAATTGCAGGGCGGGGATGAGCCCCCGCCGCAACATTTCCTGCTGGTTTTCGCGGTCGAGCAACAACAGTCGCGGGAGCAAACTTTGGATATCCCGGAACAACTCGTCTATTTCCCCGCAGGGCTCCCGCTGGCCGGCCGGCATCCGTTCCCACCATTGGCGAAAGCTGCGTAACTTTATTAACCCCGATTCCAGCCGCGGGAGCAAGCGCTTTCTTTGCTGGTTGAAGGGCTCCGGCGACCACGACTGGGTCTTGCGGAGCGCCTGATTTTCATCCGTGAACAGGGCGAGGAACTCCCGGCAGAGCTCCAAGTAGCCCCGCAGTTCGCAAGCCAGGGCGCGCAACCGGCTGGCCGCCAGTTCGCGGTCCGGGGAATTGGTTTCGGTGGTCATGGCTGAGGGCTGGGATTGGTGCTGGTGTTGGTGGTGGTGAGGGCGGCCAGGTTCTGATGGTTGAAGGCATCCGCGCGCTCATTCCATTCGATGAAATTCAAACGCCAGGCCGCCATGTCCAGCACGGACTTGAGGTTGGGCGCCAGATTGGTCCCGCTCATGGAAGCGCCATTGGTGAGCACGTCGCGATAGGCCTGCGCGGCCAGCCGGGGCTGGAGCAGCCGTTCATAGGTAAGTCCCACCTGGTAGCACACGGGAAGCTGCCAGGCCGGCGCCGGATCCAGTTGCGCCAGCGCCAGGTAAACTTCCAGCGCCTTGACGTAGTCGCCCTCCTGGTACAATTCATTGCCGATTTCGTTGCCCACCCGCTGTTGCCAGTAGGACCAAACGGCCGGACTGTTCGTCGTCCTGCCACGCTCTTCCTTCAAAAAAATTCTGATCTGCTGCAGCGCCTCCGTGTTGCGGTTTTGGCCCTTGTACGCGTGGGCCAGATGATACCGCACCTCGGGCTCTTCCGGCGAATCCGGGTAGTGCGCCAGAAAGTCGAGCGCCTGGCTCACGGCCTCGTCATGGCGGTCGATGGCCTCGAACGATCGGAGGAGCCGAAACTGTATTTGCGCGCGATCCAGGGCGGGATCGTTCTGCGTGAGCAGGCGCGAATAATAATCGGCGGCATCCTTGAATTTTCCGATGAGATAATGAGTTTCCGCGATCTCGACCTGGGCCTGGAGCACCAGCCCCTTGTAATAGTCCAATCGGCTGTTCTTGATCGAGAGCGCCGCGGTCATCACCCCGTAAAATTTTGTCAGCGCCAGATTCGGCAAATCCATTTCACGGAAAACCTGGCCCTGTTTAAGGAAGATTTCCGGCATCCGTGGATCCCCCGGCCAGCGCAAGAGATACTGCGTGTAGATCGCCTGGGCGCGCGGCAGGTCATTTTCCGACCGCACTGCCTTCGCCATTTCAAACAGCGCGGTCTTTTGCAGCTCCTCCGGCACGCCGTCCACCAATAATTTGACGTAGTCCTTTTCCGCTTCCTTCCAGTCATGCGTGTTGGCCCGATAGCGGGCGGTGGCCAGGATGAAATCGAAACGTTCCGAGGAGGTCGGCAAAGAAAAATTCGTCTCGTTGGCCGCCGTCACCAACTCAGGCTCGACCAGGTTGGTCGCCGTCACCTCATTAGTTTCCGGGGCTGCCAACGACGGTGGATCCATGGTTTGGGCGGCCAGCGCGGCTCCGCCCAGACAAAGCATCGCTGCCACGGCCAACGCACCGCGAGGAACGACGGCAATGCACTTTAACGATCTCATTTAACGATATATTCCGCTTTGCTTGACTTGTCGGGTGGCAGAGGCGGCATGAAACTCAACGGAAATGTCCCCGTTAGTGCCGCCGAATTGGTTCCGTGCGACACCGGTAGAAAATAGGTCGCCAGCATTTGCGGGCTGATTCCCAGCAGATCGGGCGTTGGCATCTCAAGGATTGGCGCGGCGAACGTGTCGCTCAGTGAGCCTTCAGTTCCCTCCCCAGGCGGACTCTGAATGGCGGCGAGCGCGGCGGCATCGTTCGTGGCAGCCCCAGTCTGAAGCAGGCCCTGACTGGCCATGGCCGTCAGCGGATTCGTGGCGGACAGGGGCGAAACGGGGCTCGCCTGGAATTGAACGACTCCGGCCGCCGGGCTATTGACCTTCTGTAGCCGTAATGCCGGCGGTCCAATCAGAGGTAAATAGGGCATCGCGGCGTGTGTGGCCGCGCCGAGGGCAACGACAATCGCCAATGTCGCTAATGGGCCGGATGGTGCCGCGGTTCGATTCATAATTCAGGGCAGACACTTGCCGCCGGATGCGTTATCGGAAAATTTTGCCGGGACTTAAGAATTTTTTTGTTGAGTTGCCCAGCAAATACCCAAAAGGGCCTCTTTGGGCAGCCGGCGGGGTTCGAACCCCCCAGACGACCCGTGTCGGGTGTCCGGCGACCCCTCAAGCCGGCAGGCTGGGAATGAGATCGGTGGCCACCTCGCCGGGGGCCACTTTCTGCGGCGGTGAACCGATGGTGGCCCCGGGAACGAACTCCACCGGCACTTCCAAGGATTTGCGGATCACCCGGCCGTAGTCAACGAGTTCGAGCACCCGTTCAGCCATGCCGTGCGAAAATGTCTTTGTGTTCAATTTGTAATGGCAGAGCGGCGGATAGAATTCTGAATACCAGACGTCGTAAGGCAGAACCACCAGGGAGACATCGTTGGGAACGCACAGGCCCTTGGAAACCAGCCACGACAGGCTGGTCAGAAGGTGGTTCGAACTGGTCAGGACCATGGCCGTTGGGCGGTCCTTAAGCCGGAAAGCGGCATCATATGCCCGGGCGATGGACTCCGGCGTGCGTTCATCCTTGAACAGCAAAAGCCGGGCGCCATTGTCAGCTGTGGCCAGTGCCCGGCGCAGGCCGCTCTCAATCAGCATGGCCCCGGCTCCCCTTTCGACGAATTCAAAGATCCCGATGTTCCGGTGGCCGTGGCGGATGAATTGCAACCCGGCATGAAATGCCGCCGGTTCCCAGTCCTTGGTCACATAAGGGAGATTGATTCCTGGATAGGGCCATCCGTTTACCAAGGCTGGCAGGCCCCGCTTAGCAAACCAATTTTGGATCGGATACGACGATCCACACAACACCCAGGCGGCCGAGCGATGCGAATGGACGAGATTCTCGAGTTGGGTTTCCGGTTCTTTGAGCCTGAAAATATCGGGCGAAACATATTGGAGATCTCGTCCCCGCTCCATCAGGTGTTTCCGGGTGTCTTCCATTTCCGCCTGGGTTTGCCCCAGATCCACGGCATAGGGAGACAAAAACGTGACCGGCAGCCCGCTATCGGCGATTCTTTTTCGCTTTGGCAGCCTTTCCAGCCGGATCCGGCGCTGGCGCCCCTGCCCGGCCGGCTCCAGCCAGCCTTCGCTGGCCAGCACCTGCAAGGCAAGCCGCACGGTGTCGCGTCCAACTCGCAGCCGATCTTTTAAGTCCAGTTCGCCCGGCAGCACATCCTTGAGCATTCCACAGGCAATCCACTGTTTTATCGTCGTGGCCGTTTCGTATACCAGGCTTTTTCGTTTGGGCAACGGAATCATCGCACTAAGTTGTCACAAAAATACCACCTCCGTTGTCCGGATAGAACAAAATAGAGTGGACCCATTATGAAAAAGAGTGGCCCAGGCTTTCGTTCAAGGCGCGCCAAAATGTCTCATTTTAGAACACTCAAACTCGTGCCTTAACCACTGGCCAGACCCTTTCAGATCGCGACCCGGCTATCGGCTGAAACTTAAAATGCAGCGGGTGCTGCGCTCTAAATTGTTATCGGAAAGGCACAACCAACAATCATTCCCGCTAGAAACTTGTTTTATTTTAAGACAAGCGGATTGGGCTTCAATCGGGCCGCAATCGGCGTACTCTTAATTCTATCCATCAGTTTTACAAATGTCCAATGTTGAGTCAATTGCGAATCTTTGGCAACCATTTGGGTAAGGAAGGTGTTCATGCCTTGTGGGACGATCCCCGTACAGGGGCGTGAGCACGAATGTACGAAGTCAGCGGGGCCTTAACCATTCCAGAGAGAGTAGCAGATAACAGAAGCAAACAGAGAACAACCGAAAGTCCAAAAAAACCACACGAACCGAATACCAAAATCCCATGAAATCAAAACTGATAACCATACTATTGACCGGCGCCTGTCTGAATTTGGCGCGGGCCGATTTTAACCCCGTTGCGCTGACGTCCAGCAGCTATACATTCGATATCGTCGTCGAAAAGACCGTCCCTCAACCCCTGCCGTATTGCATCACCGCGAGCGTGGGTGATGGCACCAGCGAAGGGGATCACACGTTTTTTGAACGCGGCGTTTGGGACCGGCCCAGCTCCGGCCCTGACTACTTCCCCGGCGTGCCGCCGCACGGCAGCGTCTTCACCGACCAGAGCGATGCGAACCGGACGTATGTGATGCCGTCCGACTATACGGTCGAGAACGGCCTGCTGGTTGACTCTACTGTCACGAGCGGAACGATAACGTTGAACACGGCCACGACTGCAGCCGACATTTCCCTTCTTTGTGTGGGTGGCAACGGTGGCTGCACGGTTAATTATACCGTGAATCATCAAGACGGAGTAACGACGGAGACCGGCAGCTTTAATCCCGGCGACTGGTTTGGCGGCGCAAATCCCGCCTGGTATTGCGGCGGCCGAATTGGCACCCCCAACGGCGGCTACGACTCCATTAACACCAATGGATCGCCTACGACCGGTGCAGTGAATTCAAACCCTCGCATGTATTCCAAAGTGATTGCCGTGTCGAGCGGCAGTCCGGTGACCAGCGTATCCTTCACCTACAATACCGGTGGCGGGCACGATTGTTTTTTTGCCATTAGCACCAGCGCTACCGGTACCACCTACACGCCGGTCACGATTGGCGGTTTTAACGAAATACTTCTCGATCCCTTTACCTTCCCGCTGACGGCCACGATGGACCAGGGCACCAATACGGCCAACAACGGCGGCGGCAACAACACCTGGTTTGAGCAGGGCTGGGACACCAACGCTCCTACCGCCGGTCTGCCGCCTTCAGGCTCCACGTTCAACAGCTTCTCCCAGCCTACCCACCATTATCAAATGGGTAATTACTCACAAAACAATGCGATCTTGATTGATACCAATCATCAGCTTGCCAACATTACTCTGGCCTCTCCGGCAAATTACTATGCTTTCTCGTTCCTGACTGCCGGCGCCAACATCAGCGGCGCCATGCAGAACATCGCGATTCTGCAACACGCCGACGGGGTCCAGGAAACAAACGTCTTCCTGGGTTACGACTGGTTTAACGGCAGCACTCCGGGGTCACTCGCTTGGAAAGCAAACGGCCGCGTGCAGATGTACGATCGCACTTTGAACAACATCAACAATAATGTTCCCTACCTGTTCGAGTCCTACTTCCTGCTCGCCGACAACGCCAGTCCGGTCACCAACATCGTGGTGAAATATGGAACCGCCAGTTCAGTCAGTTCCACCACCTTTATCATGGCCATCAGTGCCTCTTCGACCCCGGTGCCGCCGGTCATCACCTCGGGACCGTTGCCCACGGAACAGGCTTGGTACACAAACCAGACCGCGACTTTCACCGTTTCGACGGTCGGCAGCGCGCCCTTGACGTTGAATTGGCTCGTGGAACAGGGCGGCACCTACGTCCCGCTCACGGATGGCGTGGATGCGAACGGCTCTACCATCACCGGCTCCGCCAGCAACGTGCTCACGATTTCGCACATCGCCCTGGCTGACGCCACCAACTATGAATTCACCGTCGCCAACGCTTCCGGCAGCGTGACCAGCACCCCCGCAGCTTTGTACATCAAAGGCCGGGCTGGCATCGTATCGATTCCTCATTGGAACAATATCTTCAACGAAACGTTCGGCCTCGGAAACTCCACCAATATCCTCGCCAATGACGGCGTGACGACGGCCACTCTCATGCTGTCCGACGACGGCTCGACCAATGGCTACAACAGCGGCATCACCGGCGACGGCGCCAATTACTCCCTGATGGATGGCTTCATGGACGCCAACGCCAACAGCTCCGGCGACGCGCTCAGCACCATTTCCGGTCTGACCGACCCCGCCTACGATGTCTATCTCTACACCCTGGCGGACGTCTCCCGGCCGAGCGACGACACCGATGGGTTGCCGAATTACGCCGTAAACGGCACCACTTATTATGCTCCGATCCTGGGGGCCACGGGCAGTTCCACTTTCGACCTCACGGGCGCTGCGGTCGGCGGCAACGGTTTCAACGGTTTTGTGCCGGCAACGACATACACGACGAATAATTTCACCAACAACATTCCGGTTTCGAGCTTCGGAAATTACATCAAGATCCCGGCGGTGGCGGCCACGGGTGGCACCATCACGGTCGAACAAGACATTGACACCACCAGCTTCCGCTCGCCGCTCAACGGCATCGAGCTGGTGAGCACCACCAGCGGGAAAGCTTTCGGCATTCACTATATGGGCCGTGTGACCGACGTCATCGCTCCTATTTCGATCACCCCGCCGATCATTGACTCCCAAATTCCCCAGGGCAACACCACGCTCAATATCTTGACCAACAAGATCGTTACCACGGCCTACTCGGTGACGATCGATGCCTCCAGCACCACGCCGCTTTCGTATCAGTGGTATGATGCCGGGGCGGCCATCCCGAATGCCACCAACGCATCGTACACAACCATTGATACCAACGGCGCGGTCTATACTGTGGTCATCACCAATATTGCCGGCTCGATAACCAGCGCCCCGGTGAGCGTCGCCGTGTACAGCCCGACTCTCAGTCCGTATGAATCGGCGATCCTCGCCCTCAACCCGGTGGCTTATTGGCCATTGCAGGAAACCAGCGGCACCATTGCCTTCGACTATGCCAGCACGAACAATGGCACCTATAAAGGCGCCTACACGCTGGGCAACCCCGGCTTACCGCCAACCGCCGGCATCGGCGCCAACCTGTCGGCTGGATTTGATGGTTCCACTGCTTATGTCGATATTCCGGTTAATAATCTCAACCTCACCGGTCCCATGACCGCGATGCAATGGGTGCAGCCGACGATTGGCACAGGTTTCAGGACGTCGTTGGGACACTCTGATAACAGTTACCGCTTCGATGTCGCCCCTCAGGCGCATTGGGCCGACTCCGGACCCGACATCACTGACACCGTAAACCTCTTCGATGGCAACTGGCATTTCTTGGTCGGCCAGTTTGACGGTACCAATGAGTCCCTGTGGGTGGATCAACGGTTTGTTGGCTCGCACGTCGCCAACCCGGCCGGCAGTGCGGACGATGTCTGGATCGGCGGCGCGCCGGATTACGCGGGAGCCCGCAATTTTGAGGGCAACAGTTGTCAGGTGGCGATCTTTGCCACAGTGCTGACCACCACTCAACTGGCGGACATCTACAACACATTGGGCAACCCGCCGACCGTAACCATCGCGCCGGCGAGCCCGACGGTTTTCGCGGGCCAAAGCGTGACACTGACAGCCACTCCGACGGGCGCCACGCCGATTTCGTTCCAGTGGTATTACATCGACCTTGGCAACAACTCGAACCACATCGCGCATGCGACGAATTCCACTTACACCATACAGGACGCGCAGCTCCCGCAGAACGGCTACCAGTACGGTGTTATCGCATCCAATCCTTATGGCTCGGCCGCGGCCGCTGTGACTTTGACGGTCAACACCGGGCCGGCTGCTCTCGCTATTGACATTTCGCCGCTGACTGCCGAGGCGTATGCCGGAGCGCCGGTGACCTACTCTGTTGGGGCCTCCGGCACCCTGCCGATCAATTATCAGTGGTTCTTCGATGGCGTCGCGGTGGCAGGCGCCACCAATGCCTCGTTCACCTCGGCAGCCCAGTGCGGAACGCATACGTATCAAGTGTCGTTCACCAACGTCCAGAGCGGTGGCACACCCGTCACGAGTTCGCTGGCCACGTTGCAGGGAGACCCCAGCACTACCAACATCACGTTCAACACCAACGGCACCGGTTGGCAGGTGAACGGCTCCCCAGGCACCATCCAGAACGGCCTGCTGACGTTGACCGACGGCTCTGGCGGCGAAGACTCCAGCGCGTTCTATACCGTCCCGCAATATGTGGGCAGCTTCTACGCGTCGTTTATCTACGTGGGAAATGGTCAGGCAGACGGCACCGCCTTTGTCATCCAGAACACGTCCGCGGGTGCGGCCGCATTGGGCGGCGGCGGCGGAGAACTGGGCTATGATGGCATCACTAACAGCATCGCCTTTGAGTTTAACCTCTATGCTGTTCAGGGTGTGGGCATCGCCTTCGCCACCAATGGAAGCACGGGCACTTATGTTGCGTCCGGCGCAGTTAGTGTGGCCACTGGCGATCCCATCCTGACCGAAATAAGCTTCGACGACGGAATCATGTCTGTGTCGCTCGAAGACATGCTTACCTTGGCCACGTTTAGCGAGAGCCACGACTACGGTCCGTTACCGGCGATCCTGGGTGGCAACCTTGGCTATGTCGGCATAACTGGCGCGGATGGCGGTTCCGCCTCCGTCCAGACCGTCACCAACTTCGTGTTCCACTCGGTGATCGCACCGCTGGCTCTGTCTGTGTCGCGGGTCTCAGCCAGTTCGATCACCCTGTCATGGTCGGACGCCGATCCAAATTATCAACTGCAAACAGCCACGTCCCTGACGAGTCCTTCCTGGACTGCCGGCCCGACGCCGACGGTCGCGAATGACGTCGCCAGTGTCAGCGTGAGCACCACGGGGGCTCCGACCCGGTTCTATCGCTTGGTGCGGGTTTCTCCGTGCCCGTAATTCCCAGGTCGGCCGCCGCCCGGGAGCGAGAAATCCTCCGGGCCCGGCAATACTAGATTGAAGCATCCCGCCCGGGGAGCGAACGCCGAATCCGGCGTCCCCCCCGGGCGGTTTTTTTTTGATTCGGGACAGCCCGCACTTCGCCGCCCCACTCCCGGTAGGGCACGACTTGGGGAATGATCCACCCCGCAGGGCACAAAACTCAAGGCATTTATAATAAACAACTTAAGTGGAAACGATTGAAGCAATACTGGGGCAACGAACTGCAACATCCTGGCCGAGCGGTAAGTTCCATTCGCATAATTTTAAAATGGCGAAAAAAACCGACCGACTCTTTTAATTCCTTAATTCTGAATGGCTTCCAAAACTTGTCTTGTTTTAAGACAAGCAGATTTAGCTTCAGGTGCACTGCAATCGGCGTACCCTTGCCCCTATTCATCAGTTTTCAAAATGTTGTTTGCCATTCTCTGGCAAATATTTAAGGAACTCATGCCTCGTGGGACAGTTCTCATATCCGCGGGGCCGTGGGCCCAACTGTGCCGAGCCGGCAGGGTTTCAACGATTCCCAGAAAGAAAAGCAGATGAAAGAGAAGCAGATAGTGGAAGCTACGGAAAATAACCGAAAGTCCGATAAAAAAGTCCAAAGAAGACCACACGAACTGAAAAGCAAAAATCCCATGAAATCAAGACTGATACCAATACTATTGGCCGGCGCCTGCCTGAATTTGGCCCGGGCCGATTTTAACCCCGTCACCCTGACGCCCAGCAGCTATACCTTCGATATTGTCGTGCCGGCCACGTATGTGGCCCCGGTGCCCGAGTGCATCAATGTGACCGCCGGCGCCGGCGCGACACTGGGCGACAACACCTATTACGAGCAGGGCCTATACAATCGTCCCGGCCTGGTCGGATGGAATTCAGGCATCCCGACCCACAACACCCTATTGACAAACATCAACAATGCGAGCATGACATTTCTGATGCCGCCGGACTATACGGTGAATAACGAAGTGATGATTGACAGCTCGTACGGCAGCGACACCATCACGTTCCAGGCGCCCACGACGGCCACGAGCCTGTCCTTCCTGAGTTGCGGTGGCGGCGGTCCGCTGAGCGTCAGTTATACGGTGACCCACGCCGATACGACGACGGAAACCGGAACTCTCAATCTGCTCGACTGGTTCAATGGCGGCTCAACGGTGGCCTGGGGGGCCAATGGGCGCATGGATACCGGCGGCGATTATAACAACTTCAACAACAGTGCGGTGAATAACAATGCACCCTACCTTTACGCCAACACCATCACCGTATCCGGCGCTTCGCCGGTTGTCAGCGTCACGCTGAGCGGCGCCACCCAAAATCATGGGAATTTCTTTGCCGTCAGCGGCAGCAACGGAGGCGCCACTTGGACGCCCATTCCGCTGACCCCGGACAGCTATAATGTCATGGGCATCATCCCCGCAACGTCCCCGTTCCCCGTCACGGCCACGATGGACCAGGGCACGAACCTGGCCTACAATGGGAACCTGGCAACGTGGTTCGAGCAGGGCTTCGATCGGTCCTATCCGAACGCCGGATTGCCTCCGTCGGGCTCCGAGCTGGACAGCGTGAGCCAGCCCACGCACCACTATCAGTTGGCCAGCTACTCGGCCAACAACGCCATTCTCATCGACACGAACCACCTGGTGGCCAACATCACCCCGGCCAGTCCCGCTTCGTATTCGAGCTTTGCGCTGCTGACCGCCGGCGGCAACGTGGGCAGCCCGCCCATGACCAATCTGTGCGTCCTGCAGCATGCGGACGGCGTGCAGGAGACCAATCTTTTCCTGGGGTATGACTGGTTTGATAACAATCACAACAGCGCGATTGCTTTCAAAGCCGGCGGCCGTTGCAACCTGGCTAATCGCACGGACAACCAGATCAACAACAACTATCCTTATTTGTTCGAAACGTACTTCCTGGTGGCGGACACGGGCAGCCCGGTGACGAACATCGTGGTGCAGTACGTTCACGCCAATTCGAGCAGCTCGACCACCTACGTCATGGCCCTCAGCGCGGCGTCCGGCGGCATTCCGCCCGTGGTCAATGTGGGGCCCGTGCCGGACAGCCAGACATTGGGGGTAAGCCAGACGGCCACCTTCACCGCCGGCGCGATCGGCACCGCTCCGATCACCGGCTACTGGCAGAAAGACAACAATGGCGTCTATCAGACACTTTCGGATGGACCGAGCGGCGATGGGTCCATAATCATTGGATCGCACACGTTTTCGCTGACCATCTCCAATCTGTTCCTGCCGGATGGCACCAATTATCAATTCGTGGTCAATAACGCTTTTGGCAGCGGCACCAGCTCGCCCGCGAGTCTGATCGTCACTCCGGAGACGATTTCAATCACTCCGGCCGCGCCCGTGTTTTATACGTCCAACAATGTTACGCTCACGTCCCACCTGGCTCCGGCCACGGGGCCGGCGGTGGGTCTGCAATGGTTCTACGTGGATAATTCGGGCGACACGAACGAAATCGCCGGGGCTACCGGCTCCACCTATACCATTGCCGACGTACAGGACATTCAAAACGGATTCATCTACGGAGTCGTGGCCACGAACAGCTATGGCACAAACATTGCCAGCGTGCCGCTGAACGTTTCGGACAGCTACGCATTTTTGGCGGCGGACCTCTCGCCCACCAACGCCGAGGCATACGCCGGAGCCCAGGTGACTTATTTCGTCAACGCCCAGGGGAATTCGCCCATCAATTTCTTGTGGACGACCAACGGCGTGGTTGTGGGTGGCGTGAACTCCAATAGCTTCACCCTGGCCACTCCGCTGGGCACGACGGCGATCCAAGTGTCGTTTACCAACCTCTTGAGCGGCGGCACCCCGGCGGTCAGTTCCATTGCCCTGCTGCAAGGAGATGCCTCGCCCACCAACATCACGTTCAACACGACCGGCATCGGGTGGCAGACGAACGGCAGCGTCCCGAACATCGCCACCAACACGTTGCAGTTGACCGATGGCAATGGCGGCGAAGCCTCCAGCGCATTCTACAACGTCGCGCAGTATGTCGGCGGCAACTGGACCGCTTCGTACATTTATAACTCCCACGGCGGCGCTGCCGATGGAACGGCCTTTGTGCTCCAGACCACGAATCCAGTTGCCCTCGGCGGCAGCGGCGGCTCGCTGGGTTATGGCGGCATCCCCGGCAACAGTCTGGCCTTCGAGATCAACCTCTACGGCGGCAACAACGAGACGCCGGGCGTTACGTTGGCCTTGGACGGGGCTACGGGAATCTATCAGTCGGCGGCGCCGGTGAGCACCACCAGCACCAATCCTATTTCCGTGGTGCTGAGTTTTGCAAATGGCGTCCTGGCCGCATCGCTCACTGACCTCCGAACGGGAACCAATTATTCCACGAACTACGTGGTGGGACCGCTGACTTCGGTCTTGGGCGGCAATCTGGCTTATATCGGATTCACCGGCGGCGATGGCGGCGCTACGTCGTTCCAGACCGTGAGCAACTTCCTGTTCCACTCCGTTCTTCCGCCGGTGGCCTTGTCGGTCTCGCCCGCGTCGAATGGCAAGATCACGCTCTCGTGGCCGAACGCCGACTACCAGGTGCAAGTGACCAGTTCGCTGAGTTCTCCCACCTGGACTGCCGGGCCGACCGCCACGGTTGTGAACGGCGTTTCCCAAGTGACCGTGAGTGTCACTGGCTCTGGGGCCCAGTTCTATCGCTTGGTGCGTGTTGCTCCTTAGTCCTGGGGACAGCCGCCGCCCGGCAGTGAATTGATCACACCGGGTCAGCGGCGAAACAGATTGAATTCAACCGCCCGGGGGGAGCTTCCCCCGGGCGGTATTTCTTTTGTTGGGAAGTGCCCGCCAAGGGCCGTCGGAACAGTTGTGGCCATGCGCTCTGCATGCCTCGCAGCGTTATAGCTTTGGCGGCGGGAGAGTCTTGGGTTGCGGTTTTGAAACCTCGTCCGCCAGGGATGCCATTGCTGGCATCTCCCCCGGAACATCCCCGGCCAGCACCGCTTCAATTACATCTTTCAATTCCTTGAAGGTGAATGGTTTATACAACAAACCATCAACCGGAGTGGAGGACTGGCCAAACACCTTGAATTCGTGGGCATAGGCCGTGACCATGATGATGCGTTGATCGGGCGCCAACTCGCGCGCGCGGGCCGCCAACTGGTCGCCTTGCATTCCCGGCATGGAAAAATCAGTGATGACCAACTCGAACCGGCGCTGAGCCAGCCGCGCCAAAGCCGCCTGGCCGTCCCCAAAGGACTCCACTTCGCAGCCGCAATGCTCCAAGAGCTGCCTCATCGCCTCGCGGAGGACGGTTTCGTCATCCACGATCAGGATCTTCAGGCCCTTTCTCACGCGGTCGATTCTCCCATGGTTCTGACCTTAGGCCGAAACGCCACGATTGCAACCAATACTTATTCACCACATTAGATTGAAAATTCAGGCCCGGAGGGGCCGCCCGCCGTCCCGCCCCCTGGCGGATCGGAATCTCCCAGCTGAAAGGGACGGCAAACCGGACGTTTATGTTGGTTGTCGTGGAAGAAACGTCCGGTTTGCCTTTTGGACACGCGAGACCCGGTTCGGCGAATCTCAGCGGGCGTCCATTTATTCTTTGGGTTGCTGGCGGTTGGAGTGCGGGCAATTTCATGTGGGTCAAGGGCGCTCGCCGATGGCGTCGAGGGAAGCGGCGGGCGCGTAGCTGAACGTTGACCGGCTGTGGGCGAGGCGGGAGAGCCTCAGTTCTTCCGACTCTTCGAGCAGAGCGCGGATCGTGCGAAATAGTTTGGTGAAATCCAAAGGCTTCTCCAGGAGCGCGCCGGCCCCTGAGGCCAGCGCCGGGAAGAACTGGTTGGGTCGCGCCGTGATCAGTATCACGGGCAACAGGGGATCCTGCGCGGTCAACTGCTCAAAAGTCTCCCAGCCGTCCTTGACGGGCATGTTCAGGTCCAAAAGCACCAAGTCAAATTTGGCGGCGGCACTGAGCACGAGGGCCTCAACGCCGTTGGCGGCGGTGAGGGTCAGGTAATTCTCCTCTGAGAGCAGATGCACCAGAACCTGGCGAATGGCCGGATCATCATCCACCAGGAGTATTCTTGGCTTCGCTGCGGCGTCCACATTTGTGGAAGCAGCCGGTTCAAGCGTGGATTTCATAGGCGTAATTATTCAAATTGTTGCTTCAATATTTTTTTATGGACCGGACTGCCTCAGCCCGTCCGGCGCTTTATTCATGCAACGACGTCCAGCCTGAAGTGTGCCAGCGGCGCCTCCGGGCCCTGGCGCGGAGTTTCGCCGCTTTCAAAGGGATTTTGCAGGGCTTTCGCGCCGAACCGGGCTGGAACAAAGCAAATAAGATTTCCTCCGCTGGTCATTCACTGACCTGTGGGCCCCCGCGGCGCAGTTGCAAATCGCACTCGGCTCTTGCAGGCCGCACGCCTGCGGCCGGCCGCCTGCTCGAAAGAGTGGGCTGGCGGACCGCGCCGGGCGCGCCGGAGCCCGCGGCCGCGGAGTGCCCGCCGCCGGGCGGGGCCGACCGGGGTCTGCGCCTGCCTCGCGGCCAGGAATCGCCGCCCCAACGCGTGAAACAGGAACGAAACGAAAATATAACAAGTTTGACTCCTTTCAATCAGGAAATTAGATTCAAGCCAATGCTGGCCGCTGAAACCAAAGTCCCGGGTGCCCATCCCGAACCTGTTCCTGAAATTGAGTCCGCCTGTTCTTGGAAAAGAATCATGGAACCGGTGGAGCCGTTTCTTAAAGCGGTGACGCAGCAACTCATGCGGCAGGCCCATGATTTTGATCCGAAAATCGTGCCCTATGCCGAACACGCCCTCAACAACGGCGGCAAGCATTTGCGCCCGACGCTGGTGGCGCTGGCGGCCGGCTGCTTTGGGCCAGCCGGCGAGGCGCACGTGAAGGCGGCGGTGATCGTGGAAATGGTCCACCTGGCCACCTTGATTCATGACGACGTGATGGACGAGGCGGCGATTCGGCGGGGCAGCCCCACCGTGGCGGCAAAATGGGGAAACGAAATCGCCGTGCTGTTTGGCGACTGCCTGTTCGCCCACGCTTTGACGCTGGCGGCGAGTTTTCCGACCACCGAAGTCTGCCGGGCGGTTTCGCTGGCGACCAACACCGTATGCTCCGGCGAGATCATGCAAACTCAGCAGCGCCGAATTTTTCCGGCGGCGCGGCGCGATTATTTTCGGGTGATCGAAATGAAGACCGGCGAGCTGTTCACGCTGTCCTGCGATCTGGCGGCGTTTTTATGCGAGGCCCCGCCCCCGCAGCGGGCCGCCCTGCGCGAATTCGGAGCCGCCGTGGGCACCGCCTATCAGGTTTATGACGACTGCGTTGACTTGTTTGGCACCGAGGCCGAGGCCGGTAAATCGCTCGGGACGGACCTGGCCAAAGGCAAGCTGACCTGGCCGGTATTGCTGGCGTGGGAGCGGGCTTCGGCGTCCAACCGGAAGCTGCTGGAGCAATTGATCGAGAACTGGGAGCCGAAAAATCTTTTGACAATCAACTCCTTGTTGGCCAAGTATGACACCTTTGAGCCATCCGTCCGTGAGATCAGCCGTTTTCTCGACCAGGCGCGGCGGGCGCTCCAGGTTTTGCCGGAGGGGCCGGGGCGCGCAGGTTTGGCGGCTTTGACGGAATATTTAGCGCAACAAACCGGAACTTTGGCGGTTCAATAGCCATGTTAACTATGTCGGAACCTGCCACCGTGCCAGACCAGAACGCACCCGCCAGCGTGCTGGAAGGCGATCTCGTGCGCCGCGCCCGCCACGGCGACCTGCCGGCCTACGACGAACTGGTGAAACGTTATCAGGAACGCATCTACGCCACGATTTACCACATGACGGGCAACCACGAGGATGCCAACGACCTGGCGCAGGAATCATTTATCAAAGCCTATTCAGCCCTCAGGTCGTTCAAGGGCGGCTCCAGTTTCTACACCTGGCTGTATCGGATCGCGGTCAACAAAACCATCAATTTCCTCAAACAGCGCCGCAACAAGCATCACATCAGCCTCAACGACCTGGACTTTAACGCCGAGCACGATCCGGACCTGGTGGCGCTCATTTCGGACAAAACGCCCACCCGGGAGGTGAACCTGAGTGAGCTGCAAAAAAAATTGAACGAAGCATTGCTCAAGCTGTCTGAACCTCACAGAATGGTTGTGGTACTACATGACGTGCAGGGGGTTTCCCATGAAGAAATTGCGGATATCATGGGTTGCAACATTGGCACGGTTCGGTCGCGGTTGTTTTACGCGCGCCAGCAGTTGCAGGGCTATTTGGCCGATTATATTAAAACCTGACGGATGCCCATATGAGCGAAACGAACGACAATTTCGAGGAAGTGCAGCAACTGCTCAAGCTCAAGCGGCACGAAATCCCTCCGCCCGGCTATTTCAACGGCTTTTCCGGCGATGTCATCTCGCGTATCCAAGCTGGCGAAGCTGGCGGCGGGGAAACCTTCTTTGAACGGCTGCAGTCCAATTCGGCATTTTGGGCAAGCGCCCGGCATATTTTCAGCATCAGGCCGGGAATTATCGGTGGGGTGGCCACCAGCATGTGCGCCTTGTTCCTGTTCGGCGTGATGCTGTTGGATCGCTCCGAATCGGGGCAGGCCCTCGCCGATACTTTCTCGGCGCAATCAGCTCCGCCTGGGTCCGAGAACGGGCCAGCCTTGATGGCATCGGCCGCGCCGCTGGAGGCCCCGGCGGGCGGGCTGACGGTGAGCACCAACCCCATCTCCAGCCTGCAGCCTGTTTCGGCTCTGTTCAATTCCCCGCAGAATCCGTTGTTTGAGCCGGTGAACTACGTGCCAGCCAGCCAGTAGCCGGTTCAAAACCGTTCTCTTTCCATGCGGTGCGCGCTTGAAACGGCACCGCACTTTTCATTTAATTCCCTCAGTGCCAACCAAAGTCATTGCTGTAGCCAACCAAAAAGGAGGGGTGGGGAAAACCACGACCGCCGTCAATTTGGCCGCCTGCCTGGCGGCCGCGGGCCAGCGCATGCTGCTCTTCGATCTGGATCCTCAAGCCAACGCCACCAGCGGCGTGGGCGTTGAAAAAATCCCGGGGGCCAGCGCCTATCAGGTCTTGCTCGGCGAAGGGAGCTTGCTTGAGAAAATCAAGCCGACGGCTTTTGAGCGGCTGGAAATCATTCCCAGCGAAGTCGATCTGTGCGCCGCGGACCTGGAACTCGCCCGCCTCGACCGGCATCTCCTGCGCGTGGCCCAGTCGCTGCAGCCGGTCCGCGACAGCGGCCGTTTTGATCTCGTGCTGCTGGACTGCCCCCCCTCGTTGGGAATCCTGTCGTTAAACGCATTTGCCGCCTGCGACGGTATTCTGGTGCCCCTCCAATGCGAGTACTATGCGCTGGAAGGGATTTCGATGATGAACCAGGTCCTGGACCAATTGCGGGCCACCGGCGTCAATCCCAGGCTCGATATCCTGGGCGTGGTCATGACCATGTTTGACGGCCGCACCAAGCTGTCGAACGAGGTCGTCGAGGAGGTTCGAAAACTGCTGGGCGCCAAGGTGTTTGAGACCGTCATACCGCGCACGACGCGGCTGGCCGAAGCGCCGAGCTTTGGCAAACCGATCATTTACTATGACAAATACAGCACCGGCGCCGCCGCCTATCAATTGTTGACCGCGGAAATCCTGAATCGACTGGCGATCGCGTAACCTCGCGCAAGGCGCGCCCGCCCATTTGTGGAGTGGACAACCGGGGCCGAATCTGAACAATGTTAAGGCCATGTTGAAACGAACTCCTCTTTTTTCAGCACATCAGAAACTCGGCGCCAAGCTCATCGACTTCGGCGGCTGGGAAATGCCCGTGCAATACACCAGCATCTCGGACGAGCACCTCGCCGTTCGCCACGCCGCCGGCGTCTTTGACATATCACACATGGGCGAAGTCACCATCAGCGGGGCGGCGGCGCTGGATTTCCTCAACCGGACGATGACCAACGACATTCGCAAGCTCGCCCCCGGTCAGGGGCAATACACGCTGATGTGCAATGAGCGCGGCGGCGTCATTGATGATCTTTATGCCTACCGGCTGGCGCCGGACGCCTTCTTCCTGATCATCAACGCCTCGCGCATAGATATCGACGTGGCCTGGCTCCAGGCCCAGGCCGCGAAATTTCCCGGCGGGCACGTGATTCTTACGGACGCTTCTCACCATTATGCCGCCATGGCGGTGCAAGGCCCGAAGGTTCGCTCGTTCATCGACCGGTGCATACCGGGACCTTCCGATGCGGTCGCGCCGGTGACCAGAGTCAGCGATCTGAAAAAAAACGAGCTGGCTGGTTTTTCTTTCGGCAACTGCAACTTGCTTGTGGCCTGCACGGGTTACACCGGCGAGGACGGGTTCGAAATCGTCGGCCCGGAGGCGGCCGCGCAGGAAATCTGGGACCGGCTGCTGGCCGTCGGCGCGGCGGCGGGCATCAAGCCCTGCGGCCTGGGCGCGCGCGACACATTGCGCACCGAAATGTGCTATCCGCTATACGGCCATGAGTTGGATGAGGACACAACTCCGATCGAGGCGGGTGTCGGCTTCTTTGTGGCCTTGGACAAAGGCGATTTCAACGGCCGCGCCGTGCTCGCCCGGCAAAAGACGGCGCGCGCGGAAGCCGCCGCTCAACCGGGCGCCGGCGTGAGAAAAAAGCTCGTGGCCTTCAAGATGAGCGGCAAGCTGGCGCCACCCCGTCCGCACTATCCCATCTGGGTCAACGGCGCCAGCGTGGGCGTGGTGACCAGCGGCACCCAAAGCCCCTCGCTGAACCTGGGCATCGGGCTCGGCTACGTGCCGCCGGCCAGCGCCAAAGCGGACACCACGATCGAGATCGAAATCCGCGGAAAACGTTGTCCCGCCGTGGTTGTGCCCAAGCCGATTTATCAGCCGGCGAAGGCGCCCTGAAGGCGCATTTCCAAGTTCGGCGGGTGGAACCGGCTTCCAGCCGGTTGAATCCGGAGTCTCGCCGGATTCCGCGCGCACACCAGACCAGCAGCTTTCACATGACCAGCGGGCGTTGCCAGCGCTTTCCGTCCACTTCCCGCAAAAGAATTTGATACCATCCTAATTTGAGGTCGCCGGGTCCAACGGGCTGAAGAAGCGATCCAACCGCGGACACCAGTAGTGGTCGTGATTCAACGACAACACGACGGCCGTGGCTTTGCCAACGATCTGCGCCCGTTTCACCGGCCCAAAATATCTGGAATCGAAACTGTTGTCCCGGTTGTCACCCATCATAAAGTAACCGCCCTCGGGCACTTGAACCGGGCCAAAAGTTCGTTTGGCGGGCAGGGCCGGAATGGCCATCACGGTGTGTCCATGGCCGGGCAGCTTTTCCGTGGCGAACTGGTTCCCCTGCCGCTCGGCTTGGGGCAACTGGGCGGAGAGTTCCGCGCCCAGCGAACTGTAATCAACCGGACTCCCGTTGATGATCAATTGCTCATTTCGCAATTCGACCAGGTCGCCCGGCAGTCCGACGACCCGCTTGACCAAACGCGTCCCGTCGTGGGGCGAGTAAAACACGACAATGTCCCCGCGCCGCGGATTTGACCATTCAGCCAGATGCCACGTGGTGAAGGGCAGCTTCAGGTCGTAGGCGAGCTTGTTTACGAAAATCCGGTCGCCCACCAGGATCGTTGGCTGCATGGAGCCGGAGGGCACATCATTCCAATCCGCCAGCGAAGAACGGATGGAAAACATGACCAGGGCGATAACCAGCAGGGGCCGAATTTCCCGCCGCCACAAGCGGCGCAGCCGGGACCGGAGGGCGTTGGCGTTCATCGGGTCTTTGACCGGCAATGGCTGAAGTCGTTCAACTCACTCGGCGGTAACGAGCGACAATTCAACCGGACCGAGCAGGCCGCAATCCGTGAGCGGCCAATGGGAGGCGTTGAACGGAGCGTAATTGATGTCCACCAGGTTGATGTCTTTAAAAACCTTCCAGTTCACGCCACGCCGGTCGAGGTCGCGAATGCGGTTGGCGGCCACACTCGTGACCTCAATCTCGAGAAGGTTGTGGTCCGGCTTGAGGTTGTTGACGATCACCCGGAAAGGCGGCGTGAGAAGCGTGCCATAATCCTCACCGTTGAGGCGCACCCGGGCACTTTGCCGGACATCGCCCAGATCGAGCGCCACGGTCCTTCCGGCCTCGCCGGGCGCGGCAAAGGTGGTTTCGTAGGCGGCGGTGCCGGCAAAGGCCGGCGCGCCGGGATCCGGAAACGAGGTCCAGGAGGCGAGCCGGTCGGTTTGAAAATCCGCCGGCAGCGTTGGGCCGCCGTCAATAAACCTTATTTTCCAGTCACCGGTTATGGCATGAGCCCGGGGCCGTGGCGTCGCCAGCTTCCAATAAGGCCATGGTGGGCTGCCGAATTGGCGGTCAGCCAAGACATGAAGGATGACTGATTCTCCGGCGCAGAGCTCCACGCGGACGCGCGCCAAACCAAGGCCGGCGACTGGCTGCACGGAGGCGCTCCCGGAGCGCCCGGTCATCGGGTCAAGAATGATCACCGATTTTGCCGGACGGGCGAGCGTAATCCAACCGTCAAAGTCGGTCCGGGTCCGATTCGCGATGAAGTAGTTCCAGTCGCTGGCCGCTGAACGACGCACGAAGGTCAACCCGGAGTTCGCCATGTCTTCGCGCGGAACCCCTGCCAACTCCAAAGAGGCCAGCGGATCGCCGAAAAGAAACTGGCCGTTCCCAACCCGGTGGGAACCACTGGCACCAGGCAGGGAGGGATCATCCAGCGAATACTTTTTTATCAGATTATCATATTTTTTCTCCGTCCCGGGTTCGTACCGCCCGGCAATCTTCTTCGGCGGACCATCCGCAAAAGAGACCGTCGCCCCATCCTTCGCCAACGCGAACAACCGCTGGATGGTTTCCCAAGGCATGTACTGGCAGCTGGGCACGACAATTATTTTGTATCTGCCGCCCGGCATTTGGATTTTGCCATCCGCGACTTTCGCCTGGAGCAATTGGGCATCGGAAACGTAGTCAAACGAGCAGCCGTGGTTCCAAAGGGCCTGCGCCGTTTTGCCGATGGGCTGGCCTTCAAACCATCCGGTCTGGCTGACGCTCATCGGCTGCACGAGGCCCGCGGGGTCGCTCCAGAAATCAGCGACGGGCCAATAGAGGAGGATCTCGTTGTCCGGTTCGCCGGATTGCAGAATGGACTGGCAACGCGCGATATATTCGTTGAGCGCGGCGACATCGTGCCAGATGGAATTGCGCGGGTTCATTTCCGTGGAGGCGTAGAACAGCCAGCCCGGCCAGGGCGCATCCTCGGGGGAATAGCAGGCCCCATGATAATAGATGCGGTTTACCCCGGCCAGAAACAGGTCGTCCGCCAGATATTTCAGGTCGGCGAGGGTTTCCGTGAAATGTTCCTTGAGCCACGTGCCCGTTTCCGCCCCGGCGAGCGGATGGCCCTGGGTGTGCGCGGCCGAGGACGCGAATTTTGAAATCAGAATGTTACGGTCATGGTGAAACATCTCGGTCTCGGGCAGGTCGGCGTCGCCGTAGAGATCGAGCCAGTTGGCGGGAGTGCCGTGCGCCTGGTAAATCGTGGAAAAACCGTTTCGGTGCGCCCAGCCAATCCATTCCGGTTCGGACTGTCCAGCCATGATGTCCGAGAGGGTGCGGCGATAATCATATTTTACGCGGGCGGCATGTTCATCGCGGAGGTCGCCGAAGAGCGCCGGCAGTTCAGTCCGCAGGTTGTAGCCGCGCAGTTTCTTAAATTGCCCAAGGAAGTCCGGCGCCCAATCAGTATGATACTCGTAGGAGTCCTGGAAGACGGCCGCCGGCCGGGAACCTGCGTAGCCGGCCAAGGCCTGGTCGAACCACCGCAGCCAGTCGCGGACGGCCTGCGGATAGGCCGGATTTAGCATCCATCCTTCACCGCCGGGCGCGGGGCGTTTTACTTTTTGTCCGGACGGCTTTTGCGAGACGGCATAGACCGTCCAGTCGCCGGCGGGCGCAACCCAATCAACTTCATTGGCGCGGTGAATTCTGCCCGTCAGGTCGATCGGTCTGCCGGCGGAGGAAAAAGCGACCAGTGCTTGAACGGTGCCGGAACTTGGCAGGTTCGTGATGGTCCCGCCGGCGGCCACCTTGAAGGTATGGACGACGACGCTGGCATTAGCATCGTGATCGCTGACGGTCGGGCCGCCAAAGCACCAGCCGGAGCCGAGCGTCATATCGACGCCCAGGCCGAGCTGGGCCGCCTCGTCCACGGTATATCCCATCATCGCCAGCCAGCGCGGGGAAAGATATGGAATTTCGCGGAGCTCAGCCCCCTTTGTCCCGTAAATCGAAGTGATTTGCACGCCGCCGAGACCGGCTTCGCGGAAGGACCTGAGCTCGCGCGCGAGGTTGGTTTCGTCCACGGCGCTGCCGTGCCACCACCACCAGGTCCACGGCCGGGCCTGCGCGGTGACGGGGGGCCACGCCGCCGGATCGTTGGTTGACCCACCGGCAACGGCGATTGGAAGGAAAGCCACGGCCGAAGCCACAAAAGAAAAGGGGTCAACCCAATACATTGTTCGTTTCCTTTCATAATATCAATCGGCTTGGACCGTCGCTTCCGGCGACTTGATCCATTCGTGCAACCGGACATACGCACTCCTGGAGCTGCCCAAGTGGACACGGCTTGCAATCGCCTTGATCGTTTGCGCGGCATCACACCTTGCTAAATTCCACGCCCAGCCCCGTCAACCACAAAATGCACTTTGTATTGGGTTGACCCCTTTTCATCTCTGTGGATTTGCAAATTCGTCTGTGATCATTCTTTGCTCATGGAGTTGCTGGACGGAGCGTCACCTCGACCAAGAAGGTCAGCACGCTGGATTTGCTGAACCACTGGCGCGCGGGACTGTTCTCCTGATCCCGGATCGGAACCTCAATCAAGGCCTCGCCGGATTTCGCCATTTTCACTTCCATAGCCTGGCGTTGGCCCGCCAAGTCGACTCGCGTGGCGGCAACGACCTCGTTCGGTTTGAGCTGCGGCAGGCTGACTTCGATCATGGGATTGCCGAAATCCAAATGCACGGATCCCAGATTCCCGTTCCAATCGGTGAAAATCTTGGCGTCATTGCCTTCCACAAGGTGGATGGCGATGACCAGTTTTTTGTCGCCGACGTTGAAAGATTCGACACTGCTTTTAACCTCGCTCAGTTCACTCTTCAGAGGCGGGCGGGTTTTCACGCCATCGTAGAGTTCGATTTTGTTGGTGGAAAACTCCTCCCCCAGAGTCTGCAGACTTAATCCGTGCGGCGATAGTTTACTTCCCGAAACGAGCGCTCGCGCATAGCCAAAAGCTTTGGGATCATCCGGCGAGGAGCCGCAGAATAAAAACAGCCGGTAACGATCGGGGTAGCTCCAATCATGCGCCAGGCACCAGGACAAGAACCGGGGATAGGTATTGCCGATAAATTCAGGATCCGTGCTAAACCCCAGCTCGGTCTGCCAGAGGCCCAGGGAATCGTGGCCCCGTTTTTTCGCCTCCTGGTTCAGATATTGAAAGGCGGACAGTGGAAAATAGTGAATATCGAGCACATCCACCGTGTCCCAGGCGTGGTTGCGGTCCAGCATGGCCACGTAATCCTCAATTTTCCCGCAGCAAGGCCAGCCGCCGTAAACTACTTTTCCACCCAGTTCGCGGATGATTTTGGAGGCGGGCACGTGTACCCGCTTCATATAGGTGTCGAGGTCGCCATGCCCCCAAAAATCACTCGTAGGGTAGGCTTCATTCCAAATCTGGAAGTATTCCACCTTATACGGCGCCTGCCGAAAGAAACTCACCGTGCGGCGCACGTAATTTTCCCAGTCCGCCTGGTGCTCCCGAGCCAGCGGCCAGTGATCGCCGGCTTTCTCGTTTTTGCTGTCTGCGATCGCCCACACCCCGTTGGCCAGGCGAAACGTTTCGACCAGATATTCGCCGCCCGCCAATGGCTTGACGTGCACCCGCTGGTCGCCCAAATCATAGGTGCGCTCCGCCCGGTCCCACGACCAGTCGGTGCCGTAGCACAGGATCGGCAGAAGCGTCACACCCTTGGCCCGCATTTCCAGGATTCGTTTGCCCCATTTCTCAAGTTCTTCCTGTTTCCATTCCCCCTGCCGGGGCTCGACTTGGGACCAGGAAATATCCGAACGGTCCCAGCCGACTAAATCATACAGGTGCGGTACCTCCGGAGATCCCTGGCAGGTTCCGGCAAAATCCCGAAAGGTGCCGGCCGACTGCCCCCAGGCCCAACCGGACACTGCGCTCCAGACCAAGACCGCAAAAACTGAACCCAAGAGAGCGCGCCGTTGCTGTATCTGAAGGTGGATCATCGTTGCCAAAGGATTCATCATAACATGTTCTGAGTCACTCATTTTTCGGAGAGCGCTTCGACCGGTCGGAAGGTTTGTCCCGCCAGATCGGTATGCACCCAAGTCTTGTTTGGGAGGATGTCCATGTCCATTTCCAAAGTGCCACCGCGGACGATTTCATCATGGGTGACCCAGGGGTGATCCAGCGGCTTGCCGTTGAGGCGGGCGGATTGGACGTAGAGGTTCTGCTTGGACACGTTGGAGGTTCTGCTTGGACACGTTGTGCGCAATGATGGTAAATGTGCCGCCGTTGGAAAACTTGGGATCAAGCTGGAGCGTCGCCTTTTCCACCAGCGGACTGCCGATCACGTAGATGCCGGCTGCAGGATTCACCGGGTATAGCCCCATCGCGCTGATGCATCGGCTGCGGAAAGGTACACCCTGGCCAGTTGGAGATTCAGGGCCGGATTGCGCTCGGTTTCACTTTTTGCGGCCACAATTTTCACCGCCTCCGGCTTGTTCTTCGTGAACAGGCTGGTGCGCTTGCCGGTCTCCGCGTCCAGATGTTTCAGATTGTGGGCGAGGGGCGGAATCGGTCAATTTTCCTCTTCGAGGTGGTCCAGGTGGCAGAGCGCAGAACGGAGGCGCTTGCGTGCGTCTTTTAAAGACTAAATCTCCTAATTTATTGACTTATTATTCAATATTCCTGTCACGTTATTTGTATATTATGTTTATAAAAAGCATTTTATGAATTTATTGCTGAGAATCATATTAGTCACTTCTAGACTTTACCTTTTTTAGGCTCATGGTAGAATGTCTGTGGAAATGGACAAGAACAGTCCGTATGTCGGTCGCGCAGTCAGGTCTGCCCTCGGTAGCCTGGAGGAGGTGCGCGGGCGGCTCACCCGCGAG
>JBEKZM010000045.1:0-44612 GCA_049509875.1 Verrucomicrobiota bacterium | reverse complement strand
TCCTACTATTGCTACCCTCCAACGAGCCGGGTCGGAGACCGGCGCTCCGATTCACGGGGACGGTGAATTCCTGGCGTTTCGTGGTGGCCACGCAGCGCTGAGCCAGTCCGATTCAAAAAAAGCGTTGCTGCCAGATTGGCGGCAACGCTTCAAATGCTCCAACGCTCCAGACGAACTAAAGCGACTTTACCTTCTTGACGATGGCGGCGGCGTCGATGCCGTACGCGGCCATGAGTTCCGCCGGGTGGCCCGAGCGCGGAATCTCGTTCACGGCGAGCTTGTGGACCTGCACGCCTTCGCTCGACAGTTCACCGGCCACCGCGTCGCCCAGCCCGCCTTCGGGGTAATGGTCTTCCACCGTGACGACGAGGTTGTGGGTCTTTTGGGCCGCCGCCAAAATCTCCTTTTTGCCGAGGGGCTTGATGCTGTACGCGTCGATGACCGTGATATTGATGCCTTCGGTCTTCAGCTGGTCGGCCGCCTTCAATGCCTCAAACAGGGTGACTCCCGCGGCGACCACGGTGGCCTTGTCGCCGGTGCGCAGGACCTTGGCGCCGCCGATGGGGAAGGACTCGTCGTTGCCGTAAAGGACCGGCGTCTTGGGGCGGGACGTGCGCAGGAAGCAGATGCCCTTGTGCTGGGCCATTTGCTCGACCAGCTTTTCAGTGGCCACGGCCTCGGCGGGATAGAGAACGGTGCTGCCGGCGATGGCGCGCATCAGGGCGATGTCTTCCAGCGCCATCTGCGATGGGCCGTCTTCACCGATGCTCACGCCCACGTGGGAACCCACCAGCTTCAAATTCGACTGCGAAATGCCGGCCACGCGGATCTGGTCCGCCGCCCGGGTGAAAAAGGTGGCAAACGTGGAAGCGAACGGGACGTGTCCGCGCGTCGCGAATCCCATGCCCACGGCGACCATGGTCTGTTCGGCGATGAAACATTCGATGGAGCGTTCCGGGAATTTCGTGAAGAATTTCTCGGAATAGGTCGAGTTCTTGGTATCTCCGTCCACCGACACCACGCGGGGGTCGGTTTCACCGATACGGAGCAACGCATTGCCAAAAGCTTCGCGGGTGGCCAGCTGGTCGCCCAGCTTGTAGCTGATGGCCGGATAGCTTGCGGGCGCGGCGAGATTGGGCGCGGGCAACTGGGCCGGCGCGGGAATGGGCGCACCCAAGCCGGACTTGGCGCTGGGCTGGAGTTCTGCGACGGCCCTGGCGGCCTCTTCCTTGGTGAGGGTCCGGCCATGCCAGCCGTCCTTGTCCTGCAGAAAGGATACGCCTGCGCCCTTGTACGTTTTGGCGATGATGGCCAGCGGCTTGTCATCCAGTCCCACGCCGCCGAGCACCTCGATGATTTCTTCTATGTCGTGACCGTCAACTTCTTCCACGCGCCAGCCAAATGCCTTGAAACGGTCGCGATAAATGTTGATGTCGTGGCCGAAGGCGGTGGCCTGGCTCTGGCCCAGCCGATTGGCGTCAACGATGGCGATGAGATTGTTGAGCTTGCAGACACCGGCCAGGGAAGCGGCTTCCCAAACGGCGCCCTCGGCGGTCTCGCCATCGCCCATGAGCACGTAGGTGTTGTAATCGAGCTTGTCCTGGCGGGCGGCGAGCGCCATGCCCACGCCCACGCCGAGGCCCTGGCCGAGCGAGCCGGTCGCCACATCGGCGAACGCCAGACGCGGCGTCGGATGGCCCTCGAGATCGCTGCTGAACTGGCGCAGCTTCAATAATTCGGGCACCGGCACAAAACCGTTTTCCGCCCAGACGGCGTAAAGCAGCGGCGCGGCATGACCCTTGGAGAGGATGAAACGGTCATTGTTGTAAAAATGGGGATTCTTCGGGTCGTACCTCATGTGGCCAAAGAACAGCGCGGCCGCCAGGTCCGCCGCCGAACAGCAGGAAGTGGGATGGCCACTGCCAGCCGCCGTGGTCGCCTCAATGGAATGGATGCGCAACTGGTTGGCGATCCCTTTCAACAGTTCGATGTCCGTTTCAATCATAAATTATAAGAATTTTAAGATTAACCCAGTTGCGGTGAAAGCCAAGGATGAAAATTGGGGGGATTTTGAAAATTGCCCTGGTCCGAAGGTTGACCAGGAGCTGGCGGCGGCCAATAAAAGCCAAGCTTTTGGCAGCGGAGGGTTGGTTTAGCTGTCGCCCAATCGGGATGATGGCGCGTACCTCAAATCTTTATGAGCCAGACGACGCGCTTTGACCTGACCCAGGCGGATATCCCGAAAGCCTGGTATAACCTGAACGCTGATTTTCCGGAACCGCTGGCGCCGCCGCTGCATCCGGGGACCAAACAGCCCCTGCCGCCGGAAGCGCTGGAGGCCATTTTTCCAAAGAACCTGATTGAACAGGAAATCAGCGCCGCCCCGTGGATTGAGATTCCGGAGCCGGTGCGCGAAATCTATGCGCTGTGGCGGCCCACGCCGTTGCTGCGGGCGGTGCGGCTGGAAATGGCGCTGCAGACGCCGGCGCACATCTATTACAAATACGAGGGCGCCAGCCCCGCCGGCAGCCACAAGGTGAACACCTCGGTGGCGCAGGCGTATTTCAACAAGGAAGCCGGCACGAAGCGGCTGGCCACTGAAACCGGCGCAGGCCAGTGGGGTTCGTCGCTGGCGTTTGCGTGCAGCCTGTTCGGGCTGGAGTGCAACGTTTACATGGTCAAGGTAAGCTACGAGCAGAAGCCGTATCGCCGCATGCTCATGCACACGTGGGGAGCGACGGTGCAGGCGAGCCCGAGCAACCTCACCGAATTTGGCCGCAAGGTGCTCGCGGAGGATCCCCATTGTCCCGGAAGCCTCGGCATCGCCATCAGCGAAGCGATCGAGGATACGGTCAAAACGCCCAACACGAAATATTCGCTGGGCAGCGTGCTGAATCACGTCTGCCTGCACCAGTCGGTCATCGGGGAGGAAACCATCAAGCAGATGGAAAAAGCCGGCGAGGAGCCCGATGTGATCTTTGGCTGTTGCGGCGGCGGCAGCAATTTTGCCGGGATCGCGTTTCCGTTCCTGCGCAAGAAGATCAAGGAAAAGAAAAAATACCGCGTGGTGGGCGTGGAACCGTCCGCCTGTCCGTCGCTCACCCAGGGCGAATTGCGGTACGACTTCGGCGACACGGCCGAAATGACGCCGTTGATGAAGATGTACACGCTCGGGCACAAATTCATGCCGCCGAGCATTCACGCCGGGGGCCTGCGCTATCACGGCATGTCGCCCATGGTCAGCCACGCGCTGGAACTGGGCCTCATCGAAGCCGAGGCTTACCACCAGACCGAGGTCTTCGAGGCGGCGACCCTATTTGCGCGCAACGAAGGCATCATCCCCGCGCCCGAATCATCGCACGCCATCGCCGCGGTGGTCAAAGAGGCGAAGCGATGCCGCGAACACGGACAAAAGAAAGTTTTGCTCTTCAATCTCTCCGGCCATGGGCTGCTCGATCTCAGCGCTTTCGAAACCTATTTGCACGGCAAACTCCAGGACGTTTAAACCAATGCCTCCACCACGTAATCACCACAAAACACAACAAACCACAGACATGAGCAAGACCACCATCGCACTGGCGGCCAGCATCGCCGCGCTGGCTACCCAACTGCAAGCCCAAAGCCTGCCGATCGGGAGCCATTATCCAATTGGGGCCGAAGGCCTCAACGGCGCGGAACTGCCGCCGCCCGGACTCTACGTTCGCGACTACAATTATTTCTACACCGCGGACAAGGTGGATGGCCTGCCGCTGGACATGAACCTGTTCGTCTATTGCCAGGCGGTGAAGACGATTTATCTCACGGATTATAAGATCCTTGGCGCGAACTGGGGCGTGGACATGATCGTGCCGTTTATGTACAAGAACATCACCGGCGCCCTCGGCTCGGCGGGCCAGTTCAACTTGGGCGATATATATGCGTGTCCGATGCTCCTCTCGTGGCATCTGCAGCAGTTTGATTTCGCGGCGGCACTGGGCGTCTGGGCGCCTTCGGGCAATTTCGACGCCAGCACGCCATTGCGGCGGCTGGACAGCCCCGGCAGCGGTTTCTGGTCGCCCATGCTCACGGCTGGCGTGGTGTGGCATCCGGATGAGGCGAAGACCTGGTCGCTTTCGCTGTTGAACCGCTACGAAGTCAACACCGAGCAGGACCAGACGGACGTCACCCCCGGCAACATGTATTCGCTGGAATGGGGCCTGGGCAAGACGGTTTGCCACGGCGTGGATGTGGGCCTCGCCGGCTATTGGCAGCAGGAGACGACGGAAGACAGCGGCAAGGGCGCTGCAACCGCGCTTTCGCACACGGTCGCCCTGGGTCCGGAAGTCAGCGTGCTCTGGGAGAAGATCGGGCTGATTTCGTCGCTCCGCTACGAATATGAGGTGGATGTGAAGGACCGTCCGGACGGCCAGGCGGTGGTGCTGACCCTGACGAAGCGTTTCTAAAAGCGGCAACGAACACTCTGAATTGATTTCAAGCGGTCTCTGGAAACGGGGGCCGTTTTTTTTGGCGGCAATTTGGCCTGCGCCTGCAGAGCGTGGCGACGACGGCGCTTTTGCCATCGTGAAACGGGTCCGCGCTTTTAAGGACCGTCGTCCGCACGAAAGCGGTGTCGCGCTTCGCTCGCCACCGCAGTCCATGACACTCAGTCAAAACGCGACGCGTCTGAAAATCTCATCAGTATGCTGCGCCGGCAGAGCGTGGAGGGGACGCAAATTATTTCGGTTTCCACCAGGCTTGGATGTCGTCCTTGGCTTGGTGAAGGACTGAGGGAAGGCCCTGAATGGCGGCGCGCAATTCCGGGAAAAAGTGGACAGCAAGCGCGAGCAGCACTGCGACGACCACCAGCCAGATGACGACCTCGGAGAGCAGCACCAAGGATGAAGTCACACCGGACGCGCCTGAGTGCCACCAGAACAAGCGCCGTGCCGCCTTCAGTGACCCGCTGATGATGCCGTAAGTGATAAGCAGCAACAGGGCCGCGACCCACGGCGGGACGTTGGTCGGCAAAGCCAGCCCAAATACGGCTCCGGTGGCCAGCAGCGAGATCAAGGCGCAAATCCACACTACCGTGGCCAGGCCGTTGAGGAGCGAGAGCACCGGCAACGCAAAACCCATCCAAGGATGGCAAATGGGGGCGGGGGGCCCCCACCAGCCGCGCCAGTGATGGCGCCATTGACGAGCATTCGCGCGCATTTCCCGCCGGAACCGGTGACTCCATTCCTGGCGTGCCTTGCGGTCCGGGAAGTTCTTCATGGCCTCATAATATCCGGCTTTCGCGCGGCGGATGAATTCCTGCGCCGTGGCTGGAAAGCCGGACGCGGCGGCTTTTTCCTCGGGCGAGCGGGCTTCGGGGACCAGGAAGGCCATGATCACATAGACCAGCAATCCCATGCCCCAAAAGATGGTCAGCAGGACGAAGGCAAGCCGCACGAGGGTCGGATCAACGTTCAAATAGGCTGCGATGCCATTGCAAACGCCCGAAATCATCGCCCCTTCGTTGATGCGATAAAGCCGCTTGGGCGTTCCCGTGCTTTCTTTCGCACCCGCAGGCCCGGTTCCGCCGGGCGCGGCCGGGTCGGGGGCTTCACTGTCGGCGTCGATCGGTCCCATTTCGGCCAGCACCGTGGCCACTTCCTTGGTGACGACGACTGTTTTTTGACTGGCCAGCAGCGCGCGGAACTTTTCGGCGATGGCCCCCTCGATATCCGAGAGGATTTCGTCCCGGTCGGGATTGCTCCGCAACCGCGTCGCCGCGGTTTCCAGATACGTGCGCAGGAGGTCATAGCCGCCTTCTTCAAGTTGATAAGCGTTGCCGCCCAGATTGATGGTGATGACTTTGTTCATGGCAGGAATTTTCGTTGGCTCAAGATTGTCCCAGTTTCTTGACGGTTTCGTTGATTTCAGTCCAGTACTGCAAGGTATCCCGCAGTTGGTCGCGGCCTTTGGCGGTGAGCTTGTAATATTTACGCGGCGGGCCCGCCTCGGATTCCTTCCATTCGTAATCCAAAAGTCCCTCCCGGCGCATCTTGCTCAATAGCGGGTACAGCGTGCCCTCCTGGGTGGCGAACTGCGTTGCGCTGAGTTGTTTCAAGATGTCAGCCACATAGACCTTCTCCGCCGCGATGATTCGCAGGACCAGAAACTCGAGCATGCCCTTCCGGAGGGCGGAGAATTTTTCGTTTACGCTCATTGATGAATCCATGCTGCAAGCTACCTTGCTATATAAAGGTAGCTGGACATTGGAATGTAGTCAAGTGCCAACCCTTCCAGGATTGACGACTGACTGGCTGCGGGTGCTCTCATTTTCGACTCTGGCCAAAAGGTTCACGGAGTCGTACTCTGCTTTGATCCCAGAACATGAGCGACGTAACCCTGGTGTTAGAGGCCATTGAGCGCGGCGAAGCCGCCGCTTCCGAGGCGTTGTTGCCGCTGGTGTACGATGAGCTCCGGCGGTTGGCGGCGGCTCGCATGGCGCAGGAAGCCGCCGGCCATACTTTGCAGCCGACGGCGCTGGTGCACGAGGCCTGGCTGCGACTCGCCGGCCACGCGGAACACTCTTGGCAGAACCGCGCGCATTTCTTCGGCGCCGCCGCCGAAGCCATGCGGCGCATTCTCATTGAGCGTGCCCGGCGCAAATCGCGGCTCAAGCGAGGCAGCGGCCAGGCATTGCTGGACATCGCCGATCTCGATGTCATGGCCGCGATGCCGGATGACAAGATTTTGCTCGTGGACGAAGCGCTGGAGGAGCTCCGGGCGGAAGACCCCGATAAGGCGCGCATCGTTTCGCTTAAGTTTTTCGCCGGCCTGACCAACGAGCAAATCGCCGAGCTGTTGCAGGTGAATGAACACACGGTCCGCCGCCGGTGGAACTTCGCCCGGGCTTGGCTGTTCCAGCGCATCACGCACCAGGCGTGATGGCCTCTTCCGCTGCCAGTTTCTTCCGCGGATGGCGCATTAAGTAATGAGACATGGACTTCGCAAGACAACGGCTGGAGATGCTCTTCGACGCGGCGCTGGAAATCGAAAATCCAGCGGAGCGCGCCGCGTTTCTGGCCCGGGAATGCGCCGGCGACGCCGCGTTGCAGGCCTGTGCCGAACGGCTGCTGGTGGCCCACGCGCAGTCGCAGCACTTTTTCGACGATTGCCGGCCGGCATTGCCAGCCGCCTGGCCGGAAATTTTCAAGGCGGAAACGCCGCCGGTCGCGGAGGAGGCGGGCAAGTCGATCGGGCCTTACAAGTTGCTCCAGAAAATCGGCGAAGGCGGGTGCGGAGTGGTTTACATGGCCGAACAGGCAAAGCCGGTCCGCCGTCGCGTGGCCCTGAAAATCATCAAGCTGGGAATGGACACCAAAACTGTCATTGCCCGTTTCGAGGCCGAACGGCAGGCGCTGGCGCTGATGGAGCATCCGAACATCGCGCGGGTGCTGGACGCCGGCGCGACCGAAACCGGCCGGCCCTATTTCGTGATGGAACTGGTCCACGGCGTGCGCATTACCGAATATTGCGATCAGCGGCAGCTCGATACCCGGCAGCGCCTCGATCTGTTCATCCAGGTTTGCCACGCGATCCAGCACGCGCACCAGAAGGGCATCATTCACCGCGACATCAAGCCATCGAATATCCTGGTCACGCTCCACGACGGGGTACCGATGCCGAAAGTGATTGATTTCGGCATTGCCAAGGCCATCGAGGAAAAACTCACCGACAAGACGCTGTTCACCGTTTACGGCAACTTCATCGGCACGCCGGCTTACATGAGTCCCGAACAGGCCGAATACAGCGGGCTGGACATTGACACCCGTAGCGACATTTATTCGCTGGGCGTTTTGCTTTACGAGCTGCTCACCGGCAAAACTCCGTTTGCACAGAACGAATTGCTTGCGGCCGGCCTCGATGAAATGCGCAAGACCCTGCGCGAACGCGAGCCGCACCGCCCGTCGACCCGCCTCGACACCTTCCGGCCGGAGGAACTAACGGCCACGGCGTTGCGCCGGCACATCGAGCCGCCAAAACTGCAGTTGTTGTTGGAGGGCGACTTGGACTGGATTGTAATGAAGTCACTGGAAAAGGATCGCCGCCGACGCTACGAAACCGCTAACGGCCTGGCGATGGATGTGCGCCGATTTCTTGACAACGAACCGGTGCTGGCACGTCCACCCAGTCGCTGGTATCGCTTGGAAAAACTGGTGCGGCGCAACCGCGGAGTGTTCGTTTCCGCTGGCGCGGTGACGCTGGCGCTCATGATTGGTCTGGTCGCCTCCACTTGGTTGTTTTTGAAAGAGCGGAAATCCGAACAACAACAGGTGCGGTTGCGTCATGTTGCCGAGAGCCGGGAAAAAATCACCCATGCGGCCTTGCTCGTGAGCCAGGGCAGGTTTGACGAAGCGGACAAGCTGGCGACTTCGATTTCCTTTGACCAGCCTTCGTTGGAGAGTTCAGCCGTGTTGCGTTCGTTGGGCGTGTGGCATGCATTGCAGGGCCGGTGGCAGCAGTCCGCCGATTGTTTCCGCCAGCTTCAGGCAGTTAATCAGCTCGATGGTTGGGACATTCTGACCCTGGATTATCTCGGAAACGCGGCGGTGCTGGCGCAGCAAGGCGATGTGAAAGGCTATGACAATTTAAGACAGGAGGCGATTACCCGTTGTTCGTCCACCGGCAATCCATTGGTCGGGGAGCGGATCATCAAAGCAAGCCTTTTGCTGCCCGCAAGTCAAGAGGTGCTCAACCGGCTGGCCGTGCTGGCCCGCGACGCGCGACCGGGTTCTGTGAGCGGTGGCAGAAGCCAGCTTCCGCCAGGCGTGGTCTGGCGCCCGGATGCCTCCGGCAGCGACAATTCCGACACCAGCGCAACTTTGCCGCTGCCCGCCGAATCTGCCGGGCCGGGACTGGCGGGAGCATGCAGTTTTGACGGCTTGAGCGTGGGAGTTGAATTTACCGAACCATTCAACATGGCCAGCGCAACCGCAAGAGAGAATTACAATGTGAGCGGGTCCAGCGTGACCAATGTGACGCCCGGGGCCGACGGCAAGACGGTCGTGTTATGGCTGTCCTCGAAACTGGCCGGCGACTTTTCAGTCAGGATTCAAAATGTGAAGAATTCCGGCGGCCAGCCAGTGGCCGACAGCAGCATCGGCGGTACCGCCTTGAATCTCCAGCTGCATGATCTGGCCACCGGCCAGCCATGTTCAGTGTGGTATCAAGGCGGCGTGGCGCAGGTGGTGGCGGGCGGGGAAAATATCTGGGAAAAGGCGGATCATTTTGTTTATGCGTTCACGAAGATCACCGGCGATTTCGACTACCGGTTGAGAGTCCATTCCATCAGTTCAGCCTCCGAAATCTATGCGCGAACCGGATTGATGGCGCGCGAATCATTTAGTGAGCACGGCTCCCGCGAGGTTATGGTGGGGGTAAACGCAGAGAACACCTTTCAGGTATTGATTCGGAGTGTGACCGGCGGTGATGCGGCCAGCCAGCCACCCAATCCACTGCCGCAAGCGGGCGGATTGAATTCCTGGGTGCGATTGCAACGGCTGGGTTCGGTCTTTCACTGCTATGCGGGCACGAACGGCATTGATTGGAACGAACTTTACCTTTTCGACAGTGCCGCGGGGACGGAAGGGCCATTTGGAGATCAGATTAATTTTGGCATCGCCACGTCATCCCATACCACGAATACCACCGTCACCGCCTTGGTCAGCGACTTGGGGGTCAATCCCGATGTCAACATGATGCTGCCCTCCGCCTTGCTGGAATACCGGCTTGGCAACTATGCCAAATCGGAAGAATGGTGCCACCTATGCCTCAGCTACCCCGAATACAACGCCTCGCGGACAGCAGCCGCACGGGTGATTCTGGCCATGGACAGCCAGCACGAAGGGCAATCGGATAAAGCCAGGGCGGAGCTTGCGTCGGCCACCGATTCCATAAGCCGCAAATTTGCCGATGGCCTCAATACAGGCGCCTCTGCGCAAGGTTATTGGTTTGACTGGATCTTTGCTCGCTTGCTGCGAGATGAAGCGGCGACTCAAATCCATTAATTTCAACACATTACAGAAATTCTTCCGCTAGACATTCCCGTTTGTATTTTGTTTGAACAGAATGTCCAGTTTTGTTTCTAGCTGGCGCATTATCCCTTGAAAGCCGAAATTGCCGGAACAGCATCAAGGCACCGGAGTATTACAGCGCTCCTCGTGTGGTGCGTTGTGGACGGCAGGTTCGAAAAAAACAAAACCAAAGCATCATGAATATTACCAGCAAATTCAAAACCCCGACTTTGGCGAGCCTCGCCGTGGTTGGCTCCTTGGCCGCGTCGGTTCACGCGCAAAGCATCAGTTGGAATTTTGATGGTTACGGAGACATCAGCGGTGCCAGCCAGCAAGCCGGTGTCGTTCTGGCGCCGTATTGGAACAGCACCTACCTGATTGATGGCAACAGCGGTGCCACAGAAAACAACCTTCTGGACAGTTCAGGAGCGGCCACTTCCATGAGTGTGGGAAACTTTGTTGATAATTCCCAATATGGCTGGGCCATTGAATTTTCCACGCCGGGCATGGACGCGAATGGCGACTACAACAGAAACCTGCTCAATGGCTACCTCAACAACGGCGGCGGAGGCTCGGTAAGCATGACCTTGAATTCGATTCCTTATTCAGCATACAGCATCATCGTTTATCTGTCTTCTGATACGGCAGGCCGGACGGGAACGGTCAATGTCGGAAGCACAACCTACGATTTCAGCACCATGGGGCCGGCCGAAATTGGCGGGGTGCCGGCGACCGCCGGCAGTGGCAACGCTGCATTTATACAGACCATTGACACATCGGGTGCGAATCCAAGTGCTGACTACGCCGTTTTTTCTGATCTTACCGGGAGTTCCCAGACGATTAGCTCCACTATTGCGTCATACGGTGGCATTGCGGGTTTCCAAGTGGTGGCCGTGCCGGAACCCGGTTCAATGGCTTTGGCTGGTTTGGGCGGTTTCGGCATCTTGCTGGCGCTGCGCCGCAAGAAAGGCTGAGGCGGAGCCTTTTATGGGGTCTGGCCGATCCAAGGCGGTGGCGACCTTGAGTTGTTACAGGCTCTTTTTTTACGGTTTGAATGTGTCTTTTTAGATTACCACAACCAACCCACAACCCATGATAAGTATGAGATCAAAATCAAAGCCCCGCACTCGGCAAGAGTTGGCCATAGCGGCCATCGCCGTGGCATTCGCCACGTATATTCAAGCGCAGACCGCCACCAATCCCTGTCCGAATGCCGTCATCAGCTGGAATCTCGATGATTGGAGCACCATCAACCCCACCGATCTGGCGGGTTTGGCGCCGGCGACGAACTGGGTGGATACCTACCTCAACAACATCACCACGGCCGTAACGGACAATTCCGGGAATCCCACCTCGTTGGGTATCGGCTGGTATTCATACAATACCTGGTCCATCCAAGGCAGCCATCCCGGATATGATGCCAATGGGACCGCCAACAGGGAGTTGCTTAACGGCTTTTTGAACACCGGTTACTCAACCTGGGAAGGGGCTGGTTTTGTCACCAACAATATCCTCTATTTTACCAATGTGCCATACGCCAGATACGACATCATTGTTTACCTTTCCGACGACACGTCGGGCCGCCACTACACCGTTGACGACGGAAACGGCCAGATGTTTTACGGCACCACCATGGGATCGGCAGAAATCAGCGGCCCCGATGCGTTATTTGTGCCGGCCACTTCAACCAACAGCGCCAGTTTCCCCCAAGCCGATTTTGCGGTCTTTCTCGGTGAGACCAGCACCAACCTTACGATCACCCAGACTCCCAAATCCGGAGCGGACCAATGGACCGGCATCGCCGGCTGGCAAATCATTCAGGAGTCGAACACTTATGTCATCTACGGCCCGTCGCCCGCCACCCAAACGGTTCCGCTGGGCCATCCAGCGACATTTAGTGTGATCGCTTCGGGCCTTAAACCGAGCTATCAGTGGCTGCATGGCGGCGTGGCCGTTGCGAGCGCCACCAATGCCACCTATACGATTCCGACGACCGCCACCGGGCAGGACGGAAACTACTCAGTCATTGTGTCCAACAGTTTCAGTTCCGTGACCAGCAGCGTGGCTGCGTTGGTCTTTTATACCCCGAAGAATCTGCGCTGGGACGGCAATGGGTCCACGTGGGACACCACCTCCGCCAACTGGACCACAAACAACGGCACTTCCACCACCGCTTATACGGATACGGACTATGTGCAGTTCGATTCTCTGGGCATCGTGCAGTCAGCCGTAACCGTGAGCAGCGAGGTTGCACCGGGTTCCATTATCGTCTCCAACGCCACCTATACGCTGACCGGCGCCAACATCATTGGTAGTGGTCCGTTGAATCTGGTGAAGAATGGAACATTGATATTGGACCTGAGCGATAACAGCAGCGGGCCAATCTCAATTGATAATACCAGCACGCTTCAAGTCGGAAACAATGACACGTTGGGCGTGCTCGGGTCGGGCACCTTGACCAATAATGGCACTTTGAACTTCGCTCTGACTTCCGACGAAGCCTACGGCTATCCAGTTTATGGCACCGGCAGCATTACCAATCTCGGTTCGAGCGGTGAGATCACGCTGGCGAACAATATTCAAGCGAAGAATCTGGTGCAGGCCGGCGGCGGCACGCTGCTCCTGCAAGGCAGCAACACCTTGTCCGGCGGATTCGTAGTGTCCGGCGGAACCGTCTATGCCCGCGCAGCCAACTGTTTGGGCATGGCGCCGGTCACCCTCAGTGGCGGTGAGCTGCAAATGATCTTCAACCTTGATTTCACCGGCTCGACTCTGACGCTCTCCGGCGGTCTGCTGCACGGCGGTGTTAGCGGCTCGGATATCTACGAGGGCCAGGTGGTTCTCGCGACTGATTCCTCCATCGAAGTGGACGGTGGCGACAGTTTCACCCTGGCAAACGCCGCGGGGTTGAACGGCGGCAGCTTCAATCTGACCCAGACCAGCCCCGGCACCCTGATTCTGGCCGGCGCCAATAACACATGGGCCAGCGTCACGATCAGCGGCACCCTCCAGATCGGCGACGGCGGCGTAAACGGCAGCCTTGGCTCGGGAACCATCACCGACTCCGGCACGTTGGCATTCGATTCCACGGCCAATCTGCTGGTCACCAATCTCATAACCGGCATTGGCGGGCTCAGCCAAAATGGTTCCGGCGCGGTTACCTTCAACGGCGACCTGAGCACGCTGACCGGCATTACCACCGTTTCGTCCGGCACCCTGGGCGGCAATACCACGAACGGCTGCGCCGTGAGCGTGCTTCCAGGCGCAACGCTCGCTCCAGGCACGCCAACGGCCATTGGCACAATGACCATCGAGGGCGGCCTGACCCTCGGCGGCAATCTGCTCGTCAAGCTCAACAAATCGCTCGTTCAGCCGAACGACATCGTGGCTGTCCCCGGCGGTGCGAACAATACGAATAACGGCCTCGTGACCGTGAAGAACCTTGGCCCGGCGCTGGCGGTGGGCGACAAATTCAGCTTGTTCAGCCAGCCAGTCAGTGGCGGCGAAACGCTCGCTGTTCTCGGTGAGGGTGTCATTTGGTCCAACAACCTGGCCAACGACGGGAGCATCATTATAATATCCACGACGGTGCCGCATCCGGCCATCCGGAACCTCTCCCTGAGCGCCGGCAACTTCGTAATCGGCGGCACCAACGGTTATCCGGGTGCGCCGTTCGCCCTCTTGACGACCACCAATTTGACTTCGACCGACTGGACGGTCGTGGCCACCGGCAACTTTGGCGCCACCGGCGCGTTCTCCGTAACCAATGCCAACATGCCCGGCGCGCCGCAGGCCTACTACCGACTGGAGCAATAGGTTGTCCACGGAGTCCGTGGGTTTGTAACATGGCCGGAGCCAAGTCGGCTCCGGCCTTTTCTTAAAATCGCGTTATCCAATTGAATGCAATCCACTGTTTCCATCAATTTTGGTTTCACCGGCGGCGGAACCACCAGCCGCCTCGTTCTTGGGCTGGCATTTGTTTTGAAAACCGCTTGCGGTCTGGCTGCGCTGCCTTCGGGCTGGAGCGATGTGGACATTGGCTCGCCGGCGATCGCCGGTTCGGCTTCTTATACCAATGGCGGTTGGATCGTGGCCGGCGGGGGGGTGGACATCTGGAATACTGGCGATCAGTTCAATTTTTGCTCCAACAGTTTGACCGGAGACGGCATGATCCTCGCCCAGGTGACTTCGCAAACCGGCTCGGACCCGTGGGCCCAGAGCGGGGTGATGATCCGCAATGACACCACGGCTGGAGCTCCCGAAGCATCGGCCTTGATCACACCCGGCAACGGGGTTACTTTTCGTTATCGCCTTAGTGCCGGTGCGTCAACTGCCCAAATGTTCACCAACGGCATCACGACGCCGGTCTGGGTCAGACTGTGCCGTGCCACCAATAACTTCACCGCCGCCTACAGTTCCGACGGCATCAATTGGACGACGCTCGGTTCGCCGCAAACCATTTCCATGGGTAACACTGCCCTGGCCGGCCTGGCGGTAACGGCGCACAGCAATTCTTTGATCGACACTGGCCGGATTGCCAACGTCCTCATTGTGCCGGGTCCGCAAGCGGGCGTCCCCGCGAATTTGGTCAACCCCCAAACAGGTGGGTTGCCTTTTGTCGGGGAGGCGACCTGGCCGCTGCCGCAAAACCAGGTCGCCACCAACGCCCTGACACCCAGGATGGGCTGGAATTCCTGGTTCGTCGTCGGCGACGCCACCGGCCCATCTGAATCACTCATCAAAAATGAAGCCGCCGCGCTCATTACCAATGGTCTGGCCGCCGCCGGCTACAAATATGTGGTGATCGATTGCACTTGGATTGCCTCCGGTCGCGGTTATCGGGACACCAATGGAAATTTGATCGTGGATTCGACTCGCTGGCCGGACGGGATGAAGGCCGTGGCGGATTATGTTCATGCGAATGGACTGCTCATGGGGGGATATACTGACATCGGCGCGTCCGGTTATGGAAGCCCCGCGCAAATCGGTTCCTTTGGCTATTATCAGCAGGACGCCGATCAGTTCGCCAATTGGGGTTGGGATTTCATCAAGATTGATGATCATGGGCCGGGGGATTTCTACGCGGCCACCCATGCCGTTGCCAACAACGATTCCGACCGGCCGATGGCTGTCAGTCTCTCGACACCGCAAGTGGATCGCATGTTCTTCGGACCGCGCCTGGCCAACTCCTGGCGCGTTGCCAATGACATCTCAGGTTTGGGTGGTTCGGTCGCATGGAGTTCGATCCTCACCGAATTCAACGCGGCACAAACGGATTGGTATGCGCAGGCGCCGGGACATTGGAACGACCCGGATATGATTTGTGTGGGCATGAACGGCATCAGTGCTTTGGAGGGCCGGACCCATTTCAATCTTTGGTGCATTCTCGGCGCGCCCCTGATGATCGGGACCGACGTTACCACGACCGGTGGATACTTGTGTCCGCCACTTGACGCCGCCACCTTGAACACGCTCACAAATTCGGAAGTCATCGCCGTGGACCAGGACCCGCTGGGCGCGGTGGGACGGCGGGTATCTTCCAGTGCGTCCGTCTATGCCAAACCGCTGGGCAGTTTCACCTCCGGCCAATACGCCGTGCTGCTGGTGAATCTGGCCGGCATATCTAACTCCCTTTCGGTCAGTTGGGGCGATGTCGGGATGCCGTATGGCAGCGCCGCGACGGTGCGCGATCTATGGGCACATCAAAACCTGGGAAATTTCACCGACGGCTATACATCGCCCAGCCTTCCGCCACATGGCTCAATGATGTTGTTGGTCACCGGAAACTATGATTGGAACCGCCCGCGGACCTATGAAGCCGAATCCAGCTATAACAGTTTTTCCGGCACGGCCTATTGTGTGCCCGAAAACAAAAATTTTTCCTCCGGCGCTTACGTTACTGGGATTGGGCTTGGCGCAGCCAATGCGCTGCAATTTAACCTAGTCGCCGTGCCCTCCAATGGACTTTATGAGGTGGATATCTATTACGCCAGCGCCCTGAACCGCGCCGCTCTGGCGAGCGTCATTGGCGGGGCGGCGACCAACATCCTCTTTGCGGCGACGGGCAGCGACACCAATGATGTCCGGACGTTGACAGTCTATCTTCAATTAGTGGCTGGCGAAAACACGCTAACGATCTGCAATTTGACCAATCTCGCGCCGAACTTCGACAAAATCGTCGTTTCTCGCGGCACCCCGACGGGCTTACAGGCAGTCGGCGGCGATGGCTACGTGGATCTTTCCTGGTTGCCCCCTGCCAGCGGTGTTTCCTCCTTCAATGTCTATCGCGGCACCAGCAGCGGCGGGGAAGCGATGATTCCGATCGCCAGCGGTCTGACGGCGGCGAATTTCACAGACACGACAGTGACGAATGGCGCAACCTATTTCTACACGGTTGCAGCCAGCAATCCCCGGCTGGGTGGGGAAAGCCCCCCCTCAGCCGAGGCCAGCGCCGAACCGCGCTATGAGACGACGAGTTTCTCCTATTCATTGGCGGTTTTGTCCAATAATCCCGTCGCTTACTGGCGATTCAGTGAGACCGACGGCACAACTGCAGCTGACGCGGTGGGCGGGCACAACGCCACCTATGGAGGCACGGTCACCTTGGGTGTCGCCGGACCGCGCCCGGCGGATTTTCTTGGGTTTGAACTCACGAATACCGCGGCGCAATTTGCCGGCGGGATGAACAATTCGTGGGTCACCATCCCAGCGTTGAATTTGAACACCAACACCGTGACCATCACCGCGTGGATTTATCCTGTCAGCCTTCAGGCTGCCTATGCCGGGCTGGTGTTTTGTCGGAACGGCAGCACTGTCGCGGGCATGAACTACGATGGGGCCGGGGCGAATTTGGGATATACCTGGGACAACGATGAAGACACTTGGGGCTGGAGTTCCGGCGTGCAACCGCCGCCCAACCAGTGGTCCTTCGTCGCGGTGGTGGTGCGGCCGGCCGGCGCGGTGGTTTATCTCTTGAACACCAATGGAGAACAGAGTGCAACCAACGACGATGCCAACCCAATCCAGGCTTTTGCGGGAGCCGGCACCATCGGCACCGACACCTATTCCTCCGCCGCGCGGGTTTTCAACGGCGTCATGGACGAGGTCGCCCTGTTCAACCACGCACTGACACCGGCGCAAATCCAGCAACTCTATGCGAGCGGTTACCAGTTGCCGCAGGTGCAGCTTGGCTTCCAAATGGCCCGCGCGGGATTGAATCTTGACTGGCCGCAGGGTACGCTGTTCCAAGCAACGAACCTCGCCGGTCCTTGGGCGGCGGTCCCCGGCGCCACGTCGCCGTTTGCCGTGACATCGACCAATGCGGCGAGTTTTTTCAAGATTTTGCTGCGCTAAAAATGAAGCCACTAAGCACGATTCTTTTGCTCCTTCTTCCGGCAAGTTTGCTGCGCGCTGGCGTCACGCCGCCGAACACTCCGCTCACCGACCGCGAACAGCAGATCGTGGCCGCCGGAAAGCTCGAAGCGCAGGGCGCGCCTCGGTTCAACGGCGCCCTGTTGGTCGGCGTCCGTCCGAACACGCCGCTGATCTATGCGCTGGCCGTGAGCGGCTCGCGGCCGAGCTCATTCGCGGCAAAACACCTGCCCGCCGGACTGGCGTTGGATGCGCACAGCGGCGTGATCAGCGGCTCGCTGAAGCGACCCGGCGAATACCAATTCAGCGCCCGGGCCAAAAACGCGGCCGGCGAGTCCGAGGTGACCCTCAAGATTGTCGCCGGTGGCACGCTGGCGCTCACGCCGCCGATGGGCTGGAACAGTTACGATAATTTCGGCGACGCCGTGACCGAGGCTGAGACGCTCGCCAACGCCGAATGGCTGAGGCAACATCTCCAACCCTTCGGCTGGGACACGGTCGTGGTGGACTTTCGCTGGTACGATTCGCTGGCCGATGGCGTGCGCGTGCAGGAACCGGAAGGCATGACGCTGGATGAATTTGGCCGCTGCGTTCCGCCGACAAACCGATTCCCCTCCGCCGCCAACGGCGCGGGCTTCAAGCCGCTGGCCGACAGGCTGCACGCGATGGGATTGAAGTTCGGCATCCATATCATGCGGGGCATTCCGCGCCAGGCGGTCGCGCGAAACCTGCCGATTGCCGGATCGAAATATACCGCCGCGCAGGCGCCCCTGCCCGAAGGCGACACCAACCGCACCTGCGTCTGGAACCGCGACATGTTCGGGGTGGACGCAACCAGCGACGCCGGTAGGGCGTGGTATGCGAGCATCGCCCGTCAATACGCCGCCTGGGGCGTGGATTACCTCAAGTGCGACGACATCGCGGACATGTTTCGAGGGAGATATTATAATGGAGACGAAATCGAAGCGCTGTCCACGGCGCTGCGGCAGACGGCCCATTCCATCGTATTGAGCTTGTCGCCCGGTCCGTCGCCGGTCAGTGCCAGCGAACATCTGAAGCAGTTCGCCAACCTGTGGCGCATTTCCAATGATTTTTGGGACAACTGGAAATCATTGGACCATAATTTTGAACTTTTTGCCGAGTGGTCCGGCAGCGGCGCGCCGGGTCACTGGCCGGACGGCGACATGATCCCTTTCGGCCGCCTCTGCGAGCGAAATTGCGACGTACACCCGGACCACTGGACCCGGTTTACGCGCGATGAGGAACTCACCCTGATGTCCCTTTGGTCGCTCGCATCGTCGCCGCTGATGCTGGGAATGAACCTGCCCGACAACGACGACTGGACCGCGGCCATCCTGAGCGACCCCGAAGTGCTGGCGGTGGACCAGGACATTTTGGGCCAGCCCGCCCGCCGCCTGACCGCGGACGGCAGCGCGGACGAAATGTGGGTCAAGGAACTCGCCGACGGTTCACTGGCGGTTGGGTTTTTCAATCGCCGGGAAGCGAAAGCGATGGTGGATTATCGCTGGCGTTACCTGGGATTTTCCAACCCGCCGCAAGTTCGCGATTTGTGGCTGCGAACGGATTTGGGCCGGCCGGCAAGTTTCTCTGGTGAATTGCCCCCACACGGCTGCGCCCTGCTCCGGGTAAGCCGGATTCGATAGTAAAGCGCGCCCCTCCGCCGATGCGACAAGTCATCGCATGACCCATTTCGGGATTTTGAAAAACAGAGGCGCTAAGACAAAAAAATGGAGCGAGCGAGGAGGTTCGAACTCCCGACGTTCACCTTGGCAAGGTGATGCTCTACCAACTGAGCTACGCTCGCATCCGAAAGTTTTAAAATGATACGCCAAACCCTGCCGCTGGCAAGCCGAATTTTTGGACGATTTCAAAACGACTCATTCGCCAGACTGCGCGTCGAAGCGGTATAGCTGGGCATGGCCGGCAGCGCCCGCCGCGCTTGCCGGGTGAGCAATGCCTCAAATTTTTCCAACGATTGATCGGCAAATTGGCAAGGGTGGGCGGCTGGTCATGGTCGGTGCTGGAGCCGAGTAGAACGGGCGGCGCTGCGTTTGGCCGGGTGGCTGCCGGCGGCGGCGGCCAAGCGGCGAGCAGAATGCCGATAATTGCCAGGGCGGCGACGGCTGGCACTGCCGCGCGCCAGTTCAATTTGTGGCCCGGAATCAATACCGCCAGAATTTCTCCAAGAATGATGTTTCGCCGGCAGGGTCTGGACGCACCGCCTTACCAGCGCGGCTTGTTCACTCCACTCGACCGTCTGATCGGGCGGGGCGGCTGGGCCGGCCAAATCGCCGGTGTGCCTTTCGAATTCAGCCTGGTCCCCGCCGCTGAGTGTGGCGGCGGCAGAAGACGGTTTCCGCGGAGCGTGTTGCGGTAGCGATTCAGCAGGATGGCGCACAGCCAGGTGAAGAACTGGCAGCGGCCATTATAAGGCGCCAGGCATTTCCAGGCTTCCACGAGCGTGTCTTGTGCCAGATCTTCGGCTAGCGAGAGATTGCCGCACAGCGCAAACGCCTGCCGCAACAGCCGGGTGCCATGCGGTCGGCAAATCTCGCCAAACGCTTCGAGGTCGCCTCCCCGGGCGGCTGCAAGCAGGCTTTGCGTCGCTGGAATCTCAATTTCCACGAAGGTTGGGTTCAGGCTGAACACACGGTAATGATGGCTCAAAAACGAGGACAGTTCCATCGCGGAACGGTCCAATCCTTCAATTCCCGGGCTGACGGATCATGGTTTGATCGCCTGGCCGATATAAGGCCCATCGGTGTGAAAAGCAGGTCCTTCCTTTTCGACAAAGATGAGCGCGCAGGGATAACTTAGCCTGGTATAGGCGGATTTGAGTTCAAAGCCGCGGTCCGCGCCCTCGAAAACAAACCGTTCGAGGGCGAACGGGCCGTCGCGCAAGGGATCAGCCACATTGTTCAACCCGGCTTCGCCGTGCAATTTGTAGGTCACGGCGGCGCGCACCTTGGTCTCGTAGGCCTGGATTTTTAATTCCCTCGGACGCGGACGCAGCGGGTCGGGGAAGAGCAATTGCACAAAGGGATTTTGGGACTGCCGGATTTCCGCGGCATACGGTTGTACTTGGGCGTTATATTCCGGCAGGGGCAGCGCCATGATATTGATCAGACGCTCATAGAGCGGTTCGGTTTCCCGGATCAGGTTGAGGATGCCCTCACCAGTGCCGCCCGAAGCGAGGAAAACGCGCGGCCAGAAGTTCGTCGCCGGTGCTTGTTTTTCCGAATCGCCGCCAAAATGTTCAAATTGGGCCAGCTCGTTATCCTCACGGATGACGGCCATCAACTGCGTGGCGTTCCCCGGATTCGCCTGCTGCAATTAACCGATTTTATTCAGCAACCAGTCAACGTGATCTGTTTTTTTCGTCAGCATGGCGGTGGCCACCGTGATGCGGGGCGGGGCTGCCGCCAATCCATCCGCCAACTGTTGCAGGGTCTCGGGCTAGAACCGGCCGAAATTGCCCGCCACAGTGGCATAGACGGTGGCTTCGCTGGCAAGCTGCACCAGCGTTCCGATCAATGTGCCATCGCGCGCGGCATTTCTTCCCAGCACGAACGCGGCGAGCAAATCGTCGCGCGCATCCGCCTGGTTTTCATGCTGCAAATCCCAGATCGCGCGCGGTTGCGCGGCCACGGCCACCCCCTTGACAAAGGCAAGATGCGGCAGCAGGGTGCCCGGCCCCGGACCCAAATCAATGCCCCAATCGCACGGCGGCTTTTGTCGGACCGCCTCCCGCACCAGCGTGAATTCACTGTCATAGCCAGCCAGAAGGGGGCCGAATCGCTGTGGGAGCTTTTGTTCCCGGCCGGCCTTCGAGCTCAAATAATCCCAATCGGCATCCGACATGGTTTTGGGTGCCATCAGAAAGGCCCGGTAATAGAGCAGGGCGGGGTTGAGGTCCGTGCGGAACGAATCGCCGCGCGCGCCCAGCACGGCCAAACCAAGCAGCAGACCACAGGTGATTTTAGTTGTTTTCATCATTTATTCTCCGGGTTGCATTTGCCTGTTAATAACGGGACCGCGCCAGAAAGTTCATTTATTTTGAAATTCTTAATTCCAGCAGTAGCCTCTGAAAGACGAACTTGAAATTGTGCCGAGCAGTGCGAGAATCAGCAAAAGGGCCCCCCCATAAGAAGAATCATCTGCTGACCCTTTCCGTCATATTTCTGCTTGGGTGGCCCGCTGGGCTGAACGCACAATTCACCTTCGCCACCAACCACGGAACCCTCACCCTCACCCTCTAAACCGGCTTTGGCGGTGATGAGGCGATCCCCGGCACCACCAATGGCTATACGGTGACAACCATTGGAACCAATGCGTTTCAATTCCAGCCTCCCTTGATTGGCGTGACGATTCCCAACAGCATCACCAACATTGAAAATGGGGCGTTTGAAAGTTGCGGTCTGAGGAACGTGATGATTCCTGGCAGCGTCACCGGCATTGGCCCGTTTGCGTTCGCGGTATGTAGCAGCCTGACGAAGGTGATCTTTGGCAACGGCGTCAACAGCATTGGCCAGAGGCGTTCTATCAATGTTACACCCTGACGAATTTGACCATTCCCAACAGCGTCGCCAACATCGGCGATGAGGCACTCATGTTTTGTTACGGCCTCACGAATGTCATCATTGGCGGCGGCGTCGCCAACCTCGGCCAGTACGCCTTTTCTTATTGCATGAGCCTGGATAAGACCTATTTCCAAGGGAGCGCCCCCACGGTCGATGGCGTGATCGGCAGCACCGACGCCACTGCCTTCCAAGGCGAATCAGGCTCGGCCTATTACCTCCCGGGCACCGCCGGCTGGGGCGCCACCTGCGGCAGTTGGCCCACGGCGGTGTGGTATCAGTCCCAGCCCCAAATCCTCGGGTCCGATCACGGCTTGGGCGTGCGGAGCGGGCGATTTCAATCCACCATCTCCTGGGCCATTAATGCGTCCGTGGTGATCGACGCCTCCACCAATTTGCAGACTTGGACGCCGTTAATCACCAACACGCTGGTCAACGGCACCAATGTTTTCATTGACGCCAAATAGACAAACTATCACCACCGCTTCTACCGGTTGGAAACACAGTAAAGCCGATTTGGCCCAGCAAGTTGAATTAAATGGGCGGCGGGGAAAAACCTCCGCCTTTCATTGAAAAGTGGTGCGCGCGAGAGGACTTGAACCTCCAATCCTTGCGGAACCAGATCCTAAGTCTGGCGTGTCTGCCATTCCACCACGCGCGCAACCGACAAAATCAACGTCCGATACGATATTAGCGGGGTCTTCCTTGGGGAAGTCAAAATAATGGCCGGTCCGTCCGGCAATCCCGATGCGCTGGTCGAACCTTGGAAACACCTGTCCGCCCAGACCGGAGTTTATTATGCCACCGGCGATCACGAGGAACTTACCGACCGCGCCGCGGCGCACTGGCATCCGCGTTTTGGACAACGAGAAAGTGGAGGTTGACGGATTGCAGATCGTTGGCGTGCATGACCGCGAAGCCGGCGATTCGCGACAGATTCGTGCGCTGTTACGGCAGCCGCAACTGGATGGGAGCCGCGCCATCATTCTGCTCGCGCATCAGCCTCCGAGTCTGGCCATCGCCGAGGAGGCGGGGTGTTTGTTGACGAATTATTTGTCATCACCGCAATGTGGCACGGCAAAACCCCGACTTCTGGGAGGGCTGCTTGCTGAACTTCTAAACGACCCCGGCTCCAATTGCCCTAATGGGGGCAATTTGCTTGAGCATGTCTCGCGCTAGGCTCCTTAAATTCGGATCGGGATCGTTCACGTTTTTTAACAGAGCTGGCACCAAAGTTTTGACCTGGTCGGGGGGAAGAATTTTGCGGAGACTCCCCAGAGCAGTCTCACGAGTAATCGGATGGGGATCCTGGAGGTATTCTCGAAGAGCGGGAATCGCCGGTCGGGCATCAGCTTCAAATTCCCCCAACGCCCAGATGGAATTCACCCAGGACACGGAATTCCTTAGAAGCCCCCATTTGTCCTTTTCAAGATACCGCCCTTCGATCTCGTCAATCAGCGCAGGCACGGCGATTTCCGGATGACAGTGAATAGAACCAATGGCGTAAGCCGCAGCCCAACTTTTCTCGGAATTCAACCCCCGGCACAAGCCGGGGATTGCCTCACTGGCATCGGGCCCGTAGTCGGCCAATGTTCGCGCCGTTCCCACCCATTAGTCGGAAATCGGGTCGTTGAGCGCACGAATCAATCCGTCCAACCCGTCGATCGGTTCTCCTCTAATCTTCCTCAGTGCCGCCCTGGAGGCGGCGGTGAAATTCCCGTTGGTCATCTGGAGCAAGGCGGGAATGGCGTTGCTGGCCGGCGAACCGATCTTACCGAGCGCGCTGGCGGCGTAGGCGCGCCACTGGTCCGGCAAGTCCTGTTTTTGCAGGGACTGTATGAAGAAGGAAACCGCGTCTTTTCCCATTGCCTGCAGGTTCGCCCGCGCTTCGGATTGTTCGTCACGGCTTCCTTGCTTTAACCTGATTGCCCAATGGCCTGCGGGCAGGCGGTGATAAATTGGTCCTCCGCCTTCAAAGGACCCCACCGTCTTCTGCCAAGGCGCCGCCGTTTCCCGCGAAGCTGTTGCGCGCGTGCAGACAGTGAACGCGAGCGCCACGACCACCAATGCGGTCATAAGACAAGCGGCGAGGCTGGCGGTGCGATGGTTCTTGATCGTCCATATCCGCCTTTTGATTTCCTCCAGGCTGCTGATGACGGGGACAGCGCCGGAAAAAACCGGGCCCCCCGCCGAAAAGCCTTCCAGCAGCTTAAGCAGCACTTTGCCGTAACCGAGGCGTTCATCCGGTTTGATTTTTTCATCACCAGGGCGTCACATACCAGTTCCCGGTCCGCGCGAAGCCGGTGGAGCGCCAGCCAGACGAGCGGATTGAACCAATGCAGGCATTGGACCGCCGTCAACTAATAGTTTAAGGGAAGATCCATCCTTCGCACATGAGCCATTTCGTGCAGGAATATCAGGCGCAGTTCCTCCTCGTTCAATTGCCGCAACGCGGTTTCAGGAAGCAGCAGGTGGAGCTGGAACAGCCCAAAAACCGCCGGGCTGCTCAATTGTGCCATGGCAACGAGTTCCACCGGGCTGCGAATCTGCATCGCCTGACGTGAATTATTCAGCAAATCGAGCAGTCTCGGGTCGGAAATTCAGCGACCCCTTCGGATCAATCCATGCCACCTCCCTAGGCGCCACCCCGCTAGCATCAACAGGCCCAGGCAACCAGAGGCCCAAACGAGGCCCAATGTACCGGACACCGAAATCCGGATCGGATTGACTACCGCAGGCACCAGGCGCGATGAGGCATGCGACTGCTGGACCACCGTCTCATCCTTTATTGACTGATCGGAGCTGGGCAGAATGGCGGCGGGGTTCGCAAGTCTGGCCGCCGGCGGACACAAGTTCTCAAAACTGAACACACTGCAAGGCATTACCGGGAGCAAGAGTCGGATTAGCACCAGCAGGCTCAAAGTGTAACGCAACCGCGGCGTCAGCCATTTGGCCAGGATCATCTGCAACACGAAAACCAGCACGATCAACAGCGTCGCATAAAGCGAGGTTTGCCAAATCCACGCGAACGCCGTCTGGCCCAGCGCGATCAGTAATTTCATGGTGTCTTCTCCTCCAAAATGGATTTGAGTTCATCAATCTCTTTGCGGGTGAGCTTCTTACGTTCCAGAAAGCAGGCCAGGAAAGGCGCTATTTCCCCGTCAAAAACCTTCTCGAGGAACGAACGGCTGGCCGATTGGCGGCACTCCCGTTCGGTGACCTGCGGCTTGAACACGTATTCCCGTCCCGGCTTTTCCGTGGCCAATACTCCCTTTTGCACCAGTCGGCTGAGAAGTGTATGGATGGTCTTGGGTTTCCATTCCGCTTCATTCTCAAGTTGCTCCACCACTTCGCGGGCGGTCGGCTTCTTGAGTTGCCAGACCGCTTTTAAAACCGTCCACTCCGCGTCGGAAATCCGAGGCAAGTTCTCCCTTTCAATTCCACGTTTGGCGCTCGCGTTCATATCGTCTTACATTTGTAAGACAAAGGTATCCTACATTTGTAAGAATGCAAGCGATTATTTTAAAAATCGGTTGCTGCTTGGTACGGGCTAAAAATTGGAGGGGCTTAAAGTCTGGCGGGTCCGCCATTCCACCACGGGCTCTCGATAACCAACGACTTGCAAGATCGCTTTCGCAGTTCCGGGGAACGCCGCGTGAAGGCACGCGGCCTACATGATTTCGATCAAATCGTCCAATCGAAATCCTCGGTTTTCTTTTTCGCCAGCTTGTCGCGGATGACGAGCTGTTTCTCCTCATAGACCACCAGTGAATTGGGCGGCACGCTTTGCACCAGAAACACGTTGGCGCCAATGGTTGAATTCGCGCCGATGACTGTTTCGCCGCCCAGGATGGTGGAGTTCGGATAAATTGTGACGTTGTCCTCCACGTCGGGATGGCGCTTGCCGCCTTTGACCAGGTGGCCGGACTCGTCTTTGACGAAGCTGCGGGCACCCAGGGTCACGCCGTGATAAAGTTTCACATGATTGCCGATTTCGCAGGTTTCGCCCACTACTACGCCGGTGCCGTGGTCAATGAAGAAATGCGTGCCAATATTGGCCCCCGGATGGATGTCAATGCCGGTGCGGCCATGCGCCCACTCGGTCATCATGCGCGGCACCACCGGTGCGCCGTAAAGATAGAGCCGGTGCGCCAGCCTTTGAATGGCGATGGCCTCGATGAACGGATAGGATAGGATGATCTCTTCGCGGTGCAGCGTGGCCGGGTCGCCCTCGAAGGCGGCTTCGATATCCGTGCGCAGAAGGTCGCGAACTTCGGGCAGGGCCTGACAGAACTTGCGGATGATCGGGGGCGTTCGTCCGGTTGGTTTGTGGGGATTGCCAATACGAACACTCTTGCGGACCTGGTCGGTCAGGCGCGAAATGACTCCCGCCAGGCGTGTGGCCGTCAGTTCATCCAGGGAACCGTCATGAATCGCGGCGCGGTCGTGAAAACCAGGGAATAAGATTTGCAGCAGATCCTCGCACGTCTGTCCGACCGCACCCTTCGAGGGCATGTTTTGCGCGGCGCGATCGTTTAAACCGCCCGCGCGTTGATACGAACTGAGGAGTTCCTGGACCGATTCCTCGACGAGTTCCCCCATCCAGACCGCGTCGCGTCGTGCTTCGCGTTGTGAAAGCGGTCCAGCTTGTTCGGTTGCGCGCAACGAGGGGTCCATAAATTCAAATGCCCGCGCGATTGTTCCACGGCATTTTGGCGAGCAACAATCCCATGCCGCAAAAATCCGTGATGCCCGCGAAAACCAGACCAGCGCCGACAAAGGCCGACAATCCGAAAAACGCCCGGTGCACAAACCAGCCGAGCATGATTCCAACCAGCACGAGCAAACCGGCGGCGATCCGAACCTGTCGTTCGAGACTGATGACCTTCGCGGCACCGCGGGTCACCGGCAGATTGGCGTCCACCCAGGCCACCGTGCCGCCAGCGACCACAACGGACTGTGGGAACCCCTCCTTGGCAAGTTTTTCCGCCGCCCTGGCCGCGCGCTGCCCGCTGCGGCACAGCAGATAAACCGGCTGGTCTTTTTGAAACGGCAGCGAACCGGGTTTCAATTCGTTGAGCGGAATATTCCGGGCCAGCGGAACATGGACTTCCGCGAACTCCACTGGCGTGCGGACGTCAATGAGCGGCGATGACGGCTGCTCCGCGAGAATCTTTTGCAGTTCGACCGGTGTGATGGTTTTCATATTGGCCAGCGCGTCAATTGCGCCTTAGCGAGCGCAAGGCAAGCACCAAGGCGTCCACTTCCTCGCGAGTGTTATAAAAGGCGAGCGAGGGCCGCACGCTGCTTTCAAGCCCGAAGTGGCGGATGGCCGGCAGCGCGCAGTGATGTCCGGCGCGGACCGCGATGCCGTGTTTGTCCAGATGACGTGCGATGGTGTCATTGGGCACGCCGGGAATGACGAACGCCAACACGCTCGCCTTGGCGGCCGCCGTGCCAATGGGCCGCAAGCCGGGAACCGTCCCCAACGTCTGTGTCGCGTATTCGAGCAGCGTATGTTCGTAACCGGCAATTCCGGGAATGCCGACCTTGAACAGATAATCAATCGCCGCTCCCAGTCCGACGACACCGGCGATGTCCGGCGTGCCGGCCTCGAATTTTTCCGGCGCGTGCTGATAAGTCGTTTTCTCAAAACGCACATCCTTGATCATGTGCCCGCCGCCCTGCCACGGAGGCATGGCTTCCAGCAGCGGCGCCTTCCCATACAAGGCGCCGATGCCGGTCGGGGCAAAAACCTTGTGCCCGGAGAATACGTAAAAATCGGCGTCGAGCGCGCTGACATTGACCGGCAGGTGCGGCGTGGATTGTGCGCCATCCACCAAAACAGGTACTCCGCGGGCGTGAGCCAACGCGATGATCTGCTCGACCGGATTGACTGTACCCAGCGAATTGGAGACGTGCGCCACGGAGACAAACCTGGTTTTCGCGCCGAGCAGTTTCACGAATTCTTCCAGGATCAATTCACCCCGGTCGTTGATGGGGATGACGCGGAGGCTGGCGCCCACTTGTTCGGCGAGCAATTGCCAGGGCACGATATTGGCGTGGTGTTCCAGTTCGCTGACAATGATTTCATCGCCGGCGCCGATATTTTTGCGGCCGTAGCTTTGGGCGACCAGATTGATCGCCTCAGTGGTGCCACGCACAAAGACAATTTCCTTGGCGTCGGCCGCGCCGAGAAACTTGCGGACTTTCTCGCGGCCGGCTTCAAACAATTCTGTTGAGCGCGTGGCGAGCGTGTGCGCCGCGCGGTGGATGTTCGAGTTGTCGCGCCCGTAAAATTGCGAAGTTGCGTCAATCACCGCCTGGGGCTTGTGCGTGGTGGCCGCATTGTCGAGCCAGATGAGCGGCCGGCCATTGACCAGTTGATGCAGCGCAGGGAAATCACGGCGCACTCCTTCAATATCGAATTTCGGGATCGGTGGGGTGGTCTGCGGGTGCGATTGATAGGCCAGCGGCGACTGGCCGGAGACGTCGCTCCCGCGGAGGAAATAATATTCCGGCGTGGCCAGCGATTCGGCATTGGGAGAACCAAGCAACGGATTCTTGTTCGTCGCTTCGGGGCTGGCTTTTTTGCTGTTCAATAAATAGTCGCCGCTGCAGCGGGGTTCCCCAAAGGCGTAAGTGTCACCCGATTCGGGCGCGTGGCCGCCCGAGGGAGTTTTTTCGGGCGGTTTTTCCGGTATTGGCGAGGCGGGTTGGGCCTTGGGATGCACGGGCGGCAGAGCGGAAACGGCATCGGTCCCGGAAATATCGGGTAAAATCGAAACGGCGGGAATTTCCGATGGCGGCGCGGGCGCAGCCGCCGGCCCGGCGCCGCGGGCGGATTCAGAGAACGCCTCGGCCAGCAGCTTTTTGATGAGGCGCGAATGCGCGGAGTCGTCTGGCGCCGATTCGACGGGCGGAGCCGCCGCCTCGTCATTTCCAGTTATACTCATGATAATTGTTTACGACGACGTTATCCAACCGGGCAATGGCATCGATGGTCAGGACGCTGGCGGAGAAATAGCGGGTGACGAGATGGGACGCGATGGAATTTTCATTTGTGCCCATGTACCGGACTGACAGGCCGGGTTCGACCTCGCCGGTAACGCCGGTCTTTTGCAAACCGACGACGCCTTGCTCGGCTTCGCCGACGCGCAGCAGCAGAACCGTCGTGGCATGATTTTTCACCTCGAGCTTGTTGCTGGGGATCAGCGGCACGCCGCGCCAGGTGATAAACGGCGTTCCGAACAGATGCACCGTCGCGGGCGGCACGCCACGGCGCGTGGCTTCGCGGCCAAACGCAATAATTGCCTTGGGATGCGCCAGAAAGAATGCGGGCTTCTTCCAGACCAGGCCGAGCAGTTCGTCCAAGTCATCGGGTGTGGGCGAACCTTTGCGCGTTTTGATGGTTTGCGCCGCATCCACTTCTTTCAGCAGACCGAAATCGGGATTGTTGATGAGTTCCCATTCCTCTTTTTCCTTCACGGCCTCGACCGTGAGTCGGATTTGCTCGTGAAGTTGGTCAATCTTGTTACTGTAAAGATCGGTCACGCGGGTGTGCGTGCGCAGCACGGTCTGGATTGTGCTCAAATGATACTCGCGCGGGTCTTCCACGTAATCCACAAACGTCGTCGGCAATTTTGGTTCGCCGCCTTCAACCGTGAGCAAATCCACCTTGACCTCGCCGAATTCATTTGCCGGCTGTCCCTTGGCCGCCTTGGCGACGCGGTTGACGCGATAGACACCGCCATCCACGTCCACCCACGGCAACAATTTGTGCAGCCAGCGCGGCGTAATCTCCGTGTATTGCGGGACGGTGACGGTGGCGGTGGCGAGGTTGCGCGCGGCCGGGGCGCTCAAGCTCAGTTGATTTCCAGATTCTTTGCTCATAATTTATTTGGGTTGGAGTGCGGCCAAGCCAGCAGGGCTCTGGCGCGGTCATCAAGACGGCCGATGCCAAATGGAGCTTCAAACTGGAGACGGACGGATAACCTCCGGCATGACTCGCTCACATTTGAACTTCCGTGCACCACTCGAAATGCTTTCGTCTGTCGTTTTCATGGAACCGCCAGTGGACCGGTTGGTGCCAGATTGTTTTTGTTCTCCTAACAGATGGCGTTGTCGCCTACTCGAATCGAATCATAGGACCCGCGCGTAAACGCGTCAATTCTAATCGGAACCACAAGCGAAACCCATACAATAATGGATGAGCGAACCGGTTGTTTTGAAGCGGAATCGCAGGTTGGCCTGAATCATCAGGAACTGGCGGATGTACGAATGAAAAAGACTCAATGACTGCCTTGCGCGCTGATGACAGCGCGGCGGCGGCCAATACCAACGCGCCCACCAGCACGGCAACTGCTCCGGCGGAAAAACCCGCCCCGCTGCCACTGCACCAGATCGAGGGCAGCGGCGGCATCTTCTCCACGCTGTCGGCCTACATCGTTAATCCGCCGCGAGACGGCGAACCGGTGGGCAGGCCCAGCGTGGGGTTGTCGATCATCAGTCTCGGCTACGACAAGAGGCTCGAAGCGCTGACCGTCACGGAATCACCGTTCGCGCGTGTGGAACTCGGCTACGGCTGGGATTACCTTGGGCTGGGTGATTTGCCGCAAGCCTTGCGCAACGCCGGCATTCTAAATTATCACCAAGACCAGGTGCAGCTCCACAACTTCAACGCGCGGTACCAGATTTTGAAGGAAGGCGAGTTCGACCAGAAGTGGCTTCCGGCCCTGACGGCCGGTGTGCATTACAAATACAACGACGGCATCAGCGAGGTGAACGAGCAGGTGGGCGGCGCACTGGCGAGCGTGGCGCACATACCCAATGATGATGGCGTGGATTTCACGCTCTATGCCTCGAAGCTGTTCACTCAACTGCCGCGACCGGTTTTGGTCGAACTCGGCGGACGGGCCACAGAAGCCCTCTGGGATGGCCTGGGCGGATTCACTGACAGTTACAATTTCGTCTTTGAAGGCAACGTGGTAGTGTTCGTCACCAGCAATTTTGCGCTGGCGGCCGAGTATAAGCAGCAGCCGACCGATTACAGCGCCATCGGCAATCTCGTGCGGGTGGAGTCCGACTGGTGGACGCTCGATGCCGCCTATGTCGTCAACAAACACCTGACACTGGCTGCGGGCTACGGCCATTTCGGCAACGTGTTGAACCACTCATCCGACGGCGTTTGGGGCGTTACAACCAAGTGGGAATTCTAATACATTACGGCTGGAGGCGGCATGGCGCCCGGTTTTCCGGCGGCGTGATTCCTCCTCGCGCACCGTCCGCCACCGTGCCGGCCTCCGGCCCAAACGAAACGAAACCAAACCAAACCAGACTAAAATCACAAAATCATGAGCAAACAAAAACTATCCACGCTGGCGTTGCACGCCGGGCAGGTTCCCGATCCCACAACGACCGCGCGCGCGGTGCCGATTTACCAGACGACGTCCTACGTCTTCAAAAACACGGAGCACGCGGCCAATCTTTTTGCCTTGAAGGAATTTGGCAATATCTACACACGCATCATGAACCCGACCACCGACGTCTTCGAGCAGCGCATCGCCGCGCTGGAAGGCGGCACGGGCGCGTTGGGCGTGGCCTCCGGCTCGGCGGCGGTCACCTATGCCCTGCTGGCCATCACACAGCTGGGCGACGAAATTGTGGCGGGGAACAATCTCTACGGCGGCACTTACCAGCTTTTTCATTACACGCTGCCCAAGCTGGGCCGCACGACGAAGTTCGTCAATTCCCGCGACCCGGAAGCCTTCCGCAAGGCCATTACCCCCAGGACCCGCGCGCTTTATATCGAAACCGTCGGCAATCCGAAACTGGACGTGCCCGATTTTGAAGCCATTGCCAAAATCGCCCACGAGGCGGGACTCCCGCTGGTGGTGGATAACACGGTCGGGGTTGGACTGGTGCGGCCGTTTGAGCACGGCGCGGACATCATCGTTACCTCGGCCACAAAATATGTCGGCGGCCACGGCACGTCCATTGGCGGCGTCATCGTAGACTCCGGCAGGTTCAAATGGAACAACGGCAAATTCCCCGAGTTCACCGAGCCCGATCCGAGCTATCATGGTTTGGTTTATTGGGACGCCTTGAGCAACGTGCCCGGTCTGGGCAATGTCGCATTCATCCTCAAGGTGCGCGTCACGCTGCTGAGGGACATCGGCGCGGCGCTTAGTCCCTTCAACTCGTTTCTTTTCCTTCAGGGAGTGGAAACGCTGCCCTTGCGTCAGCGCCAGCACTCGGAGAACGCGCTCGAAATTGCGCGCTGGCTCAAGACCCATCCGCTGGTGACGTGGGTGACGTATCCGGGCCTGCCGGACGACGCAAGCTACAAGATTGCCTCGAAGTATTTGAAGCACGGCTTCGGCGGTCTGGTCGGCTTTGGCGTCAAGGGCGGACTGGAAGCGGGCAAGAAATTCATCAATTCGGTGAAGCTGCTCTCGCACCTCGCCAACATCGGCGACGCCAAATCGCTGGTGATTCATCCGGCCTCGACCACGCATTCGCAGTTGACGCCGGCCGAGCTGGAGGAAACCGGCGCGACGCCCGATTACATCCGCCTCTCCGTTGGCTTGGAGGATGTGAGCGACATTCAGGCAGACATCGAACAGGCGCTGCAGGCCTCGCAGAAATAGATCCCAGCTCCGCGCAACGGCGAAAGAAACAACCTCGCCGTTGCGACGGAGGCCGGTGCTAAAAGCCAGACCACCAAAATTGAAAATTTCCGTTTAAAATGCCGATCCAAGTTGTCCCGTCGAGCTGGAAGTGTCCGCTGAAGAATTGATTTGCGCCAACACCCAATAGCCCCGGTCACTGGAAGTGGTTGCCGCCAATGGGCGGGTGTCCTGAAGGCTTCAGCGCCTCGGAATCTTCGCTTGGCAGCCCCAAGCATGCGGGACCGGTCAGACCGCTGTCGGCGTGCAGATCAATTGCCCAAATGATCGCTTCCCGCAGCTCGGCGAGGGAAAACGGCTTGTTCAGCAGACAGTCAACGCCGGGCGTCGAGCTTTGGAAAGTGCTGGTGCCCTGAAACGAACCGCTCGCCAGGATGACCGGCAGATTCGGGCGCCGTTGCTTGATGAGCCGGGCCAGCTCATCTCCGTTCATTTGCGGCATCAAATAGTCCGTGAGCACCAGATCAAACTTCTCTTGCTCAAGCTTGACCAGCGCCGCCTCGCCGCCATCAACCGAATGGACCTCATGACCGTCATATTCGAGCAGGTTTTCAAAACAATTCCGAAGATGCAGGTCGTCTTCAACGAGCAGTATCCTCTGTCTTTGATTTCCGCCGCCGGTCATAAATATCACAGTGCCTCTCTGGTCTATACGCCCGGACGGTGTGGCCGTCAAATTAGAGTGCGTTGCTCAAACATGCATTTAAAACAGCCCTGAAAATCAGTCAAAGCAACCGCCTCAGAGTCAACGGATAGCCGGGACTGCTTGCGGAAAAAAGGACTGGCTGCGGGTCGGCTCCTCATGGCGGTCCGCGGGGCTTGACGGCATCCCTAACGTCCCCGATTCGTGGCGCGCCCCGCATCTAGCTTGGCGGGTTTTGCCAGTCACAGTAGCCAGCCTAAAGGATTATCGTTCTTGTATGACAACGATGAGCCCAGGTTGAAGCGGCCACCCGGCGCACGCCGGTCGAATGGGCCCTGCGCTGGATTTGGAATCGGCCGGAAGTCACCGTGATCCTCTCCGGCATGAACGAGGCCGCGCACATCCGCGAAAATCTGGCGATTGCCGACCAGGCGCGCGCCGGTTCGCTGACCCGGACGGAACTCGACTTGGTGGAGCGCGTCGGCCGCGCGTACCGGGCGTTGATGAAAGTGGGCTGCACCGATTGCGGCTACTGCCTGCCCTGCCCCTCCGCGGTGATGATTCCAATGTGTTTTGAGGAATACAATAAAATGCGCATGTTCGGCGCCCTGGAGGAGGCTAAATTCCGGTATGCGTTCCGGATGAGCGGGGAACTCGGCGACGGCCACCGCGGTTACGCCTCCCAATGCGTCCAATGCGGCGGGTGCATGGATAAATGCCCCCAACACCTCCAGATTTCCGACCTGCTGGCGCAGGTGGCCAAGGAATTCGAAGGCCCGGATTTGATGGATCGGGTGGCCGCCGCCCGGCGCATTTTTCAGATTCAGCCATCCTGAGATCGGCTCGGACCCAGTGTGAACGATGAACCGGAGCGAATCCCGCTTCAAGGCGATGGTGAAGGGAGCCACGCGCATGTTGGATTGACACCGGCTGCGGCTACCTCCAACTGCTCAGTCGCCGCCGCCACTTTTTTTGAAAAAGAGTTGACACCGCAGCCGTTTCGTGGATAATGACGATACAATTTATAGTTATTGATGGGCTTGGCTCGTCATGCGCTCCAAATAATTGAATGGTTTTGGGGCTTTTTATTTGACTATAAAAACGACTATATGAGTCGCTATTAAAAAGATGAGTGATACCTATAAAGAAATAAAAGCGAAGAACGGCGATGACTTGAAATGGCTTGAGCTGGTGAAACAGCACGTCGGCTCACTGCGCTATGGAGTGGTGGAGATCATCGTTCACGATTCGCGCGTGATCCAGATTGAGAGGACCGAGCGCGTCCGGCTCGAAAAGAACCCGGCCAATCCAACCTGAATCGAATCAGGCAAAACCAAAGGCCCTGGCCGGGACACCGGAAGTTCCTTTGAAAAGCCAAACACATGTCGTCCATGCGAAACTGTCTTCACATTCTATTCGCCTTGTTCGCGTCCGCGTGCCTGCCGGGGCACGGTACGACCCTGGCGGCCAGCCAGAAGATTCTCAACGTTTCCTATGACGTCACCCGCGAATTTTACCAGGACTACAACCAGGCGTTCGCCACCTACTGGAAACAGAAAACCGGCGACACGGTAACCATTAACCAATCCCACGACGGTTCGAGGAAGCAAGCCTTTTCCGTCCTCAACGGACTGGACGCGGACGTAGTGACAATGAACGAGGCGATCGATATTGACGTCCTGCACCAAACGGGGCGGCTCCTGCCGCAAAATTGGGCGTCCCGGCTCCCCAACAAGAGCGTCCCGTACACTTCCACCATTGTTTTCGTCGTTCGCGGAGGCAATCCCAGGAACATCCGCAATTGGGATGATTTGATACAGTCGAACCTCTTGGTGGTTGTCCCGAATCCAAAGACCTCCGGCACCGGGCGCTACAGCTATCTGGCGGCGTGGGGATTTGCGCTGAAGAGATCCGCGGGTGACGAGCAGCAGGCTCGTGACTTTCTCGCGAAACTCTTCGCCAACGTGCCCATTCTCGATACGGGCGGACGCGGCGCCACCATCACCTTCGCCGATCGCGGCATCGGCGACGTGCTGCTCACGTTCGAAAACGAGGCGGCCCTGGTGCAGCTCGAATTCCCCACCAACCAGCTTCAGGTGGTCCTGCCGCCGGTCAGCATTCTTGCAGAAAACCCCGTCGCGTGGGTCGATAACAACGTCCGGCGGCATCATACCGAGGCCGTTTCGCGGGCGTATTTGGAATATCTTTTCAGCGAAGAGGGGCAGGAGCTGGCCGCCCAACATTTTTTCCGCCCGAAGAACGAGGCGATTCTCACACGGTACTCCACCCGCTACCAGCCGGTGGAGCTTCTCACCGTCAATGACGTTGCCGGCGGCTGGGCCAGCGCGCAGGCCGTGCACTTCGCCGATGGCGGCATTTTCGACCAAATCTATCAACATCCGCCGACGCGACCACGCGAGGCCAACTCAAGATGACTCAAAAGGAGGGATGACCGGCTCACCGGAAGACCTTCACAAGAACCAAACCAACGATTCCAACAATGAAAACATTCGCTCCCAAAGCAATCGCCGCCACCCTGCTCCTGGCTGGCGTGGCGTCCACCGCCAAATTGCAGGCGCAGGCGCTCACCGAAGTGACCGTCTCAGGCGGTAATGCCAGCTCCAGCGTCCTGTGGTACCAAGTCACCAACCAGTTTCAGAACGTGACCACGGTCGGTGCCACCTCCAGTTCCACCGTGCGGTCGTTCCAGGCTTATCTGTCCAGCCTGCCCGGCAGCAGCCCCAACGTGCAAATTGACTTCATTCTAAACGGCGCGGTGGGCGGTTTGCAGGACATTACCTATCAAAATGTGGAGACAAACGCGCAGGGTGTGGCCACCAACATTCCAGTGCTGGTCGTTTCCAGCACCAGCCCGGAAGCGGTGGGCTTGAGCAGTTCGCCTTTCTCGGAGGTGAAAACGCTGGTCGCGCCGTACGCGTTCATCAAGAGTCCCCTCGCCAGCCTTGCGCCCGGCCTGGCCACGGTCACCAACCTGACCCAGCGGCAGGCGGCGTACCTGGAGGGGTCGGCCGGGCCCAATTTCCATTCCACCTATATCGGCGGTACGAGCACGAGCGATTCGGTCTATTTCGTCGGACGCAACACCGCCTCCGCCGTGCGCACGGAGACGGATGCGAACATTTACTTCACCGGCACGCTGGCCACCTACACGACCAACAGCTCGGGCCAGCCGGTTCCTGATCCGGCGGGCGGTCAAACCGGCGGGTCGCCCATCCGCGTGCTCGTCAATACCCTCCCCAACGCCATCGGCACCGTCGCGATCCAGGATATCAAGACCAACTTCGCGCTGGCTTACGAGGGCGTTCCTTATTCCGTCGCCAATGTGGAATGCGGCAGTTATCCGCTGTGGGGGTATGAGCATTGGTATTGGCTCTCGTCGGGCCAGGGTGCCCCCACCCCGGCGCAGTTGGCGGTCATCAACAACCTGCTGGCCGGTGTCACCAACGTCACCTTCCAAACCACCAGCCCGGTTTTCACGAACAGCTTCGTGCCTTACAGCGGACTAAAGGTCCAGCGGTCGGTCGATGGCGGCCCCATCACATGGCAGTGAGCCCAAGAGGAAACTTAACCTGCTTCAAACCATGAATAAATTGTTTCAACTTTCTCTCGCTGCGCTGGCCTTGCTGGCGGCGCTGCCGGCGGGAGCGTGGAATTACAAGGATGGCGACGTGCTGTTGATTTTCCGCGAGAGCGCGCTTCCCGGCACGTACCCCAGCCCGAACAACGACGTCGAGTTCGATCTCGGCAGCGTCACCAACTTTTTGGGCAAGCCGGCCGGATACACCACGGCCGTCACCGGCTGGGATGTGACCAAGGTGCAGAACGTGTATGGTTCGGACCTGACCGGCGTGAGCGTGGTGCTCATCGCGGCCACCAGCCCAACGAACGCGAGCCCGACCGCATATTTTAGCGCGGCATTGCCCCAGAGCTTTTGGCTCAACGGTGTGGAACCATATAACACCGCCTACAACGTCTCGCCATCGGTCTGGCAGGGTTCCTGGGCCAAAATCAATTCCATCGGCACCCGGCCCGCGCTTTACCTGCCGGTGAGCCAGCAAACGGCTTCTTATTCCTTCTCGCCGTCCTCCATTCTGTCTTACGACGATATCGTGTCGTCAGACGAATACGTGAAGGCTGGGGCTCAAAATACCATCTACGCCGACTGGCTGCCGCAGTTCGGCGGCTTCGCGCCGTTCACCGTCGAGGGCGTGGCGCCGGGGTCCTTCGGTTTTCTGGCGGTGCCATCGAGCACCGCTGTGGTCAAGCCGCTGGACACCTACCTCGGCACCTTCACGATTGATAATCTCGGCAACCTCACCTTTACCGCCGGACCGCCGACGCCGGTCATTGCCGGAATCACTCAATCCGGCAACACCAGCACTGTCAGCTTCAGCACCGGTCTGAGCGGCAATTACTCGCTGGTTTACGCCGACAGTCTCGGCGGTTCCAGCAGTTGGTCGGTGGTCGGCACCCCACTCGTCGGCGACGGGAACACCAATTCCCTGTCTTATACCAGCACGGACAACAACGGCTTTTTCCGGTTGGTCCGCTCGCCCTAGCGGGCCTGGGCCGGTATTCCCGGCGGGGCTCGCGCCGCGAGCCCCGCTTTTGCACGCAAAAATTTGTCGAGAGGTCAACCACAGCAAATGAGATTTCGCACCGTGTTGGTCACAGCGCTTGCTTCCGCCAGATTGCTCAGCGGCGCGGCGGAGGAAACCAACCGGCCTGCCGTGATCGAGGACCTCTTTGCCGCGCCCCTGCCGCTGGCTTCCAATGCGCCGCCTAAAGGCGCCACGCTCGCGGTGCGCGCCTACCATGTCGAGGGCAACACTGTCCTGCCGCCCGCCAATCTTGGGATGCTGACCAATTATACTGGCACCAACGTGGATTTTGCGCGGCTGCGGCTGGGCCTGATCAAATTGCAGCAGCGGTACCGCGACTTGGGCTACTCCACCATCAGCGTGACGTTGCCACCGCAAAAACTGACCAACGGCGTGGTGCACGTCAAAGTCGTCGAAGGGCGCATGAGCAGCATCAAAATCACCGGCAACCGTTACTTCAGCGACGGCAACATCCGGCGCGCCCTCCCCAGCCTCAGCACTAATGTCCTGCTCAACTCCAAATGGTTCCAGCCCGAGCTGGATCAGGCCAATGCCGACCGCGACCGCCAAATCTATCCGGTCATTGGACCCGGTCCGGACCCCGGCACCTCCGAACTGGACTTGAACGTCAAAGACCGCCTGCCCTTGCACGGGCGCGTCGAGATCAACGACAAATCCCAGCCGGACACGCCGCTGCTGCGTCTGGACACCTCCTTGCAATACGACAACTTGTGGCAGCACGAGAATCAGATCGGCGTTGATTACAATTTTTCGCCCCAGGCCTACAAGCCCCCGGGCAGTGTCCATGGTTTCTACGACCTGCCGCAGATCACCAGCTACAGCGGGTTCTACCGGCTGCCGCTGGACTTCGATTCGGGCGAGCGTGAATCGCTCGAACAGCAGTCGCCCACCTTTGGCTATGACGAAACCACCCACCAATTCAATCTGCCGCCGCCGACGGGCCATCCCGATCTTACGCTGTATGGCTCGCGTTCGGTGTCCGCCACCCCGTTGCGTTATGGTCCGCTGGCCGTCATCTTCACCAATGATCTGGCCGGCATCCGCTCCCAGTCCGCCGAACAAACCTTCACCTACAACAATAATGCCGGGGCCAAATTCAATTATCCCCTGCCGGTCTTCGTCGGCGTGCGGTCGTCGTTTTCGCTGGGCGTGGATTTCAAAGCCTATCAGGCGCCCAGCTTTTCAACCAATCTGACCTACTTCGATCTCTATGGCAAAGACGCCCTCGGGAATGTGTTCCTGATCACCAACAAAACGATCAGCCTGCCCTCCAATACCCGCGCCTCGCTGGATTATGTGCCGCTCTCGTTTGGTTATTCGGCCGCCCGGCCGGATCCCTGGGGCAGTTTCGCCATGAGCTATTCCCAGAGCGTCTTTCTCGGGGCGCTGGCCTCGGCGCGCACCAATTTCCAGGTGGTGGCCGCGGCGCCGGACGCCGGCGGCAATTACACCACGATCAACGCGGGCCTGGCCCGCGAGCAGAAGCTGGTCGCCGGTTGGTCGGCGCTGCTCAACGTGAGCGGCCAGTGGGCCAGCGCGCCGCTCATCAACAACGAGCAGTTCGCGCTGGGCGGCACCGGCGGCGTGCGCGGCTACCAGCAGGGCGAAATCTACGGTGACGACGGCTGGCGCGCGATGTTCGACCTGCGCGCGCCGGCCGTCGGCGTGGGCAATTTCCCGACCCGCGGGGGCTACGTTCCGGCCCAACTGCGCTGCTCGTGGTTCATGGATTACGGCCAGGCCGATCTGATTGACCGCCCGGTCAGCGGCGGCGGTTCCACGGATTTCCTTTACTCGCAATGGGGCACCGGCCTGGGCTTTTTCCTGACCGTCGGCGAGCATTTTGATGCCCGCCTCACGCTGGGCTGGGCCTTGCTGGGCACGCCCACCACCGGAGCGGGCTCCGCCCAGGCCTATTTCTCCGTCGGCGGACAATTTTAGACTCGTATGAAAACACGGTACCAATCTGCAAAAATCCCGGCCACCCGCAAATGGCTTTGCGCCTTTCTCGCCGCCGTGGCCCTCCTCCGGCAGCACCGATTGCTGGCCAATCCGACCGGCCTGACCGTGGGCGCCGGCCACGCCACGGCGCAGCAATTGGGTTCGCAGCTCAACATCACCGTCAGCCAGGCGGCGCTGTTAAACTGGCAGAGCTTCAACATCGCTCCGGGTGAAACCACCTCGTTTTTGCAGCCCTCGGCCAACTCGGTGGTCTTGAACGTCATCGGCAGCGCCAGCCCCTCGCAGATTTTTGGCGGTCTCAAGGCCAATGGCACGGTGATTCTGGAAAATGCCAGCGGCTTCTACTTTGGCCCGGATTCCCTGGTCAAGGTGGGCGGCAGCTTATTGGCCACCACCGCGCCGGTCCCGCTGGACTTCGGCTCTGCCGCCGGCTGGCAGTTCACCGGTCTGCCGCCCCTGGCCAGTATCGTGAATTATGGGCAGATCCAGGTCGGCGCCGGCAAGTCGCTCTTCCTCATCGCTGAAAACATCCAAAACCACGGCAGCCTCGTCGCGCCGGAGGGCAACGTCGAACTCGCCGCCGGCCAGAGCGTCCTGGTCAGCGACAGCCCCGACGGCCGCGGCCTGAGCGCCAAGGTCACGCTGCCGCAGGGGTCCGTGAATAACCTCGGGCAGATCATCGCCGATGGGGGGAGCATCATGATGGAGGCGAACGTGGTCAACCAGGGCGGATTGCTGCAGGCCGACTCCATCCAATTCAAAAATGGAGTCGTCGAACTCGTGGCGTCCGACCAATTGAATCTCGGGGCCGGTTCACAGATCCTGGCCCGCGGCGATGATTCCGCCAGCGGCAGCGCGGGCGGCACGGTCACGCTCAAGTCCGACAACATCTTCAGCGACGCCGTGGGCAGCCAGATCGTCACCACGGGCGGCGCGAACGGCGGCAATGGCGGCAATGTCGAGGTCAGCGCCCCCAATATCGAATCGCTCAATTCCGCGATGGATGCGGGCGCGCAAAGCGGTTTCCTCGGCGGCGTTTTCTCCCTCGACCCGGCCAACATCGTCCTCGGCACTTCCGGCAGCGGCACGGTTCCCGCCAATGGCACGGTTGGTTATGGCAGCAGCGGCAATTTGTTGCTGAACGTCAATACCGCGTTCGAAAACAAGAATTTCTCCGAGATCCTCTTGCAGGCCACGGGCAACATTTATGTCGGCAACGGTTCCTTCAATTCTAGCGGCCTGTTTACCTTCACTGCCAATCCCGGCATCACCTGGAACTTGAGCGCCAGCACCGGCGAGTCCGGCGGCCAGCTCGCCCTGGAAGCCGGCGGCAGCATCTATTTCGGCAACCGCTCCTTGATCACCGACGCGAACAACTGGTCGGTGACTCTCGAGGCCGGCTACGATTTCGTCAACGGCACCGTGCCGTCCGGCAGTGGGTCGATCTACCTGGGCGACGTCGTCCGCAATGCAAACGGCGTCCAAAGCACCGACGCCAACGGCAACTACATACCTTCCACCGGCAACGGTGCGATCCAACTCGCGTTCGGCAACGTCAGCCTCCTGGCCGCCGGCAGCGTGGACGTCGGCGCCGGGTCGGTCATCACAACGGCGGGCGGCAATATCGACGCCACCGCCGTTTCGGGCAATATCGTCGTGGGCTCCAAAACCAGCGGCGAACAAAGCAGCGGTTATGACTATGGTCCCTCGGGCACCGGTCCCTGGGGCGTGAGCGCCAGTCTCGGCGGCATTAGCACCATGGCGGGTGGCAATGTGACGCTCGATGCGATCAGCGGCAGCATCAATCCGACCTCCGGAAAAGCGGTTTCGGGCGCGTTTGGCAGCGAACCCGGGAACGTCACCTTGATCGCGGGCGACCAGATTTTCGGAACTTTCAATGTCGCCAATGGCATCGGCACCATCCTGGCGGGCGTGAGCGTTGACAATGGTGGCCAGCCGTCGGTTTTAAATTCGGCCGCCAATGTCGGGAGTTCGACGCAGCCAGTCAGCCTGCAGTTGGCCAGCGGCTCGTGGAATGTCTGGGCCGGCAACAATATCTTTTTGCAGGAGGTCCGCAATCCGGCCGGCACGTTTGATTTCGGTGACTCATTTCCTTTCACCTACGCGCCAGACGCCGCCGTCAATTTGTGGGCCGGGAATGGCATCACCCTGCTCGGCCAAAATCTGCCGCGCATTGCTGCTGCTTCCTCCACGCCGGGTAATTCCGCCATGCCCGCCATTTACGCGCCGCAACTGAGCCTCAATGCCGGCGCGGGCGGAATCACGGTTGACAGTCCGATCATCCTTGACCCGTCAGCCGCCGGCTCGCTGCACATCGTCACCCGAGATGGCGGCGATCTCATCGCTTTGAACACGGATGTTTCCACTCCGTCGGGGATCACCATGTCCGACAGCGCTTCGGCCGATTGGAGCACTTTCGCGTTGGGCCAAGCCGCCACCCCGCTGCACCTGAACGATCCCAATCCGGTCACCCTGGACATTTCCGGCAGCATTTACGGATTGCAGCTTACCGTGCCGACGTTTGCGCAAATTAACGTCGTCGGCGACGCCTACAATTTTGGCTTCAGCGGGCAAAATCTTTCGACCGCGCAGACGACGTCGATAAACCTTGGGCCAACCGCCAAGGCGAACATGGAACAATTGGGGCTGCTGAATCCGGGTACGGACGGCGCCTTGCCGGTGGGCGGCGACCTTGTCTATGCCGACACCTTGCATGCAGCCACCGTGACCCTGACCGACCCGATCCCGGCGGGAGATCTCGACTCCGCCACGCTGCTCGGCGACCTCAGCACCAGCGTGCTCAGTTACAACGCCTCCACCGAACAACTCTCGATCAGCGGGCAGATGACAGCCGCGGCCTTGAATGACCTGCTCGCTCCTTCGGTGGGGCTCGACGCCACCCAGCGCGCCGCGGTGCTGGTGTTGTACGCCGACAGCCAGGCGGCCAACGGACTGGCCTTGGCGGGCTCCGGCAATTTGGACCTCACCGCCCGCAACATCAGCCTCGGTATTTCCGCCGGCATCGCCGTGGATTTTCCCGACGCGCCAGACGCGGCGTTGACGGCCATTTCGCCAACCGGCGCCAATATTAACGTCACCACCTCCGGCAATTTGGACCTCACCGCGACCACCATCGCCAACGGCGGTCTCTCGGGCGGGATTGATGTGTCGGTCGGCGGCACGCTGGATGTCGGCGGCACGGCCTCCGCGCTGGGCAGCGCGAGCGCACCCAAGGGTATTTTCACCACGAGCGGCGGCAACGTCAACGTCACCGCCGTCGGCGATGTGGATGTGGACGGTTCCCGGATCGCCGCCTTCAATGGCGGCAATGTTGACGTCACTTCCCAAACTGGCGATGTGAATGCCGGTACCGGCGGCCAGGGGACGGTGGTTTTAAATGCGTTGCAACTGGATCCCGCCACCGGCCTGCTCACTTCCATTGGGGCAACCATTCCGTTTAGCGGCATTTTTGCCACCACTGTTTTCGGCTCCGACGCCGCGCTGGGGAATATCACCATCAATGCCCCGCAGGGCAGTGTCAATTCCAGCGTCGGCGGCGTGCTGCAAATCGCGTTCAACAATGCGGACACCAGGAACAATACCATTGACGTCACTGCCGGCCAGGACATCAACGCCACCGGCTCTGGTGTCATCGGTTACAATGTCAAACTCACGGCGGGCGGCAACATCAACGGCGTCGTGGTTGGCAGCGAGAGCGTGGCCGTGACCTCGCAGCAGAGCGTGAATGTCACCGCCGTCAGCGGCGGCAATGTGAACATCAGCGCCTCCGGCACCGTCTCGGGCACCGTCATTGGCGGCGGCGACGTGAATGTGAGCGGCAGCGCGATCGACGCCGCCGTGCGCGGCGGTGTGGTCACCACCTCCGGCGATATCGCCGGCGCCACTCTCGGCGCCCCCGCGGCGGGCCCCGCCCAGCCCGTGCAGGTGGCCGACAACGCAAACACGGTCGCCTCGAAAACGGATGCCGACAACGACGACGAATGGAAAAAGAAAAAAGGCATCACGCTGGCGCAAAAAGTCGGCCGCGTCACCGTGTTGCTGCATGCCGGGAAATGAGAAAATGGCCGCCCTTTTGAACTTCCAAACTTTGAACCAACCCATCCCATGATCCATCCCCTGCTGGCCGCCAACGCAGCTGTTTATGCCATCCAAAACGCCACCATTGAAGGCAAGATCACGGTGTGCGTACTGGTGCTGTTGTCCCTGTTTAGTTGGACCATCATCATCACCAAGTTCCGGCAGTTGACGATCGCGCGCCGGTCCGCCAAAAAATTCTTCGCCGCCTACGCGGCCACGCGGGATCCGCTGGACGTCAAAAGGCGGGACGAGGAGTTTGACGGGGCGCCGGCCTGGGAATTATATGATCGCGGGGCCGAGGAAATGCTCTACCACTTGAAGAACAATCCAGTGTTCGTGCAGTCGGCCATCAGCCAAAGCGTGGGCGACGGCAACACCGACCATTTGTCCCGCGCCGTCACCACCAAAATCAGCCCCAGTGCATTCGAGGCGGTGAAAGTGGTGCTGGAAGAGGCGGCGTCGGCGCAAGCGATGTCTTTGGAGAAAGGCATGATCGTCCTGTCCACGGCGGTGGCGGGCGGACCATTCATCGGGCTGCTGGGCAC
>JBEKZM010000044.1:0-70773 GCA_049509875.1 Verrucomicrobiota bacterium | reverse complement strand
CTTTGACGTTCTTGTCCAGAATCGTCTTGCCGGAGAGCCGGTCCCGCACCGTGATATGCGCCACCACGTCGAGCCGGAAGTTTTCCGGGGTGGCGATGTCCGCGTTCAGATAGCCCAGTCCCAGGCGGTTGTATGTTCGCACGGATCCGGTAACCACCACGTCACCCGTATCTGCCTTGGTGGCGAGCCGATAGGTGCCGTCCGTCTGCAGCCGTTCCCGCAGCGACTGGGTGATGGCGTCGCCCAGGCGGGGTTCAAGCGTCTGATTTTTGAAGGGCTGAATCTCGATGGATTTGGCGCCGGCGGCCATCCCGTTGACCGGACCTAACTGATATCCGGCGCAGCCGGCGAGCGTGAGTGCAGCCAGCCCCAAAAGGAGAAATCTCGGTGCGCGCATCCGGCTCATTTGGCCGCCGGCGTCACTGCCGCCAGTCGCGGTTTCAAGACGTCAATGCGCTGCCGGGCCTGGGCGGCCAGCGGCGAATTGGCATCGAGTTGCAATACCGCATTGTAATAGACAATGGCGCCGGCCCACCGGTGCCCGTGCTCATAGAATTGGGCGATTTGGAAATTACCCCGCACCTGCACGGCCTTGAGCTTGGTAATCGCTTTTTGCACGTCCGCCACCCGCTTGTCGTCCGGATAAAAGGTGATGAAATCGGTATATGAGGCGATGGCCTGGGCGGCGGCGCCCTGGTCATATTCGGCAGTGTCCGCTTGTTTCTCCCAGGCCAGGCCGGCCCGAAACATGGCATCGGCGGCAATGACCGGCTGGTCGTGGTAGCGGTCGGCGGCGGTGTCGTAAGCCTTGACCGCGTCCGCGTAATCATGCTGTTTCTCCCGGGCCGCCCCGATGCGCAACTGCGCGTGGGGAGCCACCTCGCTGTACGGGCCGTCGCCCACGATCTTTCCGTACAATTTCGCCGTTTCATCCATCGAGGGATAAAGCGGTATCAGGTTCCAAATCTTGAACCATTCACCGGCCAGGAAACGGTTGGCAATTTCGTATTGCCGCCAGAGCACCTCGTTGTATTGGCCGCTCTTGGGATATTTCTCAATGATCTTCTGGTACGCATTGAAGGCGGCCTCGTCCTTGCGCCGGATCTCCAGGCAGCGGCCCATCAGGTATTCGGCGCGCGGGGCGTAGTCGGACAGCGGCCACACCCGCAGGACGCGGTTGGCGGCATGCATCGTAATCGCGTATTCCTTGTTGGTGAAGGCCTGCTCGGCCACGTCGAGCTGGTCCTTGGCACGCGTCCGCTGCCATTTGGTGTGCGTGCCATAGCTCTCGTAATACCACCCTTCGCCCGGCACAAAGATCAGCGGAGCGGGCGAGCGTGAAGGCCACAAAACCATCACCGCCAGGAACAGGGTCCAGAGTGCAAACCGAAGCTTCATATCGGGACGTTAGCGGCCAACTTTCGACAAGTCAAAACCAATTCAACCCCGGTAGATCACCAAGATGCCGTAATCGGTCATGATCTTCTGAACACCGACGTCGAACTGCTCATAGACCACCACGTGTGTGGCCACGATGTTGGACTCGCCCACCTCGTGCAGAAAGTCGGAAACTTTATCGTCGAACAAGTCGTGGCCGTTTTCGATGCAGGCGGCGCGGCGGATGGTGTGGATGCGCAGCCGTTTGCCGGCGCCCTTTTGCACCACCTCCAGCGGCGGCTTGGCCTTGCCGATCAGCGACTCGGCCGGTTTGTCGTGCACCGGCACCTTGAGATGCAGTTCCACCTTGGCGGCGGCGGAGGTGTTGATGGCGCTGGGCGCCGGCGGCGGCGCAGCCGGAATTGAACCGGTCGTCACCTTGCCGGGAGCCGCGGGAATGGTGATGGTTTCGCCACAGGAGGGGCAATCAATCTCGGACCCGGCGCCGGACTGATCCACCGCCAGTTCTTGATCACAGTTCGGGCAGTTGAAAACGATGTCCATAGTTCGTAGGATGAGTTCATCGCCAGCGTAATTGCGACGTTCCCCGTAAACCAGCAAATAATTCCCCCCTTTCTGGTCCAGCGCGAACCGCGATCCGGAGAGCCGGACTAGATCAGATCGTTTAACATTCCCTTGAGGAGCCCCGGATGCGGTTTCGGTTTAACCAGCGGCGCCGTGTCGGGGAACGGCTTTGGACTCGTGGCGACGTGCGCGGCGGCAACCACCATCATCGGAGGTGTGGGCGTTGCAGTCGCCAGACGATTTGCCCCGGTTCGCGAGACATCCAGGCGCTGGCGCATCACGGGTCGGTTGACGCAGAAACGCATCGCCGTCTCCTCCGTGATCAAGTCGTTCTCGCAAGCCCGGAGCAGCGACTGCTCGAAGCTGTGCCAGCCGGCGCTGGCGCCGGCCTCGATGATGTCGTGCAGGCGGCGGTTTTCATTCTCGCCCAGGGCGATGACTTCGCGGGTGCGCAGACTGCTGCCCATCAACTCCGTCACCAATACACGGCCGCCGCCTTTTTTGGGCACCAACCGCTGGCCGACAATGTACCGCAGCGATCCCACCAACCGCTCGCGCACCTGCTGCTCCTCGTCCTGCGTAAACAGGCCGAGGACGCGGTTGATGGTCTGATCGGCGCTGATGGTGTGCAGCGTGGTGAGCACCAGATGGCCCGTTTCACCCGCCGTCAGCGCAATTTCCATCGTGTCCCGGTCCCGGATTTCGCCGACGAGAATGACCTTGGGCGCCTGCCGCATAGCCGCCCGCAATCCGTCCGGGAAAGTGAAAAAATCCCGGCCCAATTCCCGCTGGCTGAAGGTGGACTTGAGCTGCGGATGCACGAACTCGATCGGATCCTCCAGCGATATGATATGCACCCGGCTGGTGCGGTTGATTTCATGCAGCATCGCCGCCAGCGTGGTGGTTTTGCCGTTGCCGGAGCCGCCGGTGATAAAAATCAGTCCGTTTCTCTCCTGGGCGATCTCGCGGAAGAGAGGCGGCAGGCCCAGCGATTCCATCGTGGGAATGTCGGCCTGCAGCCGGCGCAGGACCATGGCCAAGCCGCCATTCTGGCGATAAATGTTCACGCGGAACCGGCAGGTGTCGCCCAGCGTGTAACTGCAATCGCAGGAGCCGTGTTCCGCCAGGTCGCGCATCAGCTTGGTGTTATGATTGAGAATCGAGCCGGCCAGCCTTTCAATCCGGTCGCTGGTCAACACCGCCTCGGGAAGCTTCAGGGCTGGTGTTTCCAAGGACCCGTGAACTTCCACCTGCGGCGGCGTCCCGGCCACAAACAGCAGGTCGGAAATGCCGTCGGCGCTTTCGACCATGGCCTTAAGCAGTCGATCCAACTCAACAGTGGCGATGGCGTCCATTTTACCTCCTCATTTGTGTCCCCGTTATATGGCCTTTTTGCGAAAGATCTCCTCCGGATTCGCGACGTTCATTTCCGAGAGGTCCAGGCCGCCGGCAGGATCACGTTCGCGGGCGGCGGCCAGTTGCCGCGCCAAGCGGGCCACGGTCGCGCCCGAATAGTATTTCACGACACCCATGCCGGTTTTCGATGGGAATACCACGACCAGCAGGCACTGCGCATCAATATTGGTGGAGTACAAGCTGCACTGGCCGCCCTGCAAGGCGGTGTGGCTGAAGTCCTTTTCGTTCACCAGTCCGGCGATGGTCTGGCTGGCCATGAAGGCGCCGGAGGCCAGGGCGCCGAGCGTGGTGAGATCCAGGTCGCCTGCCTCCCCCTGATGCGAGATCAGAAACCCGCCTTTGTCGATGATCAAGGCGACCGTCGCGTCGGTCTGGGTGAGGAATTCCGTGAGCGTTTCGTCCAGCTTCCGGACGTCTTCCTCAACAAGCTGTGGCAGGGTGGCCATGTCACGCGTATTGTGGGACCGATTGGTTGATGAATTTCTGCAGGAGCATTCGCGTGATCATGTTCAAGCTTTCAAACACGCCCTCGCATTTATGCGCCGTCCCCGCAAAGGCCGGCATCTGGATGTCCCGGTTGTTCAGCAAAAAGTCCAGATACTCCATCGGCGCCGCATTGGGGAGGTCGCGCTTGTTGTATTGGAGCACGTAGGGAATTTCCGCAAGGTTGATCTTCAACGTATTCAAATTGTCGATCAGGTTCTGGAAGCTTTCGACATTCTCGGGCATTTTCTCATACTGCGAATCCGCGACAAAAACGACGCCGTCCACGCCGCGCAGCACCAGTTGGCGGGTGGTGTTGTAGATCACCTGCCCGGGCACCGTGTACAACTGGAATTTGGTCCTGAAGCCTTTGATGGTCATGGCTTCAATCGGCAGAAAGTCGAAAAACAACGTGCGGTCGGAACTGGTGGCCAGCGAGACCAGCTTGCCCTTGTTGCCCGCCGCCGTCTGGACGTGGTCGTGGACTTGCACGAGATTCGTGGTTTTTCCGCCCATCGCCGGGCCGTAATAGACGATTTTTACCTGCAGTTCCTTGGTGGCTTGATTGATGATGGCCATAAATAAATAAGCTAGGATGTTTTCTTGCGGTCCAGTTCGGCTGCCAGTTGCGCCAATTGCGCCGAGGGCAATGGTTCGCCGGCACGCCCGAAGGCGGCGAAGTACACCGCATTCACCCGGAAGATTTTCCAGGGAACATTGCCCACGGTGAAATTAATGTTGTTGAGCGCGCCCATCCGGAGTTCCCGGGTGCATTGGTTGACGCGCTCGAATATCTGCGGCAAAAAGGCCGCCAGCGTGTCGCTGTTCAAATCGGCCGGCACCTGGCTGGCCACGCGCAGTCCATCCTGCATGGCGACAATGGCGCCGGCCACGCCAGACAGCGTGGTCGCCCGCGCGACGACCTCTTTGGGATGCGTCAGGCGATTCAGAAAATCGGTTTGCAGCGCTCCGCCGCGCGCGGCCGCCTCCGCCGCCGCCAACGCGCCGGCTTTATCAGCCAAGGCGTAGTAGTTGGTATCTTGCAACTTGGGTTCCCGCGCCTGGGCCAGCGGCGGCCCGAGTGGCGTTGCAGAAGCCGGAGGCGTTCCTGGCGCCGCCGGAGCTGCCGGCGCCGGAGCGACGGCCGCGGGCTGCGGGAAGCCGAAGAAGAGGTCGGGAATTTCCGCCGAAACCGATGCTCTGGACTGGGGCCCCAACGGGCTCTTTTGCGCCGCCACAAAAAGGGGAGCGATGATGTTCAAGGGAAGCTCCAATTCCAGATGGTCGTTGGGCGACGGGGCTGAACCCGGCTGGGCGAGCAAACGAAGCTGTTTCCACGGCACGACAATGCGCCCGCGTTTCAATCCCGGCAGAATCAAGGAGGCCGCCAACGCCACCTTGGCGTGGGCCAGGGGCGAGCCTACGATTTCCAGTTGCAACGCCTGCGGCCAGCTTGCGGACAGGTCGCCCAGCGCAACCACAATGGTCGCACCCGGTTCCGCCGGAGCCGTGGGCGCGGCAGGCCTTCCAAACGACACTGGCGCTCCGTGGCCATTGCCATCCAAAGCACCGCCTCGCAACCCCGGCGTCGGCGGCAGGGCGTGGCCGTTGCCGTTGCCGTTGCCGGCGTGGCCGTTGCCGCCCATCATACCGGGCAAGGCGGGCGTCACCGAACGGGGCGACAAAGGTAAGCCGGGCAGCGGGCTGCGCCCGGTAGCCAGACCGGCACCGCCCGGCGCCGCGAGTGTGGCGGAGCGTTGCGGGATTGGTGACGCCATCGGCGGGGGCGAGGTTTGCCGGACGGCCATCGGCGGCACCAGCGCGGCGGGTGGCTCCGCGGAGGACGAGGTTTGGACCGGAACGGGCATCGGCACCGAGGGACCTTTCAATGGTTGCGTGGTAAACGTGAAACCGCGGCCGCGCTCGCCAAAAGGCCCCACAATATCGTCGGCCACCTCGACCTTTTTCGCGGTCCTCCGGGTCAGCAGCGCCGGATTTAAGCGCAGGAGAATCTCCTGCAGCGGCAAATTGACCTGCTTTTTGTCCATTTCACCCCCGGAATTGATGAACACTCCCGCCGCCAGACGGCGGAGTTCGCCGAAGGAGATTTTCACGGCGCCATAAGCAAGCTGGCTGATCACCTTTTCCGCCTGCAAATGGATGGACGCGCCCGTCGGAGGCGCGGCCACAAGCTTGGCGCGCAAATCTATGGGCAGGGCGGCGATCACCGCCGCCAGCGGCAGTTCGATCACATTGGGAGCCGTGCGGGACGAGCCGGTCGCGCCGGCGGGCGCCGGGCCGGCTTTGACAGAAACCGGCGCCGGTCTGGCTGCCGGGCTTTGGGGCGTTGGAATTGAAAACGGCGGCGTTGAAGCGAGGACCGTCGCCGGCGCCGGCGCTGGGGAAGTCACGGGCTCGGCCGGTGCCTGGACATTTCCCCGGCCGAAAAGACCGCGCAGGAAGCCTGCGAATTTAGTTCTTATTGAGATTGCCATGACTGGTTGTCGATTAGGTTTGGCGCCGGCCACTAGCGACGCTTTAATCCGATAAGCAGAATCTGCGCCAGATGAATAGGATGATTTCGGGCCGCGTTTTTGTCCCACCGTTGGACTGGCAGCCGGGAATCTGTCTTGTTTGCGGTGGAATCCGGCCAGCGGGGTTGGAACGAAGCTTGCTGACGTCATAGGATGCTTTGTGGCTTGAATCTGGTGGAGAACGCGGTTAGCGATTAGCAAACGACCGACATGGAAACCGGGCATAAAATCTTAATACTCGACGACGATGCCGATTGGCTGTCTCTGTGTCGGGAGCAACTTGCGGTGCTGCCAAGCCATCCGGAAGTCCTTACCGCCGGCAATGCCAAACGGGCGCTGGCGCTCCTGGAAACCGAAAAGGTCCGGGTCCTGATTTCCGATTTGAAGATGCCGCGGATCGATGGCCTGCAGATGATCTCCATTGTCCGCCGCCGCTTTCCCACCACCCGGACGGTGGTTCTGAGCGGGCTGGAAGACGAGGACTACCGTTCACGCGCCTATGCGCTGGGTGTGGATTTGTTCTGGCTCAAGACCGAAATGCAGCGCAATGCGAAGTTGTTCAACGAGTGTGTGGAGTCGCTGCTGGACCAATCCGACCGCGACAGTGACACCGGGTTTCGGGGGCTCCAGAGCAAGAGCCTGATGGATATCATCCAAATGGAGTGTCTGTCGCGCACGAGCACCGTTTTCCGCGTCACGCGAGGCCCCCTGGTGGCTAAATTATGGATTCAGGATGGCGAATTAACGGACGCGGAATGCGAAGGGGCGCGCGGCGAGGCGGCTTTTCGCCGCCTCTTGGCATGGAAAACCGGTACATTTGAAAATTTGCCCGCCGAGCCGGAACGCGAGCGCACCATTCGCAAACCAGCGAATGCCCTTTTGTTGGAATCAGCCCAGTCAATCGATGAGACCAACCAGCCGGGCCCCGAACCCGATTCGGTGGAAAGCAATCTGCATCGTCAAACCATGTGGAAATTGGCCCAGCTTACGCGCGAGGGGGCGGAATTCGTGGTGGCCGTGCCGTTGGAAAAGGGTGAACCGGAGGGTTTGGGCACTCAAAACGTGGCCGCCTTCGCCCAATGGACGCGGCGGGCCGCTGAAATTGTCCGCCGCTTGGGCGACCGTCTCGAGGCGGGGCCGCTGTCACACGTCGCCGGCGAAAGCCCGGAGCGCCAGACAGTGATGCTGGTGCGTGGCGACCGCGCTTTCCTGGTGGGCTGGCCCGCGGAAGCCGCGGAGAATTTACTTGAAAAAAGCCGCAAACTTGTCGCCTCATGGGAATCCTGAAAAAACTATTTGGCAGTGATGCCTCCGTCCAGCAACTGCCCGCGGGCACCGTCACCGTGGACCGGCAGGGACAGATCGTGACTTCGACGGTCTCCTCCACGTTCCCGGAACCGCTGCTGCACGCCATCGGGCGCGACGTGCTGGACCTGTTCCGCGAAGCTCGCGCGGGCCAGATGCCCATGGCGGAGGTCAGCGTGTATTTTGGCAGTCTGCGCATCACCGCCCGCGAACTGCGGGGCGGGGCCATCATCTTTCTATTCCCGCAAACCGCCTTGTCTTCCATCCCAACACCCGCCCGCCAATGACCGCCAAGGAAATCAATCAGTTGATAACCCAGATCGAAACCCACATCGAGTGCTGGAAACAGTTCAATCACTTCATCAATGTTGCGCGTTCCAAAAAATTCACCGCGGCCGACGACCATAATTTCCTGGAAATCAAGAGCATCATCGTTCAGGAACTGGAATTGATTTTTGCCTCCGTCGAGGTCCAGTCGCCGGGCCGTGAAGAAATCCATGCCCTCATTGGCAATGCCCCCTCGCTTCGCTATCTGGCCGAAATGGGGGAAGGCGCCCTGCGCAACGTGGAAACCCAGTGGCACAAGATCTACATTGGCTGGCACGCCATTCTGGGCCAGATCAAAGTCAAGCAGCGGTCCGCCCAACAGAAGGGCTTCTGGAGCGCGAATAAATAATCCGCAGACCAGCGAGCCGCCGCCACCGGGTGTTCCCCGGTTGCGCCGGCAAATCCCAAGTCCCGCCCTGGCCGCCAACTCACGCGCCTGGCGACGGCGGGCCGGCGTGCTGGCGGCGCGCCTGCGCCTCAAGCTGCCGCTCGAGCTGGGTCAACCGGCTGTTGAGGCGCTCCAGGATTTTCTGCGTCTCGGGCGGCACCACCACGCAATCCTCGCAATGATGCCGCGTCGCCGCGCTGCCTTTGACCGGGTAATCGAATTTTTTGCCGCACGCACGGCAGGTGCGCTGGCGATGGGTGGAGGGAGTGGGGGCGGACATGGGCTGGCCTTGATTACTTGAAATCGAGTTGCACCACCGTGGCATAAGCGTCCGTCCGTTCGGGGCGCTGAAATTTCAACGTCGTCACGCCGCCTGCCTCGGTGCTCTCACAATGGAATCCGGCCAGCCGGGAGTCCAGCAGGGCCGCTTTCACAAAATCGGGCCGGCGAATCCGGACCGCTTCCGTCGCCTGCCCTTCCGGCCAGCGAATGACGTGCAAATAAATGTGCTGGTCCTTTTTCGTGGCGTAGCACACGAAATCCGCGCCGGCGGGCGCCTCGACCTCGGGAGCCGGCGAAGTGCCGTAGATCGCCGCGCCGTTGGCATCCATCCAGGCGCCGATGGCATCGATGAGGGCCGTATGTTCCGGCGGGAAGTCGCCGCTGGCGGTGGGCCCGACGTTGAGGACGAAATTACCGCCCTTGCTGGTGCAATCGATCAAATTGCGGATGAGCACGGCCGGGGAGCGGTAATTGGTGGCCCCCCTGACCCAGCCCCAGTTGTCATCGGCAGTGTCGGTCATCACCACTTCGAAGTAGCGGCTTTGGCGCGAACCTTTCAATTGGTTTTCCGGCGTTGCGTAATCGCCGTCCGTCGAGCTGGCGCCCCGGCCGCAGCGGTCGTTGACCAGCACCCTGGGATTCAGCGATCGCAGCCATTCGTAAAGCTCCTGGGCGTGGGGCTGCTCCGTGGTCCATTGCTGGTTGACGTACCAGAAATTATCGAACCAGACCAGCGGGATGTCCCCGTATTGCGTCATGAGCTCCTTGAGTTGCGCGAACATGTAATCGTGGTACGAGGTGAATTGGGGGCCCATCACCTCGGCGGCGGACCAGTCGCCAATGGAATAATAGGGGCAGAAGGCGATTCCCTGCCGGCGGCATTCCTCGGCCAGTTCCTTGATGACATCGCGCGCAAACGGCGTGGCTTCCACCACGTTGTAATGCGTGGTGGCCGTGCGGAACATGCAGAAGCCGTCGTGGTGCTTGGTGGTGACGATGACATATTTCTGGCCGGCGCGCTTGATCAGGCTGACCCATTTGCGGGCATCGAAATTCGTGGGGTTAAAGGCGCCGCCCACCTCGCTCTGGTAAATCTTCCAGGGAATAACCATGTGCCGCTCGCCGAGGCCCATGATCTGTTCCGCCGGATCATACGGCCCCTGGTCGTGATAATAACCGCCCAGTTCGGAATAGAGCCCGAAATGGATGAAGGCGCCAAATTTGGCGTCGCGAAACCATTTTCCGCGGGCGTCGTCCACGCAGCCGCGGCCGTCCCACAGGGAATTGGTTGCGGCGGGATCAGCGGCGGCAGGGAATTGAGGCGCAGCAGTTGCGGCCATCGCGGTCGCGCACATCGCCAGGAGTGGGAGCCATTGCCGAAGCCAACATGTTTTCATATGGTTCCCTGGAATTGCGTGGTCGATGTCAAGTGTTTGCATCAAAACGGTGCGAGCAGTGGAATGATGCTCCGCCCTTTGCGCCGATAAACCAGAAAATCCTTGTCGGTCGTGAAAATCTGGCAGTGGTCGTTTAATTCCGTCATGCGCACCAGGCACGCATCGGCCAGGCTCATCGGTTGGTCAGCGTATTTGCGCAATAGCGTCCAAACGTCAGGCCGGTGAGCGGCAACATCAAAATCAAGCTTCACCAATTCGCGCTCAAAAAGGTCCAGCAGGGAATCAATGGCAACGCCGTCTGATTGCAGCAGGAAAATCGTTTCCGACAAGACCGCTTCGCACGTCCACATCGGTTCGTAAAGTTTGTTCCAAATATCCATCGACCAGTGATGGTATTGGTCCCTGTCACTCACGAACCCAACCAACGGCCCGGAATCGATCAGGATTTTAGTCGCGGCCATAGCCTGTCAAAGGCCGCGTGGACAAATCCTTTGAACCGCGCACGCTGCCGCAGAGATCTTTGGCGCGCTCATATAGTGATGGGCGTTTTTTGGGGGTAAGATGTTCGTCAATCAAATCGCGCACGATCGCGGCCCGCGAACGGCCCAGCGCTTTGGAACGTTCCTTCAAAAGCGCGATTTGCTTCCGCTCCATTTTCAAAGTGACGGTTTCCATGCCGACAAAGTATTACCCGCGCGGCAGCCAGTCAACACCGGAAGCGCGCTGACGAAGTCAGTTGAACAAGGTTGTTTGAAGCCCAACCGATATCATCAGGCATACTCCGGGGCTGTGTATGTTATGCCGGAATGGAGTTTTACCTTTGCCGCTTCTCGAGTTCCTGCACGGCGCTGGTCACGCCGCCATCCATGAGCAGGCGGCGGTCGCGCGAGCGGGTTTCGCCCACGGCGGTCACCCGGATGGCCGCCTCGTCCGTCACCGGACATTCATGCTCGCAAATGCCGCAGCCGATGCACAGCGCCGGGTCCACGTAAGGCCGGCGGAGCGTGATCGGGTTGCCGTCGCGCTTGGTGATGGTGACTTCGCGCGAATAAATGGCCTTGGGCGACACCGGACAAACCTCCTCGCATACGACGCACGGCGTTTCCATGGACCACGGCAGACAGCGGCCATTGTCAAAAAAGGCGGTGCCCAGCTTGATCGGTCCTTCCTTTTCGAACGGGCCGGTGCCGGTCTTTTCCTCGATGGTGATCCGCTGGATCGCGCCGGTGGGACAGACCTCGCCGCAGAGCGTGCAATTCACCTCGCAGAAGCCCAGCTTCATGTTCAGGATGGGCGTCCAGATGCCCTCCAAGCCGGACTCCATCAAAGCCGGCTGCAGCACGTTCGTCGGGCAGGTGCGAATGCACTGGTCACACTTGATGCAGCGGTCGAGAAAATCCTTCTCCTCCACGGATCCGGGCGGGCGGATGACCTTCTTGTCGTAGTTGCGGTCGCTTGCCCCGGAGGTGCGGGCGAAGGCGTAAAAGCCCAGGCCCAGCAGCGTGCCCAAGAACGCGCGGCGGCCGGGCACCACTGGCGCCGTCACTTCCCGCTGCAGCGACGGGAGGAACTTGAACGAGATCGCGTCCTCGGGGCAATCCTCGATGCAGTTGAAGCACACGAAGCACTCGCTTTTGCGGAGCTGCGTGTGCGGATCGGAGGCCCCCTCGCAATTCTTCAGGCACAGGTCGCAATCGACGCATTTGTGCGGATCGCGGTCGATGCGCCAGAGCGAGACGGTGGAGAGCGTTCCCAGAAAGGCGCCGAGGGGGCACAGCACGCGGCAGAAAAACCGCGGGATGAGCACGTTCATGCCCACCAGGAATAGCAGCAGGAAGCCGATGATCCACGCCCCGACGTGAAAATATTGGCGCACGTAAATGGAGGAGGGAATAAACAGGTTGATCATCGGCAATATCACCGTGCTCATGGAGCGATGAAACAGGCAGATGGGGTCCAGCCAGCCGATCTGCAGCGTGCCGCCGATGGCCGCGGCGATCATGGCGATGAGGATGACGTACTTCAGCGAATACAGTTTCTTGTAGCGGTTGGCCTCGATGCGCTCGCGCTCTTCGGCGCGGCGCTTGCCGAGCAGCCAGCCGGTGAAGTGATGCAGGATGCCGTAGGGGCAGACCCAGTTGCAAAAAATCCGGCCGAACAGGAGCGTGGGAATGATCAGCAGCAGGCACCACAGCAGGCCCATGTAAATGGTGTGCGTGGTGATGGCCGTGGCAAAGGCCACCAGGGGGTCCAGCTCGAGAAAAAGGGAAACCGGATAGCCCTTGAGATAACGCAGGTCGGTGACGAAGACGAAAAACAAGAAGAGCGCAAAGAAAAACACCTGCGCCACGCGGCGGACATTGCGGAGTTTTAGCAGGTCCTTCACGCTTGGACCTCTCGATAAACCGTGTCCTTCCAGTTTTTGTTTCCGAGGCCCCGGTCGTGTGCTTTGTGGATGTAACTCAATTCAGCCAGGTCGCGTTCCATCAGATGCTCGTAGCCATAGGCGTCCACCGCCACCATGTCCGTGCCAGCCACGATCGTGTTCATGGGTTTGACGTCGGAAAGCCGCCCGCCGGTGGGACCGTTGCTCATCAACACATTCATGCCGTCAAGGATGACCAGCGTGGGCTTCATCATCAATGCAAAATCCGAAACGATGCTGTGGATATGCTGGTGGAACTGGTTGCGCCGGCCCCCGAGCAGACCGTACCAGTTCTTCATGGTCATGGACGCGTGGCAGAGGTTGTGGTCCTTGCACGGCGCCAGGCCGATGACCTTGGTCGCCTTCTTGAACGGCGTGTTAAAGAAAGTCCATTCCTTCAAAATCTCGCCGTCCATGGACAGCGGCGCGAACGCATTGGTTTCCGGATACAGCAGGTCCAGGCCCATCTCCGACGCCACCGCGGTGAGGCCGCTCTTGAAGAAACAGCCCGTGGGCGAATTGATTGGATTGTCGGCCAGAATGACTTTGTGGGCGCCGGCCTCGAAGCATAATTTCGCCACGGCCCGCAGGGTGTCCGGATGCGTGGTGGCCGCCAAAGCCGGCGGGCGGTCAAAGGCCACATTGGGCTTGATCATCACCACGTCGCCATGCTTGACGAATCGGTTTATGCCGCCCAGCGCCCCGAGCGCCGCGCGGACGGTCTTTTCGTGGTCGGTGCCATGGGCGATGGACAGCGAGGGCAGGAGTCTGTTTGCCTCGAGGGCATAGCTGCGCAACTGCACGCCTTTTTCCTTTTCGAAGCCGGGCACGAAATGCCTGGGCTGCCAGAGTTCCTTGGCGGCCAGGCCGGCGCCGGCGATGAGGGCGCCAGTGGCGCCGAGGCGCACGAGAAATTCGCGGCGGCTGACGGATTCTTCCGGCAACGGCGTCGATGGGGCGGACTTGTCAGACTTCATAAAAAACCTCTTTCTCGTAACGCCCGGCATAACCAAGAGCAATCCGGTGGGACTGCGCCGGCCCCGGCCCGGGCTTCGTTACGTAACTACTACTTCTTCAATTCGTTAGTTAATCTATTCATTTTAGTTCACCGCGCAAATACTTTTCCACGAACGCCTGCGCCTGGCCGGCGTCCGCCGCGTCAAAAGTTCCGCCGACTTCCCCCGCGCGCTGGTAAACCACCTTCCATTTGCCGAAAAGCTGCGCGCGAAAGAGCTTGCCGCCGTCGAGGTCGGGCAGGGGCTCGGCTTTGCCAAACCGCACGCAAAAGTCCTGGAACGACTTCCAGGCGCCGGCCGCGTCATCGGGCGTGGACACCATCACAAAGAACGGCAGTTCCGCGCCGGCAAACTTGTAGCGGGCTTGAAAGACGTTCTTGAGGGCCGCCTGGCCCTGCGCGTTTTCCGGCACGAACGACACGCTGTCGGCGATCAGTCCATCCGCGGGCAGCTTGCGGCGGCCCGCCAGGCCGCTGTCATTCTCAGGTATCGCCCGGGCCCGGTCCTGCGCGATGGCCTTGGCCAGAACCAGCGTTGGCGCCTTCTCGTCCGAGGCGATTATCTGTACATAGACGGCGCCCCGCCTGAAAAAGTAACCCATCGCCCCCGAATACCCGTCGGCCGCAAAATCCAGCGCCTCCCCCTTGGGATCGCGCTCCAGCGAAAACATGCCGAACGCGTCCACGGGATTGTCGAAATGATACTCGTAAACGTCCACGTAGCTGCCGGCCGCGGCGGTGACCGCGAAGGAGCGGCAGCGGAGCTGCTGGACGTTGTAGTTCTGGTAAGCCGGCGCGCGGCCGTCGATCTTCTCGAACAAATTATCCGAATTGTAAAATTCGGTGTCCGACATCGGCTTGCAGCCGGGGAGCGAAATTTCCAGCGGTTCACCTTTCAGAGCCGCCTTGGGGGCGGCGGCCGCCTCGCCGGCGCCCTCGGCGGAGCCTTCCCCGGCCGCGGGCGGGCTGTCCGCGGGCGCGGCGGCCGCCGGCTCGGAAACCGGAGCGGTCGCGGGTGCGGCCGGCGCCGTGCCGGCCTTGCCTACGACGGCGGCGGCGGTGGATTTCAATGAATCAGCCCGCACGGCGTAGAGATTCGGGTCAAAGACCCGTCCCTTGTGGTAGATGGCCACCGCGATGGCCGCCAGCAGGAGCAAAATGACTGCGCCGGAGACGCTTTCAGCCAATGGCACCCGCGTGCGGACGAATTGCTTGCGTCCGCCAGAACCGTATTTTTTATCGGTGGCCATCGGAAAGAATTAAGACGGGCGAAGCGCCCGGCAGGTTTCAGCGGCGAGCGCTCATGCAAAATACCGTTCCGCGCGGCGGAGGATTTCCGGGTAGTCGGTCTTGAAATGGCAGGCTTCGCGAAGCGCCGCCAGATCAACCTGCGAGGCGTCACGTTGGGCCGCGGTTAACCGCTGATATTGATCGCGGGCCCCCACGTTGCCGTCCTGCTCGTAATACATGACAAACCGGGCGATGTCGGAAAACGCCAATTCGAGCGACGCCGCCTGTTGCTGGCAACCGGGACAGCCGGGACACAGGGCGCGGCGGCTCGCCAGCAGGGTATCCTTGAGCAACTCCATTTGGGCGATCTTGAGCGGTCCCTTGTAGGCCCGGACCGCGGCCACGCTGGTTTGAATGTTGTCCACGTTCTGCATGCGGTTGCATACGGCGCTGATGCGCGGATCGCTCCAGACCGCCTGTAACAGCGCTTGATGCGTCGTGAGGCCGAGCTGGTCAAATTCCGGCAACCGCTTCGGTGCGTCCGCGGCGTTGCGCAGCGTCTTCATCGCCACCAAGCCAATACCGGCCGCATGACAGGCATCGAGCGCCTGGTCGAAGTCGCCGCCTTTGACATAAAAAGGCGTGTATTTGACCATGACGGCATCCAAGAAGCCGCCCGCGGCAGCCGCCGCAAGGTATTGCGGGGCCTGATCGTCATGGCAGGAAAACCCAACCATTTTGACCTTCCCGGAGCTTTTCAATTTGTCGGCGACCTTCTTGAAGGCGTCGCTCTTGGGCCAGTTCAGCGAATCCTGGCCGTACTCCCGCGGGTTGATGCCGTGGATGAAATAGAGGTCCAGGTAGCTGGTTTTGCAGCGCTCCAGGCGCCGGTCAATCATGTCCAGCAACTGTTCGGGTCCCTGACGCGGATGGTCCTTGGAAACCAGGAACAAGTCCTTGCGCCGCTCCGGATATTTATCGAGCCAGGCAGCCACCTTGAGTTCGTCGTTGCCATTTCCATAGCCGGACGCAGTATCGAAATAGCGGATGCCCAGGGACCAGCCCACGTCCAGATGTTCCGGGCTGTAGGCCGGCATGTCGCCGCCAAAAATCAACATGCTCACCACCGGACCGTTCCGCCCCAGCTTGCGCGTGGGCACCGGCGTTGAATCGGCCTTGGCGTCAGCCGTGGCGTCCGCTGCGTGGCCGGCCAGGGCGGGCGTCAAGGCCACTCCCACCGGAGCGATGAGTGCGCTGCGCAAAAAGCTGCGGCGCGTGAGGTTTGAATTCGCGTCGCTCATATTCAAGCAAAGTAACGTTCGGCGCGGCGAACGATTTCGGGATAATCCGTCTTGAAATGGCAGGCCTCGCGCAGCGCGCCCAGATCCGCCCGGCAGGCATCGCGATGCTGCGGGGCGAGCGCCTGATAATAGCCGCGCGCGTCCCGGTTGCCGTCCTGCTCGTAATAAGTGACGAACCGGGCGATGTCATGGAAGGCAAAATCGGTTTGCCGCGCCGCGGCTTGGCAGGCCGGGCAGCCCGTGCACATGGTGCGGCGGCCGGCGAGGATGGTCTCGCGGAGCAATTCCAGGTGCGCAAATTTAAGCGGCTCCTTGTAGCTGCGCGCGGCGGCGGCGCTGCTTTGCATCTGGTCAACGTTGTCAATCATGTTGCACACCACCGAAATGCGCGGGTCGCTCCAGGCGGCGTGCAGCACGGCCTGATGCGTGGACAGGCCAAGTTTGTCGAGTTCCGGCAGCCGCTTGGGAACATCGTGGGTGCTGCGCATGGTCTTCATGGCCACCAGGCCGAGGCCCGCCTTGTGCGCCGCATCGAGGGCCTGATCCAGCGGACCGCCTTTGGGATAAAATGGATTGAAGGCAAGCATGATGAGGTCGAGGAATCCGCCCTCGGCGGCGGCGTTCACATAATCCGGGAGGCGCCCGTCGTGGCAGGAGAAGCCCACCATTTTCACCTTGCCCGAACTTTTCAACTGCGCCGCGACCTTTTTGAAGGCGTCGCTCTTGGGCCAGTTCAACGAGGCATCGCCATATTCGCGCGGACCCAGGCCGTGGATGTAAAAGGCGTCGAGGTAGGTTGTGCCGCAGGCTGCCAGTCGCGTGTCGATCATGGTGAGCAACTGTTCAGGGCTCTCATGCGGATGATCCTTGGAAACGAGGAAGATTTCCTTGCGGCGCTCGGGGTATTTGGCCAGCCACTGGCCGACAATCTTCTCGGACTGGCCATGCAGGTAGCAGTCCGCCGTGTCGAAATAGCGGATGCCCATGGACCAGGCGATGTCGAGATAGTCCGGGCTCAAAGCGGCCATCATGCCGCCCATGCATAGCATGGTCACCTGCGGCCCATCCTTGCCTAGCTGCCGGCGGGGCAGGGCATCAGCGGGGACGGGCGCATCAGCCGCCAACGCTGCGGTCGCCAGGAGCGAGGGCCCGGCGGCCAGGGCCACCGGCAGGGTGAGAGTGGACCTGAGAAAGTTCCGGCGTGACTTGGAAAAGTGTCTATTGTTCATAAAATTACATGGAATAACGCACAACCGGCTAGCACAGTAGCATCGGATGCGGCTGGCCGCAAATGGTAACTATTGGGAAGCCGGGCAATTTTGCCTTATCGGGCCAGGTCCATAATTTTTCAAAGGTCTGACTTGGTCTTACCTGGTCTGACTTGGGGTGAGCCAGACTCGTTGGAGAGGATGCCCAACGGGCGGATTCGTCCCGCCTTCGCTGCGCTCCGATGCGGCAAGTCGGCGCGGCAAGTCGGCGAGACAAGAATGAAGACCATGCGTAATTTTTTTGGGTTGGGTTTAGCCGTAATTTTTGGGGCCGAATTTATCCGTAATTAACCGTATTCATCTGTATGGATCGGCATCGTTCCAAGTTGGTGACGGGTGACAGGTGACGAATGATAAATTGGCGGATGCGAAATGCCGCAACGGGGCGGGCCGAGAACCCGCTTCCACCGCGGGTTCGCTTTGGGACACCCAACCCACTCGCATAGGGCCTGAACATGAACTGTACTTGTTCATCACGGCCAAACTACCATGAACTTGGGAAATGTAAAGTCTAAACATGACAATAAATTGATTTTGCAGTTTCGCACATAACTATTTAATAATAAGGACTATTCTAATACTTTTTACATTATGGCGACAGAGTATTTCAAGAAAGTCTGAATAAGACGGATGCCTGACTCGCGATCTGCCGGCCATCTTAAGGTTCAAGACTCTTGAGCTCTTGGCTCCATTTCGCAGAATCCTTCGCGTTGCCTATGTCAGTGGAAAGCTGAATGAGCCCGCGGAGAGCCTCCGCTAGCGCACGTTTGTGCTCGGCGGGAATCCTCTGGGCACGTTCTTTTAAGCCGTTGAAGCCAGAAAGAAGCAATCGTTCGGCGTCATCGTACTTCTTCCGCCCAAGCAAGCTGCATCCTATCCCATGTTCGGCCAACAGCCGGTCCACGCGCGGCCGGCCGGGCCGATGTGCCGGCCCCGCCAGATACCACCAGGCTGCTTTAAGGATATCCTCCTGCCGATCACCGCGGCTCATAAGGTGGTAGATGGCACCGGGATATTCGACTCGGAGTTGACGCGGCATGGACCCAAGTCTGCCCCTCGGCTCATACCGCTGTCAGGCAGCAAAGTTCTGACCCTTGCTATGCCCCTTCTTTTGGGGTGAGCTTGCGTTGGTTGGCAGGCGCGGCGCGCGCGGAGCGACGCGCCCCACCGTCGCCAACTCCGTTCCTCCGCGCTCAGCAGCCCTGGCCCGGACGGGGTTCAAATGAAAATAATCACAGGTCCCCGTTTCATGCGTCAGGCATAACGCATTCTTTGTGAACAACCTGTGAATAACTTGTCGCCATAGTCATTGGATTCGGCGGGCGAATTACTGGTAGCATGTTGGCTTGATAGTTCCAATAAGGAGACGTCATCAACTATGAAAAAACGACTCGAATTCCATGCCGCTGCGGGCTTGCTGCTCGCAACGGGCGGTTTGTTCATCGCGTTTCTCACTGCGCGTGCCGCCGCCACGACCACGGCCCAACCCCAACGGCCGGCCGCGGTGGCAGCCACGCCGGTTCCATTGCCGACCCTGCCACGCGCCAGCGTGGTGGTCGCCAGGAGCGCAGCCCCGGCCACCGGCAGCGCCGGCGTGTTGGATTGGCGCCATCAATTCGCGCTGGGCATGATTGAAACCGGCAATGATGACCGCGAAATTGGAGGCGCCGGCGAAGTCAGCCGGTACCAAATCATGCCGTCGGTGTGGCGGTGCTACAGTGTTTCGCGGAGCTATCGCAACCCGGAGGTTGCGCTCGCGGTTGCCCGGCAGCATTGGGCCGTGCTCCATGACTCCTTCAAGCAGCAAGCCGGCCGCGAACCCACCAATTTTGACATGTATGTCCTCTGGAACACGCACCACGGCTACTATGCGGGCAGGAATTTCGATCCCGCCCGCCTTTCGCCCGTCGTGCGCGATCGCGCCCAACGCTACGTCAATCTCGTGCAGTGTGGTGACACGTGTTGCGTGAAATGACACCTGGTCCAAACTAAAAAGCCATCACGCACAGGCGTGATGGCTCAAGAGAAACGATTGGAAAGCGATTAATTCTTTCGCCCCTTGCGCAGCGCCCGGAAAGCTCCAACGCCAAACGGGAGCAACATGGCCGCGCCCGCGATGAGCGTCGATGGTTCGGGCACTGGGGCTACCGACGGTTCTGTGTCCATGCTGAAAGATTCGCCGGCCGATCCACTGAAGCCCAGGGTAAAGGTCGCTGGCGCACTGGCGTAGGCTCCCGTTGTATCGACCAGTGTTCCGGTCCCACTGAAAGTGGCCAGGCCTCCAGAATCCGACGTTTCCGTAAGGCTGGCCAAGTTAAATTCAAACCGGTCAGACGGCGATGTCCCCGGAGCGATGAGAGTCGACGAGAAACTGAAATAGTCCGGAACGCTCACTACCAGGGCAGTCGTAGAGAGACCACTAATCGTCGTGGTGTTTGCGGTAAGTTCGCTTCCCGATTGTACAGCAGGCGAGAAATCACCCGTGGCGCTCTCAACTAATTGCAGGGCGTTTAGTGTCAGCGAGTCCGAGGTGAAAGACCCGGTTCCGCCGGCCGCGAGACCTCCTTGGAGCGTCAACGTTGCGTTGGCGGAGCCGACGGCAGCCAAACTGACGACCGATATAATCAATTGAATTGCTTTTTTATTCATGCTTTTTATTTAAATATCAAAACCATTTAGGTCTACTCATAATCCCAGTTCCTGGGGCCTTTGGCTATCCGTGATTGGGACATCTCCTGGCAGTTTTGGGCCGTCCCGCTTTTTACGATAAGCAGCCCCGAGAACAGAGTGCCCATCCTTTGGCTCCCCAGCTACATTCTTTGCCGAACAAGGGGTCAACCATAACTTTTCACTTTTTGGCAAGTTCATGGGTGCTGGACTGGGCCCGCCTCGTCTTGCGCGCCAGCTAAAGCTTGTGGTTCAGACTCTTTCAGGTCCCCATCTTGAGTCGGTTGGCGAGCTCGCGAACCGTCAGAGTGGTCTCCCGCCAGGATAAACCGGAAACCGGAAACGCCGGAGCTCGGCCGGGCAGCATTCAACGCTCAACATCGGAGAGTTGACAGAAACGAGGTAACGAAGGGGAGACGCGGATGGGCGTGAACTGCGGAGGCCGAGGTTCGAAATCCCGAAGGGCCAGTGTGAAAAGTTATGGTCTGACCCGTCTGACGTCTGACGAATCGCACGAAGGCGGCACTGGTAGGGCGTGCCGCTCCGCACGCGCAGCCAAGGCGAAACCAGACGATCGGACAGCACCTGTCCCCCCTTCCAGGAGAAAACGAGCCGCCGCTTCGTGGCCTAATTCTTAAATACGGGCACTTAGATTTGGTCCTTCACTACCGGATCGGGAAAGCTTCCAGACTTTAGAGGGCCCTGCCATACCGCTGTCCACATTCATTGGCGCTTGACAGTGTCTTCTTTGTATGATAAGTATTAATAATACTTTAAATTACCATGGCAAAACCCTTTGCTCGCGGGGCGCAATCCAGCATCGCGCCATCAATAATTCCATTTAAAAACCTCCAGTCAAAGCCACAGCCGAGGGCGCGGTCTGGTCGCGCGCTTTTCCTGATTTTCGCAGTGGCAGCGATGTGGATTCTGCCTGGAACCGCGCGAGCCAATCCTCTCAATTCCACGAATTTCACTTCCTTGGGCGCACTGGCGCTGACGACTGGGAACTATTTGATCGATACGAGCGGCGGGAATCCGGTGCTGCTGGATTCGGCCAGCAACGTGCTTTACACCGGAGTGATCTACAACCAAGGCGGAATCTTTGACAGTAACGTAGCAGTTTTTGCCTTCAGCTCCATTGTCATCGGAGTGGGAGTGACGATCACACCTTCGGGTGACAATCCGGTGGCGCTCCTGTCTCGAGGCAGCATTGACCTCGCGGGAACGATTAATGCCAGCGGGACCAACGGGGGAAATCAAGGCGATGGTTTTGGCGGCGCCGGTGGGCCGGGCGGTGGCGGCGGCGGTGTCGGAAGCGGGGGCTCGGGCCAGGGGCCGGGTGGCGGTGGCGGCGGCTTCGGGGGGCTCGGCAATGGTTCCTGGGGCGATGGCGGATCCTTTGGCGGTCAGGGCGCAGGTTGGAATCCCTCTCTGCCAGCGGCTCCCACTTATGGCGATTTAACGGCATACCTCCAAGGGGGCAGCGGCGGCGGCGCTTCTGGTGCCAATCTTTTTGGAACGGGCGCGGGCGGCGGTGGCGGCGGTGGCGCCGTTGAACTGGGCGCGGGCGTTGCCATTACACTTGAATCCACGGCTGGGATTCTCGTCCCAGGCGGCCTGGGTGGCGGCGGCGAGGCAATTAATACCGGTGGCGGGTCGGGCGGGGGAGTCTTTCTCCATGCAGCCACCGTGACTTTCAACGGAGCCCCATTGGTGAATGCTTCCGGTGATGGCGGCGGACGCATCGCTTTCCTGACGCAATCCGGCACGGTTTCCGGTAATCTTCAAGGCTTGGAAGTCACTGGCTCCGCTTTCGGAAATCCCGGAGTCATTACCTTCGGTGTCCTGGTCGGTGAAGCGGCTCAAATCGCCATTTTGGGGCAGCCCCAATCCGTCGTGACTTACACGGGCAACACCGTGAACCTCACCGCCAGCGGCATTACGGGCTCGATACCAATCACCTTTCAATGGCTGTTTGACGGCCGGAATCTGACCAACGGCGGCAATATCTCTGGAGCGCAGACCAGCACCCTGACCATTACTGATACGACTACCACCAACGTGGGCACCTATCAATTGCTGCTCACCAATCCGGCTGGCACCACGCCCAGCAGCAACGCCACGGTGGCTGTGGTCAGCCCGGTGCCGGGCTCCTATGAAGCCGCAGTCCTGGCCGGCAAGCCGTTCGCATTTTGGAAGCTCAACGAAACCAATGATCCGTCCGCCGGTGGCGTGGTGGCCTATGATTATATGGGCGGGCATAACGGTACCTATCAAACGGCTGCGCAAAATGGATTTAATGGCATCGTGGGACCGGAAACTCCGGCGTTCCCCGGTTTCCCCGCAAATAATGCGGCGCTGGCAACTTTTCACGGCGTAGCCAATTCCTATGTGGCGGCTTCGGCCGGGAGCCTGATTGCGACCAACCTGACCTATGCCATGTGGATCAAACCGAACGAGCCGGTGGAGAATTATGCGGGATTGCTTATGGACCGGGGCGGTCCGGGCGCAGGCTTTGATTTTGGCGGCACGGTTGATGGTAACGGGATGTCCGAGTTGGGTTACCTTTGGAATCAAGGCAATCCTGACACTTGGTCTTGGGATTCCATGCTATTCCCCCCTGCCCAACAATGGTCCTTCGTCGCCATGGTCATCGAGCCAACTCAGGCGACACTTTACTTGATTAACAACAATGGTGCGCAATCGGCCACCAATGCCATCACTCACGATAGCGAGACATTTAGTGTTGCCTACCATATAGGAGATGACAATTTCGGGAACAACCCCGGTGCCAGAACCTTCCCCGGCAGCATTGCCGATGTGAGCGTTTATCTTTCCGCGCTCTCCAGCAGCCAGTTAACTGCGCTCTATAATGCGGGCTTAAAGATAGGTCAACCGGTTACGTTATATATCACCTCCTCAGGCAAAGAAAGCGTGACTCTCAACTGGTCGCAAGGCACGCTCTTGCAATCCACCAAGGTCATCGGCCCGTGGAGCACGAACACGGCGGCTTCGCCCTGCTCCGTGGAAACGACCAATGCCCTGATGTTCTATAAGGTGCTGGTTCAATGAAATAGAGCAGCGTCCGGCGAGGTTACCCTTCTCCCACCATTATTGCTTGTCAGGTGAGGAATTGGGTGAACCATTGAGTGAAGATTTCCCGGCCATCATTCTCGTATTTTTGGCATCCCGCAGCATTTGGCTTTGACGCGACGCAAAGCGTGTGGAACGTTTGCCTGCCATCAGTCCGAAGCATAAAATCAATTCCATTAACTTATGAAAAAACTGTTTCCACCGGCAGCCGTCCTGCTGCTCCTCTTAACCCTCAGCGCTCAACTCTCCACCGCCTTCGCCCAGGGAACGGCGTTCACCTATCAAGGCCGGGTCTTGGACTATGGCACAAACTTCGACGGTGCCGGGCAGTTTAAATTCGCGCTGGTTACCAGCACCAACACCAGCAGCACTGCCACTGCCAACGCCACGGTCAGCGGCCGGTTTGTCACACTCATCAATGTGACCTTCGGTGGCAACGGCTACGTTACCCCGCCAGCGATCAGCCTCATCGGCGGCGGCGGCACCGGCGCGGCCGCCAACGCCACGGTCAGCGGCGGCGCTGTGACCTCAATCACGGTGACCAACCCCGGCTCCGGGTACAGCAGCGCGCCGACCGTGCTCATTGCTCCGCCGCCGGCGAATTTTGATTACACCACTTATTGGAGCAACGACGGCACCAGCGTCAACGGCAGCGAACCCGCCGCCGCCGTGAGCGTGGGCGTGAGCGGCGGTCTGTTCACCGTGGTTTTGGGGGATACTAACCTGGCCAACATGACGGCAATTCCACTGGCTGTGTTCACTGCGCAACCCGGCCTGCAATTGCTCATTTGGTTCAATGACGGCGTGAACGGCTTCGCCGCCCTCAACCCGCCGCAAGACCTCACCCCAACGCCTTACGCGGTCGTGGCCAGCAGCGCGAGCAATCTGCTGGGCGGCCTGCCTGCCGGACAGTTGAGCGGAACAATCCCGGCGACGCTGCTGCCGAGCACCGTGTTGACCAATGGCGCGGCCAACGTCGCGCTCACTGGCACTTTCAGCGGTAATGGTGCCGGGGTCACAAATATCAGCCTTTTGTCGGTAGGCCCGGCAGGGACATTCAGCCAGATCCCTCTGCTTTCCTTTGCCCCCGGCATCCCGCTCAACCCGGGCAGCGGTGCGCTTTCAGTTGTGGCGGTGGATGTCAACGGGGACGGCAAACTGGACTTGATCTGTGCCAATGCGTACGGTAGTACGCTGACTGTTTTTACCAACAATGGCGCCGGCATTTTTGGCTCCAATGCCACGATCACGGTCGGCCAATACCCGTTCTCAGTGGTGGTGGCGGACGTCAACGGGGACGGGAAACCGGATTTGATTTGCGCCAACGAGTTGGACAACACGTTGACGGTGGTCACCAACAATGGCCTTGGGGGGTTTGGGTTCAGCGCCACACTGCCGCTGCCTGCGGGATCCCACCCCTATTATGTCACCGCCGCCGATATCAACGGCGACGGCAAACCGGCTTTGATCGCCTCGGATACCTTTGCTGCCACTGGCGCTTTGACCTTGTTCACCAACAACGGCAGCGGCGTCTTCGGTTCCAATGCAACGCTCACCGTGGGGTCCGAGCCGAATGAAGTAGCGGCGGCCGATGTCAACGGCGACGGCGCACTGGATTTGATCAGCGCCAATTTTGGATCCAGCACATTGACGGTTCTGACCAACAACGGCCATGGCGTCTTTGGTTTGAACGCCACGCTCGGTGTGGGCAGCGGTCCGGTCTCGGTGGTGGCGACGAATATCAACGGCGGCGGATTGCCTGATTTGATTTGCGCCAATACTGACGACAACACGCTGACCGTGCTGACCAACAACGGCTACGGCATTTTCGGTTCCAATGCCACGGTCAGCGTGGGTTATAAACCACAATCAATTGTGGCGGCGGATCTCACGGGGGACGGGAAGCCTGATTTGATCAGCGCCAACACCGACGCCAGCTCCCTCACCGTGTTGACGAATGACGGGAGCGGCGTCTTTGGGTTCAATGCCACGCTCAATGTGGGGTATGGACCCTGGCAAGTTGTGGCTGCGGATGTCAACGGCGACGGCACTCCGGATTTGATCAGCGCCAACTATGCGGGCAACCCTCTCACGGAGGTGCTGACCTTTCGGCAGGGTCTTGCCATGAATGCCGCCACGGCCTTCGCTGATTCCTTGGACGTCTTTAATGGCAACGGCAGTGGGTTGATCAACCTCAACGCTTCGCAATTGACCACCGGCACCGTCCCCCTGGCGCAGTTGCCAGCAGCGGTGGTCACTAATACTGAAAGCAACGTAACCTTGAGCGGTACATTCACCGGCAACGGCGCCGGTTTAACCCCCCTCAATTCCAACGTGGCGTTGCTCAACGCGACTCAGACTTTCACCGGTGAGGATGTTTTCACCGGTTCAGTTTACCTCGAAGGGTTTCTCGAAGTATATCTGGGAGCGTCCGGTGCCGTGGTGTTTGAGGGCCAGAATGTGCCGACGATGGATGTGAGCGGCGGTGCCCTTTCCGGCCACATGCGTTTGCGCAATGCCCTGGAGATCTGGCCCAACGATGCCGCCACTGCGGGCGGTTATCTGGACGTGCGCAACCTGACCGGCGCGCAGACCATCGTGCTCACCGGCACCAGCGGCAATGTCACCGCAACCACCTTCAGCTCAAGCAGCGACCGGAACCTCAAAGAGAATTTCACCCGGATTGATCCGCAGGAGGTGCTGGACCGGGTCGTGGCATTGCCCATCACCGAGTGGAGTTTCAAGCTGGATACTTCAACCCGCCACCTCGGCCCCATGGCGCAGGATTTCCAGGCGGCCTTCGGCTTGAACGGCCCCGACGACAAACACATCGCCACGGTGGACGCGGAAGGGGTGGCGCTGGCGGCCATCCAGGGATTAAACCAAAAGCTGGAAGAGCAGAAAGCGGAAAATACAGCACTGAAAACGCAGTTGGCCGACCTTAAAGTCCTGGTGAATCAACTGGCGCGAGCCAGGTTGAAGTAATCCCCGCATCCCTCCAAGAGTCGGGAAAATTTCCATAACCCGGACGCTGTCAAATTTCGTCAAGCGCGGACACACCGGTCGATGGCACCTGTGCGTAAGACCGAAAGCAGCACTCGCATTCGGGGAATTCTGTTCCGTGGAGATTCAGGCTAGCGACGGAACCCGCTGGTCACCGCGAGGTTCTCGGCACCAATTGAAAGCTAGCAGACCATGGCCACGGCCTCTACCGACTCCGCAGCCCGGTTTTCGCGCGTCTGCAATGACCGAATTTGACAGCCGCACTTTCTGCTTTTGCTCCGGATCGGGAAGTGCAGCTCCAAACAGCGATGAATTAGGTTTGGCTTGCGCAGCTCGTGTGATTGGACGGAGACACTCCACTCCCGACAGCAGCAGTGGCTGGCAATTCAAGTGTGAAACTCGCCCCGAGGTCCGGGCCATCGCTTTTGACGTTCAATGAGCCGCCCAGCTCTTTGGCGGCGTTGGCGGCGTTGTGTAACCCGTATCCATGGCCTTCCTGGCGAGTGGTAAAACCTGGCGAAAAAATTTTCTGCAAATTTTCAGGAACGATCCCAGTGCCGTTATCAGTGATAACGACTTTTATGCGTTCATCTCCGCAGGGGGCCAAACGGACGATAATCATTTTGTCGGAAGCTTTCTGGGCAAGTGCGTGTTGTGCATTGCTGATGAGGTTGACCAGAATCTGCAGTACCTTGTGCCGGTCTGAGACGACGCGCGGCAGCGATTGGTAATCCCTTGTCAGCAGAATGTCGTGCTGCCCGGGCGTGGCACCATTGATGCGAATGGCGTCTTCCACCACTTCTTCAAGATTCAATTCCTCATATACCCCGCCCACCTTGGCATAGTCCTGCTGCATGGCGACAATAATTTTGATGTGTTCCACGCTCTTGGCCAACGAGCCGATTTCCTCCCCCAATTGCCGCTTTTCCACAATCAGATGTTCACCAAGTGTCTGCAAATAGGCCGGCAGTTGAACTCCTTTCGGATTCCTGCTGAGGAAATCCGCCAGCTCGGCCGGTTGCAGTTGCAGCATCCTCGCGGCATTCACGACGCCTTCCACGCGGTGACCGCGGATCCGGTCGGCGAGCAGCGACACGGAGACGTTCACGCTGTTGAGGACATTGCCAACATTATGCAGAATGCCGATGGCGACCTCCGCCATGCCGGCTTTGCGGGACGTGAGGATCAAATTCTCCTGCGCTTCGGCAAGCGCGACGTAGGCGCGTTCCTTGGAAGAAACTTGCTGTTCCAGTTCGTGAGTTCTTTCCTGGACCCGCAGTTCCAGTTCCTCATTGCCCGTTTGCAAATCGGCTTGCATCTGTTTGAGCAACCTGTTGTTTCGCGAAATCCCCATTCCCCACAGCAGGCCGACGGCGGCCAAGCCGGTCGAACCGAGCAACAGCCACCACAATTTTCTTGGTGTCCACCACGGCGGACTTTCCAGGAGTCTAGTGTCGTTCCATGAACGAAGCCGTAAAACGAAGGAAGCGGGTTCGCCGTAATCATCGCTTTGGATTTCATAAACGCCAGTCAACGCCAGCTTACTGCCCACTTCGAATTTCGGAAGTGCATTGGTTGCCTGGCTTGCAGTCCCGGTCAGGGTCGCTGCAAACGCCAACTCGCCGCTGTGGATCAGCAGGTGGGTTTCGCCGTTCTCGTTGACGGAATTGAGCAGTATTCCGTTGGCGGTGACGAGCAAGCCATCCAAATCCTCGTTGACTAAATGCGTGGCGGACAATTGGACCGGCGCCGGTTCTGGGCCCTTTGAAAGGCGGCGGAACGCGGTTTCGCGCAATAGAAAACGGCGGCCTTCGATTCCTGCCAATCCCACGACTTCGACCTGATCCCCGGGGCGCAACGCGCCGGGTTGCCGGCTCAGGGCAAATACGCTTTCTTCACCGTCCTGCAGATATAAGTGCCGGCCCGGAGCGTGCAGCACGACTGTGCCAATAATGCGGACGCGCTGGTCGAGGGCGTTTTGCAGATTGAATCGCCGCAGGCTATCCATTGTCCGCAACGGCACGGCGAACAAATCATCTGGCGCCGGCTCCTCGACGGTCAGATACTTGACCTCCGGCGACAAGACTTGGATTCCGACCAACCGATGTTTCGCGTCGGTCACGGCTTCGCACACGCCCTGCACACGGATGATGGCGCCTTTCAAATAATCATAGGACTGATTTGTCGGTGTCCGGACTTTGAATTCGCCGCTGGACGTGGTCAATTCCAGACACGTCAACGAGCCTTCATTCAGGACCGAACGCACGAATCCGCGCATTTCCACCCAACGGCCAACCTCCAAACCAGTCATGGCCTGTTCGAGCGTGACGGCACGAACATCCTCCACATTCCACCAACCACTGGTGGAAATTATGGCGTTGGTAACCACGGGGACGAACTCCCCCTCCGCCGCCCGGCCGTGAACCATGACAATGGCCCCGGCATGCCGGGAAGCGCTTCCGATCCATTTGGGATTGGCCACTGCAATGCCGCCACTGGCGTCCTGGATGTACGTGAACAGGCCGTCCTCGCGCGACCAGGTAAGAATTCCGCGCAGCACGACCTCGGGATTTTTTCTCGCGGCCGGGCGGTTCAACTCCCGCACTTGTTCCGCAAGGTAAAGCGGTGAGCATTCCGAAAAATCCAGCGCCGGCGCACTGTTTGTGGCGGTCAGCCGATAGACGCCACCGTTCAGACACTGCTGAACGCCGTGCAGGAGCGGATATCCGATTGCTTCCACGCGGTCTCCGAATCTCAGTGGCTTGATCTGGCCGCTTTGCACGAGGATTTGGCCTGTCTCGTCCCACAGCGAGACCCATTTGCCCGGCTCATGGCTGCGTACGATTCCTCGAACATGAAAGAGAGCATTCGTCGGCGTATCATACTGAATCTTTTCGCTCGCAACGACTGGCCGGTCGAAGCGCGGATCGGAATCCAGTGCACCCAAGAGCTTCACATCGGATAACCTGGGAACCCACAGCTCAAGCTGGTTGAGATTGCCGGTTTGATCAAACTGGGGTGAATAGATGCAGTTGATTCTGACAAAATCCCCCTCCTTGAACCGTACCGGGGACAAGTTATTCGTGCCTATATAAACGTGGGCCGTTGCCGAGGCACTGCCAGCGAGAAAGTTGAAGGTGAGGTGGCTCGGGTCTGCTTCCAACTGCTTGTCAAGCAGACCTTCAACGGATATCAGTTTCGACTTTAGGGCCTCGGGATTGTCATTTAAGCCTGGCGTCGCTTCCGGTTTGAGAATGACATCGGTTTCAAGAATTTCAACTCGTGTTTTGTCCCAGATGAACCGCTGCTGGGCGGGGAGCAACAGTCCGTCAATACGAATTTTTTGCCCAGGCGAGAATCTCACCGGGGCGTCGGCGATGGGCAGATAAATCGCCTCGCCCTGGCATTCCCCCCAAGCGGCGTTCCATTCAGGATCACAATAATAAACCAGCATGTCAGTTCGGATCCGATACAATTCGTTGCGCTCGTTGTCAGGAATCAACCACATTTCTGAAGTATTTGTCAGAACCCGGGTGGAAATCGGAAGGTTGTCCGACAACTCAGCTCGCAATATGCCAGCCGCTATAAAGAATAGTGCGACAGCGCCAAAAAGCGCCGGTTGTGACCCGAATCGGCTCTTATGGGGCAGCGGATTCAGGAGCATGATCATCATGGTTCACTTCACATAAAGGGAGCGAAGTCATTTGTATAATCGGCACAATTTAGTGAAACATTAACACATAAAGGGCTGCCCCCTTTTGGGGTGTGCTTGCGCTGGTTGGCAGGCGCGGCGCGCGCGGAGCGACGCGCCCTACCGCCGCGAACTCCGCAGTCCGAAACGGTCAACATTCAATTTAACATTCTTTAACCAGCGTGCGTTGCAGCGCGTCCGTCAAGCCGGTCATGGTGACCGGTTTTTCGAGCAGTTCACAAATGCCTTCTGCCCGCAGCTCCTCGCGGTTCAGGTCGGGCGTGAAGCCGCTGGTCAGGATGACCGGCAAATTGGGACGGATGCCGCGAAGCTGGCGCGCCACTTCCAGGCCGCTCATCTCCGGCATGGTCAGGTCGGTGATGACCAGATCGAACCGCGCGGAGTTTTCTCGGACGAGTCCCACGGCTTCGCGGGCGCTGTTGCTGACGGTGACATCATATTCGAGCCGCTCCAGCAACCGTTGAAACGGGGCGGTCACCGCGGACTCATCGTCCAGCAATAAAATTTTCTGGCCGCGGCCTTTGCCCGCCCCACCATTAACAGCCGCGGTCGGCGTGGCACCGTTCGTTTGCGCGGGAAAATAAAGGCGGAAAGTTGTGCCCTGCCCGACGACACTTTGGACGCTGATGACGCCTTCATGAGATTCGACAATGCCATGCACCACGGCCAGGCCGAGGCCCGTGCCTTTGCCGACCGGCTTGGTGGTGAAGAACGGATCGAAGATGCGCTCGAGTGTTTTGGCATCCATGCCCCGGCCGGTGTCGGCGACGGTCAGCCGCGCGTACTGAACCGGACGAAATTCCGGATGCGTGCGGATGAATTCTTCGTCGGGCTGGAACGATTCCAGATTCACGGTGAGCCGGCCGCCCCGGCCTTCCAGCGCGTGCAGCGCATTGGTGGCCAGGTTCATCGTCACTTGGTAAATCTGCGTTGGATCCGCGAGCACCGTCGGCGCATCGGCGGCCAGGTTCATCTCGATTATGATGTCCGCCGGCAGCGAGGCGCGAAGCAACTTCGTGGCTTCGGCGACGACGGTGTCCAGCGGGATGACGTGGCGCTGTTGCTCGCGCTGGCGGCTGAAAGTCAGGATTTGCTGCACCAAATCTTTCGCGCGCGTGGCGGACTTCATGATTTCCGCAAGGCTTTCCTGGGCCGCGATATTCCCCTCCGTGTCCTGCTGGAGCAGATAGCCGTAGCCGAACATGGCGCCCAGGATGTTGTTGAAATCGTGCGCGATGCCCCCGGCCAGCGTGCCGATGGCCTCCATCTTTTGCGCCTGCCGCAACTGCGACTCCATGAGCCGGCTCTTGGTGATGTCACGGAATATCCAGATGCGGCCGCAATAGTTTCCCACCTTGTCCCAAACCGGCGATGAGTAGCGGTCCAGAATGGTGCCGTCAACCACCTCGACTTCATCCCGGCTGACCTCATCCCGGTGGGAGTACAGGTAGGCGACCCGCTCCGCGAACGCCCCGGGATTCTTGGTGCGGCCGGTGACAAATTCACGCTGCGCCGCATCCGATTGGTTGGCGACGATCTCCGGCGGGATTTTCCACAGCTCGATCATGCGCCGGTTCTGGAGAATCTTCCGTGAGAGTTTGTCCACGACCAGAATGCCGTCCGGCGCGGACTCGATTTGCGCTTCCATCAACGCCGTCTTCCAGCGCAGCTCGTCCGCCTTGGCCCGGCGCTCAATCTCCCCGGCCACGCGCACCGACGCGATCCGGAGCATCGCGGCGGCCAGTGGTGCGTCGGGCAACGGCTTGGAGTGCAGCATGGCCATCAAGCCAAGCGGCTGGCCGGCGGAATCCGTCAAAGGAATTCCCAGGTAGCTTTGCGCCCCCATTTCAACCAGCAGCTTGTCCTCGGGAAACAGCTCCTGCAGCTTGTCGCCATAGTGGCAAAGGGTCTTGCCGATCACATTGGCGCACGGCGCCCCGCGCGTGGAATACTTCATGTCCGGAACGATCCTGCCCTTGGCGTAAAGGCCGGTGGTCTGGATGGTCTGGTCGTCCTGGCTCCGGCCGATGAACACATAATCCACCGCCATGATCCCGCCGATGTATTCCACCAGGCGGGCGAGGAAATCCTCCTGCTTCCCGTCCCAGCCTTCCTGCGCGACAAACTCCAGCAGCCGCTCCGTGAGCTTCCGGCCGGTGATGTCCTGCTTGACCGCCACGAAATGCGCAATCTGGCCGTCCGCCTCGCGCACCGGCGTGATGGTCATGTCCTCAGTGTAAAGCCCGCCATCCTTGCGCCGGTTGATGATTTCCCCCTGCCAAATGTTCCCGGTGACGATGGTCGCCCACAAGTTGGCGTAAAAGGCCGGCGGATGCTCGCCGGATTTCAACACGCGCGGACTGCAGCCGATGGCTTCTGCGGCGCTGTAGCCCGTGAGCCTGGTGAACGCCGGGTTGACCCATTTGATTTTGCCTTTCCGGTCCGTGATCACAATTGCATTGGCGGCGGCGGTCAGGGCGCTCAGCTGCAAATTCATCTCCGCGTCGGCCCGCTTGCGCGCGGTGATGTCGCGGACGGTGGCCATCACCAGGACTTTCCCGCCCTGCTCCAGCCGGGTCAGGAGCACATCCGCGACAAACTCTTCCCCGCTGGTCCGCCGGTGGGTCCATTCGAAAAACCGCGAGCCGTTCGCCAGCGTTTTTGCGTCATCCAAACGCGTGGCCTCAACGGAACGGCGTCCATCCGGCTGCCGCTCCGGGGAAAAATCGGCCGGACCATGGGCGATGAACTCCGCCTCATTCTCCACGCCGAACATCCGCAAGGCGGCCGGGTTGCCCGAGACGAATTTCCCGGTCGTCGGGTCGGTCGTGATGATGGCGTCGCGCGCGCCTTCAAACAGGCCGCGGTATTTCTCCTCGCTCTCCCGCAGCGCGGCCTCCGCCCGCTTGCGCGCGGTGATATCGCGCATCACTGCCACATGGATTTGGCGGTTCTGGTGGGTGAAATCACAACAGGAAATTTCCACGGGGAAGACCGTGCCGTCCTTGCACCGATGCAGCCGCGACGGCACATGCTTCAACTCGGAGTCAATGGCGTGGATGGTTTTTTCCGGCTCGGCGGAAAGGTCAGCGGGTTTTAGCCGGAGAAATTCGGCCTGGGTATAGCCATACATTTGTTCCGCCGCCGGATTAACTTCAAGATAACCATGGTTCTGGCGGTCCATAATGAGGATGGCGTCGGTTTCCACCGCGAAGAGCTGACGATATAATTTCTCCGAATCACCCTTTGCCCGCTCCGCCTGCTCGCGCTGTTCCGCTTCGCTTTCAATTCTCGTCAACAGGCGGGCCACCACCACATACAACAAAACGCCAGTCAACACCGTGAAGCCCGCGTCCTTGATGACATCCAGATAAATGCGCGCGTCCGCGCCGCTGACGAAGGTTTTCAGCAGCGCGTCGGAGGCCAAAGCCCAGCCGATGCCCACGCTGACATAAGTCAGCGCGATCAGGAGTGCCAGCCGGCTGGCTTTCGGAAGCATATACACCGCTTTTCCATCGGCGGTCGGCGCGCGAACTGAAGGGAAACCAGCCGCCACTTTCGTGTCAACACACCGGCGGGCAACCGGTCCGCGCCGGTGGAACTGCCCGGCCCGGCGCGCGCCGGGCGGAACAATTGGTTTCAGCCCTCCGTCCGTTCCGCCGATGGAATCGTGCGGTCAAATGTTTCACCGCGGTTGCGCCCACGCGTTTCCGCCTTATGAAAAAAATTCTAGTCATTGACGACGATGAGTCGTTCCGGCTGGCAGCCATGGCCACGCTGCGCCGGCAGGGGTATGAGGTCCTTGGCGCGACCGACGGAAACGAAGGTCTGACGATTTCAGCCGCCCAACTGCCCGGCCTCGTCCTGTGTGACGTGGACATGCCCGGACGGAATGGCCTGGAAGTGCTGAAAGATTTGCGGGCACAGCCGGGGACCTCTGACATTCCGGTGATTTTGATGACGGGCAAGCCGCAGGCGGCCAGCGCGCGTCTCAGCATGGACCAAGGCGCGGATGATTACCTGCCCAAGCCGTTCACGATGCCGGAATTGCTGGCGGCGGTGTCGGCGCGCCTGCGGCGGCAGGAGGGCCTCCAGCAGGCCGCGGCCAGACAGCACCAGGCCGAACGCATCAGCACGGCGGAAAAATTACGCCTGCAAACAACGGCGCTGGAAACCGCGGCCAACGGCATTGCGATCACGAATTGCGAAGGGCAGATTCTCTGGTGCAATCCCGCTTTTGCCCGGCTGACGGGGTACGAAATCGCCGAGATCCTCGGCCGGCCACCGGCGGTCATGAATCCCGACCGGCACAGCCAGGAGTTTCACGCGCACTTATGGCAGACGATACTGGCCGGCAAGGTCTGGCACGGGGAACTGGTCAACCGGCGCAAGGACGGCAGTGGTTATGACGAAGAGGTGACGATCACGCCGGTGCGCGGCGCGGAGGGCCGGATCACGCATTTCGTGGCGATCAAGCAGGACATCACCGAGCGCAAACGCGCGGAAGCGGCGGTGCGGGATTCGGAGGCAAAATACCGGGGCCTGTTTGAAAGCTCTCGCGACGCCATCCTGACGATGGACCCGGCCACTGGGAAGTTCACCTCGGGCAACCCGGCCACCGCGAAAATGTTCGGGGCCAAGAATGAAGCGGAATTCATTTCCTTCGGTCCCGGTGATTTGTCTCCCGAGCGGCAGTCGGATGGGAGCCTTTCCTCCGAAAAAGCCAGGGAGATGGCTGAAGCAGCCCTCCGCGAGGGCTCACATACCTTCGAATGGACGCACCGGAGGATCAACGGCGAAACGTTCGCCACCGAGGTGCAGCTGACCCGGATGGAGCGGAACGGAAAACCAATCATCCTGTCAACCTTCCGTGACATCACCCTGCGCAAGCGGGCGGAAGAGGCGTCGCTGGAGTCGCAGCGCTTCCTGCAATCCACGCTCGACGCGCTTTCGTCGCATATCGCGATTCTCGATGAGCAGGGAAGGATCGTCGCCGTCAACGCCGCCTGGCACCGCTTCGCCCGCGAGAACGGCTATGTCGGCAGCCATGGCGTGGGCGACAACTATCTGCAGGTCTGCAATTCGTCGGCCGGCTGTTGTTCCGAAGAAGCCTCGCCGGTGGCCGTGGGCATCCGCGACGTCATGACCGGGAAAAGCGAGGAATTTCACCTGGAATATCCGTGCCACAGCCCGCAGGAGCAACGCTGGTTTGTGGTGCGGGCCACGCGCTTTGCCGACAGCGGGCCGGTGCGGGTGGTGGTGGCCCACGAGAATATCACCGAGCGCATGGCGTCCGAAGCGCAAATCGAGCGGCTGCGCGCTGAACACGCCGTGGTTTTGAACTCCCTGGGGGAAGGCGTGCACTGGGTGGACGTGGACGGCCGGATTAAATTCGAAAATCCCGCCTCGGCAAAGATGCTGGGCTATGAGGTCAACGAACTGGTCGGCAAGCCGGCGCATGACACCATGCACCATAAGCGCGCTGATGGCACCGCCTACCCGGTCAGTGAATGTGGCATTTACGCAACCCTGCGCGATGGGGTCGTTCGCCGTGTGACCGATGAGGTCTTCTGGCGAAAAGATGGCACCAGCTTTGCCGTCGAATATCTCTGCACGCCCGCTTACGAAAAGGACGGAAGTCCCGGCGGCTCCGTGGTGGTGTTCAGCGACATCACCGAGCGCAAGCGGCTCGAAATGCAATTGTCGCAAGCGCAAAAACTAGAGACGGTGGGCCAGCTCGCCGCCGGCATCGCGCACGAAATCAACACGCCGACGCAATACGTGGGGGACAACACGCGCTTTGTCAGAGATTCCTTCGGCGCCATCCTCAAGGTGCTGAAGTGCCACGAGGAACTGCTGGCCGCCGCCAGGCAGAACGCGGTCACGCCGGCGCTGCTGGCACGGCACGAGGAGATTCTGGCGGCCAGCGACCTGGATTATCTTTACGCGCAGATTCCGGCGGCCATCGAGGAAACGCTCGAAGGCGTCGAGCGCGTCAGCAAGATTGTCCGGGCGATGAAGGACTTTTCGCACCCGGGCGGCAAAGACAAGACCCCGGCGGACTTGAACCGCGCGATCGAGAGCACGGCGGCCGTCGCCCGCAACGAGTGGAAATATGTCGCCGAGCTGAAACTGGAATTGGAACCGGACCTGCCGCTGGTGCCCTGTTTCATCGGCGAGTTCAACCAGGCCATCCTCAACCTGATCGTCAACGCCGCGCATGCCGTCGGCGACCGGGTCAAAGACCATCCCGGCACGAAGGGCTGCATCACCGTCCGCACGCACCGGGATGGCGATCACGTTGAAGTGCGCGTTGCGGACACCGGCACGGGCATCGCTGAAGCGCACCGGCAGAAAATTTTTGAGCCGTTTTTCACAACGAAGGACGTGGGCAAAGGCACGGGGCAGGGGCTGTCCATCGTGTATGGCAGCATCGTCAAGCGGCACGGCGGCACGGTGACGTTCGAAACCGAGGTCGGCCGCGGCACCACCTTCATCATCCGCCTGCCGGTGGCGCCCCAACTGCCGCCAGAAATCAGCGCGCCGGCCGGGCCGGCCATCCGGCCCGCCGCATGAAAACACTTTTATTTGTGGATGACGAGCCGTTCTGACCAGCCTGGGTCTGGCCGGGAGAGTGGAAGCGTGGCAGGCCGGCTGCACGGAAGAGTTTGAACATTGAATGCACGCTGGCGGTTTTGCCCGGTTTGAAGCAAATTCCCGCCATGGATGCGCAACACGCCAACCGTCTGGCCGGGGAAAAATCGCCCTATCTGCTGCAACATGCCCACAATCCGGTGGACTGGTTTGCCTGGGGCGACGAGGCCTTCGCCCGGGCGCGCACCAGCCGCCGTCCGATATTTTTGAGCATTGGATATTCCACCTGCCACTGGTGCCATGTGATGGAGCGGGAGAGCTTTGAGGATGAAGCGGTGGCGGCGTTTCTGCGCGAACATTTCGTGAGCATCAAGGTGGACCGGGAGGAGCGGCCGGACGTGGATAAAATCTACATGACCTTTGCGCAGGCAACGTCGGGCCGGGGGGGCTGGCCGCTGAATGTATTTCTGACGCCGGACCTGAAGCCGTTCTTCGGCGGCACTTATTTTCCGCCGGACAACCGCCAGGGGATGCCCAGTTTTCGTGAAGTCCTGGCACAGATCGCGCAGTTCTGGCGGGATCGGCCGGCGGAGATAGCCGCCAGCGCGAACGAGCTGCACGCGCGGCTGGAGCAGATTACGGCGCGGGACCGCGAGGAAAACACCGTGCTCACGCCCGAGGTTTTGCGGCAGGCGCTGGCCTTGTTCAAGGAAGCTTATGACCCGGCCCAGGGCGGATTTGGAGGCGCGCCCAAGTTCCCGCAGCCGGCCGTTCCGGCGTTTATTTTGCGCGCCGCCAGAAGATTCCGCGATCCCGAGGCGGTTGAGATGGTGCTGCACACGTGCGAAAAGATGGCCGCCGGCGGCATTCATGATCAGTTGGGCGGCGGCTTCGCGCGCTACGCGGTGGACGCCCGGTGGCGGGTGCCACATTTTGAGAAAATGCTTTACGATAACGCCCAATTGGCGCAGCTCTATCTGGATGCCCAGCTGATGGCCGAGGCCGGTGTGCCGGGACGGCGAAATCCGCGCCGGCCGCAATCGGCATCCGTCTTTTCCGCCACCGCGCGCGACATTCTGGATTATGTGCTGCGCGACATGACCCATCCCGAAGGCGGCTTTTATTCCGCCGAAGACGCCGACAGCGAAGGTCACGAGGGGAAATTCTATTGCTGGACGCGGGAAGAATTGTCGAAGCTGCTCGCGCCGGAGGAATTTGCCATCGCGGTGGATTACTTCGGCATCACCCAGGAAGGCAACTTCGTGGACCACAGTCATCCTCAGCCCTTGGCGGGCCAAAATGTCCTGAGTGTTGTGAAGGCACGCCCCGAAGCCAAGAAGTTGGATCTGAGCAAGGGGGAAGCCCGCCCTCACCCCGGCCCTCTCCCCCGGGGAGAGGGAGAAACGGTTGCCGCGTCCAGGCAAAATTTAGCGCCCGGGTTCAAGGGTTCAATGCGCGAAGTCTTTGGGGGAATTCTCCCCCCGGGAGGAGTGAGGTCAGGACCTCCTGACGAGGGGGAACGCGCCGCCGCACTGCTGGCCTCCGCCAAATCGAAGATGTTTGCCGCCCGCGCGCGCCGGATTCGTCCGCACCTCGACGACAAGATTCTCGCGTCCTGGAACGGCTTGATGCTGGGCGCCTTCGCCCGCGCGTCGGTGGTTTTAAATGAGGAAAAGTATCGGCTGGCTGCGGAAAAAAATCTGGCCTTCGTCCGCGAACGACTTTGGGTGGCTCCGGATTCCCCGGGCGGCGACGGGGACCAGACCGGCACTCTTTACCATCGCTGGCGGGACGGCGAACGCGACGAGGTGCAACTGCTGGAAGGTTATGCGTTCCTGCTCGACGGGGTGATTCAGCTCTACGAGGCCACGCTGGAGCCGGCGCATCTGGACCTGGCACGGCAACTGGCCGAAGCGCTGCTGGCGAAGTTTTATGATGGCGCCAAGGGCGGCTTCTGGCAAAGCCCGGCCAACGCGGACGATCTCATTCTGCGGGTGAAGGACGATTACGATGGCGCGGAGCCCAGCGGCAACTCCGTGGCGACTCTGGCCTTGCTCAAACTCGCCGCCATCACCGGTCGCGCCGATTTCAAACAGGCGGCGGAAACCACGCTGGAACTTTCGGCCGCGCGTCTGCAGACACAGCCCGCGGGGCTCGCCTTCATGCTGCAGGCGCTGGATTTCCGGCTGGATGAACCCTCCCGAGTGGTCCTGACGGGAGACAGGAAGGCGGCGAAATTTGGCGAACTGCTCCGGGCCGCCCATACCGTTTATCAACCCAATAAGATTGTCCTGGGCAATACCGGCGCAGTGGATCCATTCGCCCGCACGCTAGCGGCACAAGGCGATGCGACCGTCTATCTGTGCACCGGAAATTCGTGCCAGCCGCCTACCAATGATCCGGCGAGAGTTCAAGCCTGGTTGCGCTGAGGCGATTTCCGGCTTGACCACGGGCGCAGACCGGAGCATGTTCGCGCCGTTCATGCATTTGGTTTCGACAATTCATGGCGCCAGGCCGGCCAGGACGGTCATTAACGTACCGTCCGACCACCGCGTGACCTGGCTGCGCGTCAAGCAACCCAGCCCCACCGGCTAGCAGGAGAGATCCACCTAGCATTACCCAGCACGATTTCGACCCTGCTTGCCGGAAGGCAGGCAGGGTTTTTTAATGCCATGAACGCATCCCCAACCACATTGTTAGCCGGCCTGCGGGCGCTGCCGCGACCGGCGTGGGTGCTTTTCTTTGGCACGTTTCTCAACAAGTTCGGCGCGTTTGTGGTTCCGTTCCTCACGCTGTATCTCACGCGGCAGGGTTATACGGTGACCGAGGCGGGCGTGGCCGTGGGGGCTTACGGCGTGGGCGGACTTTTTGCGTCCTTGCTGGGCGGCTATCTGGCGGATGAACTTGGCCGCCGGCAGACCATCGCGCTCTCGATGTTTGCCGGCGCGGCCACCATGATGCTGCTTTCGCAGGCGCATCATTTTGCGCTGATCGTCGGGCTGACTGCGCTGGCCGGGCTGGCCAGCGAATTTTATCGCCCCGCCAGCAGCGCCCTGCTCACGGATCTGGTGGCGCCCGGCCAGCGCGTCACCGCCTTTGCGACCCTGCGCATGGCCTTCAATGCCGGGTTCGCATTCGGGCCGGCCATGGCGGGTTTCCTGGCCGCCTGCGGCTATTTCTGGCTGTTCGCGGGCGATGCCGCCACCTCCGTGCTCTTCGGCTTGGTGGCCCTGTTTGCCTTGCCCGCGGGCGCGCACCATCGCCAGGCCAACGCCCAATGGTCCGAAGTATGGACCGTGTTGCGGTGCGACCGCAAACTGCACCAGATGCTGGCGGCCAACTTCGCCATCGGCCTGGTCTTTTTCCAGATCGCCTCGGCCTTTGGGCTCTACGTGACGCAGCTCGGATTTTCCGCCGCGGCCTACGGGGTGCTGGTGTCCTTGAACGGCGCGCTGGTCGTGCTGGTGGAACTGCCGCTGACCACCATCACGCGGCGATTCCCGGCGCGGCGCGTGATGGCGGTTGGTTATGTGGTCATCGGGGCCGGCTTTGCGCTCAATTATTTCGCCCGCACCGTCCCCACGCTGGCGGCTTGCATGGTCCTGTTCACGCTGGGTGAAATGATCACCATGCCCATGGCCTCGGCTTACATTGCCAACCTCGCGCCCGCGCACATGCGCGGACGCTATCTCGGCGTGTCGGCGCTCACCTGGTCCTTGGCGCTCATCTTTGCGCCCGGCTTGGGCATGAAATTATTCACGTACCACGCGGCCTGGTACTGGCTGGCCTGCGGGGCTACGAGCCTGGCGGCCGCGGGCATCATCTTGATTGGCGCGAAGTCTGATTCCGCCGCAATTGCTGTGGCCGAACGCGCTTGATATCCGGTTGAAGAATTCGCCCGGCGAGGGCACCGGCCTGCAAAGGCCGTGATGATGGTCCGATCGGCACGGAAGGGATGATTCCACCGCCCCGCCCGGGCGAGATCGCTACTTCAGGCCCAAGAGTAAAATGGCCAGGTCGATCACGAACAACAGCACGATGGCGATTTCCAGCCAGAGCATCACCCGATGGTTCTGATCGTGTTTGAGGATTTGGTACAGGTCATCAAGCGTCTTGAGCTTGCCGTCGATGGTGCGGTGCCAGTCGCTAAGATGGAAACGCGAGGAAATCTTGTCGTAGATTCGCGCCAGGTGCCAGTCGCCAAAGAACTTGGTGGTATTGGACAATTCGTCGTTGAAGCGCGCCATGTCGATGCGGATTTCGCGCAATTCGCGCATGGTATGGCTGCGGGAACGCAGGGGCCGTTCGCCCAGATCGCGATAGGATCGTTCCAGGGCGTCGTCCAGCAGGCGGTCGTAGGCTTCCAGTTCCGCCAGCTGCAGATTGGCCAGCTCCAAGATGTAAAGCGTCTCGTCGAAATCCTGCGGTTCGTCCACGATCAGCGCCGCGTCCCAGTCCACCACGACGATGTCGTTGTCATAGTAGCTCAAATAGCGGCCGGTGGATTCCTCGGCTTCCTGTTTGGAGAGGCGCTCCACCTTTTCCTCCTGGGTGAGCAGGGCCGCGATGCGGCGGCGATGCGCTTGGAACCATTGTTCGGCCTTCATGGGCTGGTTGTCCGGGTCCAACACAGGGGACGAAATGCAGAACACGGTGTAGGCCTCCTCCTCGGGCAATTGCGGCTGGGGCCGAACCAGATGCCCGCGCAATTCCGCGGTGGCTTCCTGCGCCAGCTTGCGAACTTCGTCGTGCAGGGAGCCGTTGCTGAACTGCAAGTCGTGAAAGACGACCAGGTCCTCAAAATGGGCGACGGCAAACGGCACGCGCACGCTGATGCTGATGGCTCCCACCGGCAGCAATTTGAGGATCCGTTCCACGCGCACCGGACCGAGCGGCCCGATGCGCTCCATGGGCGGGAGGCGGATCATTTGCGGGCGGTAGAAAAACAACTGGCGCGGGCTGCGTTTGCTGGCGTCCATGGCAAACTGCGCCACCGGCTGGCCCATCAGTTCGCGAATCGGCTTGCGCGCGGTATCATAGGCCACATCGAATGCATAATTGTAAACCACCTCGCCGCTGTAACGGACTGCCGGACTCCCATTCATAACTGAAAAACATAACCCATCGAGGGAAAATCCGAAACCCGAATCCCCGAAGGCCGAAATCCGAATGACGAACCTTCAACGTCGAGGAGTCCAAGGATTCAAGGATTGCGGACGCCAGGTGGCCGATTTGAATCGGCACTTGACCGAAATCGGCCGGCGAGTCGCCGACCGGGATCGGCGGGGCACCGGTGTTGCCCGCTGGCGGAAAAGGCGGGGACAAGCCGTCCCCGCCCCCTGGGGAAAACGCGCTTTTAATGAGCGGAGCCGGAGGCGGGGGGCGGTCCGGCGGCGGCGCCTTTGAAGCTGACGACCAGCGCGGTCAGCAGGGCGGCCAGACACATGCTGGCGCCGCCCACCACGAGCGCGTTCATGGGTTCGCCATGCAGGAAATGTTTCAGAACGGCGCCCAGCAGGCCGGAGGCGGCGAGCTGGGGCACCACGATGAACAAGTTGAACATGCCCATCATGACGCCGACCTTCTCCCGGGGCAGGGCGGGAGCGAGCATGGCGTAGGGCATGGAGAGGATGCTCGACCAGGCAATGCCGACGGCGGTCATGGAGAGGAGCAGTTGGTGTTTGTCCGTGGCGAGCGGCACGGTGGCCAGCCCGACGCCGCCGACGGCGAGGCAAAACACGTGCATCCATTTGGGACCGGTGTGCTTGGTGGCCCAGAGCAGGACGAAGGAAAAGACGAAGCACACCGCGTTGTAGGCGGCAAAACAGAAACCTGACCACGCTCCCGAGGCTTCCATTTCAGGCGAACCGACGGCGGCGTGAAAAATGTTCTTGGCGACCGCGGGAGAAAAATAGACCCACATGGAAAACATGCCGATCCAAGTAAAGAACTGGACCAGACCCAGCTCCCACATCCGGCGCGGGAGATGAAAGACGAGCAGGAAAACGTCACGGAGGCCAAGGGTCCAGTCAAATTTCCGCGCCCGGAGGACGGCCAGCTCAGTCTCCGAAGGCGGGTATTCCTCCGTGGTGGAAACCGTCCACAACACAGCCCCCAGAAAGGCCGCCGCGCCAATATAGAACGACAGCCGGACGGAACTGGGAATGTGGCCCGAGGCATTGTCGGCCGCCACGCCAAACCAGTTGGTCATCATCCATGGAAGGGCGGAAGCAATAGTGCCGCCGAGACCGATGAAAAGGGATTGAATGGCGAAGCCCTGGGAATTCTGCTCTTCCGGCAAATTGTCCGCCACCAAGGCGCGAAAGGGCTGCATGCTGGCATTGATGGTGCCATCGAGCACCCAGAGCAAGCCGGCAGCCATCCACACGGCCGGGCAATTAGGCATCAAAACGAGCGCCAGTGAGGCCAAAATCGCGCCCGCCAGGATGAATGGGCGACGACGGCCCAACCGGGTCCACATACGGTCGCTGGCTTGTCCAACCAACGGCTGAATAATCACGCCGGTGACGGGTGCCGCGAGCCAAAGGATGGCCAGGGAATCGGCGTTGGCGCCCAGGTAGGTGTAAATGGCGCTCATGTTGGCCATCTGCAGCCCCCAGCCAAACTGGATGCCCAAAAAGCCGAAGCTCATGTTCCAAATCTGCCAGAGACTCAGGCGCGGTTTTTGCATGTCTTTTGAAAGAGACGAACGAACGATGGCGATGAGGCGGCTATTTCGTGGCCACCGCGTTGGTGCCGCGATGGTAAATACGCCATTCGAAGCCGTTCAGGTGAAGTGACGGGAGTGGCCCGTTATTCGAGTATTGCAGGCCGGAAATGCGCACCGGCGCGAACCCCGCGCTGTCCTTCAAGTCCACCTGGCTGTCGAGGGGCCGGTTGGAGAAATTGATGGCGACGAGGAATTCATTCTTGCCGTCGGCGCGCACATAGGTAGCCAAAGTGGCCTCGCTGGAATTGTGGAGCCACTGCACGTCCGAGGAGCAGAACGCGGGATTCCGTTTGCGCAACTGGATCAAGTCGTGATAGATCTGGCGGAACTGCGGACGGTCGTTCTGATGCGGGTGCCAGCAGATGGTGAGCTTGTCGAAGAGGGCGGGATCGGCCGATTCGGTGGCGTCGCCGGCTTCCATGCCATTGTAGAGCAGCGGCACACCGTCGAGCGTAAACATGAGGGCGGACGCGGCCAGCGCGCCGTTCACCCCATAGCGCGCGATGGCCCGGGTTTCATCGTGATCATCGGAAATGCGCATGCGCAGGGCATCCCTGGGATTTTGCGCGCGGCTTTCCTCCCAGGATCGGCGCAGGTTCGAGGCGGGCGCGCCGTGATCGAGGACCTCGTTCATCGTCCACATCAGTTTCCAGGAATAATCGATGTCAAAGGCGTTGGTCAGCAACGCCGGTTCCTCGCCTTCATCCAGCATCATGAGGTCGGGCTTGGCGGCGGACAGTTCGGTGCGAACCTGTTCCCAGAAATCTTTTGGCACCATGGGCGCGGCGTCGCACCGGAAGCCGTCAACGTCGCACTCTTTGATCCAGTATTTGAGCATGGCGATCATGTACTGGCGCAAGGCCGGATTGGCATAATTCAGGCCGGCGACATCCGTCCAGTCGGGCATGGGCGAGATGACGTGCCCGGCCGAATCCTGCTTGTAGAAGTCCTTGTTGGTCATCATCACACTGTCCCAGGCGGTATGGTTGGCCACCAGGTCCATGATCACCTTCATGCCGCGCTGGTGGGCGCCGGCGACCAACTGGCGATAGTCATCGAGGGTGCCGTAATCGGGATCAATCGCATAGTAATCGCGAATGGAATAGGGACTGCCGAACCCGCCTTTGCGGCCTTTCTGGCCGATGGGGTGAATGGGCATCGTCCAGAGGATGTTGACGCCCAGGCTGTGGAGTTCGTCGAGCCTGGCGGTCACGCCGGCGAGATTGCCGGCAGGGGAAAAATCGCGCGGGAAAATCTCATAGATGGTGCCGCCGCGGAGCCAGTCCGGGGCGGTGCGGGCCGGCAGGGCGGAAACATCCGCACCGGCGCGGCTGCCGTAAAGAAACAAGGCGAGGGCGGCGCCAGACAACAAGGCGCCCCTGCTCAAGCGGTGAAAGTTCATAAGCGAATGGTGCTTTTCCCATCTGATGTTCACAATCGCATGAATTGCGAGCCGCCATGGTAACCAGACGGATCAGTCAGGCAAATAATCAATTCTGCGGCGTCCGCGCGGCGAGCCAGAGCATGTCCTTGTCGGTCAGCGAGCAGGTATAGCTGACGTTCATATGGCTGGTCATGACCGAACCGACCCACTTGTGGATTTCGGAATGGCCGTCGGCAAACACCAGGCCACAGGCGCCCCCGTGCTGGTTGCCCGGCAGCTCGGTGAACTCGGTGACGGCGTAGGAAGCCGTATAGAGCACCGCATCGTCAATGCTGTCGGGATGCTCGTCGGTAATCACCCAACTGTCGGCCGGACCGGGCGTATGAAAGTCCGTTGATTTCTTGGCGACATACCATTGGGTCCAGCCAAACGGGTTCTGCGCCGTCGAGGGATAGGCGTTGGGGTATTTGGAGCCATCGCCCACCGCGCCGTCCATCGCAATGCTCCGCATGCGATGATCCCAGCCCAGGACACGCTGCGGGGGACTGACAAAGTTGGCCGCCGGGCAGGCAAACACCTTGATCGTCCGGCCCAAGTAGCTGCCCAACAGGCCGTATTGGTCGGTGACCAGATAGGAGGTGTTGGTATTGTAAAGGCCCGCCGTCCAATCGATGGTGCCGGTGATCCAGGAAGGGTGGCCCGACCCGGGGGGATAGTCCCAGGACCTGGGTGCGCCCGGGTCGTTATTGAGGGCCAGGCGGTCGCTGTTGTATCTGTTTTTTGTCGCTCATGCAGGCGGCCGCCATGGCCTTCTGCTTGGCCATGCTCAGGGCCGGCAACAGCATGGCGGCCAGGATGGCGATGATGGCGATGACCACCAGCAGTTCAATCAGGGTAAACGCCGCACGCGTTCGATTGGCTGGCTGGCGGGTTGCGTTGGCGTTCCATTTCGGCATCTTCATGGGTTTGAAGAATTCTCGCACGCGGCCAGGGAATTGGCATGTCGCATGAAGTGGCGACGATTCCAATGCCGCCATCTCCTTGAGCATCAATGCACAGGATTTGTGCGTCGCATGAAGTGGTGACACACTGTCCCCTTGTATCGGTTGCCGGTTGAATTCATAATGGCACGGTTGCCACGAATGATTCGCCGTTTTTCAAGTTCCTTTCTGCCGGCAAGGCCTGGGATTGAGCTCGCCGCGGATCAGTTGCCGCGGATCCGACGCCTGCTGGTGCTGGCAACCGTGGTCATGTGGATCGCGATTCCCGTCCAGGCCGTGGTGCTGTGGAGCGATCTTAACGTCATCACGGTGACCAACAACGGGCCCGGAACGGATCTGCTGGGTGGCGCCGTCAAGCGGGATGACCACGCCAATGACACGCTCTATTTTAAATTCCACGTTGATCCTTTGTCCGATGCCACCACCGAGCCGTACTTTGCGGCGCTGGAGCTGTACGACGGCGACAGCGAGCATTTGGGCATCGGCAACGCGCTGGAGGCCTGGGGCTACAGCGCCTTCTTCAAATCCGACTCGCTGAGCGACTCCGGATCCGCCCGCCCGTATATCGATCTCCACTCGGCGCGGCCGGATGCGTCAGCCAACGGATCGCCGCGCGAATATCAACTGCCGCACCGGGGCGTCGGCGTGACCATTATATTCAAAGTGCAATTTGTAGCCGGCAGCGATGACTTGGTGACGGTTTGGCTGAATCCGGATTTGGGTCCGGGGGCGACCGAGGCGGAACAACCCGAGGCCCTCACGACGCGCTTCAACGCCGATGCGTCCTTTGACGAGCTGCGGTTGCGGCACGCCGGCGACGGCGGCGGCTGGACCTTCGGCGATCTGGCCATCGCGACCTCCTTCAACGATTTCATCGATTTGAGCAGCGACCGACCCGCCAGCATGGAGGCCGACCTGAGCCGAAGCGAGGGCGCCCTGAGTTTTCGATCGTGGGAGGAAAATCAAGGATTGTTACAGCGTCCGGTGCGGGCCATCGCGCAGACGCGCGACGGCTACATTTGGGTGGCGGGCGGCAACGATCTATACCGATTCGATGGCTTGAAATTCGTCTCCTTTGCCCCGCCATTTTCGCCCGCCCGAGGTCGGGTGCAAGCGCTCTTTGGCGACCGCCGCGGGGCGTTGTGGGCGGGCACGACGGGCGGCTTGCAATGCTGGCTCAACGGCAGCTGGAGCGAGCGGTCAACCCGGGATGGTCTGCCGTCGAACTCCGTCACTTGTTTGAATGAGGATGGCTCGGGCCGACTGTGGGCGGGCACGGAGGGTGGCTTGGTGATCCTGCAGGATGGCCGGTTTGTGCCGCCCGCGAATTCCCAGGCAATCGCCGGCGGATCGGTGACGGCATTGTTCAAGGACCGGCAAGGTGCGATGTGGGTGGCCATCAGAAAGCAGGGAGTATTTGCCTACCATGACGGCCAGTTCGTTCCGGTGACCGACGCCGCGGACGCGCCGCTGTTGTCCACCGCCCGCGGACTGCTGGTGGACCAAAACGGCTGCCTCTGGCTCGCGGCCGGCGAGAATGCGGTGCTGCGCCGAGACCAGGCCGGGTGGCATCATTACCGCCTGCCCAAACGGCTGGCCGGCTCGTTGGTCAATGCGCTGGCCGAGGAACCGGACGGCACCATCTGGGCGGGCGCCCCCGGCGGACTGTTTCAATTTTCCGGCGGCCAATTTTCGGGCGTTCCCAACAGCAGCAAGCTGGCGGGCGCCGCAGTCGAGTCACTGTTCGCGGATCGCGACGGAAGACTTTGGGCCGGGACGGACGAGGGTCTGAACCGGCTGCAGCGCAAGATTCTATTCGCGTTTGGCCAGGAGGACGGCCTCGGGTTCGGTCCGGTCCAGGGCCTGGTGCAGGTATCACCGGGGGTGATCTGGGCGGCCCGGAGCGGGGACGGAATCTACCGCTGGGATGGCCGGACATTCAGCCGGCTGAAGGCGGCGGGACTGCCGGCCCACAATTCGCGCGTGAACGCGCTTCTGCTCGCGCACGACGGTGTTTGCTGGGTGGCCAGCAGCGGCGGCCTGTTGCGCTACAAGGATCCGGTGGCCGCCGCCGATGAGGTTTCCTGGTTTGAACTGGCGGGAGCGGACATCGTCGCACTGGCCGAAGACCGGGACGGCGGCCTCTGGGCCGGCACGCGGACCGGAGCGGTCTGGCGGCTGTTCGAGGGACAATGGGCGGAGCAAGACTCCGTTCCCGGCCATAAACCGGTCCATACGATCCTGCCGGATCCGGACGGTTCCATCTGGGTGGGAACCGGTGGGGCCGGGCTGGTTCACCTGAAAACCGGCGCGCCGGAATTCTTTGGCGAAAGGGCGGGACTTGCCGACGACGATGTCCGGTCGCTTTATCGCGATGCCCAGGGCACCCTCTGGATTGGGACCGCCGGCGGGTTGTGCCGCAAAGGCGACGGCCGAATCTCGTGCTTCTCGGCCCGGGACGGCTTGCCTGACAACACGATTTCTCAGATCATGGAGGATGAGGGCGGCCGGCTCTGGCTGGGCACGGGACAGGGCATCGCCTGCGTCAGCAAGCGTCGTTTCGAGGATTTTGCCGCCGGCAAGGTCGCGGCGCTCTATCCAAGAATTTTCAACCGCGGGGACGGGATGCTATCGGAGGAATGCGTGGCCGGATCCGGTTCGGGGGGATTGAAAACGCAGGGCGGCTTTCTTTGGTTTCCGACGGCGAAAGGGGTGACCATCGTGGCTCCGCGCGCGCTGCCGCTGGAGACGCCCATGCCGAACGTGGCGCTGGAGGACATCCTGGTGGATGGCGTGCCGGTCAAGGAAACACTGGCCGGCGAGACCAGCCTGCGCATACCGCCGGGCAAGCACCGGCTGGAAATCCACTATACCGGACTGTGGGGCGACGCGCCGGAGACCATCCGCTTCCGGTACAAGCTGGACGAGTGGGATGCGGGGTGGATCGAGGCCGACACCAGCCGGACGGCCGTTTATAACTTTGTGCCGGCCGGCGACTATGATTTTCATGTGATCGCGTGCAATCGGGACGGGACCTGGGCGGCGCAGGGAGCGGAGCTGCGGCTGGTTTTTGCGCGCTATTTCTGGCAGTCGTGGTGGTTCATTGGCCTGGCCGGCGGCACGCTCTTATTGGCCGTGGCGGGGACCGTGCGGGTGGTGGAGAAGCAAAAAATGAAGCACCGCGTGGCGCGGCTGGAGCGGGAACGCGCGCTGGACCAGGAGCGCACGCGAATTGCCCAGGATCTGCACGACGAGATGGGAGCGAAACTCTGCCGGATCTCCTTCTTGAGCGAGCACGCGCGCCGCGCGGTCGGGCCGGACGATCTGCGGGAGCAAATCAAATCCATTTCCGACGATTCGCGGGAAGTGCTCCATTCGCTGGACGAGATTGTCTGGGCGGTCAACCCGCAGAATGACACGCTGGAAAACGCGGCTTCCTACCTGGCGCAATATGCCCAGGATTACTTTCAAATGACCGGCGTTGAATGCGAGTTGGAACTGCCGGCGCAACTGCCGCCCCACCCATTGTCCTCGCAGTCGCGGCACCATTTGTTTCTTGCCGTCCGCGAAGCCCTGGCGAACATACTGAAACATTCCGGCGCCACCCGGGCCACGATTGCCATGGCCTGCCAAAATGCGGTTTTTGAAGTGGTGGTCACGGACAACGGCCGGGGCTTTGACGGTCCCGCCGGCCCGGCGGCCGGGGCAACCGCGGGCGATTCGCACGACGGCGTGCGCAACATGCGACAACGAATCGCGGACGTGGGCGGACGGTGCTCGATCGAATCCGCGCCGGGGCGCGGCACCAGCGTGCGCTTCAGCCTGCCGATCCCGGGGCGTGACAACCCGAATAAACTATGATCTCAGTCTCCATCGTGGACGACGACGCCAAGCTGCGACAATCCATCGCCACTTTCATCAATGGCTCGCCCGGATTCAAAAGCGTCAGCGGCTACGGTTCGGCCGAGGCGGCGCTGCAGGGTCTGCCGGCGGAAAAGCCCGACGTGGTGCTCATGGACATCAACATGGGCGGCATGAGCGGCATTGATTGCGTTGAACAATTAAGGGCCAGGGCGCCGGAGCTGCAGGTCTTGATGCTGACGGTTTACGAGGACACCGACAAAATATTCCGCGCGCTCGCCGCCGGCGCCAACGGTTACCTGCTGAAACGCTCGAGCCCAACCAAATTGCTGGCCGCCATTCGTGAAGTGCACGGCGGCGGTTCGCCGATGACCAGCTCGATCGCGCGCAAAGTGGTCGCGTCGTTTCAAAACACCGCCGGCAAAAAGCCGGCCGCGCACGAGCCGCTTTCGCCGCGCGAGCAGGCCGTGCTGGATGGCTTGGCGAAAGGCTGGACCTACAAGCAACTCGCCGGCGAACTGGACATCAGCATTGATACCATTCGCACCTACATCCGGCGCATCTACGAAAAACTGCACGTCCAATCCCGGACCGAAGCGGTGGCAAAATATCTGCGGCCCTGAGCGCCGGTGACCAAAAACTGGAATGCTCGAAAGACCTGGAGGTAATCTCCCGGCTCTAGGATTGGCGGTGTTGCCAGCTCTTATAGACCGCCTCTGAACCAGAAGAATACGCGGCCGTCCCGTCCGAAGCCCTTGAGGTCGGGGTGTCGTTTGGGGCCATCCTTGCCGTCGTAATCAACGGCATGCCTGATCCCCAGCGGCTTGAGAGCCGTCTCGTAAAAGGCAATCGAGCGAGCGAGATCCTTGACGGTTATAAAGACGTGGTCGAGCATGGGTTCAACGACCGTGAGCCGAGCAGCCGCCGATTCCCCGGCATGGACCGCGACAGCGGAACGACAAGTGGCAGCGGCGGACTGCTCCAGCGAATGTTGGTCATCATGGATTAACTCGCACAAGGTCTCCGGCATGTGGCGTCAATGCAAGCATGATGAACAAAATCGCCAGCCAGCAACTTAAACTTGCAAAGCCAAGAATCCAAAGTGGCCAAGGCTTCGCGCTTCTTCTAGTAAACGTCCCGATGAACAAAGTCACAATCAATCCAGCACAGCCGCCGACCAACAAGACAACCACATGGTATCTGCCCCAAGGTCCGCCATACTGATAAAGCGTCCACGAAACCATCGCGACATACACTACGAGATTTGCTATCAGCGCAGGAATGTATGAATTGGAAATTGGCATGATACTCGATGCCGCCTAACGACCCCAGAGCCGGGCCGTGCCTGACCTGTGGCTTACGCCAGACTGCGTCATCTCGATTAGCTCTAGTGTCCATCCGGCGGCGACTCCGGCGATTTTGTTGGACAAATCAATCATCAAACTCCTCCAATATCCGGATCAAAATCGTGCGCTCGTTCGGACTCTCGGCGCCGTATCTCCTGCTCTCGTTGCTTCAACTCTTGCAGGTCGTGTTCGACTTTTTCACGCTCCTGCGGTGAAAATGATAACTCTTCGGGCAGGCGCTCGCCGCACACGCCGCACAAGACATTACGGCGACTGTAAATCACCGAGCCACACTTTGGACATTTTGGAGTCATGGCATTGGCAGTGACCTAACGACCCCGGGCCCGAGCCGCGCCGAGACAGCGACTGACGCCAACCCGCATCATCTCAATGCACTCAGATGTTCGACCTGCGGCGAATAGGTTAGGCGCTCTTGTGATGGCAAGAGTCACAACGAACGCGCACGGCATACACATTGCCTTTTTCCACCTCATAATATTGATGCTTCTCAAGTGCTGTCCAAATCACCTTTTTTCCGCAGTCACGACAATAATACACCTCCTGATGGTAGAATGGTTTAGGGAGGCTGTACCAACCATTTGCCGGAGTCGTCGTATCTCAGGGGATGGCCCCATCTGGCAAGTCGCTCGCTCGCTGAATGTACTTCAGTGCGATCAGATTCTGTATTCGCCGCTGTGTTTCGGCCTCGGATAGAGGGTTGCCTGAAACTTTGTGCTCTTTCTGAGGCATACTATTTGCGCCTAGCCGTGACCTGAGCCGCGCCGGACTCGCAATGTGAACCGCGAACGCGGACTGCCATCGTTAATCGGCGGCGGCTCCGGGGAATTGTTAAGCCGCTGGGTCATAAAACTCTCTTGGTTGCGTCCAACCACAAAATGGGCAAAACTTTGTTCTGCCCGCGATTCGCCTGCCACAAGCAACACATGGCGTGCCGCCTTCCATTTCCTCGACAATCTCTTTCTTATCGGTCCCTGGCGCTGTCTGCTCTCGTGTGATCCATTTCACCGGGTTCTGTTCTGCTCTGAGAGCGCCACATTTCCAACACGAGGTGAACTGCGGCTCGGATATCTCGCCACACTTCTGGCATTGCCAATCCCTTTCACCCACCGTCGCAGCAGATTGGAAATCGGCCTTGATTTGTAAAGCCTCGACCAGCCTGTGATCATCTTGAATCCAAAGTTCTGGCGTGCTTTCAGCAATTGGCACCGCCGACGATAGCGTTGCAGATATTTCATTGCGCAGTATGCATGCAATCCCGGCATTCTCCAGCATAATTCTGAGTTGTGGAATTTCGTCAACACTCGGAGAACTAAAGATTTTTTTCATGGCTGGTTAGAGCAGCGTAACGATTGATATACGACGGGCTGTGCACGGAGTCGTGCACGGACGACTTTTGCAGTCCAGTTGTTACCATGGATTTATGAAAGCGCACATTCGAATTTCTGTCAAGGATTTGCTGCGAAGGAAGAATCTCAAAATCCAGCTTGCACAGGTTCCGTATGCCCGCAACCGCCAGTTTTGCATCAAGATGAACGGCCAACCGTGGCCGATAGAGGGCAGGCCGGTTTCCTCGACGCACTTGCTTATTGCATTCCGCAAGTCGCTGGTGAAGCTACTCCTGGATAATAGTCAGATTCGTCGAATCATTCTGCAGTTCGGCAATTTGGGAATGGCTGATGGCCAGGCTGCCGCTCGCATCGCCGCGAATCCACAGGCCGTGCCGCGCCGGCGCCCCGATTCCGTAGGTGGTGATGTTCACGTGGTCGAGCCGCACCCTGGCAATGGTGCCCTCCGCTTTTGGGCTGCCGGGAGCGACCACGCTCAAGCCGTCGGACAGGCTGTCTTGAATGGTCACGTGGCTCAGCTCCACCCCGGCTATGCTGCGGCGGTCAGCGCAAAGCTGCACGGCGGCGCGCCACGCCCAATCGTGATCGTACCCGCCGCAGCGGATGAGGTCGCAATCCCGCACGACCGTGGTTCCGCTGAAGTTGTTGTCGATGTTCAACTTTTCGTCGGCGGTGGGAAAGCTCGAGCTAATGAGAATCCCGCAGCCCGCCGAGATGTCTTCGAAGTGGCAATCCTCGATGCGGTTGTCCCGGCCGCCGTAGATGGCTCCGCCGTTGGCCAGAAAGGGCAGGCGGCCCGTGCAATGGCGGAACACGTTTGACCCGGGTCCGGGCGCCTGTTCCACAAAGCCCTGATCGGCGGGAACGGGCCAGATGGCGAAGCAATCGTCGCCGGTGCCGCGCGTCGTGCAATTTTCCACCACGAAATCGCGGCAGCCAACGCACAGGTTGATGCCGTCGGCCATCGTGTCGCGGAGCCGGCAGCCGTCCACCCGCACGTGGCTGCCGTTGTAAAACCACATGCCGGTCTTCGTGTGCTCCACCCAGATCCGGGAAATGACGCAGTCCTGGCAGCCCGCGCCGACGATGCCATCGTTGGGCTCGTCGTCATTGCGATAATTCAGCTTTCCGACGATGGAGAAATCCAGCAACTGGATATTCGCGCCGGCCAGTTTGAACCTGACCCGCTGGCTGGGCTGGGCATACAGGTCGGGATCACCCACGAACGTCGTGTGCCACATGCCGGCTCCTTGAATCTTCACTCCGGAATGGAGCAGGATGTCGCCGGCCAGCTTGTAAGTCCCGGCCGGCACCCAAACCGTCTTTTTTCCGGCCGAGGCCGCGGCAATACAGCTTCGTAACGCCTCGGTGTCATCGGACTCCCCCGTGCCGCCGGCGCCAAAATCGATCAGGGAGAGCGAATTAGCCGGAACTTTCAGCGGGGCGGGCGCGTCCTCCAAATCCACGAGATCGATGATACAATAAGCTCCGTCGTCATGGCTTTTTTGGAGCCGGACGACATCGCCCCGGTGGATGGCCAGGCCGGTCACGCGCGCGTCGTTATAAAAATCCCTGGGCTTGTCGGCCTGGGGATCCTTCGTAAACGGATATTGGCCGTAAATCCAGGAATAGTGCGAGGTGAGCGGAACATTTTTGACCCGTCTTCCGTTTTGGCAGACGCCCAACGTCGAGTTGACCCCGCCGCCCCGCGGCGAGTCCGGCAGGCTGTAGCGAATGACCATCGTGTTGGCGGCAGCCTGGGCGGTAAACTCAACATATTGGCCGGCCCCGGCCAGCTTCACACACTGCTGGCCGGAGGATTCCATCTCGACCAAGAAAGGCCCATACTTCGGCCCAAGCACCGCGCCGGTTGTCTTCATTGCCTCGGCTTCGTAAGTGATCCAGCTCACGTCGGCGCCGGCGCCCGCGCGGCCGGCGGCCGGGCAGATCAACAGCGCGACCAGGACGGCCAGTGAAACCAGTTCACTTCTTTTTGGGTTTTGAAGAATTTTTTGCATGATTCATCTCCGCTCCTGGCCGCTGATATTTGGTCGAGATCCTGCCGCCTGGAGCACACCTCCGTTTTTTCCCGCCGATGACGAATTCACGCGACCCCTGGTTGGCGGCCTCGCCGAGGATCGTGACATCGTTTTGGGTGATCGTGACGGCGAACCGGTCACCCTGGTAAACCAGGTGGAACTCCAGCCTGGTCCACTTCGGGTAAAGGCGGGGATTGATCCGAACCTGGCGCTCCGTCGCCCTGACCCCGCCGAAGCCCAGGATCGTCGTCATCCAGGCGCCGCCGTTGGCGGCGGGATGGGAGCCGCCCATGAAAATCGTTCCGACCTGCACTTTGTAATTTGCCTCGAGATCGATTTTGGCGGTTTTTAGAAAATAAGCGTAGGCCTGAGTCAGCTTGCCGATGTCAGCGGCAACCATCGCATAGGCGCAGGCGCTCAGGCTCGAACCGTGTTCCGTGCGCGGCTCATAGTATTCCCAGTTCGCGACCTTCACGCGTTGCGGGTAGCGGTCCTTAAACAGGTTCAACATCATGATGACATCGGCCTGTTTGATCACCTGGGTGGGGACGGCGAGGCCCTGGCCAGCCCCGAGATATTCGTGGGGATGGATCATGCGGGCTTTCAATGCCTCCACCGTGGTGTCCGCGAGCTTGAAAAAGGTATCAAATTGTTCGATGACCCGGGTGCGCGCGTCTGGCTGCGGAACGTAAAGCAGCCCGGCAGCCTCAAGCAACTGCGGCAGTTCGCCGGCCAGATGCAGCTTCTTGACCAACGCCGCCAGTTGGGCGGGATGCTGCTCTCTCAGATGACTGATGAGGCGGCCGGCAATTTCGAAGGTGGCCCTGGCCACCATGTTCGTAAAGGCATTATTGTTGATCCGCTCGTGATATTCGTCCGGACCGACGACGTCCAGAATTTCATACCGGCGCTTGTTCTGGTTGAAATAGGCGTAGGAATAATAAAAGCGGGCGCACTCCAGGATAACTTCCCCGCCGCCCTCCAACAGCAACGTATCGTCGCCCGTCAGCTTGAAGTATTCCCACATGGCGATGGCCACGTCGCCGCTGATGTGGACCTGCTTGTCGCGAAAATAAGTGCGCAGATCCCTTTTGGTTACCGGGTCGCCGATATTGAAGTAAGTGCAGGCATCGTCGCCGGTCTCCTGGCTTTCCCACGCATAAAATGCGCCCTTGAAGCCCACGCCTTCAGTCCTGGCTTTGCGGCGGGCGCCCTCCAGGGTTTTGATCCGGTAGCGCATCAGCTCGCGGGCCTTTTCGGGGCAGGTATGCAGGAAGAAGGGGAACATGAACATTTCCGTATCCCAAAAAATCGCCCCTTTATAGACCTGGCCCGAGAGGGCGCGCGCTGGAATGGAGTTGCCGCTGCCGTTGACGGGCGCCACCATCAGCAACTGGAGGATGCTGTACCGGAGCGCCAGTTGCGCTTGCGCGTCGCCTTCGATTTTCACGTCACAGCGCGCCCACCGGTCCGCCCAAAGGGCGGTGTGGCGCTGCAGGCAGGTTTGGTACCCCGCTGCTTTTGCCCTGCAAACGCAGCTTGCGGCTGCGTCCCCGGCTGGCTGATCCACCGCGTCAAGGTCGGTGAATACCGCAAAATACTTGTAGAATGCATAGGTCTGGCCCGCCTCGGCCGCGATGGTAATTTCCCTCAGGTTCGGGTGCTCTGATCGCCGGCCCGTTGCCACGCCAAAACCGAGGTCCACGGCTTCGGCCACCGCCACCGCCTTGGAATTCTCATGAGTGAGGGCGTGAACCAGCAGAACCCCGTCTCGATTCTCACCGCTGACTTGCTCTAGATGCGGTCCGTTAAGGTCCCAAACGTGGCTGTCGATGCCTGTGTGCAGCGTGACTCGGCACGCCTTCTCGGAGGTAAAGCCGTAATGGATGACCCCCAGGTGCGGCTCCTCCGCGCTCAAGAACCGGCTCGAGGTTACGGTGAGCAAATGGCCGCGCACACGGTAAGTGGTTTTGCGCTCGAACAGGGCAGTTTGCAAATTCAGCGACTGCTCGTGATTTTCAATGGGCGTGTGGCGCGCGGAGACGGATTCGCCGTCCACGGTCAGCCGGGTAAAGCCGCCGTTGGGCGCGTTCACCGGTTCCCGCCAAGCATCGCCGACGCGGTCATAAATTCCGGCCAGCGTGATTCCCACCAGCTCAGCCGGCCCGAATTCGTCCAGCGTGCCGCGGTAGCCCATGTATCCATTCGCAAGCTGGTAGATATTACCAGCGCGCATGATGTTCTCCTCGTGATTGACGAAATTATTACTCCTGACTTGCCACGGGTTTCGCATACGCAATTCTTTCGCTTTTCGGATCTTCCACCAGCATCATCAGGGCGGCCGAAAGGATCATGGCCACGCCGCCCAGCGCGATCGCATAAATGGCGTGTCCGCCAAAGACGGTGCGCACCAGCAGGCCCAGAATTGCCGAGGCCAGAATCTGGGGAATGACCACAAAGAGATTGAACATGCCCATGTACACGCCCATTTTCCGATGGGGCACGGCGCTGCTGAGTATGGCATACGGCATGGTGAGCAGGCTGGCCCAGGCGATGCCCACGCCCGTCATGGAGATCAGCAGCAGGCCCGGCTGTTTGAACAGCAGCATGGAAATCAGGCCGAGTCCGCCGATCAACAAACAAACCACATGCGTTGCCACCCGGCCGATTCTTTGGGCGCAGAGGGGAAGGAGAAAAGCCACCAGCGCCGCCACGCCGTTATAGACCGCCATTAGAACGCCGACCCAGTTGGCGCCCTCGTTATATAGATCGGACTTAACATCCGTGCTGCCGAAATGGTAGCTGGTCACCGCCGAGGTGGTATAGATGAACATGGCGAACAAGGCAAACCAGGTGAACACGGTCACCAAGGCAAGCTGCAACATGGTTTTTGGCATGTTTTTCAGGTCATAGATGATCTCGACGACGCCGGTGACTTTGCCCATGGAATAGCGCCAGGCGGCGGCGACTTGCAAGGCGCCATAAAAAGCCAGCCCAAAGGACAGGATATAGAGCCCCTGATACCAATCCAAATGCCTGACCAGAAAAGTCAGGACCAGGCCCAGGACGATCAGCGCGAGACCTTCGCCGTAATAGGCTGCGGCATTGAATTGGATTTCGGAACCGGTTTTGGCGGCGGCATCGGCTTCCTGGGCGTTGAATTCTTCCTGCTCGGCGGGCGAATATTCCGTGCTGGAAAAAATCGTCCAGAGAACGGCCAGCAAAAAGACGCCGCCGCCAACGTAGAATGACCATTTTACCGACGGCGGGATCTGACCCTCGGGCGCGGTGTTCGCAAGGTGGAACCAGTTCGCGAAGATATAAGGCAGCAGCGAGGCGATGATCGAACTGGCCCCAATGAAGAAGGTCTGAACGGCAAATCCCTTCGTACGCTGTTCATCCGGCAGCATGTCGCCGATGAAAGCGCGAAACGGTTGCATCGTAATGTTGATGGAACCGTCCATCAGCCACAGGGTTCCCGCCGCCACCCAGAGCGCAGGCGAATTGGGCATGATCAACAAGGCCAGCGAGGACAAAATCGCCCCCACCAGAAAGTAAGGCTTCCGGCGGCCCAATCGGTTCCAGGTCTTGTCGCTCATGTGCCCGATGATCGGTTGGATAAGCAATCCGGACACCGGCGCGGCAATCCACAAAATGGGGATGTTGTCCACCTTCGCCCCCAGGGTTTCGAAAATCCGGCTCACGTTCGCGTTCTGCAAGGCAAAGCCGAACTGGATGCCCACATAACCGAAGCTCATGTTCCATAATTGCCAGAAGTTTAGGGGTGGTTTTGTTTTCATTTTTTCTTGTCCGCCGGGTCGCCGGCCGGCCGCTGGCCAACCTTTAGTCCGGTCAGTTGGTTGATCTGGTCCACGGTCAAAGCCGAAAGATCACTCACCACCAGGTCGGCGCCGCTGGCTTGCAATTCGCGCTCGTTGCCTTCGCGGGCAACGCCGATCACCAGGCCAAAATCACCTTTGACACCCGCCTGCACGCCCGAAACGGCGTCTTCGATCACGATGGCGCGCCGCGGCTCAACTCCCAGGTTGCGGCTGGCCGTCGTAAAGATGTCCGGCTCCGGTTTGCCCTGCAAACCCAGTTCCGCCGAAACCGCGCCGTCCACGCGCGTTTGGAACAATCCCGCGATGCCCGCCTTGTCCAGTACGCGTGTGCTGTTTCGGCTGGAGGTCGCCAGGCCGACCTTGATGCCCCGCGCCAGCATTTCTCGTATCAGGCTGATCGTGGATTCGAAGACTTGAATGCCGTCGGCTTCGAGCCGGCGGTTGAAGAACTCGTTCTTCCGGTTTCCCAAACCGCAAATGGTCTCCTCGCCGGCCCCGTCGGATGGGCGGCCAGGTGGCAGTTCGATCCCGCGTGATTTCAGGAATGCCTCGACGCCCTTGTATCTGGGCCGGCCGTCCACATGCATCGCGTAATCCACCGCCTGGGTAAATTCGCGGAACTTCTCATGATATTTCCTGGCGCGGGAATGAAGATAGTCGTCAAACATTTCCTTCCAGGCGGTGGCGTGGAGCAGGGCGGTTTGGGTGACGACGCCATCCAGGTCAAAAATCGCTGCGTCAAAATTTAGCATCTCAATTTGCCGATGCTGCTGGCGGCGGCCTGGACGCGTTCGGTCGCTGGCGCGGTTCCGCGGTTTGGCTGATCCATGAGTGCGACCATCCTCCCAGATTCGCGCCAAACATCATGTCGCATGAAGTGGCGACGTTACAAGATCTGGAAGGCGATATAATGTTCTCCCGTGATTGTTCGCCTCTCTCTGCTTCTGCTTGCGGGCCTTTCGCTGGGTGCGGCCGGGCCGTTCCGGGGGGCCGCCGTACCGTGGGCCACGTATGAGGCGGAAGACATGGCCGCCACGGGGCAAGAGCTCGGCCCCAGATATGAACCAGGATTGGTGGAAACCGAGGCGTCCGGGCAGAAATGCGTGGCGCTCACCGCAGCTGGACAATATGTCGAGTTTACCGCCCGGGAAAATGCCAACGCCCTGGTGCTGAGATACAGTTTGCCGGATTCGGAAAGCGGCGGCGGGATCGATTCAACCGTCGGCCTTTATCAAAACGGGAAGCTCATCTCGCGGGTCCCGCTGACCTCGCGTTACTCCTATCTTTACGGCGCTTATCCCTTTACCAACCACCCCAAGGACGGTCACCCGCGGAATTTTTTTGACGAAGTCCGGGTCCAGGGCCTGACCATCGCCCGGAACGACGTCCTGCGCCTGCAAACGGATGCGGCCAATGAATCGTGCATCATCGATTTTGTGGACTTGGAGCAGGCACCGCCACCGCTCGAACCGCCGCCCCATTCGCTGGCGGTCAACGATCCGCGCTTCGCGGCGGCCGGTGACGGCCAGGCGGACGATACCGCGGCGTTGCGGCAGTGCGTGGCGGCGGCGAGAAAGGACGGGAAAACGGTCTGGCTGCCGCCCGGGATTTTCAAAATCACCGGCGACATTGATGTTCCGGCAGGGGTGACCATCCAGGGCGCCGGCATGTGGCACACCACGCTCGCCGGGGACCCCGGGCGGTACAAGGACGTCCGCCAGCGTGTCCGCATCACGGGCTGGGGAAGCGACATTCATCTGGCCGACTTTGCCATTGCCGGCAAATTGGATTATCGCGCCGACGACGAGCCGAACGACGGTATTTCGGGTTGTTTCGGCTTGAATTCGACTATTTCGCGCGTGTGGGTAGAGCACACCAAGACCGGAATTTGGGCCAACAACTCCAGCAACCTCGTGGTGGACGGCTGCCGCTTCCGCAACACCGTCGCCGATGGTGTGAATTTTTGTGTGGGCATGCGGAATTGCACCATTCGCAACTGCGCGGCGCGTGGGACCGGTGACGACGGTTTTGCGATCTGGCCGGCCACGCATGCCGCGCAGGATTTTCGTCCGGGTGGCAATCTCATCAGCCATTGCACCGCGCAATTCCCCTTCCTAGCCAACGGCGCCGCCATCTATGGCGGTGAAGGCAACCGCATTGAAGCGTGCCGGTTTGTGGATATTGCCGCCGGCTGTGGCGTGTTAATCAGCACCGCCTTTCTCACGTCTGACTCGTCCAAAAAGATCGACAATAACTTCAGCGGCACGACGGTGGTGGGCGACTGTGACCTCATCCGCTGCGGCGGATACGATCCGTTTTGGCAGTGGCGCGGCGCCCTCCAGCTTTGTTTGGACCGGCACAGCATTTCCGGACTCGAGCTGCGCAATTTGAGCATCCGGGACAGCATTGCCGACGGATTTAGCATCGTGGCTCCGGGCGGCGCGCGCGGTCAGGGCTTTTTGACCGATACGCGCATCAACAATGTGGAGATCCTGCATGCCGGCACCGGCGCGGCGGGCCGGCATGAGTTGTGGGTGGGCAACGATGTCAGCGGCAGCATGGACATTACTCATTCGGCGATCGCCGGGGAAAAAAACAACTCCGCCACGTTCACCATCGAGCGCAATTAGTTTGTGGACTGCAGGCGGAAATTGGCGCCGGCGCCCGCGATGGGCACTGTGATGTTCCAATTGGTGCCATTGACGACCGCCGAATTGGTTACCGGTTGCCAGGCTGGGCTGCCACCTCCCGTGAGCGAACTCGATTGGAGGGTGCAGCCAACGGAGTTGGTCGGATACGACACAATAACGTTCCCGCCCGCGCATTGGATGCTGAGCGCCGGGGGCAACGCCGGAGTCGGGGATTGCGCCGGCGGCACCACGCCGACAATGCTCTGAATCCAATAGAGTTCCGACGAGACCCGCGAGGCGTAGAAATGGGTGGGACGCGTCACTCCGTCAAGAGGGATCTGCACGACACCACCAACATAGAGGCCATCCTCGTTGAAAATTGCGCCGCAGAACTGGGGGCCGCTGGCGGTGGTCGAGAACGGACCGTCAACGCCATAATTGATGCCGGCCAGATTCCAGGCGCCCGTGTCGTCCTGGATGAAAACCGCCCCCGACGAATCGCCACCGGAAAGGTACCCCTCATTAGGTCCCTGCGTCCCCGTGAAAGCCACGATCAAGAGCCAGCCGCCGGCGGTTTGCACCTGGTTCTGTCCCCACCTCTCGACGCCGTCGCATGGGCCATCCTCCCAGCCCGCCAGCGTGGTGACTTCGTTGGTCGTGTCTGGCGGTGTCCAGGTCACCGTCACAGCCGGGCCACGCTGCGTGCCGCGGCCGATGACCACCAGCGATTTACCCTGCTCATCGCTCGTGGAATACAGTGGCGCGTAGTTGGTGAATGTGCCGCTGACCTGCCACAGGCGCAGATCGCTGCCGGGGTCATCCCAATAGGCCGTGGTGATGTAGTTGGAGCCGTTAAGCGTGAAGATGTCCCCCACGGAACCGCCAATGTGTTGCGCGGCCAAAAAATAATTCGGCGCAATGGCGGTGCCCAGAAAACAATTCCATTGACCTTCAAACTGCCAGCCGCTGTTCGCCAGCGTGCCCGTCGGCGGCGTGGTGTTATAAGCGGGATCACCACTTCCAAAAAGGATGACGGCGCGTGAGGCTGGCGTGGCCAGCGCCAAGTACAGAATCGTCAGCCAAAGGCCCCGCCGACCTATTGTTTTTGTCATACTCCCGACTATGGGAGCCCGGGCTTAATTCTCAGAGCCCCGAAACTACCCTTTTTTGCGCCGTCACAAGCAGCTTCGGGGTAGGGCCGTACCTGTTATCTGGTAATTTTCAATGTCGCATGATAGGCTTGGCACCGAATTTGCGATGAAGAAACATACCACGCGCGGACCCGGTGGGGCCAACCACCCGAAAAAAATACGCATTGCGATTGTGGAGGATGAACTTCTGCTTTCCAGCATGCTGGAAGAATTGCTGATGCGGTTCCGGGATCTAACCGTGGTCGGCCGCGCCCCCGACGGCGAAGCCGGGTGGGAACTGTGCCAAACCACCCAGCCCGATCTCGCTTTGGTGGATATCGAACTGCCCAAAGTGGATGGTTTGAAGCTGATCCAGCGCCTGGCGGGCGAGTATCCACGGATGCGCCTGCTCTCCATGTCCGGGCTCATGGATGCTTATACCATCTGGAGTGTCCTGCAATGTGGCGCCCATGGCTATGTGGACAAGACCCAGGCGCCCGAGCTGCTGGTGGAGGCGGTCCGCGCGGTGGCCCGGGGCAACACGTTTTTTGGTCCGACATTTTCGCAAGTCAGGCAGGAGTGGCTGGCCCGCCCCGAGGCCTTTCAGAAGATTCTGAGCGAGCGCGAACAACAGGTCTTGCGCGGCGTGGTGGCCGGCTGGGATGACGCGCGGATCGGAGTTGAATTGGGAATTTCACCGGCCACCATTGAAGTCCATCGCAAACGCATCCGCCAAAAGGTCGGCGTCCACAACGATCGGGGCCTGCTGTTCTACGCCCGCCAATGGGGTCTGGACACTCGCATTCAACGCGGCAACTGACGGGAAGTTCCGCTCAAAAGCCAGCGAATGCGCTGCATAAGCAGTTGTGAATTAAAAAATTACGATCAATTCTGCCGCACGTGCCTTCACTCAAGCTTGCAAAACGCACGATTTTTGTTGACAAAGCGATTGCGGCCGCAAAAAAAAGACTTGCATCGAATAGTGATCCCCCTTATATTTTGCTTAAGTCCATCTGGCGCAATCTGGATGGTACGCAAAAACCAAACGTAACGAGGAGAAAGCAGGCACCTATGACTTTCAGATTTTTTAAATGCCCGGCGAGCGCAGGACTTGCCATGGCAGCGGGATTGGCGGCGTCCATCAGCCTCAACGCGAAGGCGGAACTGATTTATGGAGTCAGCGATCAATTGGATCAGCTTGTCTCTTTTGACAGCTCCGACCCGGAAGCATTGAAAAGCGCCATTTCTCTCACCGGTATAGCGTCGGGGGAGCAAATTCGCGGTATCGATTGGGTCAGCGGCGTCCTGTATGGCTTGGGAGACCAAAACCATCTTTACACCATCAATCCCGGCACAGGTCTTTGCACGCAGGTTGGTTCCGGGAGTTTCAGCCCGGTGTTGAATGGCATTGATTTCGGCTTCACCGGCACGAGTGTTTTCAATGTCTCCAGTGATTTGGGTCAGAATATCACCATAAACCCAACTACCGGCGCTGCCACGGTTGGGCCAAATTATACCGGGGCCTCCCTTGGTGCCCTAGCGTATAATTCTCTGACCGGCACTTTCTTGGGAGTCGGCATCGACACGCAGGATCTGTATAGCGTCAACCCGGCCACGGGGAGCACAACCCTGATCGGACCGTCAGGTGTAAATTTCCTCGGCGGGATCGCGCTGGATATCTCGCCCTCCACTGATCTGACGTACTTTTCAGGAACCGTCAACGGACAAACGGAACTGTTCACCGTCAATGCGTCAACCGGTGCGTTTTCTCTCGTTGGAGATATCGGCGCCCCTGGATCGATCACCTCCGGACTCGAAGGTCTTGCGGACACGGGAATCCCCACCGTTCCTGAGCCGACCACCGCGGCTTTCCTGACCATCGGCGGCGGGCTGGCGGTCATGTTGCTGCGCCGCAAGAGGTAAATTGCCTGATAGACTTTCGGTTTGCATGCCTGGCAGAAGCTTCTGCCAGGCATTCTTTTGGGTGCTCGCCAGAATCACCCAACCGGGTCCCGAGGCAGCCTTAGTAGTCACCTCGCAGGTGCCGGCCAGGGTTTTCTGGGCTGAGCCAGGATTCGGGGCGAGACTGCACGCCCTGGGAGAGAATCCTCTCCGCCCAGCCGCGCCCGCCCCGCATCCGTGGTGGTTATGGTGGTCTGTTCTTTCCATTTTCCAAGGTGTGGTTTTCTTTGTTCCCAAACCACGAACTGTGGAGCAGGCGGCCGTTCAAGGCGTGGCTAAAAAGCCGTCCGTGTTCGTGTCCGAGTCCACGTAGAAGCCGACGAGTTGGCCGATGTTGTTAATGCCGTTGACCACAGTCGTGCCAACGCCGTGCGGGTCGTCGATCGAAGTGAACCGGCCATTTTCGTAAACGAAACCGTGGCTGCTGTTGCTCGAATCCAAATAGGATCCGACCACCTCGCCGCGGTCATTAACTCCGAGAGCCTGGGTGAAGGTCGATCTCGGGAAGTCAAGCGTCTGGAGGCTGCCGTTGGCCAGAAAAATGAAACCATGGTTGGTTCCCAGACTGTCGATGTAAAAGCCGCACACCATCTGGCTGTCATTAATGCCGGTCGCTTGGGCGCTTACGGCGCTCGGGAGAATGAGGCTCTGGAACACGCCGCTGGCGGCATGGTAGATATAGGGATGATCATTGCCGTTGGTGTCGGCATAGTAGCCGGCCGCCTGTTCAAAGCGGTTCAGACCCAGAAGCTGATTAAAGGTGGTTCCCGGAAAATCCACGGTGACGAAACTCTGGCGGGTATCCAGGAAGCCGTGATTGGTATTTCCGTCGTCGATATAGAAGCCGGCGGTGTCGCCGGAATCGTTGATGCCGACAACCTGGGTTTGCGCGGCCCCGGGAAAATTCTCGGCCGTGAAATGGTCGGGCGGCACGAATGTGAAGCCAAAAAAGTTCGTCGAGTTATGGTAGCCGGCAATGCGCCCTTCGTCATTGATGCCGAGCAACTGTGTAAAGTTGTCGTCGGGGAAGACGTGGGTCTGAAAGAAGTAGCCGTGCTCCTGGAAACCGGCGGACGCGGCCAGCGGAACGAGAAGTGCGAGCACCAGAGCCAGGGCCAGGCGGCCGCTGGCCCGGACAGCCGGGAGGTCTGACGCGGTTTGTTTCATGGTTGTATTCATATGGTTGACTTTTATTTGGTTGTTGTGTTTGTTTGGTTTCGGACTGGGAGTCCGTTTGCCCGCCGCATCATGGGATCTGGCGGGTAAATGGACTTGTCGTGAGGAAATCCGGCTTGGGAACCAGGAATTGGTCCCGGGGACGTGATTCAGTTTTTGTTTTGCCGGATGCCTTCATATTCGAGTCCACGTTGTTCAAAAGCGTCGGCGCCAAATCCTTTCGACGTTTTTTGAATTTTCTTTTTGGAGGCGAAGCCTCGGCGAAAGCGACCACCTGATCTTGCGTTGCAATCCCGGGCCGGGCAGTCTAAGATCCTTTTTGGAGGCCCCTGCCGCGATTATGTTGCCGCCTGATTCATGGCCGGATTTTAACCCTGGACCGCGGGATTTTCGCTCGACGCACTGGTCCGTCGTGCTCGCTGCCGGCGACTCGCAATCGGCGGAGACCGGTAATGCCTTGGAAAAATTATGTCGGGCCTACTGGTATCCGCTTTATGCCTTTGTCCGGCGTCAAGGATGGAACGAACACGACAGCCAGGATCTCACCCAGGGCTTTTTCGCCTACCTTCTTGAGAAGAAGGGTGTTGCCCGGGCTGACCCTGCCAAAGGAAAGTTTCGGTCCTTCCTGTTGGCGTCCTTGACCAATTTCTTGAATAACGAGCGCGACAAGCGCCAGCGGCTTAAGCGCGGTGGCGGAGTCGAGATTGTTTCGCTGGATCTTGAAGCAGGTGAGGCGCGCTACCGCGCCGAGCCTGCCACGGTGGATTCACCGGAGCGGATTTTCGAACGGCACTGGGCCCAGGCCGTCGTGGAGCAGGCCGCCGGCAGACTGCAGGCTGAATTCAGGGCGGCGGGGCAGGGGGAACGCTACGAGGTGCTCAAAAACTTCTTGATGGGCGATTCGCAGACGTGCCAGTACACGGATGCGGCGGCGCAGTTGGGCATCTCGGTTTCCGCCGTTACCTCGGCGATCCATCGGTTGCGCGGGCGGTTTCGGGAAGTGTTCCACGAGGAGATCGCGAATACCCTGGATCGTCCTGAACAAGCGGAGGAGGAGATTCGCCATTTGTTTGCGGCCCTTGTCACCTGAAGAATAAGCGAAAGTTTTTGCCCGAATTGCTTTTGTATTGATTGAGTTTATGTCATCGCTCAGCAAGTGCCCGGTTTGCGGGACGGATTTGCCGCCGCAGATGCCGGCTGGGCTCTGTACCCAGTGCGTGTTCAAGCAAATGCTTGCGGTTCCGGGTCCGCCCGCCTTGGATTCCAAGCCGGCTTTTCCCCGCCCTTTTGGAAAATACGAATTGTTGGAACAAATCGCGCGCGGCGGCATGGGCGTGGTCTATAAGGCGCGGCAGGTCGCTCTGAACCGCACGGTCGCCTTGAAGGTCATTGTCAGCGCCGAAGCGTCATCGCCGGATTTTCTGCGCCGTTTTCGGATTGAGGCCGAGGCGGCCGCCGGACTGGATCATCCAAACATCGTGCCGATTTACGAAATCGGTGAAGTGGATGGCCAGCCGTTTTTCAGCATGAAGCTGGTGGACGGGCCGAGCCTGTGCGGAGGCGTGGATCCGCGGCGCGCGGCGGCTCTGGCGGCCACGCTGGCCCGCGCCGTTCACCACGCCCATCAGCGCGGAATTATTCACCGCGATCTCAAACCCAACAATGTCCTGGTGGACGCCAGCGGCGAACCACATTTGACGGACTTTGGGCTGGCCAAGCTGGTGGAAAAGGAGAGCACCATCACCAAAACCATCGCGGTGTTGGGCACGCCCAGCTACATGTCGCCCGAACAAGCGCGCGGTGACGCCAAACACATAACGACCACCGCTGATGTCTATGGCCTTGGCGCCATCCTTTACGAACTTCTGGCCGGGCAGCCGCCGTTCGTCGGCGGGACCACTTTGGAAACGATCCGCCTCGTTCTCGACCGGGAGCCGCGGCGCCCGGCCGCCTTGAATCCGAAGGTCGATCGGGATCTCGAAACGGTTTGTCTCAAATGCCTCGAGAAGGAACCGTCCCGCCGCTATGGCTCGGCTGAAGCGCTGGCCGACGACCTCGAACGCTGGCTGCGTCATGAACCAATCATGGCCCGGCCGGCGTCGTCCGCCCGGCGCGCCATCAAATGGGCGCACCGCCATCCGGGCGTGGCGATACTGCTGGGCTTGTTGCTGCTTTCGTTGTTGCTTGGCTTGGCCCTGACATGGTCGCAGTCCGTCGCCCGCCAGCGCGCGCTTACGGCCAGCAGGTGGTCACTGTACGCGGCGCGAATCGGCCTGGCCCAGGAAGCCTGGACGGCGGGACACGTTCATCGCGCCCGCCTGCTGCTGGAGTCACTGGAACCTCAACCCGGCCAGGAAGATCTGCGGGGTTTCGAGTGGCGCTACCTCTGGAGCATCTGCCAGGACGAGAGTTTTTTGACCGTGACCAACCTCGAACATTCCGTTCGCTGGGTGGCCGCGTCCCCGGATGGACGATTGCTTGCGGTTGTAGGCGACCAACCCGGTGTCATCCTGTGGAACGTCGCGACGCGAAGCATTGAGGCCCGTCTGCCGGCCCCTTCGGGCAACGATTGTGTGGCCTTTTCCCCCGATGGCACGCAAGTGGCGGTCGCCGGGGCCGATGCGTCCATCCGCATTCTGGATCTGGCTGGCGGGCGCGAGGCCGTGGTGCTGGCTGGTCATGTCCATCGGGTGGGGCAACTGGCGTTTTCACCCGACGGCAGATGGTTGGCCACTGCCAGCCGCCTGGATGGCACCATTAAAGTATGGGATTTGGCCACGAAAACCGCCAAGGCATCATTTGGCCAGGTTCCCAACCAGTATCCCGCCGTGGCTTTCTCACCGGATAGCGCCACTCTGGCCTGGAGCTCCGGCGATCACGCGATTCAGTTGTCCGACGTCCTCAGCGGGACTGTTCTGAAAACGTTGACCGGCCATGGCGGTCCGGTGGTTTGCCTGGCCTTTTCGCCGGATGGGAAATGGCTGGCTTCCGGCAGCAAGGATTTCGACGCCCGGCTCTGGGATGCCCGGACCGGAGTGCATCTGGCCACCTTGCCCGGGCAGAATGGCATGTTGACTTCCGTCACCTTCTCGCCCAACAGTCAGTTGCTGCTCACTGCCTGCGCGGATGGAACGATGGAATTGTGGAATGTGCCGGCGCAAGGGCAGATCGCCGCCCACATGGGACATGAGGACATCGACCTCTACCGAGGCCACGAAATGTGGGTCAACCGGGCCATCTTCCTGCCGGACGGCCAGACGATTGTTTCCGGCGGCGATGACGGCAATCTGAAGTTCTGGGAAGTCGCGCGCGAGCCTCTTTTGCACATGCTCGACTATCACAGTGCCGTGCAGCCAGACACGCTGGACGAATTGCACGGGGCGGGTGCCGGCAATGAAAAATTCCTGCGACAGGACGCCTGCGAAGTGCGTTTCTGCGCCGCCGGGTCAAAATTCGCCGTGCTGGATGACCGTCCGATTATCCAAGTTTGGGACGGAGACATCCAGCAGGCACTCGGGGTGGTCCCGCTGCCGGATTCGGCGGCCGTGGCCACGGCATTATTCCCGGATGGCCAACGAGCCATATCCGCGGGCTCGGATGACCAGCTCCGCCTTTGGAAGCTGGATGCGCGAGGCCCGCCCGCGATCGTTGGAACCATGGGTTTTTCCGCGACCCGACTGGCCATCAGCCAGGATGCACGATGGCTGGCGGCAGGCGCGGCTAACGGTGAGGTGGAGTGCTGGAACACTGCTTTCTGGAGGCCGGTCGCCACGAATTCCTGCGGACCGGGCAGGGTCAGCGCCCTGGGATTTTATCCCGATGGGCAGGCCCTGTTGGCGGCGATCAAGGTTGCCGACGGCTCCAACATTCTTGCTCAGGTGAGCCTTGACAGCGGGGTGGTCCGCTTTTCGCCTGAACCGCATCAAGGCTTGGTCACGGCCATCGCTTTTTCGCCGGACTCGAGGTTGATTGCCGGTTGCGCCCGGGACGGCATCGTGCGTTTGTGGCGGTCGGATTCCCTGGTTCAGGTGGGAACCCTCCGCGGGCATAGCGGCTATGTGACGTCTGCGGCCTTTGCGCCGGACGGCCGCACGCTGGCAACCGCCAGCAATGATGGCACCGTCAAGTTGTGGGCCGTGGAGAGCCGTGAAGAGCTTCTCACGCTGCCTGGCCATATTGCTCCGTGGACGCAGGTCGCCTTTTCGCCGGCTGGCTCCGAACTCGCTGCCTGTGGCGAGGCGGGATTGATCCGGGTTTGGCGGGCCGCTCCATTGCCGTGAGTGGCAGATATTCATGGTGTTGGGACACTGCGCCAGCCCGCCGACGCCGGGAAAATGCGCTGTGTCTTTCCGTTCCTTGAATTCCCGGATGGGCAAACCGGCCCTTGAGGAAGGGCGCAAAACGACTTATCGTACACGAAATCCCGTCTTTGGGGGATGATTCACAAGACAAAGGTTCCAAATCCAAACGAAGGAGAAATTATGATGACACGACGCCAAGCTGTTAAAACCACCATGCTCGCCGGCGCCGCCATCGCGGCCTTGCCCGGCGCGATGGCCCAAACCAATTCCGCGGCGCCCGCCACCGGCGGTCCCTTCACAGTGCCGCCATTGCCTTACGCCTACGACGCCCTCGATCCTTACATCGACGCCCGCACGATGGAGATTCACCACGACAAACACCACGCCGCCTACGTCGCCAATCTCAACAAGGCGGTCGCTGAGTTTCCCGACCTCGCCAAGCTGTCCGTCGAAGACCTGCTCAAGAATTTGAACGCGGTTCCGGAGAAAATCCGAACGGCTGTCCGCAACCAGGGCGGCGGCCATTTCAACCATTCCTTGTTCTGGCAAATGCTCAAAAAAGACGGCGGCGGACCCACCGGTCATTTGGCCGGGGCGATGGACTCTGCGTTTGGAAGTTTTGCTGCGTTCAAGGAGGACTTCAGCAAGGCCGCCGCCGGGCAGTTTGGCAGCGGTTGGGCCTGGCTGGTAATTGATGCCAACAAAACATTGAGCATTGAACCGACTGCCAACCAGGATTCACCGATCAGTCAAGGCCGGCAGCCATTGCTGGGAATTGACGTGTGGGAGCACGCCTATTATCTCAAATACCAGAATCGCCGGCCGGAATACATCGCCTCGTTTTTTCACGTCATCAACTGGGACTTTGTGGCTGAACGGTATGACCAGGCCGCCGCGTGACGCCGTTGAGGAAGAGGCAGGTGCTTGTGCCGGCCAAAGCAAGAGGCGATATGCAGTTCTCCCAGTACCAACGAGAAATCCTATGCGAGATGACCGGCGCCGCATACTGGGAGATTCGGCATTTGGCAGAGGAAGGCAAGCTGGAGCAGGCTTGTGATTTGGCCGCCGTTTTTCACGATCTGCTGGATGACGTTTGGACTGACGATTTTAGCTTGCCGGAATTTCGTGAAGAGTTTTTGAAGAGATACCAATTAAAGCATTGCGATCCGGCCGCCCAGTACTACATCGTCTTGATGGATCGGATCATTGCGATAGGCAAAGGGCATCCACCGGAAACCTGACTTAATAATGGAGTCAAAACTTAAGGATAATCCAGCCGTTTGACATCGCCATACTCGTAAACCACGCGGCCAGGTCGTGCTAACGTGGGCAAAGTGGCGAAGCATTTGGGTTGTGGAGGGTGGTTCAACTCGGCACAGGGGGCCGGGTGTCTGAGGTGATTGTTCACTGGCTTAACCGGTCGAGTATTCGAACGCAGCGCTCACGATGGTGGTGGCATTGCCGGGGACCGTGTAACTTCCTGCCGCGCCGCCCGGGTAGGAGATGAGATAGGTTTTACTCTTGTCGAACAACACTCCGGCGACGTTGGTGTAAATCCTATTTGCGGCATTCACCGATATCGCTGTCAGGGAGTTGCCGATG
>JBEKZM010000043.1:0-44938 GCA_049509875.1 Verrucomicrobiota bacterium | reverse complement strand
CCCAGCGTTCCATTTCACGACGATCAGTTTCGGTCAGGTTCACGGGCAGTGCGTGTCGCGGCATGAGGGAAGAATACCACACCGAAGGCATAACACCAGTTATTTATGAGACACTACACTAGCTGCCCGCCCCGAACCATTCGGGAAACAGTACGGAAATGCCGTAGGCGGTTGAGATGACAATGACGAAGGCGGCAATGCTCCAGTTGGCGATGTTCTGCCAGCGGGTGTTGACATAATCGCCCATCAGCGGTTTGTCGTTGAGCAGCAAAATCAGGAACATCAGCGCCGCCGGCAATAACGTCACCGCCACGACCTGCACAAAAATGGTGATGATGTTCTGCAAATCAATACTGGCGATGAGCGAGACGACACCGGCCGACATCAGCATCACCGCGTAGGCAACGTAAAACCACGGCGCTTCCCGGACGCTGCGGTTGAGGGCATGCGCCCAGCCGAAGACTTCGCCCATGGCCCAACTGGTAGCCAGTGAAATACACAGCGCGCCCAGCAATCCGGCGTCGAACAGGCCGATGGCAAACAGCACCCTCGCCCATTGCCCCCATTGCCCGTGCAATACCTGGGGCATCGCCGCCGCCGTCTTGGCGGCCGAATCCATGTCCTGCCAACTGTGGAACGAGGGATTAATCTTCGACCAAGGGCCAGTAGTGGTATGATTGGCCGCGCTGTCCGCGGCTAAAGTGGTGGCGCTGGGATTGGCCGGGTTGTGATGGAACACCCCGGCGGTGGCGATGATGATGAACGCCGCCACCACGCAGGTCATGAACGAGCCGAATAAGGTGTCGAATTTCCCGTATTTGATCTGCTTTACGTCCATGCCCTTGTCCACCACGGCGGATTGCTGAAAGAAAATCTGCCAGGGCGTGATGGTGGTGCCGATGTTCGCCATAATCAGCGTGAGCAGTGCCACGCCAGTCATGCCCAGTTTGAAATTGGGATTGTAAAAGCCCTTTCCAACCGCGCTCCAGCCTTCGTGAACATTCCCGGTGTGCATGGCCCAAAAAGCGGCGGGGATGTAAACCAGGTTGAAAAGACAAAAAATGAGCGTGATTTTTTCAAATGTCCAATACCGTCCGCTGATGACGATTCCCGTCAGCATCGCGGTGACACCAAAAAACGTGGCCCATGGCGGGATGTTGAAAAGGCTCATCGCCTGCGTCATGCCGATGTATTCGGTGACGAGCGTCAGCCAGTTGATGACCGCCAGATCAAAAATTGAGAACCAACCCCAGAATTTGCCGAACCCATCGAAGATGGCTTCGGCGTGACCTCGCTTTGTGACGGCTCCCAAGCGCACGGTCATCTCCTGGACATAATACGCCATCGGGATCAAAATGATCATGGCCCAAAGCAGGCTGAACCCGGTCTTGGCGCCGGTCTGCGCGTACGTGGAAATGCCGCCGGCGTCGTTGTCAGCGATCATGGTGATGATGCCCGGTCCCAGCGCGGCCAGAAACAAGAGAGTCCGACGATTCAACCGGCGGAACCGGTGGCTGCTTTTGCTGATCCAATACATCGCCGCATCCTAAGCAATGGGCGGGGAAATCCGTTACTTAAGATTTCTTAAGAATCGGCTGCGCCGTTGGAGTTTAGCACCAGGATTGATTGGATACAGTGGTACTTAAGGGATCGCGCGGGGCAACCGTAACCGAAAGACGCTTCCCCGGCCGACCTCGCTCTCCAGTTCCACTCTGCCGCCGGTGCGTTCCACCGCCCATTTCACGATGGCCAGACCAAGGCCAATGCCGCCTTCGGCGCGCGACCGGGCCTCATCCACGCGATAAAATCGCTGGAATATCTTTTGTTGATGTTCCGGGGCAATCCCGGGGCCTTCGTCAGCCACTTCCACGACCACCATTTTCCTTTCGATCAAGGCGCGCAAATAGATTGGCCTGCCGGGGGGGCTGTACCGGATGGCATTTTGGGTGAGGTTCATTAGCGCCAGCCGCAGTAAGGCTGGATCAAAAATGGCCCTCAAATCATCCCGGCAATCAATCTGCAGCTGTTGCTGTTTGTCGGTGGCTACCATGCCCAGAGTGCCGATCACCTCCATCAATACTATCCTTACCGGCCCGGCTTTGGGACGCACCGGCCATTTGTCGCTGTCCGCGCGCGTCAACAGGAGGAGCCGGTCGATCAATTGGTTCATCCGCCGAACATCCTCCAGCATGCTGCCAATAGCGTCGCAAAGAATGGCCGGGCTGCGCTCGCGGAGGGCAACTTCGCCCACCGAGCGCATGGCGGTCAAGGGGGTGCGCAGTTCGTGCGAGACGTCCCCCGCCAGCCGGTCCAGTTCGACAAATGAGCCATCCAGCCGACGCAGCAGTTCGTTCAAGAAGCTTTCCAATTCTCCAATTTCATCATGGGGGTTGGTCACTGCAATTTGTTTGCCGCCAGGCTCGCTGGCAAACCGCCGCGCCAGTTCAACCGTCTCCCGTATCGACTCCATTACCAAGGCGGAAAGGGCATAACCGACAACCGCAAACAGGAGGGTAGTGATCACGCCGCTGATGATCAGTGCCGCCAAAATATTCTTATGACCATCCAGTTTAATGATCCCCACGCCCGAAGCGGTGGCTGCGCAAAGCGCCAAAATCACATCACCGGCCACGGCGTAACCCACCGCCAGCCCAATGTGCCGCGAGCGCTTTTGCCACCACGGGCTCACGGGGAGGACTCCTCGCGCAGAACAAAGCCAACTCCGCGCACGGTGTGCAGCAGCTTGACGGCGTGGCCTTCATCGATTTTTTTGCGCAGGTGTGCCACATGAACGTCGATGACGTTGTCCAGGGGCGTGACCCGGTTGGTTTCCGCCCAGACGTCATACGCCAGCATTTCGCGCGTCACCACCTGGCCGTGCTGGCGCATCAGATAAGTCAGCACATTAAATTCGCGTGGCGTCAGGTTGATTAGCTCTCCGGCGCGCCAGACCCGTTGCGCCGCCAAATCCACGGTCAGGTCGGCGAGGCTTTTCCCCGCCGGCTCGGCCGGCGCGGCCCGGCGTAACAGCGAATGAATTCGCGCCACGAGTTCGGCGAACGCAAACGGCTTGACCAGGTAATCGTCCGCGCCGCTTTCCAGGCCCAGCACCCGGTCTTCCACCCCATCGCGCGCCGTCAGCAACAGCACCGGTGTCTTGGTTCCCCGCGCGCGGATGGTTTTCAATATTTCAATGCCGTCATGGCCGGGCAGCATCCAGTCCAAAAGCACCAAATCAAAATTTTCCGCGTTCAGGAGAAAAAAGCCCTCTTCACCCGTGGACGCCGTGGCGGCGGAAAAGCCCTCGCTCTCCAGGCCCGCTTTCAGCGCGCCGGCCGTTTTCTGGTCGTCTTCAACTATTAATAAAGCATGATGCAACCGGCGTCTTGCCACCGAACTGGACAATACCCCTGCTTGGAGGTTCAGGGCGAGTGAAGATTTCCAAAGGAGATTGCAACCATGGATGCAGGTCAAATTTTGATTGGTAAATTGCAGAATCGGCATTGCTAATCCTTTTACAATGCAGTTATAGTCATGCGTTAATCGGTTGAAGAAAGATCATTCTGATGGATTCAAACAGTTCAAAGGCGCCACGGGCGCCAAAACACCGAATCGCCTTGGTTCAAGGCGAGTCGTTTCGGTGTGTGGCAGTCGAGGCCAAACCTGGCCGATGGACCAGAGTCGATGACGGAGCCGAGTTGCCCCGGGTGCTCGAAATATTACAGGTCTTGGGAGAAGCTGATTTGGCTAGCCTGCGAAACCAAGGCAGGTAATTCCCACGGTGGCAACTTGCTCGACAACTTGGCGCTGGATTCTGTCGGGGAGGGCCAAACCGCCAGCGAGCCGGTGTTTCATCGTCCAACCCCCGGCGAAGACTTCCCGCGCATCCAGGCACTGTCCTTGCCCGGTTTCGCCTCAGCCGACCCGTCGGTTCAGAGAGCCTGGCATGCGTCGGCGGAGCGGAGACCGTCAAAATGCCTCTGAAATAGTTGATTTAATTCTGCCTGACATTAGCATGTTGGAAATGAATGACGGGTTTGAATCAGGCCGGGTGGGCGCGGCTGGCCTGAAATTGAATCGCTCCTTGCGCTGGCCGGAGACCTGATCGGCTATGTGGATTGTCCGACTGGCCCTGAACCGGCCTTATACGTTTGTGGTGGCGGCGCTGGTAATTTTTCTGATCAGTCCGGTGGCCATTTTGCGCACCCCCACGGATATTTTCCCCAACATCAATATTCCGGTGGTCAGCATTGTCTGGGGTTACACGGGCATGTCGGCAGAGGAAATGTCCTCACGCATCGTGACCATCAGCGAACGCGGCCTGACGACGACCGTCAACGACATCGAGCACATCGAGTCTCAATCACTCAACGGCATGGGGGTGATCAAGGTGTTCTTCCATCCGAATGTGAAGATCGACATGGCCATCGCGCAAATCACCGCGATCAGCCAGGCGGCGGTTCGGACGCTGCCGCCAGGGATAACGCCGCCCTTGATCATTACCTACAATGCGTCCAGCGTTCCCATTTTGCAGCTCAGCCTCAGCAGCAAGACGCTGTCGGAATCCCAAGTCAACGATCTCGGGGTGAATTTTCTGCGTGTCGGCCTGGCGACGGTGCAGGGAGCATCCATGCCGAACCCCTACGGCGGCAAAACCCGGCAAATCATGGTGGACATCGACCTTTCCGCCTTGAATGCGACGGGACTTTCCCCCAGCGACGTGGTCAACGCCGTCAGCGCCGAAAATCTGATTTTGCCTGCCGGGACGGAGAAGATCGGCGGCATTGAATATGCCGTCGAGTTGAACGGCAGTCCGGCCACCATTCAGGAACTGAACGACATACCGATCCGGCAAATCAACGGCCACATGATCTACCTGCGGGATGTGGCGCACGTGCGGGACGGATTTGCGGTCCAACAAAACATCGTGCGCAGCGACGGCGTTCGCGCCTCGCTGTTGACCATCATCAAATCCGGGGCCGCTTCCACGCTGGATATTGTGGCGCGCATCAAGCAAGCCGTGCCGCAGGTGGCAAAAACCCTGCCGCCCGGGTTGGAAATCCGCACTCTCCTGGATCAATCGCTCTTTGTGCGCGCGGCCGTCCAGTCGGTGATCAAGGAAGCGGTCATGGCCGCCTGCCTGACGGCCATCATGATCCTGGTTTTCCTCGGCAACTGGCGCACCACGTTTGTCATCGTTATTTCCATTCCCCTGGCAATTCTGTGTTCGATCATCACGCTCAGCGCCTTGGGCGAGACCATGAACATCATGACCCTCGGGGGCCTGGCCCTGGCGGTGGGCATTCTGGTGGACGATGCGACGGTGACGATTGAGAACATCGAGCGGCATATTCGGGAGGGAAAAGAACTGCAAACCGCCATCCTGGAAGGCGCCGCGCAGATTGCCGTGCCGGCCTTCGTCTCGACCCTGTGCATCTGCATCGTGTTCGTACCCATGTTTTTTCTGACCGGCACGGCGCGGTACCTGTTTGTGCCGTTGGCTGAAGCAGTGGTTTTTGCCATGCTGGCCTCGTACGTGCTCTCGCGCACGCTGGTGCCCACGCTGGTCATGTTTCTTCTTCGGCATCATGCGCCGGGGAGCGGCGCCGGGGCGAAAGGCTGGTTTGCCGAGTTTCACGCCTGGTTTGAAGCCGGCTTTGAGCGGTTGCGGAACGCCTACTGCGACTGGTTGGCCGGCTGCTTGCGCCATCGCCGCGCTTTCGCCGTTTGCTTTCTGACCTGCTGTGCGGCCTCGTGCCTCCTCATGCCCTTTCTGGGCCAGGATTTTTTCCCCAAAGTGGATGCCGGCCAGATGCGCCTGCATGTCCGGGCCAAGACCGGCACGCGCGTGGAAGAAACCGCCGCTTTATGCGATCGCGTCGAGCAGTTGATCCGGCATACCATTCCCGTCCGGGAGCTGGAATCCATTGTGGATAACATCGGCCTGCCCACCAGCGGCATCAATGTTTCCTATAATAACGGTGGAACCATCGGGCCCTTCGACGCCGAGATCCTCATTTCGCTCAACCGGGAACATCACCAGGCCACCGCAGGCCATATTAAAAGGCTCCGCCACGATTTGAATCTGGCGTTTCCCGGAGTCTCCTTCTTTTTTCAGCCGGCCGACATCGTCAGCCAGGTCCTGAACTTCGGGCTGCCCTCCCCGATCGACATTCAAATCGTTGGCCGGGAGCAGGAGGCGAACTATCACGTAGCCAACGATATTGCAGACCAGTTGCGCCATGTTCCCGGGGCGGTGGACGTGCATGTCCAGCAGTTGTTCGATCTGCCGAACCTGCAAGTGAAGTCGGACCGCACGAAAGTCCAGGAGGTGGGATTCACACAACGAGACGTGGCGAACAGCCTGCTGGTCGCGCTCAGCGGGAGCTTCCAGACTACGCCCTCCTTTTACTTGAATCCCCTCAACGGCGTTAGCTACCAAGTGGCGTCGCAAACGCCCCAATACGAGCTTGATTCATTGCAGACCCTCGCGGGGATCCCGGTGACGGGGGTCAGCGGGGCCGTGCCGCAGTTGCTCGGCAATCTGGCGACGATTTCGCGCGGCACCGAACAAGGCGTGGTGAGCCATTACAACATCCAGCCGGTCATCGACGTTTACGCGGATGTCCAGGGCCGCGACCTGGGCGGGGTGGCCCGGAGCTTTCAAGGAATTGTCCAGACCGCCGAGAAGAAGCTTCCCGCCAGCAGTTCCATCATCGTGCGGGGGCAGGTGGAGACGATGCGATCTTCCTTCGTCGGACTGGGATTGGGCCTGCTCTTTGCCATCGTACTGGTCTATTTGCTCATCGTCGTCAACTTCCAGTCCTGGAGCGATCCGTTCATCATCATTACCGCGCTGCCGGGCGCGCTGTGCGGCATCGCCTGGATGTTGTTCCTGACGCAGACGACCCTCAATGTGCCTTCGCTCATGGGGGCCATCATGAGCATCGGGGTGGCCACCGCCAACAGCATTCTGGTGGTCACGTTCGCCAAAGAACGGTACGCGGAAATCGGGAATGCCTTCGCCGCCGCCTTGGAGGCCGGTTACATCCGGTTGCGCCCGGTGCTGATGACCGCGCTGGCGATGATTATCGGCATGATTCCCATGGCGCTGGGCCTGGGTGAAGGCGGTGAGCAGAACGCGCCCCTGGGCCGGGCGGTGATCGGCGGGTTGATTTTTGCCACCATTGCGACGCTCTTTTTTGTCCCGGTGGTCTTTTGTCTGATCCGCAGCCGGAGCGATCGGGAAACCGACGGCCGAAGCGGCACGGAAACAACGAGCACCAATCCCACTCACTAACGCCCATGGAGACTGATTCTAATGCAGCCCACCGCACGCTGACACCGCCCGCGACCAGAACGGCAAGCCGAACACCGTGGCGCCTGCTGGCTGGATTCATCATCTTGCTGGCCATTGGGGCCGGGATTACGATTCTCTCCCGAATCCGAGCGCGCGCGGAACTGGAGCGGGACACCTTGGACAACCTGCTGCCGGCGGTCAGCGTGGTCCACCCCAAACGCACACCTGCCCAGATCGAGCTTGTGCTGCCGGGCGATATCACAGCCTTTGAGGAAACCCCCATCTACGCCCGGGTCAGCGGTTACCTCAACCAATGGTTTACGGATATCGGCACGCATGTGGTTGAGGGACAACTACTGGCCGAAATTGACACGCCCGAGCTGGATCAGGAACTTCTCCAGGCCCGGGCCGCGCTGGCCCAAGCCCGGGCCAATCTGGAAATCGCCCGCATTTCCTCGGAGCGCTGGCAAAATCTTCGGAAAAGCGATGCCGTTTCCCAGCAGGACACCGATGTCAAGGTGGCCACATGGCGGGCTCAAGAGGCGAATGTGCAGGCCGCGGAGGCCAGCGTCCAGCGGCTGAAGGAAATGGCCAACTTCAAGAAGTTGGTGGCCCCTTTCTCGGGCATCATCACGGTGCGGACCATGGACACGGGCACCCTCATTACGGCGGGGTCATCCCGGGAGATTTTTCGCCTGGCCAAGACGGATCTCTTGCGCGTTTATATCAGTCTGCCGCAGGCTTACAGCCAGATGGTCAAAACCAACGACGAGGCGGAGCTGACCCTTCCCGAACTGCCGGGCCAAAAATTCCCGGGCCGGGTGGATCGCACCGCCGGTGCGATCGATCCGGTGTCTCGCACGCTGCTGACTGAACTTCTGGTGTCCAATCACGACGGAAAACTGTTCCCCGGCGCGCATGCAATGGTGAAGGTGAAGCTGGCCAACGCGGAGGAACCGGTGATCGTGCCCGTCAACACCCTGTTGTTTCGCAACGAACAAGGAATGCAAGCCGGCGTGGTTGACGCCGATGACATTGTGCATCTGGCCAAGTTGACGGTCGGACGGGATTTCGGCAACACCGTGGAGATCGTCCATGGCCTGGCCGAGAGCGACAGCGTTATTCTCAACCCATCCGACTCCCTCGAAGCTGGCTTCAAAGTGCACGTGGTTGACGCGGGAACCAACGCCATCAAAGCCGCCCATGAATGAGGTTCGTTCCCATGGATGCGCGGCGGCCATTTTTCTGTGCCTGCTGCTTTTGCCGGGTTGCGCGGTGGGCCCTGATTACCATCGGTCAACGCCGCCGGCCCTTCCCGCCGGGTGGAAGGCCAGCCCGCCCTGGAAAGAGGGCCAGCCGCGGGACGCGGAAATCAAACCAAGTTTTTGGGAGATGTTTGAGGATCCGGTCCTGACCGGTCTCGAGCAGGAGGCCACCACGAACAGTCCGGACGTGGCGGCTGCGTTTGAACGGGTGGAACAGGCTCGCGCTGCGGCCCGCATTCCCCGGGCGGAGCTTCTGCCCGGTGCCAGCTTCGATCCGAACGGAAACCGCACGCGCTATTCGCCCAGCCGGACCTCACAGCCAGGCTCCCCGCTGTTGGGCTACACCGGCAACGAGTTCGTTCTGCCTTTGGATTTGAGTTACGAGGTTGACCTTTGGGGGCGTGTCCGGCGTTCCTTCCGGGCCGCGCGCGAGCAGGCCCAAGCAAGCGCCGCCGCCTATCAGAGCGTACTGCTTTCCCTCCAGGCCGATGTCGCCCAAACCTACTTTGCCATCAGGTTCATCGATTTGGACCGGCGGGTGCTGGCGGAAACTGTTGAGTTGCGGAGGAAGAACCTTGCCTTGGTTAACTCTCTCCACAGTGGCGGCGCCGACAGCGCGGTGGATGTCGCCCAAGCCGAGACGGAACTGGCCTCGACGGAAGCCAGCCTGGTGGGGTTGAAGCTGCAGCGCGCCCAATTGGAAAATGCCCTGGCGGTGCTGTGCGGCCGGACGTCGTCCAGTTTTTCGCTGGCGGAAACTGTCCGCCAATACCAGCCGCCGGCCATTCCGGTCGGTCTGCCCGCCGATCTGCTGGAACGGCGGCCGGACGTGGCTGAAGCGGAACGTTCCCTGGCGGCGGCCAGCGAGGGCATCGGCATTGCGAAAGCAGCTTATTTTCCATCCATCCAACTGACCGGCACCGCCGGAACCGAAAGCGTGGCCCTGAAAGACATATTCAGCTGGGAAAACCGCATTTGGAGTGTTGGCCCCAGCCTCAGCCTGCCGCTGTTTGCCGGCGGCCGCAATCGCGCCGGTGTTCAGCAGGCGGAAGCCGCCTACCGGGAGGCGGTGGCGCAATATCGTTCACAGGTCTTGGTCGCCTTTCGGGATGTCGAGAACGGCCTGGCCGGCTTGCGGCTGCTGGAGGAACAATTTGAAGCGCAGAGGCGCGCGGTGGACGGAGCCAGGAAGGCCGCCGATCTCTCGCTGCTGCGTTACAAGGAAGGGCTGGCCAGCTATCTCGAAGTCGTGGAGGCGGACCGAACCGCTCTGGAAAATGAACTGGCCGCCTACGATTTAAACGGCCAGCGCATGGTGACCTCGGTTTTGTTGATCAAGGCGTTGGGGGGCGGCTGGAGAGCCGACGATGCCATGATGGACCATCGCGCCGCGCCGCTCCCAAAGACAAAGTAACGCCACATTTCGTCATGAGGGTGGGAGCCCGGGTCCCCGACCCGGCTCGATCCTCTGGCGGCCAACCACCGAGCCGGGTGGGAGCCCGGCGCTCCGGTTCGTGGAGGGGCTCCGCCGGCCGGTCGCGCCGCCGTTTCCCCCGAGGGTTAAGTAAAATTTGCAAATGTTTCGAATCACTGTAGCTTGTGGGCGGTTGGGCAGAGCAACATTCGTGAAACAAGGAATTCAAATATTGGTGGTGGATGACGAAGTCGCCGTGCGCCGCTCCATGAAAATGATGTTGGAACACGCCGGGCACCAAGTCTCACAGGCGAACTGCGGCGAGGCCGCGCTGGAGCAGTTTGCCCGGCGGAACTTCGACCTGGTCATCACTGATTTTTCCATGCCGGGCATGCCAGGCGATCAACTCGTGGCCCAAATCAGGCAATTGGCGCCGGCACAACCCATCATCATGGCGACTGCGTTTGCGGAGGATTATAAATTGTTCGGCCGGCCCGGCGGAAATGTGGATGCCTTGATTCTCAAGCCTTTCACCTTCAAAGAACTGCTGGATGCCGTCGCGGAAGTATTGAGCCGGCGGCAGGTGGGGCAGTCGGGCGTTGGGCTGCCTTATGCCGGGGATCGGCCGCCGCCCTCCTCCCTTCGCCGGGCTCTGCCTGAATGATCCTGCCGATCTCGGTTGGTTATCTCCCGTTGGGGCTGCCGGGGAAACACCACAATTCGTTGGCGTTGGCTTCCTGCGCTTTCTCAAGCCAAGTCGTGAGCGGCATCGCCTCTGCCGAGCCGTCAAAATCGCCCAGAATGGCAACCTTGCCGTGCCGTCCGCTGGTGTTTTCATCGGGACTGCTCGCGCCATCATTGAACAACGTCTCGTTGTCCCAAGCCGTCGCATTGTTGCCCTCCCAAAACGCCACGCCGGAGGGGGATATTTGCGCCAGTTTCCCCGGCGGATTTATGTCCCGGTCATAGCCGCAGACGGCTCCGTTCATCACATAGCTGGAAATTTGCTGGGGCCGCAACTTGAACAAGGGGCTGTTGGTATCATCGCTCGGACAGAAAAACATCTTCTGATTGGCCAGCGCCTGCCAGAAACTGCCGGTCGGCGCCTTGAATTGCGCGGGCCCGCTCGCGGTGGGGTCTTTGGTGTAGAGCCAGCCCTGCGGCGGGTTGGCGCCCAGTTCGCCGGAAGCCCAGTTGTCCCACGGCATGACATCGTTGTTGTCCGACGCCGTCAGATTCATGGCGATCCCAAGCTGTTTGAGATTGTTCAAATCGACCGCCCGATAGCCGCGTTGCTTGGCGCCGGCCAGTGCCGGCAGCAGCAGCGCCGCCAGAATTGCGATGATGGCAATCACCACCAGCAGCTCAATCAAGGTAAACGCGCCCGTGTCCAGGTCTTCTTGCGGAATCATTTTCATGGTGTTTTCGCGGTTTTCTTCGGCCGTCCGATGGCCTCGTCGCCATCTGCTCTATCTCCCACACCTACCTTGCCTGCCAAATAATCTTGCAAGATTTCCAAACTAATGACGAACTATTTTTCCCCGCGGTATCCTTTGTCTCCGATCCGGGTAATTCGTGCGCCCTGTTTTGGTTGGCGCGAAGCCGTCCGCAATATTCGTTGACAGGCGGGGCGACTCGGCCATCGTTGTGTCGCGCCCCGGTTTTTGGTACGCAAACTCATGAATACACGCCATTTGAACCACCTCGTAAAACTTCTTTGTATCGCTGGCGGCCTTTGGGCCTGCCTCTTGAACGCCGGAGCGGCGGACGCACAGCCGGCCGGGCCGCCGCGCGCGGAGGAGATCGACAATTACCAGCCCGGTCCTGATTCCAAGCCGCAAGCCGGCGTGCCGAAAGGGGAAACGTTCTCCTTTCAGCTTGAGGATTCGAAGTTTTTCCCCGGCACTCATCGTGAGATCACGGTCTATGTGCCGGCGGAGTACAAGGGTGACAAACCGGCCTGTGTCTATGTAGGCCTGGACGGGCTGGGTTTCGAAGCGCCCGTTGTATTTGACAATTTGATTCACCGGGGCGAGATGCCGGTGACCATCGCCATCGGCGTATCCTCGGGTGCGGTCGCGTCCTCCCACGGCGAGGAAAATCCCCGCTTCAATCGAAGTTTTGAGTTCGATGGTTTGAACGATTCGCTCGCGCGCTGTGTCACGGAGGAAATCTTTCCCGCCGTCGAACAGCACCCGACAGCCGGCGGAGTGCCGATCCACCTGTCGCGCGATCCGAACGACCACTGTGCCGGCGGCGCCAGCACGGGGGGCATCGGCGCTTTCACCCTGGCTTGGGAGAGGCCCGATCTGTTCCGGCGGGTCTTTACCGCCATCGGGACGTTTGTGGACATGCGCGGCGGCGACCGCTATCCGGCGCTCGTGCGCGAAACCGAGCCCAAGCCGATTCGCATTTTTCAACAAGACGGCTCGCACGATGAATGGATGGGCGGGCCCGAGGTGGGCGACTGGTGGCTGGGCAACCAAGCGCTGGATCGCGCGCTGGAGTTTTCCGGCTACGACCACCAGCACGTGTGGGGCACCGGACCGCACAGCGGAGCGCATGCGGCGGCGATTTTCCCGGAGGCGATACGCTATCTGTGGAAGGATTGGCCGAAGCCGGTGTCGGCGAAGACGGCGGCCACCCAGAACGTGATTTTGCAGGCCGTCTTGGACCCGGATTCGCCGTGGCAGTTGGTCAGCGGGACGGAGGGCGCGGTTTGCCATCTGGCCGTGAACCCCCGCGGCGAGGTCTTTTACCTCGACCGCACGGCGAAACGCGCGCGCAAATTGGGAGGCGCGGGACCCGGGAGCGACGCAACAGCCATTGCGGGGGACAAAGTGTTCGCTTTTTCGGCGGATGGCCGGGCGCTGACCGCCGGCGATATCAACGCGACCAGTTTGAGCGTGACGGCTAGCGGCAACATTTACGCGACCGAGGCCGATGCCGGCAAGGTTTGGCTCATCAAATCCGATGGCCGGAAAATACTGCTGGATGCGGGGCTAAAAGGTCCGGCGGGACTCGCCTTGTCGCCGGATCATTTGTGGCTGGCGGTCATGGAAAACCGCGCACATGCGGGCTATAGCTATCGGGTCAAGCCGGACGGCACCGTCGATTCGAAGCAGCCTTTCTACTGGGCGCACGTGCCCGACTGGGCGGACGACAGCGGGGCAGGGGATGCCTGCATGGATCGGGAAGGTCATCTCTATGTGGCCACGCGCCTGGGTGTGCAGATCTTTGATCGCAATGGCCGCTCGCGGGGAATCCTGCCCCTGCCGGCGGGCGAAGCGACCAGCCTTTGCTTCGGCGGCGCAAACTTCGACACACTTTTTGTGGCGAGTGGTGGCCGGCTTTACCAGCGCCACATGAAGGCCATCGGAGCGCCCCCATTTGCGGCCCCGATCAAACTTCCGAACTGGAGTGCAGGGTGAGGAAGGGCGGAAAGCCGACGCCTAAAGGCAAATCCGAAATCCGACTCCCCGAAATCCGAAAGAAGACCGAAATTCGAATTCCGAAGGGCGGTCACCCTTCAACATCCACCGTCCGAGTGGGGTTGCCAATGCGAGGGGGGACGAATTCAAATTTGGATTTGACCGACAAGTGCGGACTGCCCGCTGGCGAGATGCCCGGAAACAAACTTTTTCGTTTTGGCCGGGCGGCGGCAGTAATATTAGTGGCAAATGAGTGAACCGATGACAGACCAGGAACTGTTGCGCGAATATGTGCAAAAGGGGTCCGAGACCGCCTTCAGGTCGCTGGTCGGCCGCCACATGGACCTCGTGTACGCCACGGCCTTGCGCGGGCTTAATGAGACGCAGGCAGCCCAGGAGGTGACCCAGAATGTGTTCATCATGCTCGCGCGCAAGGGCCTTTGGCTGAGCGGCCATACCAGCGTTGCCGCCTGGCTGCATCAAGCCGCCCTGCTGGAGGTCCGCCGGTGGTGGCGCGGCGAATTGCGGCGCCGGCGGCGTGAACAAACCGCCGCCGAACTTGGCACGCTTATGAAGGACGAGGATTCTCTGCTCAAAGCCCTGGAGGGCGAACTCGACGAAGGCCTGCTCGCGTTGCGTGAGGCTGACCGCACGGCGCTGATACTCCGCTACGTCGAGGGCCGCAGCCATCGGGAGATCGGCGCCCTGCTCGGTGCCCGGGAAGACGCCGTGCGGATGCGGATCGGCACGGCGCTCGAACGGCTGACCCAATTCTTTCGGCGGCGGGGTTATGCAGTCCCGGCGGTGACCACCACCGCGGCGGTGCTGGGCGCTTCCGTGACGGCGGCGCCCGCCGGGCTGGCCGCGATGGCGGCTGGCGCCGGGTTCGCCGCCGGCGGCGTCGGCACGGCGGCTGGCTTCAAACTCATGCTTGCCAAATTTATGGGACTCACCAAAGCACAAACCTCGGTTTTATGCGTGGTTTTGGCAGTGGCACCGGGCGCGTGGCAATGGAACCTCGATCGCCGGGCGTGGAACGCGGCCGCGACCACCCAGGCCAGACTCGACGTGGTGCGCGGCCAGCAATCCCAGGCCGACGACGATTTACGGCAGCTGCAGGCAGAATCCAGGCGGTTGGATGGCGCCATTTCCAACGCCGTCCTGAACCAGGCCCGCTACGAAGCCGCCGCCGCCAAACTGGAAACGCTGAAGTCGCGGGTTCGCCACCTGCTCGCGGACACCCACTATCAGTGGCCGGACGACCTGCCTTACGCGCGCGTGCCCAAATCCGAGGTCAAGTCCCTCGACCTCCTGCATAAACCGGGAACCTTTGATGAACAGGGGGGCTTGAATGAGACCGCACAAGAGATGTTGGGCATCACGGCGGCGGAAAAACCCCCGACCGAAGAAGCCCTATCCGCCTATTGGAGCACGGTTCGCGAGATGAGCGAGAATAGCGCCTATCAATCCAACATCGCCACCGATGCCTCCGGCCGATCGACGGACACGGTGATTGTCCCCCCGCTCGGTGAGCCTCTCAAGAGCATGGCCGCCAGCACGGCAGCGCAGATTGCCAGCATCCTGGGGCCGGATCGCGAGCAGCTTCTTTTTGGCGACTGGGCGCAAGGGGGTGTACAGACATTCGCGCCCGGAAATCTCTGGCTGATCGGCGACCAGCCGCAGGTTCTCAACGTGTGGGTGAGTCCCGGCACCGGGACAGACGGACCGAGCTACGGCTGCGGCTGGCATGTAAACGGTACCGGAATGTCCTCTGGTGGCAATTCGACCGATTTTGGTCTGATCCCGACCGCCATCTATGAGAAATTTTTTGCGCCCTGGCTCACCGAGCACGGTGTCACCCAAACGGCTATCCATCCCTTCGGAAATTAACATGAACAGGCTCCTCTTTGCATTGCTCGCCGCTGGCGTCGGCGTGGCTGGCTACCGGTTCTTTTGCCATCGGGCCGGGAACTCCAGCGCTGCCATCGTCGCGGTTGTCGGACGCTGGCAATCCGCCACGAACGCCCTGGCCGTCACCGAGGAAGCGGTTTCGTCGCTGCGCGACCAGATAGAGGAGCAGCGGGCACGCCTGCGGCAGGTGGACCAGTACCCGAACATCAGTCCCGAAATGCTGGAGATACTGGAAGGAAACCAATCCCGGGGCCACGCCCGGGCTTGGGCGGAATTGCGACTGCAACTGGGCATCGGCTGGGACACTTCGCCGGATTATGTCCTCGTGAACAAGCAGGCGATCCGGGATGTGTGGTTCAACAAGCTTCTTTACGGTGGCACTCTCTCTGACGACGCCGTCCAGCTTTTGAGCCTATCTTTGGACGAACAAAAGGCAATCCGCTCGGCGCTGTCGGCCGCGCTGGCGGGACAGTGGCTCAACGTCACGACCATACCACCCAGCGCTGATGTCGTTGCGCAATATACCATTGAGCCGCCCGACCCCGCATTTGTCACGGCCCAGAGCAACGCCTTCACGGCGAACATCACCGCGGCCATCGGCGCCGAACGCGCGGGGTTTTTTCAGCCTGACGCCTGGCGCGAGTTGATATCCGGCCTGGCGCCGTCTGAGGCGGAAACGATGACCCTCCGTCAGACCGATGTGGATGGGCAGCCGGATCTCGTTTGTGAAGTGACGCAAGGTGCCAATGTGTCAACCATACCGGTCCGATATGGCACCTATCCCGCCTTTCCCATCTTGAAGCTTTTCCCGGGCGGCTGGCAAGCCATGGCCCAGGCAGCGGGTTTCGAGCTGCCGCCGAACTTTCTGCCAGCAAACTTCCGAAAATGAAGCGCAGAGCGCTGGTGGCACGGTCGAAGCCAGGATTATTGGCTCAACTTCCCCCCGGATTTACCCACTTGCAAGTCATCGCCCAAAGCCCGAAGCTTTGCGTTCATGAACCGCATTGTTGCGAAATTTGCACAGCTCAAATCCGCCGGCAAAAAGGGTTTCGTCGTCTATATCAGCGCGGGTGACCCCAACCTGTCAGCCACCCGCGACCTCGCCCTGGCCTTTGACCGCGCCGGCGTGGATGTGTTGGAACTGGGGGTGCCCTTCAGCGATCCCCTCGCCGACGGCCTGGTGAACCAGCTTGCCGCCCAGCGCGGCCTCGAAGCCGGCGCCACGCCGCCGAAGGTCCTGGAAACCGTCGCCGCCATCCGTCGGATTTCGCAGGTCCCGATCGTCCTCTATCTCTATTTCAACGTGATCCACAAGCGCGGCATGGAGAATTTCATCGCCGCCGCCGCCCAGGCCGGCGTGGACGGCCTGCTCGTGCTCGATCTGCCGCCCGAGGAATCCGACAACTACGAGACGCTGATGAAGATGCATGGTCTCTGCAACATTTACCTGGTGGCGCCCACCACGCCGGAGGACCGCATGGAATTCATTGTCAAGCGCGGCGCCGGGTTCATTTATTACATCTCTCGCGAGGGCGTCACCGGCATGCAATCGCAGGTCGCCGCCAACCTCTCCTCGCAAATCGCCAAAATCCGCGCGCACACGCCGCTCCCCATCGCCGTCGGTTTTGGCATCTCGAATCCAGAACAGGCCAGGCTGGTCGCCCAGGAAGGCGACGCCTGCGTGGTCGGCAGCGCCATCGTCAACCAGATTGCCGAACACGGAAAATCACCGGATCTCGTCTCCTTGGTGGACGCCTTCGTCAAATCGCTGGGCGAGGCGGTGAAATCGGTTTAACCTATGAAGCGGGGGATTGTTCACATCCTGGTCCCGCCCAAGTCCAGCAGACGCGCAAACTCGGCGGGTGTCAACGGCGTCACCGACAGGCGCGATTGTTTCAGCAGTTTCATCCCGCGTAGCGCCTGATCCACCTTGATGACCTCCAGCGGCACGGGCGTTGGCAATGGTTTGACGGGCTCAAGGTCCACGCAGGCCCAATCCCCGGTGGCGGCCGTGGGATCGGGATAAGCCTCCCGCGCCACCCGCGCCAGGCCCACCACCTGTTTTTCACTGACGCTGTGATAAAAGCAGACCAGATCGCCCGGTTTCATGGCCCGCAGGTTGATTCGCGCCTGATAATTCCGGATGCCCGTCCACGCCGTCCGGCCGTCCTTGACCAATTGCGACCACGCGTAGGCCTCCGGTTCGGATTTGACGAGCCAGAAATTCATGCGGTGATTAAACCAAAGATCCGCAAGGATGGATACAGATTAAAAGACAAAATGCGCCGGCACGAATTGCCCGAAATTTGCAAATTTTTCCGGAGGAACTTGGTGATCCGAATTTCAATCTCTTCTTTCGGCCGGCGGATTTTATCTGTGTTCATCCGTGTCCATCTGTGGTTAACATCTCCACGTGACCTTTGCCGAAAATCTGTCTTCCGTCCGCCAGCGCATCGCCGCCGCCTGCGCCCGCGCGGGACGCGAAACCGCCGCGGTCACGGTGCTGGCCGTGTCCAAGACGCACCCTCCGGAAGCCATCCAGGCCGCCGTGGAGGCGGGGCAACTGCTCTTCGGCGAAAACAAAGTCCAGGAGGCCAAAGCCAAGATCCCGCCCAGCCCGATCCGGGCGCGATGGCAGTTCATTGGGCACCTCCAATCGAACAAGGTCCGCGACGCGGTGGCCCTGTTCGAAATGATACAGGGTGTGGACAATCTGGCCATCGCCCGGGAAATTTCCAAGCGCGCCGAACAGGCAGCCAAAACCATGCCCATTCTGCTGGAGGTCAACGTGGCCGGCGAAGGCAGCAAATTTGGCTACCAGCCGGAACAGTTGTTGGCCGAGTTGCCCGAACTGAACGCCCTGTCCAGGATCGAAATTCACGGCTTGATGGCCATTCCGCCGTACACGCCTGTGCCCGAAATGGCGCGGCCCTATTTTCAAAAACTGCGGGAATTGAATATCCGGGCCGGGGCCGTTCTGGGCGCTCCCCTGCCGCAGTTAAGCATGGGCATGAGCGGTGATTTTGAGATTGCCGTTGAAGAAGGCGCCACTATCGTGCGCGTCGGCACCGCCCTGTTTGGCGAACGCGTCAGCCTGGCCAGACGCGCGGCCAACTGACACGCTCGATCCTTCTCCTCCTCGTAATCGGAGCCGATGAACCGGGACAAGGAGGTCGCATCCGTGCTTAATTCTTTTTCGAATCAACCGATAATATCCGAGGTAACGCATGACCGTGGATACGTTTAAGCCTGAAATTGACGAAGCCGTAAGCAATTACGACCGCTACGTGGTCTGTCTGCACAAGACGCCGGCGGAATTCGAAGCGTCGCTCACCTCGCTGCTGCAAAAGGCCATCCGGGCCTTTAACACTCGCGCCGCCGGCTTGCGGCATGGCATTGCGCTCGACAAGGATGTGACCATCATTTTGAGCCAGAGCGATGTGGAGCGGCCCTTGTGCGGAATCTATTTCAATCTCCATTCGCCGTACAAACGGGACGCCCTGCCGAACTCGGTTCAACCATTCGTCGAAAAGTCTCCGCAAAGCGGTGAGACTTAAGGCCGACTTCCGGCGGCCGAAAAACCGGGGTGGAAAACAGATCAAACCATGGGGCAAGGTGAGGGGAAGTGGCGACAAGCTGTCGCCACCCCGTCCTTGGCTATTGATCGCGGACGATGTCGCCCGCCTGGGCGTCACCAGAAATAATGTCCGCCACAATGCTGGTATCCTGTTTCGGTCCCACGACCTTCACTTCGGCGGTTTTCAGGCCGCCGCGATAGAGGAAGAAATGCTGATTCAGATCGGGCATGCGGCCCTCGGGAAAATTCAACACCACAAACCGTCCGACCGTGTTGACCGTGAGCACTTTGGCCGTGAGAGATTCGTCCGGCGTAACGATGGTTGTTGACTTGGGCTTGGACTGCGGCTGCGGCTTGGACGAAGTCGTTGCTGGGACCGGCGGACTGGTCTTGTGATGCCAAGGCATATGACGTCCCATCCACGCGCAACCGGAAAGCATCATGACCATGGTGAGGAGCGAAATTGGGAGGAGTTTTTTCATTTGATTGGATCGTTAAGCACGTGCTTGTGAACTGGTTTTATTGTAGAAAATCCGCCAGCCCGCTCAATCTAAATCGACGGGCGTCGAAGGAGGCCTCCGGCGGTGCGTTCTGAAACCTCCAGCCCTCCCCTCTCTCGGGGACGTGCATGGATGGCAGTCAATGGCCGGCCCAAATTAGCGGCGTTGGCGGGCGACCAACGATTCATTTTGGGTTTCTTTTCTCTCGCGGATGCCCGCCACAGGAGATAAATTCAGGCGACAAAAACCGGCGCTCCGCCGTTCAAAATTACCCGGTTTATTCCCTTTACACCTTGATTGTGCATAATTATCCTTACGAACTCATTTGATTATGGAAGCAAAGACGAAGACGATTGAACAGTTCAAGACGCACGCCAAAGACACCGGGTCGGCCGACGTGCAGATCGCGTTGCTGACGCAGCGGATCAACCATTTGACCGAGCATTTGCAGACCAACAGCAAGGATCATAGTTCCCGCCGGGGATTGCTCATGATGGTCGGCCAGCGCCGCCGCCTGCTCGACTACCTGCAGAGCACGGATCTGAGCCGGTATCAGGCTCTTACAAAGAAGCTCAAGCTGCGTCATTAGGATTTTGCGAAAGGCAGGCATTCTTGCTTCGGGCCTGCCATTCGTGTTGGGAATCGGGCGGTCCGCGCGAGCAATCCGGTTCCTTTAACCAATAAATTCGCGCAGAAACATCCGCCGCCTTCGGGAAATTTCATTCAGCTCCGAGAAAATTCATCGGGGTTCACTGAAGTTCCTCGGGGGGCGGTGGTGAAATATTATGTCACAAAAGATAACCGCCGCCATCGGCGACAAACAAATCACCATTGAAACCGGCAGACTGGCCAAACAAGCCGACGGCGCCGTCACTGTCCAGCTGGGCGAAACCATCGTCATTGTCGCTGCCGTAGCGGCCACCAAGGCCAAGGAAGGCCAGGACTTTTTTCCGCTGACCGTCGATTACCGAGAAAAGGCGGCCGCCGCAGGCAAGTTTCCCGGTGGCTACTTCAAGCGTGAAGGCCGTCCCACTGAAAAGGAAATTCTCACCTGCCGCCTTACCGACCGTCCGATCCGCCCTTTATTTCCCAAAGGCTGGTATAACGAAGTGCAGGTGCAGACCATCCTCCTGAGCGCCGATGGCGAGAACGAGCCCGACATTCTGAGCATCGTCGGCGCCAGCGCCTCGCTGATGGTCAGTGACATCCCTTGGGCCGGGCCCCTCGGCGCCGTCCGGGTGGGCCGCATTAACGGCAAGTTCATCGCCAACCCCACCCATGCCGAAAAGGCCGAAAGCGATCTCGACCTCGTGTACGTGGGCAACGACCACGACGTGGTCATGTTCGAAGGTGCGGCGAAGGAAATTTCCGAGGCCGACTTCAACGCCGCTTTGAAATACGCGCAGGAAGTCATCCAGCCGCTCATCGCCGCCCAAAAGGAGCTCGCCGCCCAGGCCGGCAAAAAGAAGCGTGAAATCACGCTGAACATTGTCCCCGAAGAAATTTTGAAGGAAGCCAAGGCGCTGGCCGGCGACCGTTTCGTACCCGCCCTGCTCACCCCCGGCAAGCTGGCCCGCGAGGGCGCGTGCAACGCCATCAAGGACGAAGTTGGCGCCAAGCTCATTGAGAAGTTCGGTGCCGAAAAGGTGAATGACTTTGTCATCAACGACGCCTTCTATTACATCCAGAAGGAAGCCGTCCGCAAACTCATACTTGAAAGCGGTAAGCGCCTTGATGGCCGCACCTTTGACCAGGTCCGTCCGCTGTACAGCGAGGTGGGCATTCTGCCCCGCGCCCACGGTTCGGCGCTCTTCTCCCGCGGTGAAACCCAGGCCGTCACCCTGGCCACCCTCGGCACCGGCGACGACACCCAGGAATTCGATTCTTATACTGGCGGTGAAAATACCAAGAAGTTCCTGTTGCATTACAACTTCCCGAACTTCTCCGTGGGCGAAACCGGCCGCATCAGCGGCCCGGGCCGGCGCGAAATTGGCCACGGCGCCCTCGCCGAGCGCAGCCTCGAGCCTATGATCCCCTTGAAGGATTATCCCTACGCCGTACGCGTGACCAGCGAGATCATGGAATCCAACGGCTCCACCTCCATGGCCACCGTTTGCGGCGGCACGCTCGCCCTCATGGACGCCGGGGTTCCGATGATTCGCCCTGTGGCCGGCATCAGCGTCGGCATCTGCACCGAGCACGCCGGCGGCAAGATTTCAAAGTACCAGCTCCTCACCGACATCATTGGCTGGGAAGATGCGTACTGCGACATGGACTGCAAGATCGCCGGCACCGAAAAGGGTATCACCGGCTTTCAACTCGACCTCAAGCTCAAGGGCCTGCCCCATGACATCATGGCTCAGGCGATTGAAAACGCCCGCGTGGCCCGGCTCTTCATCCTCGGCGAAATGGCCAAAACCATTGCCACGCCGCGCAAGGATATCAGCCCCTACGCCCCGCGCATCACCACCCTCAAGGTGAACCCCGAGAAGATCGGTGCCATCATTGGGCCCGGCGGCAAGAACATCAAGCGGCTCGTCGAGGAATCCGGCTGCGAAATCGACATCGAGGACGACGGCACGGTGAACATCTTCTCCGTCTCGGCTGAAGGCATGAAGATCGCCGTGGACGCCATCAGCGGCATGACCGCCGAGGCCGAGATCGGCAGGATCTATCGCGGCAAGGTGGTCACCGTGAAGGAATTCGGCGCCTTCGTGGAATTCCTGCCCGGCAAGGACGGCCTCGTGCACATCAGCGAGCTGGCGAACTTTCGCGTGAAAAAGACCGAGGACATCGTGAAAGTCGGCGATGACATCACCGTGAAATGCCTGGGCGTGGATGAAAAAGGCCGCGTGCGTCTCTCCCGCAAGGCCGCTATGGAAGACCGCGACAAGGAAATGGCCACCGAACAACAACCGGCCGAGCAGCAGCACTGACCGGGAAAACACTTCAATGATTCAAGGCGCGGACGGCGCAAGCTGTCCGCGTTTTTTTTCCTGCCCCGATCGGAGCGCCGACCGCCAAGTTGTGGGCAGCGGTTGGCAAGAAGGGCATTGCGCCACGGCGCCGGAGGGCTGGCGCACTCCAGGACGCTTCGCGATTGAGGGCTCCGTCGGGAAACGCGCCAGCGCAGCGGCCGCGCAACACGTCCTATTTGTCCTTTGCCGAGGCGCGCTGCGCCACCAAAAAATCCAGCCACTCTTTCATCCCCTCGCCGGTTTTTGCCGAAAGCTCAAAGACTTCCGCGTGATGGCTCACCCGATGCAGGTTCGCCAGCGCCAGCTCGCGATTAAACCCCGCCGGCGCGGCCAGGTCGCTCTTGGTCACCACGGCTACCTGGGCCGAATGGAACATCGGCGGGTATTTCAGCGGTTTGTCCTCCCCCTCGGTGGTGGACAGCAGCACTACGCGCAAGTCCTCGCCCAGGTCGTAATCCGCCGGGCAGACCAGGTTGCCCACGTTTTCAATGACGAGCACGTCCAGGTTGTCCAGATCAAGCTGGGCCGCCGCCTTGGAAACCATCTCGGCATCCAGATGACAGACGGTCCCGGTGGTGATTTGCACCACGGGAATGCCGGCGGTCCGTAGCCGCGCGGCGTCGTTGTCGGTGGCCAGGTCACCCACGATCACGCCGACCCGCAGCTTCCTCCCCAGGCGCGCGGCAGTTTCGCGAATGAAAGTGGTCTTCCCCGAGCCGGGCGATGAAACGACATTCAGCACGAGCAGCTTCTTCGCCTGGAAAAACCCGCGATTGCGCTCGGCCAGCAGGGCGTTTTTCTCCATCAAAGAACGGTTGAGCGTCAGGGTCTGATGCCCGTGTTCTTCCGCGTGTTCGTGCTCATTTCCGTCACCGTGATCATGATGGTGGCCATGGCCATGGTCATGTTCGTGTTCGTGCGCATGGCCGCCAATTTTCACGTCGCCAACGCCCAGGCCGCAGCCGCATTCTTTGCACATATTATTATTGTTCCAGTTCCACCGAGGCGATATCCAGTTCCTGCCCGCGCCGCAGCTCGCCGCTGGGATTGTGGCAACGAGGACATTCGTTGAAAAAATCCATGCATTCGAACTCCGCCTGGCAGGTCGCGCACCAACCAGCCGGCCGAACCCGCTCAATTTCCAGCGCCGCGCCCGCAGCCATCGTGCCATTGGAAACCACGTCAAACGCGAATTGCATGGCTTCGGGCACCACGCCACTCAGGGAGCCGATCCGCAACCGCAACTTCAAAATTCGCTTCGCGCCGGCCGATTGCGCGGCATCCTCCGCCATCCGCAACGCTTCGCTCATGATGGCAACCTCGTGCATGGATGCACTCTAACCTGAACCATCCGGGGCCGAAAATCAAACCTTCTCGTGCCCTGCCTTGATTTGCGCCCGGAGAGTTCTGCGACCCGCAGCAACTTCGCCCGTCAGGAAGTCTGCGAATTGCGCGGGAAGCCGTGGAGTTCGGAGGATGCTGCGGCTCACGGCCGCGCCGGCCAAGCAATCGGATTTTGAAGACACCTTATGGACTTTTAGAGCAGCTCTGAAAATTGTGGCGGGCTAACCGCCCAGACGATAGCTTTGGCCCGGTTCTATGCCCGCCGACACCACCCAGCATCAGCTCCGGCCCTCCTCGCATGTACGCGTGAGAGTCGCCGTGCGCGGCGCCGTGCAGGGCGTCGGTTTTCGCCCCTTTGTCCATCGCCTCGCCACGGAAATGGGCCTGGCCGGCTGGGTCAACAACTCGCCGCAAGGTGTTTTCATCGAAGTGGAAAGCGAGCGTCCCGCCCTGGAACTGTTTCTTCAGCGGTTGCCGGCAGAAAAGCCGCCCATGAGCTTCATTCAAAGCACGGAAACGACCTGGCTGGACGCCATCGGCCACCATTCCTTTGAAATACGCGCCAGCGAAACCGGCGGCGATAAAATCGCGCTGGTATTGCCGGACATTGCCACCTGTCCGGACTGTTTGCGGGAAATTCTTGATCCCCGGAACCGACGCTTTCGTTATCCCTTCACCAATTGCACGCATTGCGGCCCGCGTTTCAGCATCATCGAATCACTGCCCTATGACCGCGCCAACACGGCGATGAAGAAATTCGCGATGTGCCCCGCCTGCCAGTCGGAGTACGACGATCCGCGGGACCGGCGGTTCCATGCGCAGCCAAACGCCTGTCCGGTGTGCGGGCCGCAGCTTGAGTTTTGGGAGGGGGCGGAGGTGGCTGGTGGGTCGGCGGAGGCGTCTGCAACAGGCCCAAAGGAGAACCGGGAGACATGTTTCCCGGTTCAAAAGCGGCGACGTGTCGCCGCACTTCACGATGCATTGCTGGCCGCGGCGGCAGCGATTCGCGCCGGGAAGATCATGGCGGTCAAGGGCATCGGTGGATTTCATTTGATGGTGGATGCGCGCAACGAGCAGGCGGTTCAACGACTGCGTGAGCGCAAGCACCGCGAGGAAAAACCGTTCGCCCTGCTGTTTCCGACACTGGAAAGCGCCCGGCAGGTTTGTCAGATTTCACCGCTGGAAGAACGTCTGCTCGGTTCACCGGAGTCACCGATTGTCCTGTTGGCGAGGAAGCCGCCTTCGGCAATCGGCAATCGGCCAACGCCAACGGTAAATTCGGTGGCTCCCGGCAATCCCAATCTGGGCGTGATGCTGCCGTCAAATCCCATTCATCACCTGCTCCTGGCGGAACTGGGTTTTCCCGTGGTGGCCACCAGCGGCAATCTGGGCGATGAGCCGATTTGCACGGATGAACTGGAGGCCGTCGAACGGCTGCGCGGCCTTGCGGACGGTTTCCTCGTGCACAACCGTCCGATTGTGCGGCACGTCGATGATTCGATTGTGCGGGTGATTCTCGGCCGGGAGATGATGCTGCGTCGCGCACGCGGCTATGCGCCCCTGCCCATTCCAGTGCGGAATGGGGAGTCCGGAGTGCGGAACGTCGAAGTGCGGAGTGCGGAATGCAGGGGGCGGAATGCAGAGGGCGGAGCCCAGGACGGTTGCAGCGGAGGCGCGGAAGCAAACGCCGGCCTCCGCACCCCGCGCTCCGCAGTGGTTCTCGCCGTCGGCGCGCATTTGAAAAACGCCGTCGCGCTGGCCGTGGGGGGCAATGTGTTCGTCAGCCAGCATATCGGCGATTTGGAAACGGAACCAGCCGGGGCGGCTTTCCGCCGGGTGGTCGCCGATTTGCAAATGCTTTACGGGGCCAGGGCTGAAATCTTGGCCGCAGATCTGCATCCCGATTACCTCTCGACCAAATTTGCCCTGGAGCACCGATCGCCGACCCGATGCGATTCATCTCCCCAGCAATCGATTCACGCCGGTCCGGAGACCGGCGCTCCACGCGTGGTGCAGGTCCAGCATCATATCGCCCACGCGCTGTCGTGTATTGGCGAGAACGAGGTTGAACTGCCGGCGCTCGGCGTCGCTTGGGATGGCACGGGTTACGGGACCGACGGCACAATCTGGGGCGGAGAATTTTTTGCACTGAGCCGCGACTCCGTGGAGCGCGTGGCCACCCTGCGCGCATTTCGACTTCCCGGCGGCGATGCCGCCATCAAGGAACCCCGCCGCGCCGGGCTGGGCCTGTTATTCGAGATGTTCGGCGAGGCCGTCTTTGAACGTGCTGACTTGCCACCGCTGGCCGCGTTTTCAGCCGGCGAACAATACCTCCTCAAAACCATGCTCAATCGGAGGTTGAATTCGCCGCCGACCTCGAGTGTCGGCCGCTTGTTTGATGCCGTGGCCTCGATCAGCAATCTCAGGCAGAAAATGGGCTTCGAAGGCCAGGCGGCCATGGAACTGGAATTCGCCCTTGGCGACCGGGACACGGACCAATTTTATGAGCTGCCCGCGGTCACCGGTTCCGGGTTGTGCGTGTTGGACTGGTCGTCCATGGTCCGGGGGATTTTGTTGGATTTGCAACGGAGTCTTGCAATTGGTGAAATATCAGCGAGATTTCACAACACGCTGGCGGAACTCATTGTGTCCGTGGCCCGACGGTTCGGGCTGGCGCGGGTTGCATTGAGCGGCGGCTGTTTCCAAAACTGCCGCTTATTGGAACGGACCGTCACCCGGCTGCGGGTGGAAGGGTTTCAGCCGTACTGGCACCAGCGGGTGCCCACCAATGACGGCGGCATCGCGTTGGGGCAGGTGATGGCGGCCTTGGGCGCCTGCGGCCAATCGGCAATCGTAAATCGTGAATCGTAAATAAAAATCGTATGTGTCTGGCCATTCCAGGAAAAGTCGTGAGCATCAGCGGCGACGACCCGCTGACGCGCATGGGCAGGATTGATTTCTCAGGTGTCATCAAACAGGCAAGCCTCGCCTATGTGCCCGAGGTGCAGGTCGGCGATTACGTGATCGTCCATGTCGGTTTCGCCCTGGGCAAAGTGGACGAGGAGGAGGCGCAAAAGGTCTTCGAGTACTTGAAACAGATGGGGGAACTGGGGGATTTGGAGGAGACCGGAGCCCGATGAGGTTTCTCGACGAGTACCGCGACGGCGAGTTGGCCCGGCAATTGGCCGCGGAGATCCATCGCGTCACCACCAAACCGTGGAAGATCATGGAAGTGTGCGGCGGCCAGACGCACGCCATCGTGAAGTTCGGCATCGATACACTGCTGCCCGAACAGATCACCCTCATCCACGGGCCGGGCTGCCCGGTCTGCGTCACCCCGCTCGAGGTGATTGACCAGGCCCTGGAGATCGCCGCGCGGCCGGGGGTGATATTCACCTCGTTTGGCGACATGCTGCGTGTTCCGGGCAGCAACACGGACTTGCTCGCCGTCAAGGCCAGAGGGGCGGATGTACGCATCGTTTATTCGCCCTTGGACGCCGTGAAAATTGCGGCGGACCAGCCGGCGCGCGAAGTCGTTTTCTTCGGCGTCGGCTTCGAAACCACCGCGCCAGCCACCGCGATGGCCGTATTTCAGGCCGCTCAACTGGGGCTGAAGAATTTTACCATGCTCATTTCGCACGTGCTCGTGCCGCCGGCCATCGAAGCCCTGATGTCGTCGCCCACCTGCCGCGTACAGGGTTTTCTGGCGGCCGGTCACGTGTGCGCGGTCATGGGCTATGAGGAATACCTTCCGCTCGCTAAAAAGTATCACGTGCCGATCGTCGTGACCGGTTTTGAGCCGCTGGATATTTTGCAAGGGGTGCTGATGACGGTGAAGCAGCTCGAATCCGGCCGCGCCGAGGTGGAGAACCAATATAGCCGGGCGGTCCGGCGCGAGGGCAATCTGCCGGCGCAGGCCCTCCTGAAGAAAGTTTTTAAAGTGGTGCCGCGCAAGTGGCGCGGCATCGGCGAGATTTCACAAAGCGGACTGGGCTTGGGTGAACCGTACGCGGAATTCGCGGCGGAGAAGCGATTCGGGCTGGCCGGGCACCACGTGGAGGAGCCCGCCGAGTGCATCGCCGGCCTCATCCTCCAGGGCTTGAAAAAACCGCACGAATGTTCCGCGTTCGGCACACGCTGCACGCCGGAACATCCTTTCGGCGCCACCATGGTGTCCAGCGAAGGCGCCTGTGCGGCGTATTACCGCTATCGAAGACGGTGAATTTACGAGTTACGATTTGCGATTTGCAATATTCGATTTACGCGCCAACCTGCAGCCGTAACGCCGTTCGGAAATCGCCTGTCGTCTATTGCCAAAACTGAGTCATGGAACAAAAAGAATTCATCCTGAGCTGTCCGATTCCGATCTCCCAATACCCGCACGTATTGATGGCGCACGGCGGCGGCGGCCGGTTGATGCATCAGTTGCTGGAGAAAGTCTTCGCTCAGGCCTTTGCCAACCCGATTCTCGATACACGCCACGATTCCGCGCAATTTACCGTGCCGGCCGCACCCTCCAATTTGAAACACCCGGGCGGAGCGCCCATGCCAGTCAGGCTGGCCATGACGACCGATTCGTATGTCGTGCACCCTCTTTTCTTTCCCGGCGGCAATATCGGTTCGCTGGCAGTTCATGGTACGGTGAATGATCTCGCCATGAGCGGGGCGCGCCCGCTGTATCTCTCGAGTGCCTTCATCATTGAGGAAGGCCTGCCCATGGAAACGCTCTGGCGCGTGGCGTGTTCCATGCGCGAAGCGGCGCTGAAATGCGGCGTACAGATCATCACCGGCGATACGAAAGTCGTGGACAAGGGCAAGGGCGACGGGCTGTTCGTCAATACGACGGGCATTGGTGTCCTCGAACACGATCAAATCATCCTGCCGCAAAGCGTGATGACCGGCGATGTCCTGCTGGTCAGCGGCGATCTGGGCCGGCATGGCATGGCCATCATGGCCGTCCGCGAGGGATTGCAATTTGAAAGCACGATTGAAAGCGATTCCGCACCGGTGGCGGACGTGGTCCTGGATCTCGTGAACTCCGGCGTTGAAATCCATTGTTTGCGCGACCTCACCCGTGGCGGACTGGCCAGCGCGCTGAATGAAATCGCCGAAGCCGCCGGAGTGAGAATTGCGATCGATGAAAAGCAGGTGCCCGTGCGCGAGGATGTCCATGCCGCCTGCGAGATGCTGGGTTTGGACCCGCTGCATGTGGCCAATGAAGGACGATTCGTCGCCTTTGTGGCGGAAAAAGATTCCGCCCGCGCGCAGGAAATCCTCAAACGGCACGCGGTTTCAGTCAATGCCGCGATCATCGGCCGGGTGGCGGAAAAGTCCGCCCCCTTGGTGACGCTCAAAAGCGCCATCGGCGCGACGCGGATTCTGGACATGCCCAGCGGCGAGCTGCTGCCGAGAATCTGCTGATACTTCTCAAGCTTTTCCCCAGAATGCCGATGCCTGCTTAGGCTGATTTGAACCTGGCAGGGTCGATTGGCCAAACCCTATGGTGCCGCCATGAAGAAGAGCTTTTGCTTTGCCGGATTCGATGACCGCGAAGTCCCGACGTTGCGCGCGGCCATCGCCGCCAGCCATACCCCTTGGGAGTGCCGCTTTGTGGCGGACGCCTCTACCGCTCTCGCCGCCATGGCCGGAGAGCCATTTGACGCCCTGGTGGCCAATATGTCCATGCCCGGCCGGACTGGCGCGGAATTGCTGCGCGAAATGCGCGCGTCCCGTCCCAACACCTTGGGGTTCATCGTCGGCGAGGTCAAGGATCAGCAGCTCATCATTGATTGCATCGGCGGTCCTCACCGGTTCATTCGCCGCCCGTTTGAACCCGGGCAGCTCGTGGCGGGCCTGAAACGCGGACTGACCCTCGATGCCTGGCTGGCCACGGATGAGCTCCGCCAACTGGCTCCGCAACTTCGCCGTCTGCCCAGTCTTCCGTCCACTTATTTCAATCTGCTCAAAGAAGTAGAGTCGGCCAGTGCCACCACCCAAAGCATCGGCGCTGTCATTGCCCGGGACCCGGTGGTCACGGCCCGTTTGCTCCAGATGGCCAATTCCGCCGCCTTTTCGCTGGCGCAAAAGGTGACCGATCCGGTGGATGCCGTGACGGTGCTGGGGATCGAAACGGTCAAATCCCTGGTGCTGTGTTTGCAGGTTTTCAGCCAGGCCGACGAGGCGCGCAAAGCCGGCCTGTCCCTGGAAATACTCTGGGAGCACAGCCTGCTGGTGGCAAAATTCGCCCGGCAAATCACCCTTAGACAAACCGGCGACGCCCGGCTCGCCGGCGATGCCTTCACGGCCGGTTTGCTGCATGACGTGGGCCGCATCGTCCTCGCCTCGAATCTGCCGCAGGAATATGCCGCCGTCATCACGGGCGCGCGCGAGAACGGCCGGCCGTTGCACGAGGAGGAAGCCGCGAGTCTGCGCGTTAATCATGCCCAGATCGGCGCCTACCTGCTGGGCCTGTGGGGCCTGCCCGCCGACTTCGTCGAAGCCACCGCCGGCCACCATGCGCCCGGGCAGACAGTTTTCGCCCGCGAGTTCTCCCTGCTCACAGCCGTCCACGCCGCGAATGTTTTTGCCCATGCCGCCGGCGGGCAAACTGACGGTTTGTGCCTGCCGGAGATGGATCTGGGCTATTTCAACACGATTCAACTCGACGACCAGTTGGCCGTTTGGCAGGAATGCTGCACGGGCGAAAAGCCACCGCCGTCCGCAGCCAAAGCTGAAAGCGCTGCCCCTCCGATCGAAAAAAAGACGCCGCCAATGGCACGGCCGGCCACCCATTTTGCCTACGGGTTGATCGCCGCCATGCTGCTGCTGGCACTGGCCGGCGTGCTGGTCTGGCATTTCTTTGGCCAGTCAGTACCAGCGTCGGATTCCGCCGTGGCCAACTCCGCGACGAACCAGGCCGCGATGCCACCGCAGGCCGCGGCCGGGAATGTGCCACCGGTGCCAACACTGGCTCAGGGCAATGTTTCAGCCGCCCCGACCGGCAGCACGCCAGCGCAACCGGCTAGCGCTCTCGACCACATCCGGGTGCAGGGAATTTTCTATCGGGCCGCCAGCCCGCTGGCCATCATCAATGGCAAAACTTTCGGCGTCGGGGATCATTTCAACGGCATCCAGGTAGTCGGCATTGACCGGCATTCCGTGACGCTGGTGCTCAACGGAGAACAGAGGATCTTCAAGCTCAACTGATATATTTTTGCATTGTTTTGGACCGCAATTCCATGAACCATTGGGTGGAGTCGCGTGAGCCTGCTCGAAGTCAAAAATCTAAAGGTCCATTTCCCGGTCCGGCGCGGCCTGTTCAGCCGTGTCCGCGAAACGGTGAAGGCGGTGGATGGCGTCAGCTTCGAGCTTGCGGCAGGCGAGACTCTTGGCCTGGTTGGCGAAAGCGGCTGCGGCAAGTCCACGCTCGGCCGCGCCATCATGCGGCTCGTCGAGCCCACCGCCGGCGACATCTTCCTGGAGGGCGAAAATCTTACCCAACTGAAGGGCCAGCCATTGCGTGCCCGCCGCCGAAAATTCCAGATGATATTCCAGGACCCCTTCGCCTCGCTCAACCCGCGCATGACGGTCGAGGACATCATCGGCGAGGCGCTGGACATCCACCGATTGGCGGACACCAAACCGGCCCGCCGGAAGCGCATCGCGGAATTGCTGCAAGCCGTTGGCCTCAATGCCGACCATGCGCGGCGTTATCCCCACGAATTCAGCGGCGGCCAGCGCCAGCGCATTGGCATCGCCCGCGCGCTGGCGGTTGAGCCCGAACTCATCGTGTGCGACGAACCGGTCAGCGCGTTGGACGTTTCCGTCCAGGCGCAAATCATCAATCTGCTCGGCGACTTGCAGCAGCAACGCGGCCTGGCTTATTTGTTCATCGCGCACGATCTCGCCGTGGTGGAACACATCAGCCGCCGGGTTATGGTGATGTATCTGGGCAAAATCGTGGAACAGGCCGCCGCCCGGGACATCCTTCGCGCGCCCCGCCATCCCTATACGCAGGCGCTGATTTCCGCCGTGCCGGAAGTGGATCAGGACACCAGACGCCAGCGCATCATCCTGCCCGGCGACGTTCCGTCGCCCATTCATCCGCCCGGCGGCTGCCCGTTTCATCCGCGCTGTCCGATTGCCGAGTCCCGCTGCCAAACCGAAGTTCCGGCCTTGGAGGAAAGTGTTCCCGCTCACGCGACCGCCTGCCATCTGGCCGGCACTCCCATCGCGGCGCGTTGACGGGGACTATTTCAGCTCAAAGTCGTGCTCTCCCTTCGCCCGGCCGGCGGTGATGAACATTCGGTACGTCACATTGGTTTCGAGCGGTTCGGCGTGCAGACCCTTTATGGCCGGATGCATCCCCGGGATGTCAAAACCATAAGAAAACTCGTCCACCGGTTCCGAACGCGAGTCGGAAACCAGATGCCAGACCGCCGGCACGTCCTTGTTCGTCTCATACACGGCCAGCGGAACCACTTTTAGTTCAGTGAAGCGAATGGGCGGATTGCAGCGAAATCTCAGGCCGGGCAGCGCGTTTCCACGCGCCTCAAACCGCTCCAGGTTGCGGGTGGTATGCGAAATCCGCAGCGGCGTGGATCGCAACCAGTCCGAGAACCAGATCACGTACACCACGCCCAGGCCCAGGGCCAAAAAGATTAGCAATAGATTCTTTTTTGTCATAAAATCTGTAACGTCCGAGCGCCGCCACGCGTCGGATTGTCTGGTCAGACGCTGCAACAGCATAACTGGTTATGAAAAATTACGAACAAAATATTACCAAATCCTCCGGACGCATGTCCGGCGCCGGGAGGGCATTCACTTTGATTGAACTGCTCGTGGTCATCGCCATCATCGCCATTCTGGCCGCGATGCTGCTGCCCGTGCTGGCCAAGGCCAAGGAAGCCGGCCGCCGCATTTCCTGCACGAACAACGTCCGCCAACTGGCCATGGCGGCCCAATTGTACCTGGGCGACAGCCAGGGATATTATCCGCCTCGCTCGGATACCGACCGCTGGCCAGACAAACTTTCCGATAGCTATGGAAGGAATTTGAAGCTGCTCCTTTGCCCGAGCGAAACAACGAATGCGCCGCTAACGAACGGCGGCGGCGTTGATACTAACGCGGCTGACATCGCTCCGCGCAGCTATTTTATCAACGGTTGGAATGATGTATTCGCCAATTCGTCCGGTGATCCGTCGGGACTGAATATTGGCGACCAGATGAAGGAAGGCAACATTGTCCATCCCAGCGACATGTTCTTGTTCGGTGAAAAAACGGCCGGGCATGGCGACTTTTACATGGACTTGAATGAAGGCGCCGCCGGCAACGACTTTGACGGAATTCTGAACCAAAGCAGCCATGACGCCATGCCCGGCGACCGCATTGCCGGCTACGGCTCCGGCGGCGCGAACTTCGCTCTCACCGACGGCAGCGCGCAGTTCATCAAGTTTCATCAAGCCTTGGAACCGCTGAATCGTTGGGCCGACAGCGACGCGAACCGCATAAAATACGCCGCGACTTACTAGCCCGTGCTTTTAGAACGGTGGAACCGGCTTCCAGCCGGTTGTTTCGCGCGTCCCGCCCGAAACGGGGGGCGACCATTCCGCCTCCTGCATCTCGAATGCTCGGGTGGTCGTATTACGCGCGAAATTCGGCGGGACGCCGAATTTAACCGGCTGGAAGCCGGTTCCACCCCAAGGCGGATTTTGATAACACGCGCCAGCCCGGACGGAGCGCGGGTCTGTGACCCACAGCCGCGTCGACCGTCAAAAGGTTTGCGAATGGCCCGCGGTCTTGAATTTCCACGCGGCTCACAGAGCCGCGCTCCGTTTCACTGGGCCGCATACGTGTCAAACAGACTCCGCACCTTGAGGGCGGAAAGGAAATCGGCCTTGGCCAACGGTTGAGCGAGATGAACGTCCACCCGGGCCGGCGTGCCCGGCGCGATGTGAATGAAATTGTCCGAATAGCGCGCGTCAGCATCGGCCACCTCCACCCAGGTCCACAAAGCCGGGTGTTCGGCCTGGATCGTGATCGACCAGTCTGTTCCGTCGCCGCTGACCTCGGTCTTCAAGCCCGGATTCACCAGGGGCAGTTCTTTCGGCTTCACCAACGCAATGAGATCCCGCGAGACCGTCTTGCCATCCGCGTCGAGCGACGCCCACACGAGCAGATTGGTCGCCCCGTAGCGTGCCAGCAGCGGGCGCAGATCCAGCGCCTTTGCCAGTTGACTCTTTTGCGCCGGCAGACTGGTTTTTTGGGAACCGGATTCAAGGGTCGTGCCGGCGGGATCTGTCACACTCCAGCGCACCGTAGCGCTGACCGGTTGCAAACGGTCACTGGTTGTCCAGAGCGTGATCGACTGTTTCTGGTCGTCCGCCACGCCCGAAATCAGGAGCGGCGAATAAAAATGGCGCGCCCGATATTGGAGCGCTTTCCAGCGGCCAAAATAATCCACCGAAGACCACGAGGTGCCCGGCCAAGTGTCGTTAAATTGCCAGAACATGCAGCCCATGCTCTTGGGCATTTCGCGCCGCCAGCCCAGCACGCCATATTCAATCCCGTAGGCCTGCGTGATCTGGCTGAGCCAGAGCGTGCTTTCAAAATCCTTCGGCTCATGAAAATACATTCTGACCAGGTTCATGATTTTGTCGGTCCCAATTTTCCCATCCTCGTGAACGCCCACATAGCCGCGGTTGGAACGCATATGGTACTTGATCACATGGGAATAAACCGTGTCGCGATCCTCCGGCGTGGTGAAGGCGTCCACCGTCGCGGGCACCGGCCAGGCCTGAAAACCGAATTCGCTCATGAAACCATGGATGTCGCCGTAGCGCTCGAAAGGCTTGCCGCCGTGCCAGACTTCCCAATAGTGAACATCGCCGCAATCCGGCGATCCGGTCACAAAATCCGCCCCCGGCGCATCGGCGCGCACCACTTCGCCCAGCGTATCGCGAAACAGCGCGTAGTAGTCGGCCTCGCTCATCTTGTCCTGGGTCCACTCAGCCCCGCCGCGAAAAAACATGATTTCATTGTTGCCGCACCAGACGGCGATGCTGGGGTGATGGCGCAGGCGCCGGACGTTGTCGCGGGCTTCCTGCCGCACATTTTCCAGAAATGCCGGGTCATAGCTGGGATAGGTGGTGCAGGCAAATTTGAAGTCCAGCCAGACGCACAATCCCAGTTCATCGCAAAGATCGAACAGCTCGTCCTGCTCGTAATTGCCGCCGCCCCAGAAGCGCAGCGAATTCATGTTGGCCGCCACCGCATCGGTCATGGAACGGCGCAGCAGCTCCTTGGTGATGCGATTGGGAAAGGCGTCCGGCGGTACCCAGTTGGCGCCCTTGGCAAAGAAGGGCACCCCATTGACCACAAAATGCAGAGGTGCCTGTCCGGTCTGCTGAATGGCGTGCAGCGTCCGTAAACCGACGCGCTTGGAAACCGTGTCCAATTCGTTTCCCTGCCGGTCGAGCAGCGCGACGTTGACCGTGTAGAGGGGGTGGTCGCCCATGCCAGCCGGCCACCAAAGCCGCGGCTTGGTCACCACAAATTCCGCCGTTCCCTGCCCGGCTGCCAGGTCATAATTCGACGAAAGACAAACTTTCCCGTCCGGATCCAGCACGGTCACCCGGGCCTGCAACGGCGGCGGATTGGCGGGCGGATCGGCGGTCACCTGCACTGCCACCCGCACTTTTCCCGGCTCGGAATGGTCCTGCGTGATCAGTACATTATCCAGCCGCGCTGAGTCGAATCCCAGCAGGGCGATGTTCCGCCAGATGCCGCAGGTGATCAGCGTCGGGCCCCAATCCCAGCCAAAATTGCACGGCGTCTTGCGGACGTAACTGGACCCCGGGTAATTCCACGTCGGCAGATGGCGCTCCTTCTCCCGGGCATCCATGTACGGCAATACCGAATCAAAGCTGATCTCAATGGTGTTGTTGCCGACTTGCAGCCATTGGCGCACGTTGAACTCCCACGTCCGAAACATGTTGTCCGTGCGCGCGACTTTGTGGCCGTTGAGGGTGATCGTGGCCAGGGTATCCAGGCCCTCGCAGCGCAGAAGCTGATGTTGCTTCTTCAGGAACTCTTCGGGCACGGCAAAGGAACGGCGATACGTCCATCCCTGCTCACCCACCCATTGCACCGACGTCTCGTTTTCGCGGTAGAACGGGTCCGGAATGCGTTTGGCCGCCAGCAAATCCGTGTGAATGCACCCGGGAACCGTTGCGTCGAACCAGTCGTTGCTGCCGGCCGCGGACACCGCCCACGCGCCCGTGAGGTCCAGCCGGGAAATTTGTGCTCCGGCCGGGCGGTGGATGAGGGTCAAGACGATGAATGACAGCCAGGTCAAGGTGGAGATGGATTTTTGCATAATATTGGCAATGGCCGCAAACGCCCGGGGGTTGGGATTTGCGGATCAAAACGAGGTTGACAAAAAACCGGCCGGTTGAAAAGCGCGGAAATGCCATGGCCTTGTCACGATTTTTTTCCCGAGATTCATCTTGCCCCGCAATGGATTCAAAACAACTGACAAATGCTGGTTTTGGCCTGAAACGGATTTTTAACCGCGGATCGACACGTACGAACACGGATTTTCAAACGGCATGGTTGGGAACGATCTTTGGTAGGACGGCGGCGAGTTCAAGCCGGAGACCGGAGGCTTCAACGGAGCGGCGTTCGTTCGAGCGCGGGAATGAGGTTTGACCACGGATTACGCTGATTACGCGGAGCCGCTTTTCGTTTCAGCAAGGCGCCGTAAACGGGTATTGATTTTGAAATAGCTTCTTTCGTTCGGTAATGCCGAATGAAGGAAGGGAAAGTTGACATGATCAAGAACTCGGAAATCCGAAATCCAAAAGTATGACCTGTGATTCGTCCAAAATTTTTGCAACCCAATCCATGCAATTATCCTGACATTTGGCCGGCAGTTTGAGAAGATGAACGGACAACAGCACCCATTATCGACCATGAAATCATCCTTGTTCAACGGTTCGCTCCCCAAAGTTGGCATCCGGCCCACGATTGACGGCCGCCTCGGCGGCGTCCGGGAGTCGCTCGAAAAACAGACCATGGAAATGGCCCGGTCCGCCGCGAAACTGATTTCCGCGGGCCTGTTTTATCCGAACGGCAAGCCGGTGGAGTGCGTGATTGCCGACACCTGCATCGGGGGCGTGGCGGAGGCGGCGGCGTGCGCGGAAAAATTCGCGCGCGAGGGTGCGGGGCTGTCGCTCACGGTAACGCCCTGCTGGTGCTACGGCAGCGAGACGATGGATATGGATCCGCTCATCCCGAAGGCGATCTGGGGCTTCAACGGCACGGAGCGGCCCGGCGCGGTCTATCTGGCGGCGGTTCTGGCGGGGCATGCGCAAAAAGGCCTGCCGGCCTTTGGCATTTACGGGCGCGACGTGCAGGACGGCAGCGACCAGACCATTCCGGCCGACGTACAGGAGAAGATCCTGCGGTTTGCGCGGGCGGGAATGGCGGTGGCCTTGATGCGGGGCAAGTCGTATCTGAGCATGGGCGGCGTCTCGATGGGCATCGCCGGTTCCATCGTGGATCAGCCATTTTTTGAACGCCATCTCGGCATGCGGGTGGAAGCCATCGATATGACCGAGTTTCTGCGGCGGATTGACCACGGCATATTCGACCCGGCGGAATATAACAAAGCGCTGGAATGGACGCGGGCGAACTGCAAGGAGGGAAAGGATTATAATTCGCCCAAGACCACGCGTTCGCGTAAACAGCTCAACCTGGAATGGGAAAAGAGCGTGAAAATGGCGATAATTGCGCGCGATCTGATGGTGGGCAATCCCAAGCTGGCGCAAATGGGCCACGGCGAGGCGGCGCACGGTCACCACGCCATTTGCGCCGGGTTCCAAGGCCAGCGCCAGTGGACCGATTACCAGCCCAACGGCGACTTTTTGGAAGCGATGCTCAACAGTTCCTTCGACTGGAACGGCCTGCGAGCGCCGTATATCTTGGCCACGGAGAACGATTCGCTGAACGGAGCGTCCATGCTGTTCAGCTACTTGCTTACGAATACCGCCCAGATTTTTGCCGATGTGCGGACTTATTGGAGCGCGGAATCCGTCAAGCGTGTCTCTGGTTACACGCTGGCCGGCGCGGCGGCGGGCGGCATTCTCCACCTCATCAATTCCGGCGCGGCCACCCTGGACGGGACGGGCGGGCAAAGCCGCGATGGCCAACCGGCGATGAAGCCATTTTGGGAGATCAGCCGGCAGGAGGCGCAGCAATGTCTGGCCGCGACTTCCTGGCATCCGAGCATCACGGAATATTTTCCGGGCGGCGGGTGGAGTTCGCGTTTCCTGACGCGCGGCGGCATGCCGGTGACGATGTGCCGGCTGAATCTGGTCCAGGGGCTGGGGCCGGCGCTGCAAATTGCCGAAGGGGTGACCGTGGATCTGCCGGCGGCCGTGCACGAAACGCTGGATCAGCGCACGAATCCCACGTGGCCCACGACGTGGTTCGCGCCGATCATCACCGGCCAGGGCGCCTTCCGCGACGCATACGCGGTCATGAACAACTGGGGCGCCAACCATGGCGCCATCAGCTACGGCCATATTGGTGCGGACCTGATCTCGCTGGCATCAATGCTGCGCATCCCCGTCTTCATGCACAATGTTGCGAATGAGCGGATCTTCCGCCCGAGCGCCTGGTCGGCCTTCGGCACACAATGCCTGGAAAGCGCGGATTACCGCGCCTGCGCCAATTTTGGACCGGTGTACGGTTAAGAAATCCGAAGGGCATTCATTTAACGGATCTCAGATGGAGCCTACGAGCAGTCGGTTGACATCAACAAAGGCTTATCTTTTCGCAAAATTCGTTGCACAAGATCGCTTCAGCCCCATCTCTCACCACCGATAATCAGCGTAAACCATCTTTATCGTGGCTGAGATTCGATCTGATACCATCAGGGCGTGCAATGGGGTGCCGGTACGAGCCACCAGTGCGGATGACCTGGCCTACGGCATTCAAGCGCTACGGACGCTAGTTGAGCGGTTGCAGGCGGAAGTGCAGGCGGAAGAAACCGTAAGGGAAAGCGAGCGACGCTACCGCCAGCTTTTTGAGATGGAATCTGACGCGGTCATCCTGGTGGACTGCGAGACGCACCGCTACGTGGATGTCAATTAGTCCGCCCAGGAGCTATACGGTTACAGCCGCCAGGAGTTTCTGCAAATGACGCCGGAGGACGTTTCGACCGAACCGGAAATAACCCGGAAAACGGTGGGCAGCGGCCACATCTTTGTTCCGCTCCGCTGGCATCGCAAGAAGAATGGCGAGCAGTTTGCCGTGGAGATCACCGCCAATCAGATCGAACTGCAGGGTCGCCGGATCGAACTGGCCACCTTGCGCGACATCACGATTCGCCAGCGCGTCATGGAAATGTTGCAAGAGACGACTGGGCAACTCCTGGAAGCGCAACGCCTTGCCGGCCTTGGTTCATATGTCTATGACCTCGGAACGGGTAGCTGGACCAGTTCCGAGGTGTTGGATGAGTTGTTGGGCGTGGCCGAGGGTGGTATTACGAGGGATGCGACGAGTTGGCTGCAGATCATTCATCCGGACGATCGTGCGGAAATGGACCGCTTTTTGCGGGACGAGGTACACACAAGCACCGCGCCCTTTGACCGCATCTACCGGATTATCCGCCAGAGCGATCGGCAGGAACGCTGGGTTCACGGCTTGGGCAAAATCGTTTTGGACAAGCAGGGCCACATGGCGCAGATGGTGGGAACGATCCAAGATCTCACCCAAAGCCGTCGCGCGGAGGAGATCAAATCGCGGCGGTAGCTCTGGCCGGATTGCGCGGGGTCATGACCGGCGCAAGATCGCCTATCACCATGCCCATCCGCAGGAGGTCAGCCGGGATGAAATTGAGTTTGTCGATGGGACCATCGTGGACCGCTACTCCTCGCCGGTGCGCGACAAGGCAGGGAACAGCTGCGGCCGAATCTGGACTTTTCGCGACGTTACCCAAGCGCGCCAGTTGGAGGCGCAATTGCGGCAATCCCAAAAGATGGAGGCCATCGGCCAGTTGGCCGGGGGAGTGAACGCTGCGCATCGAGACGACGGAAAAATTAGTAAGCGAGGAACTGGCGGCCCTCTACCCGGATGCCGCGCCGGGGCGTTATGTCTGCGTCAGCACCAGCGACACGGGCGCCGGCATTCCGCCGGAGATTTTACCGCGGATTTTTGAGCCGTTTTTTACCACCAAAGAAGCCGGCAAAGGCACGGGCTTGGGGCTGGCCACCGTCTTTGGTATTGTTAAACAGCACCAGGGCTGGATCCAGGTGGAAAATCGTCCGGGCCGGGGCGTGACCTTCCGGATTTTCCCCCCCGCCAACTCCCGGACAGAGATGAAGGCCGCCCAAGCCGCGGCGAAACCCAAACCGAAAGGCGGCTCGGAAACCATTCTGCTGGTGGAGGACGAAGCCCGGGTGCGCAAAGCCATCGGCACCCTGCTCGAACGGCGCGGCTACCAGGTGTTGGCTGCCGCCAATGCAATCGAAGCCATCAAACTGTGGCGGGCGCATCAGCACGAGGAGGCTCTGCTCCTGACCGATCTGGTGATGCCGGGGGGCATGAATGGTCATGAACTGGCCCGGCAGCTTCAGTCGGCGGTGTCGAACCTGAGGGTAATCTTCATTACCGGCTATAGTCCCGAGATTGCCGGTCAGGAACTTCACTTGCGAAACGGGGAAAACTTTGTCCAGCAACCGTTTCTGACCGATCACCTTCTGGAAACCATCCGCCGCAGTCTTGACGGATTAATCAACCGCCTCCGGTCCGGTCCCCCGGCCTGGATTGGGCGCAACCGAGCACGATTTCCGGTGTTTTCGGCGAAGAGATGTCGGAGTGCGGATGATTAAATTTTGTGATGTGGGGAAATAATCGTCGAAGTCAGGATCCGCGGGCCGCGGCGGGTGATGGTGGCGCCCATTCTTTCGGCCTTCGCTCCGGCCGGGTCCGCTCGCCCTATTGGCCAGAGAGAGACAGGCGATAAAAGCAATTGGTGCCGGGTAATCGGAGCGGAATGAGGTATTGGCTGCCAATCTGGATTGGAGAAACCGGCACGACCGTCCAAGCCGCCGGCGCAAGGCTGCCCGATGATTCCAGCACAAATCCCGAGCTACTGACGGGCCAGCGGAGCAGCAGGGTGCCGCCGGAGATCTGGGAAGTAAGCGGGGGCAGGGCGACGACGTTGATCGGATTAGCAAGGCCAAAGTGCCCGAGTCCATCGCTGGCGCGCAACACCAGGTTCGTAGCCGTTCGAGCAATAGATACCGTTCCCGTCCAGCAGCCTTGAATGAAATTGCCGGAGAGGGCCGGAGAAAGGGCCACGCCGTTGGTGGAATCGAGAATGGCGATGCCAGTGAAATTGGTAAAGATACCATTGGTCATGTTTTGCGCCTGAATGGTGACGGAGAATGGAGTGTGGACAAATTGCGGTGTTGAAATTTGTCCCCACGTGAAATGGTCCAAGGTGACGGTGAGCACTGCATTGGAAGCAAGGATGGAGCCAGCCAGATTGCTCACTAATACCGCGTAAGTTCCTGCCTTGCTGGGTTGGACGTTTCTTAAGACAAGTGAAGCATTCGTCCCCCGGCTGAGGTTCGTCCCGTTGAAGATCCATTGGTAACTCAGCGGGCCCGTGCCACCGGCCGTCACACTGAAGCTCGCCGTGCTCCCTACAATAACCACCTGGTTCGTCGGCTGCACAAGAATCATTGGCGGCGTCAGTACGGTTAAAGTCGCATTGGAACTGAGAAATGAACCAAGCATATTGGTTATCAACACTGCGTAAGTCCCTGCCTGGCTGGGTTGAACATTGTTTAAGACCAGCGAAGCGTTGCTCGCTCCACTGAGGATCGTGCCGTTAAAGATCCATTGGTAGCCGAACGGGCCCGTGCCGCTGGCCGTTACACTGAAACTCGCCGTGCCGCCCGTTACCACCGTTTGGCTGGTTGGCTGCTGCGCGATCACTGTCGGCGGTATCACGATGGTCAAACTGGCCACACTGCTGGTGACACTGCCCCAGGCGCTGGCGATGACCACGGTGTAATCGCCCGCCTCATTCGGCGCGGTGGAGATCAAGAAGAGGTGGGCTGTGGTCGAACCGGAAAGGCCGCCTCCGTCGGTCAGATCCGTCCCGTTGTTTTGCCACCGGTAACTCAGGGGCGCCGTGCCCGAAGCCGTGACGGCAAAGCTGGCCGAATTGCCGTTGGTCACCGTCAAACTTTGGGGCTGGCCCGTGATCACCGGCGGCAGCACCACCGTGAGGAGGGCCACGCTGCTGGTCACACTCCCCCACGCATTGGTGATGATGACGGTGTAATTGCCCGCGTCGTTTGTCGTGGTGGAGCTCAAAAGCAGGCTGGTCGTGGCCGAACCGGAAAGGTTGCCGCCGTCAGTCAGATCCGCCCCATTCTTCTGCCACCGGCAAACCAAGGGTGCCGTGCCCGAAACCGTGACGCCAAAGCTGGCCGGATTGCCGTTGGTCACGGTCAACCCCTCGGGTTGGCCCGTGATTGCCGGCGGCAACGCCACCGTGACCACGGCCACACTGCTGGTCACACTGCCCCAGGCATTGGCGATGATGACGGTGTAATCGCCCGCGTCATTCGCGCTGACGCTATTCAGCGTAAATGTGGGAGACCCGGGCACGACCTCGCGGATGCGGTTGTTGTCCGTGTCCGCGATGAACAGATTGCCCGAACCGTCCAGCGTAACGCTGGCCGGGGCATCCAGGCTGGCGTTGTTGGCTAGGCCGCCGTCGCCCGAATAGCCGGGACTGCCATCGCCGGCCACCGTGGTGATGACGCCGTTGGTGTCCACTTCCCGGATGGTGTTGTTGTCGGTGTCCGCGATGAATAGGTTGCCCGAAGCGTCCACCGCCACGCCAACTGGGGCATCCAGGGTGGCATTGGTGGCCACGCCGCCGTCGCCTGAATAGCCGGGGCTGCCGTCGCCGGCCACCGTGGTTATGAGCCCATTGGCGCCCACTTCCCGGATGGAGTTGTTGCCCGTGTCCGCGATGAACAGATTGCCCGAACCGTCCAGCGCCACGCCGGCTGGGGCATCCAAGCTGGCTTGGGTGGCCAGACCGCCGTCGCCCGAATAGCCGGGACTTCCATCGCCGGCCACCGTGGTGATCAGGCCGCTGGCGCTCATTTTCTGGATTCGGTTGTTGCCCCTGTCCGCGATGAACAAATTCCCCGCGGCGTCCACCGCGACACCGGACGGGTAAGAAAGGCTGGCATTGGTGATTATGCCGTCGGCGATCGCACCGCCGGGACTGCCATCGCCGGCCACCGTGGTGATCAGCCCGTTGGTTGCCACTTCGCAGACGCGGTTGTTGGATATGTTCGCAACGAACAGATTGCCCGCAGCGTCCACCGCGACGCCAGCCGGAGCAGCCAGGCTGGCATTGGTGGCCAGGCCGCCGTTGCCCGAATTGCCGGCGCTGCCAACGCCGGCCACCGTGGTGATGAATCCGTTGGCGCCCACTTCCCGGATGGAGTTATTGCCCGTGTCGGCAATGAGCAAATTGCCGGAACCATCCACCGCCACACCGGCCGGTGCATTCAGGCTGGCGTTGGTGGCCACGCCGCCGTCGCCCGAATCACCGGCAGCGCCATCGCCAGCCACGGTGGTAATCACGTCGTCTGGCAGATTGGTGCCGTTCAACTGCCATTGGTAAGTGCACGGACCGGCGCTCAAAATCAACACGCCCAAGGTCGCCGTGCCGCCGACCACCACGGTTTGGTTGGTCGGCTGCTGCGTGACCATCGGTGGCGGTACCACGATGGTCAAACTGGCCACTCTGCTGGTCACACTGCCCCACGCATTGGCGATGATGACCGCGTAATTGCCCGCGTCGTTGGTCGTGGTGGAGCTCAAGAACAGGTTCGTCGTGGCCGAACCGGAAAGGCTGCCGCCGTCGGTCAGATTCATCCCGTTCTTCTGCCACCGGCAGACCAAGGGCGCCGTGCCCGAAGCTGTGACGCCAAAGCTGGCTGGATTGCCGTTGGTCACTGTCAACCCTGCGGGTTGGCCCGTGATTGCCGGCGGCAACGCCACCGTGACGGTGGCCACACTGCTGGTTACACTGCCCCAGGCATTGGCGATGATGACGGTGTAATTGCCCGCGCCATTCGCGCTGACGTCGTTCAGCGTAAAAGTGGGAGACCCGGGCACGACTTCGCGGATGCGGTTGTTGTCAGTGTCTGCGATGAAGAGATTGCCCGAATCGTCCACCGCCACCGAGGCTGGGGCATTCAGGGTGGCACTGGTGGCCAAACCGCCGTCACCGGAATAGCCGGCACTCCCATCGCCGGCCACTGTCTTGATGACCCCATTGGTGTCCACTTTCCGGATGGCGTTGTTGCCCGTGTCCGCGATGAACAGATTGCCCGAACCGTCCACTGCAATGCCGGTCGGAGCAACCAGGGTGCCATTGGTGGCCACGCCGCCGTCGCCCGAATAACCGGGACTGCCATTGCCGGCTACCGTGGTGATCAATCCGTTGGCGCCCACTTCGCGAATGCAGTTGTTGCCTGTGTCCGCGATGAACAGATTGCCCGAACCGTCCACTGCACTGCCGGTCGGAGCAACCAAGGTGCCATTGGTGGCCACGCCGCCGTCGCCCGAATAACCGGGACTGCCATTGCCGGCTACCGTGGCGATCAATCCGTTGGCGCCCACTTCGCGAATGCAGTTGTTGCCTGTGTCCGCGATGAAAAGATTGCCCGAACCATCCACTGCCACGCTTGACGGGGCATCCAGGGCGGCATTGGTGGCCACGCCGCCGTCACCTGAATAGCCGGCCTCGCCATCGCCAGTCACGGTGGTAATCAGTCCGTTGGTGCCCACTTCGCGGACGCAGTTGTTGCCCGTATCCGCGATGAACAGATTGCCCGAACCGTCCACCGCCACGCCAGCCGGAGCATCCAGGGTGGCGTTGGTGGCCACGCCGCCATCACCCGAATAGCCGGCACTACCATCGCCGGCCACCGTGGTGATCAGGCCGTTGGTGCCGACTTCGCGAACGCAGTTATTGCCCGTGTCCGCGATGAATAGATTGCCCGAGCCGTCCACCGTTAGCGAGGCTGGGGCATGCAGGCTGGCATTGGTGGCCGCGCCGCCATCGCCGAAGTCGTTGGTGCCGCCATTCCCGGCCACCGTGGTAATAA
>JBEKZM010000042.1:0-45630 GCA_049509875.1 Verrucomicrobiota bacterium | reverse complement strand
GACGGTCCATTGATCTTCACCGGGGATGGTGAAGAGGGCGTAGGTGCCGGCAGGAATGTCATGCCCGTTCAACTTTACGGACGTGCTGAAGGTGATCTTGGTGGCAGCATTTGCGCCGGTGCGCCAGACCGCGCCGTAAGGCACGATGCCGCCGAAAATTTCCCGGTCTTTGATGCCGGGCCGCGAATAAACAACTTCAATGTCGGTGAGGCCCACGCGTTGTTTGATGGTGCAGGCGGGGCTGGGCGCCGGAAATTCAACCGTGGGATTGGCCGGCTGGGCGGGCCCTTGAACCGGCAGCAGCAGGCACCCTGCGAGCGACAGAACAAACGGCAACAATTTGGCGTTCATGAAGCGAATCGGGTTGGAATTACTTCTGGACGGTGAACGCGGCGGAATACTGCGTATTTTCCCACCTCAATTTCAACACGCCGCCCCCGGACGCATTTTTTGAAATGTCGATCGTGAATTGGTCCACCGGGGTATCCAGGGCGGATTTGCTCAAATCAATCCGGGCCAGATCGGTGCTTTCGTCATAGCTTCCCGGACCGACGCCCCATTGGCCGATTTGTTTATTGATGATCAATTTGGCCGTACCGTCTTCGGCCGGCAGCGTCCACAGCGTATAGGCGCCAACGGGGACGGCCGTGTCGCCGAACATGAGGGTTTTTTGCGTGATGAGCGTGGTGGCTTCGTCGGCGCCCGTGCGCCAGACCTTGCCAAAGGGCACGAGTTCGCCCCAGATTTTGCGCGCTTCACCGGTTCGGGGGTTTTTGGTGTAGGGCCGGCCGTAGGTGATGGTCACGCGGGAGCCGTCGATCACCTGGCTCACAGTTTCATGCGGGCTGACGCGTTTTTGCTGGGCGGCCAAGGGGAGGGTGCTGACAGCAATGGCTGCAATCGCGACGAGAATTCTTAGTCTGTTCATAGATTGTATGATTTGGTTGGTTAACAGTGGAATAATCTCTCCGGCAAGGGCACTTGTCCAGCGGACGTTTTATAACCGGAAACAGTTTCTTCGATCTTGGGGCCCCCATTTTTCGATCCGAATTGCGCAAGAAAGTACCACGTCAGGTTCGCAAACGCGAAGGTCGTCATTTATTGCGCAGCCACCTCAGAACAACTCGACGGGCAGTGAGGCCCCAAGGGCGCGGATGAGCCGCCGCCGGAATGTAAGTGGCACTAATGTTTAAGAAAAGTATTTGTTGACATCGTTGAAAGCCTGTATTATCGTTGCCTTCCGTTCAAGGAGTTGCGGCGGCAGAACGACGTAATTACAGTCGGATATATCGAAGGCCCTAATTTATGATTAATCGTATTTTGACAAGCCCCAAGGGTTTGTGTTTCGCTGGCAGCCTCTTTCTAAACACTTTCCTCTTGCCTGCCGGTTGGGCCCAGACCACCAACTTTTGTGATGGTTGCACGATCTCCAGCACCTATACCAATTTGGTTGGCGACGTTTACGACATTGTGGGCACTAACGCCGCTAACCTGAGCGGGCCCAACGCGACCTTTTTCAACGAGGGGCTCGTGCAACAAGCTGGCAGCGGCAGCTTCCTCATAGGCTTTTTCGACGGGAACTCGTATTTTTACAATCTCCCCGGTGGCATTTACCAGTTCGGGACCGACAATGTGATCGGCAACAACGCACCGGGGAATTCCAGCCCGGTGTTTTCGAACCAGGGTCTGGTCTGGAAGAGCGGGGGCACCAACTACTCAGACATTGAGATTCCCTTCGACAACCAGGGCGGCGGGCTGCAGGTGGACACTGGCACTTTATACCTCGCTGGTGGCGGCACCAGTTCCAACGGTGTTTTCAGCGTCGCCTCGGGCGCGACGCTGGACTTGACCGGCGGCAGTACTCCCACCTGGGCAGGCGCCGTCACTGGCAGCGGATCTGGTACGGTTGATTTGGCCGAAGGCACCCTGACCGCCAACCCAAGCCTCACTTTGGACTTTACCAACCACCTGTTTCAATGGGATGGAGGCAGCTTGCAAGGCATAATCACCAATCTTGGCGTTGTTACGCTTTCCGGCACCAACGCCAGCGCTTTGACGGGATCGGGCACGACCTTCTTTAACGAGGGGCTGGTGCAACAAAGTGGCAGCGGCAGTTTTCTAATAGGCGTTTACAATGGCAATGCCTATTTTGACAACGAGCAGGGCGGCATTTATCAGTTCGGGACCGACAACGTGATTGGCAACCCCGCTCCTGGAAATTCAGGTCCTGTGTTCTCGAATCAGGGGTTGGTCTGGAAGAGCGGCGGTACGAATTACTCCGCCATTGAGATTCCCTTTGACAATTTGGGGGGCAAGCTGCAAGTGGACAGCGGCACTTTATATCTCAACGGTGGCGGTACCAGTTCCAATGCTGTCTTCAATGTTGCTTCCGGTGCTGTTTTGGATCTGACCGGGGGTACCAGCCCCACTTGGAGTGGTGAGCTTACCGGCGGCGGTTCGGGAGCGGTTTCCTTGGCCACCGGGATCCTCACTGCGTCCCCAAGTCTAACCTTGGGTTTTACGAACCACCTGTTTCAATGGGATGGCGGCATTTTGCAAGGCGTGATCACCAATCTTGGCATTGTGACGGTTTCGGGCACCAATGCCAGCAACTTGACCGGTGCCAATACGATTTTTTACAATATGGGCTTGGTGGAGCAGATTGGCGGTGGCGGGACGGTAATGGGTGCCTTTGGGGCCAACCTTTATTTCGAGAACTTGGCCAACGGCACATATCAGTTGGCCGGAGACAGTTCGATCGGTTTTGGCAATAATGCCGGGGGTCAAACGTCGGCCTCTGTTCCTTTTGTGAACGAGGGACTGGTTTGGAAGAGTGCCGGCACCAACATATCTTACCTTTCGCCGGCTTTTTACAATTTCGATGGTACGGTCAAAGTGGACAGTGGCACGCTTAGTTTGAACGGGGGTGGTGCCAGCACTAACGGCTTTTTTAATGTTTCCGCTGGTGCTGTACTGGATTTGACCGGGGGCAATGCTCCAACTTGGGTTGGCGAGATTTCCGGTGGGGGTTCTGGCCAGGTTGTGCTTGCTTCCGGCACGCTTTCTGCGACACCAAGTCTCACATTGGATTTTACGAATCAGCTCTTTCAATGGGATGGCGGGACCTTGCAGGGAGTGATCACCAATCTTGGCACTGTGGTGGTCTCGGGGACCAACGTGAGCACCTTGACCGGGGGCGATTCCACCTTTGTCAATCAAGGGACGGTGGTGCAGGCAGGCAGTGGCGGAACGGTGATGGGCGCCTTTGGCGCCAACGTTTATTTTGACAATGCGGTGGGAGGCGTTTATGAGTTTGCCTCCGACAGTTCGATTATTTGGGGCAATAATTTTTTTGGCCAGGGACCGCCGCCCTTTTCCAATTCCGGCTTGGTCTGGAAGAGTGGCGGTACCAACACATCAGCCATTACAACGCAGTTTGTAAATAATCAAGGCGGTGGTATCCGGGTCGACGTCGGTGTGCTGGCCATTGAGGGCACGGGCTTTGCCCAAAACGGCGGTCCTCTGACGTTTTCTTTGGGGGGGCCCAATGTGTGGCAGTCTGGCCAGCTCGCCGTGGATGGCCCGGTTGCATTGAGTGGACCGCTGAACGTTCGCTTGGCCAATGATTATGTGCCGGTCGCGGGCGACCAGTTTGAGCTGGTCTCAGGCACCGCTTTGAGCGGCGCTTTTAGCAGCATCAATGTGCCTCCGGGCATGACGGTCACGAACCTGTTAAATACTCTGGGTCTGACCGAATATGTGGATTTGGTGGTGACCGGGACAGTGCCGGCGCAGCTCCAGTCACCCCGCCTCTCCGGGAGCAATTTTATGTTCACTTTCGGGACTGGAAATGGACAAAGCTATACGGTGCAGCAGAACACCAATCTTGCCACGGCCGCCTGGACTGATTATACGAACATTACCGGCAACGGCTCGCTTTATCAGTTCGCCACGCCCGTCGCTGACATCCCGCGGCGTTTCTTCCGCGTCAGTTCACCGTAAAGCGCCACGGCACGTGCTGAGCTGCGTTTATGGCGCAGTCGAGGGTGACCTGGCCGTAGGCCGGTGAGAGTGAACAGCGACCAGCCGAGTGCATGAGAAAGCCATGGTTGCGGAGGTGGTCATCGTAATTGCTCACGAGCAGCGAAAAGACGAGTCGCCGCCACAGTTCGCGCAGATCACCCGCCACGTCATCACCAAACTGGCGGATGCCGTCGGCCAACCGCGTGTAGGCACCGGGATCGTCCGCCGAGAGTCCCAGCAGGCTGGCCCCGGAGAGAAAGGGAATCCGGACCTCGCCCGCCCGATCAAAGCTTGTTACAACGGCAACACTGTGCTTGCCCACCGCAACCAACCGATGCTCGACAACGCGAATGCCAGCGGCGGACGCGATCGTGAGCGCGAGAATTTCACCGGCGGCAATGTCCCGGATGTCATCGGGCTTGGGAAACTTGGCCAGCGCCAGGCGGCCGTCGGGGAGGCTAACCGCCGATTTGGGCTGCTCACCACCGAGGGGCGAACCAGCCCCGAGCAAAAAGCGCAGGTCCGCCGCCGTGTCGGTAATGGCGTGGATGGCGTCTGCAGCGCTCAGCAAAGCTTGGAGGCGCATCAGGGGCGGCAACTTCCCGATGCTGAAGGCTAGAAACGGGGCGGAGGCATCGAGTCGGAGAGGGAGGGCACCGACACGGGAGTGTATATAACGGTTGTTATTTTCAGTTTTCGCCAGAATGGGTTTGTAATTGAGCGTTGGCGGCGATGATTGGTCATTGGCAGGCACGAGCAGCCACAAGCCATCGCGAAAAATGAGGAATACCCAAAATGTGCGAAAAAAGAGTTCCAGTTCGCGTATTTTGCGAGGGTTCGCGGTTCAAAAATTCTTCGGCGAGGATTTCGGTGGACAAACAGGGCTTGAGATGGGCAAAGTTTGAATGATCATTCTTGATGATGGCCAGACCGCTACGGATCGAGTCCCGGCGCCATATGTCATGTCATGGTGCTCGGCAATCGGGGTAGTGCCATGTTTAAGGATGATCAGGATCAGCTTCGCTTTGTCCAAGCCCCTGAGGAAGGTGCGCGAGAAGGCCGGTTGCAATGGAGATTCAAATTATGTGTGGATTTGCCAAGAAGACACTCGCCATTCAGTTCAAGTACCTGGGGGACGCTGTTTTCATCACACCGGCATTGCGGGCACTGAAGGAATGCGAGCCCGATGGCGAGCTGCACGTGTTGCTTGCCGCGGACATCGCGCCGCTGCTGGAAAACCTGTCTTGGATCACCAAGGTCTGGTCCCTACCGCGCACTCGTGGCCGGGCGCGGCTTCGCGATTCGTGGCCGATCATCCAGGCGTTGCGGCGGGAGCGTTTTGATCGTTCCGTTGACTTTGGCGGCAATGACCGGGGGGCCATTCTGAGCTTTTTGAGCGGTGCGCGGCAACGGCTCGGGGCGGTGGACAAGACCGGTCTGCTCCACAAAATCTGCTATTCGCTGAGGATTCACACCGCCACTCTTCCGCCGGCCTGGGTGCAGCGTCATTTGCAACTTCTGTCCGCCTGGCAGATTCCGGCGTCCCAATCCACACATCTGGAAATTGCCGCTGATCCCGCGCTCGCTGAGGAAGCGGCCCAACTGCTGCCCGACGGCATGATCGTCTGCCACCTCGGCACGTCGCAACCGCGCAAAGAATGGCCGCTGGCCCGCTGGCAGGAGTTTTACCGGCTCGCCCGGGCCGCCGGTTTCCCGCTGGCCTTTTCGTCCGGCACCAGCGGTCGCGAGCGCGCCTTACTGTTGGAACTGAAGAAAATGGAACCAGAAATTTTCGTCCTGCCACCGCTGGCCAGCCTCAAGTTATTCCTGGCTGTCCTCCGGCGGGCGCGGGCGGTGGTGGCCGGCGACACGGGTCCGCTGCATTTTGCGGCGGGATTGGGTGTGCCGGTGGTCGGGCTATTTGGCGCCGAAGATTCCCTCCTGCGGGCGGCGCCAATTTACAAGGACAGCCAGATCGTCAAGAGCGAGGATTCCCCGTTGGGCGGCCCTTTGAATGGCACTCAGGTTGACCTTGACCGGAGCTGCCTGGAGGGGGTCTCTGCCGGACGGGTGCTTGCCGCGCTGACCAAGGCCGCCCCGGCACATTGAACGGGACCAGAAGTGGCATAAACTCGAATTAAACGCCGCAGACTCAGCAAAACCGAGGATTTTATGCGGAAAGCGGCAAAAGATGCTCGTTTACGCCGTTGGTGCTTCGTTTGATTTTTGTCCACCGTTTTTCGTGGTGTCATCCCGTAACGAAAATCGGCGCACCAAACCTCGAAAATTGAGCATCATCTTAAGGGGAAAGACGTGTTGTTTTTTGCGAAAACCGGACCATGTTTTGTGCAAAGGAAGATGCTCCATAGTGGTCGCCAGCCGGCCGGTCCTGAAGATTTGCGCGAACAGCTCGATCCCCGTCCAGATGGCCGATGGGCACGTCGCTTTTAGCCCGTTTTCAGTCATTGGCGGATTCGGAGGCAGATTCAGGCATCAAGCGGACAGCAGGAAATCAAAAAGTGCCAGCGGGCCAGGACGGGGCTGAAACGGCTCACCGGCCGGCGTTAGCTAAAGAACTAAACCCACAATTCCGACGTGATGACATGCCTGTGCCGCCAGCGCAACGTGCGCGAAATTGACACGATCATCGCCATGGCCGCCTGTCTTTCGTCATTGTCCATTACGTTTGTGTTTGCCGGGCTTTCTGCTGACCGGCTCGGCGTAGTGTTTAACGGGCGTGATAACATTTTGTCGCCGGTTTAGGCTGGCCTTTGGACTTAAAGCTCAGGATTTGGACAAAACAACATCTGGCGAATAAAGGACGCCTGCTCAGGGCGAATCTGTCCATCTTCCCCAAGACAGCCATCGGGGTTTTGCCCAGTAAGGCAACCCCAAGCCCACCAGTCCCCGCCTATGGGCTGCTGGTGGCCTGAGAACTTCGGCCCGCCCGGGGCTTTTCCATCCATATAATCAAGTAAGGTCTGTCCCCAGGCTTTGCTAGCGGACGAGGTCATTGAGGCTCCCATCTCGCCGATCCAGACCGGAGCAACATCCTGCGTGATAAGCCAGCCCCAGGATTTGTTCATGCGGTTGATGTAGCCAGCACCCGACTCCGGGCCGAGATAGCCGCCAATTTCTTTGGGATATTCGTGAACCGAATAAACCAGTTTTGCAGGATTGCTCAGGACCACCGGAAGACTATGCACAACGAAAAGGTCACCTTCGAAAGCTTCATTTTTGTAATTGATCACAGCCTCGCAGATGATGAGCGCATCGGGGTTCACCTTCAGGATCGCATTGCCGACGGACTCGTACATCGCATGTATATCGGTTGGCCCATTGCCTCCCCAGAGTGCCGGGGTTGGCGTATGGGCGCACGGCTCGTTACGGAGGTCGAAACCGATCACTGTCGAGTTGCCGGCCCAATGTCTGGCAAACATCACCCAGTCCGTCTGGAACCTCGCATGGCTGACGGTGCCGTGCTTCACAGTTCCGTCCGTTCCATCTGTGCCTGGTCCGGTATCAAACCACAATCCATTCTTCTGCTGGGCGGCGTTTCCCCAATCGGCGCTGGTCGCCTCGTTGTTGTGATTGTCGAAGATCACTTTCAATCCAACTTTCTGACAAGCGGCGACGAACTGGTCGAGCTGCGCCATTGCGCCTGTATCGTCAAGTGTTTGGTCAATCCAGTCAACCCGCACGCAGTTGAAGCCGATGGCCCGCATGGCAGAAACGTGGCCTTCAATTCCTTCAAAAGGCCCCTCCAATTGCAGCCTCCCACCAACCACATTCATCCCCGTAAGCCCAACGCTGGCGATGCGGATCGGGCTGCCTTCAGAGCCAATGATCTGGCTGCCGCGCGTGCTCAAGAAGCCAGCGGGAAGATTTGCGTCGCGCAAAGCCGCTCCCGGGGCTGAATTATTTGGCAGCACGGTGATCGTGGCAAGCATAAGGAACAGGAGTTTTAAGTGAGGATTTCTCAATTGGTTTCTTGCCCACGACCTGCGTGGTCCTTTTTTGTGATTTTCTTCCTGTTCCATGGAATTGCAAGCCCTGATCCAAACCTGGCTCGATATTCATCACAAGAAGCCACGCCGTCGACGGCCGCTGGTTTGCAGGAAGAAATCCGTGTGCTCAAAGCACCGTTGGGCAAGAAACCGTGGTCCAATGATGGCAAACGCCACCACCTGGCGATCAAAGGCAACCGGCTGGGGCACAAAGCACTGGATCGGTTCTGCAGTTTGGTGAGGCCGACCACCTTGCTGGCATGGCACCGACGCCTGGTGGCCAGGAAATACGACGAGAGTATGGTCCGCAAAGCAGGACGCCCACCCACCACCGGAGAGGTGAAGGAACTCATCCTGGAACTGGCGAGGGAAAATAGATTTTGGGGCTATACCCGGATTCAAGGGACGTTGGCCAAACTGCGCCATGGAGTGGGCAGGGGAACCATTGCCAACGTGTTGCGGGCTGCGGGAATGGAGCCGGCGCCTGAGCGACGCCAAGGAATGACGTGGCAGGAGTTCCTGCGAACGCATTGGGAGGTGCTGGCGGCCACGGACTTTTTCACGGTGGAGTTGTAGACGGGCTTTGGTGCCCAGGAGGTGCCTTCTTCGAGCGTGGACCTTCAAAAGGCTCCGCAGTTTACAAAAAGCCCGCCTCCGTGGTGGCCTTGGCAGAGCGCGCGGAGGTCGCCTGCCGCGCTCTTACGTCCGGATTTGGACCAACCCGCTTTTGACTGCACTCCTAGAAACGCTTGCAGTCCGTTGAAACTCGGCAACAAGCCAAGTCCGTTTTTGTGTGGTGATGATCCTCCAGTAGTCTGCCCGCTCAGGCCGGCGGCCCCAGCTTTCGTTTTACCACCATCCTTCCCCAAATAAAATCCACATTTTTCCAATCGAGCCGCCTCGCCCTACTGCGCATAATTTTGATCTCCCCCTAATCCTTCACTGTCGTGACATCCAATTGTCAACCGAGGCGCCGGACGAATTCAAGCTGGAAACGACCTGGTTTTGTTGTAGAATCTTAATTCTGCAGATGAAAAAACGTAATGTTAGGTGCGATGTGAAGCCCGCCCCGCCAAGGACCGGATTGCTCCGGGAAATCCGGAGGCGTGCCACTCGATTGGGCCTGTTTCTTGCCATGGTCTTTCCCTGCGTGGTGCTGCGGGCGCAGACGCCGGCGACGCTGGCCGATCTGGGCGCGACCGCCCCCACGCCGGGGCAATACGACGTGTCCCAGTTGAGTGCTTCAGAGGAGACGAATTCTCCCGACGGCCTGAATTATTACACGGACAATCAATCGAACCACGGCGCCGGCGAGCCGGGCCAAACCTTTGCCACTTTGAACAATTCGGCCGGCTATCAGCTCCATTCCCTGGCCATCAAGACGGGTGGCGGGACCACGTCTGGGACCGGCACGCCGCAGGGTTATCTGCTGCACATTTATTCCGTTTCCGGCGGCACGGCCACTCTCCTGATGGCTTACAGTGCCACCAATTTCAGTTTTAACGACGGCGACTGGCTGCAGTGGAGCGGTTTTAGCTTGTCGCTCTCGCCGGACACCGTTTACGCCTATTCTTTTGGGAAGGCTTCGGGCTCCGTGCCGGGCTGGGAGGCGGTGGGGAATGCGGGCGGCAATCCTTACGCGGGCGGACAACTTGGGTTGTTCCCGGTTGCTGGCGGCACGATCACGTTTGGCGCCAGCCACAGTTACGATGCCGTTTTTGACCTGGGCCTCTCCGAGCCGAGTTTTCCGGTGGCGGGCGTGCCTTCGATAAACCCAACCAATAGTCCTCTGTTTGCCGGGACACCCGTGACCTTGACGGAAGCGGCCAGCGGCCAGGTGCCGCTCGCCTGCCAATGGCGCACCGATGGCGGCAGCGGCGGATCGCGCACGAACATCCCTGGAGCCATGGGGACAAATTTATTGGTGGACACCACGGGCTGGAGTGCGGGCCCGTATGCTTACGATGTCGTGGTGAGCAACAGCGCGGGCGTTTCGACCAGCGGCGTGGCGACGCTGAACCTGATGGCGGCGAGCGCGCCCGTGCTGGTGGCGGACATCGCGCCGAACCCGGCGGTCGGTTATGCCGGCGGCAGCGTGACTTTTTCCGCGGGCTTTGACGGAACTCTGCCCATTTTATACCAGTGGCAGGCGAACACGGGCGGCGGGGCGACGGATATTCCGGGAGCTACCAATACTTTGCTCACGCTCGGCAATCTCCAAGTGGTGAATGCGGGCAGCTACACGCTGCTGGCGTCCAATGCGGTTGGCGGACCGGTGGCCACCAGCGCCGCGCGGCTGACCGTGCAATCGCAGGCAACATTTGTCAGTGCGGTATTGCAGGCTGATCCGGTGGGCTATTGGCGGCTCAACGAAACGAATAGCACCGCCGGCGGGAATTTGACGGCGGCCGACATGGCGGGACACTTCAACGGCGTTTATGGCTCCGCCGCTGCAGACGGGGTTGCCGGACCGGACCCCGCCACCGGCTTTGCAGGCTTTGAATCATTCAACACGGCGGCGGAATTCAGCGGCGGTATCGCCAATTCAATGGTCATCGTGCCGCCACTCAATTTGAACACCAACACCGTGACGATCAGTGCCTGGATCTATCCGATCGGCACGCCCACGTCTTATTGCGGCCTGGTGTTTTGCCGGCCCGGCGGGGACGCATCGGGCCTGAACTTCAGCTCGGGTGGGCAGCTGGGTTACACGTGGAACCAAAACAACCAGGACACTTGGTCCTGGCTTTCCGGTTTGGTGCCGCCGTTGCAGCAGTGGTCGTTCGTGGCGCTGGTCATCTCGCCGCAAACCGCGGTCGTCTATCTCTGCAACACTAACGGAATCCAATCCGCGACCAACGCCATAGCGCACACCGCCGAGGCGTTCAACACCACCACGCTGATCGGCGACGACGCGGCCGACGGCGGCAACGGTTCGCGGACGTTCAATGGAATCATGGACGAAGTGGCCGTCTTTAACACCTCGTTAAGCCGGCAGCAGGTACTGGGTCTTTATTATGGTGCCGCCAGCGGTGTTCTGGCGGTAACGACGCCGGTCGTTTCGCCCGACGCCAGCGTGTTCGGCGGAACCACGGTGACGTTGACTGAAAACGCATTTGGGCTGGCTCCGTTGCGCTATCAATGGCAAACGAACGGGGTCAACCTTGCCGGCGCCACCAACAGCCTATTGATCCTGACCAACGTCGCGACCACCTCCTCGGGTTATTATTCAGTGCTGGTCAGCAACGCTTCCGGCACGAATGAAAGTCCGCCGGTGTATTTGACGGTAAACCCGCCAGCGGCGCCTTTTTTCACGCAACAACCCGCGCCGGCAGCGGCCACCAATTATGCCGGAGGACTGGCCATGTTCACCGCTTCAGTCAGCGGCTCGCCGCCCATTTCACTGCAGTGGCTACATGACGGCAGCAACCTCCCGAACGCAACCGCGAGCGGCCTGATACTCGCCGGACTGCAGACCAACTTCGCCGGCGCCTATACCCTGTCGGCGTCCAATTCCTTTGGCGCCACCAACAGTCTGCCGGCCATGCTCAAGGTTTTGCCGTTGCCCAATGCTTCGGAAGTGAATGTTCTCACCTATCATTATGACAACACCCGGCAGGGCCAGAATACCAACGAATTCCTGCTCACGCCGGCGAACGTAAATGTCACCAACTTTGGAAAATTGTTCACCTATCCGGTGGATGGTTATGTTTATGCCCAGCCCTTGATCATGAACGGGCTGAACATACCCGGGCGCGGCGTGCGCAAGGTCATGTTTGTGTCCACGATGCACGACTCGGTTTTTGCCTTTGACGCGGACAGCAACGGCGACACCAATGGCGGGCTGCTGTGGAAAACGAACCTGGGCATCTCCTCGCCCTCGCCGAGCACCGAATATGGCGCGCGTTATCATCCCGGAGTGGGCAACCTCGATGTGGTGCCCGAAGAAGGCGCGGCCAGCGCGCCGGTGATTGATCCGGTCAGCGGCACGATCTATGTGGATGCCTTCACGCGCGAAGTGGTGCCTGGCGTTTCAACGAATTATTTTCATCGCATTCACGCTCTGAACATCACCAACGGCTACGAACAGCCCTTCAGTCCGACGCCCGTCGTGGTGTCGGTGCCCGGCACGGGCGTAAACGGCGATGGCACCAACGTGACGTTTTCGGCCATTCAACACATGCAGCGTCCCGCCATGACTCTCGCCGGCGGGATTTTATACGTGGCCTACGGCAGCCATGATGACACGGATCCGTACCACGGCTGGGTCATCGGTTTCAACGCGACGAATCTGATGCTGATGACCAACCACATCTTTAACACCACCCCGAATGCGACGGTGGCCGCGTTTGGCCCCAACGCCGGGGAAGGGGCGATTTGGATGGGGGGCAACGGATTGTCCGTGGACGCGAGCACGAATCTGTATTTTGAAACGGGCAACGGCTCGTTTAGCGCCAACACCAACGGCGGCGACTACGGCGACAGCTTTGTAAGGCTCTCCACCGCCACGAACCGGTTGGCGGTGACGGATTATTTCACGCCTTACAACCAGTTGACCCTGCAGAATAACGACACCGACCTGGGCTCCGGCGGCCCGTTGCTGCTGCCGGATGACGCGGGCAGCGCGGCCCATCCGCACTTGATTGTGGGTGCGGGCAAGGAGGGCAAAATCTATTTGGTGGATCGGGACAACATGGGTCATTACAACGGCACCGACGGCGTCAACGGGAACGATAATCAAATCGTGGAGGAATTGCCCGGCGCCATCGGCGGCGTGTGGAGTTCTCCCGCCTATTTTAACCACCGGATTTATTACCAGGGCAACGGCGACGTGATGAAGGCATTTCTCATCACGAACGGAATCATCGTAGCGACGCCGGATTCACGCTCGGGCACCAGTTTCGGTTTTCCGGGCGCCACGCCGACGATTTCCGCCAACGGCACCAACGACGGGATTGCCTGGGTCATTCAGGCCGATGCTTATCTCAGCAGCGGCCCAGCGGTGTTGCACGCCTACAACGCGACGAACCTGGCACAGGAATTGTACAACTCGAGCATGAACCTCGCGCGTGACAATCCCGGCGGCGCGGTCAAGATGACCCCGCCGGTCATCGCCGGCGGCAAAGTTTATGTTGGCGCGGAATACGCCGTGTCGGTGTACGGGCTGGCCAATTTCCCGCCGGCGCCAACCATTTCGCCCGCGGGCGGGACTTTTACCAATTCTGTCCTGATCTCGCTCGCGGACCCGACCCCCGGCGTTTCCATTTTTTATACGCTGGATGGCACCACGCCGACTACCAGTTCGACGCTTTACGCCGGGCCGTTCAGCCTGAACAGCAACGCCGTGGTGCAGGCCATCGCGGCCGCGCCCGGGGCGGTCAACAGTGCCGTCGCCAGCGCCTCGTTCATCAACACGGCGGAGGCGGGCAATGGCAGCGGGCTGACCGGCTCGTATTTTGCAAACCACACCAGCCCAAATCCATTCACCGGCTCGCCGGTGCTGGTGCAGACCAACGCCACGGTCAATTTCAATTGGGAGACCACCGGACCGAATCCTGCGGTGGGCGCCACCAACTTCACCGTGCGCTGGACCGGAACCGTGCAGGCGCAGTTCAGTGAAACCTATGATTTCACCACCGTGGCCGACGACGGCGTGCGGCTTTATGTCAACGGCCAGTTGCTGATCAATGATTGGCTGGACCAAACCACCGCAACTACTAATAGCGCCGGCGTGACGCTCAGGGCCCAGCAGCTTTACAATATTGAACTGGATTACTATCAAAAGACCAACGACGCCTCCGTTTCGTTGTTGTGGAGCAGCCCATCGACCTCGCTGGCGATCATTCCGCAGACGCAGTTGTATCCCTTTACCAACCCCCCGCCTGCCGTCGTCCTGGTGGCGCCGGCCAACAGCACGACTAATTTCACCGCCACCGCGAGTGTAACCCTCAGCGCGGAAGCCGATGCGGCTTACAATCCCATCAGCTTGGTGAGTTTCTACGCCAACGGCGGCTTTCTGGGCAGCGTCAGCGACCTGCCTTACGCGCTGACCGCCACCGGATTAGGCGCGGGAAGCTATGCCTTGACCGCCGTCGCGACCGACGGCAGCGGCTTGAGCAGCACTTCCGCGCCGGTGGACATCACGGTAAGCGCGGGAACCGGCCAGCCTTACGGGCTCACGACCAATCCGCCGGTTCAGCCCTTCCTGAACCTGCCCACGACGATCAACGGCAATCTGCCCGCGCTCATCTCCGGCACGGGCGCCTTCAGCGACACGCCGAACCGCATTCCGGCGGCCGGCCTGATTCCCTACCAGCCCAACACGCCCTTATGGTCGGACGGCGCGGTCAAGAGCCGTTATCTGGCCCTGCCGAGTCATGGCGGGCCGCTGACGCCGGATGAGCAGATTGCTTTTCTGGCCACCAACACCTGGACCTTCCCGGCCGGAACGGTGTTCATCAAGAATTTCGACCTGGTCGTCAATCAGACCGACGCGAGCGCGCCGCTGCGCCGTCTGGAGACCCGTTTCTTGGTGCGCGACATTAACGGCGCGGTCTATGGGGTGACGTACAAATGGCGGCCGGACAACAGTGACGCCGATCTTTTGGCCGGCAGCCTAAACGAAGCCATCCTGATCACCAACGCCGCCGGAGTCAGCACCCAAACGTGGTATTATCCGAGCCAGGCGGACTGCCTGACCTGCCATACGCCGGTGGCCAACTACGTCCTGGGCGTCAATACGCGGCAGCTCAACGGAGACTTCACCTATCCGGCCACCGGCAATACGGACAATCAGCTGCGCACCTTGAACCGGCTCGGGCTGTTCAGTCCGGCGATCAATGAAGCGGACATCTCGAATTATTTGCAACTCTCGTCGCTGACCAATGCCCGCGCCAGTTTGGAAGCCCGGGCACGGTCCTACCTGGAGGCCAACTGCGTGCAATGCCATCAGCCCGGCGGCACCGGACCGACCTTTGACGGGCGCTACGACACCCCGCCGCCATCCCAGCACATCACCAATTATCCGGCCGCGTTCTCGCTGGGCTACGATCATGCCTGCATTGTCAAATCGCAGGACATCTGGCGGTCGGTGCTGCTGTACCGGATCAAAACCACCAATGACACGATCAAGATGCCGCCGCTGGCGCGCAATCTGGTCGACAGCAATGCGGTGAGCGTCTTCACCGCCTGGATCAACAGCCTCCCCGGCATCCCCGCGCTGGCGCCGCCGGTGATCGCCCCCAACGGCGGCAGTTACTTCGGCTCGGTCAGCATCACCCTGTCGGCGCCGGACACCAATGCGACCATTTACTACACGCTGGACGGCTCGCTTCCGACCACGAACTCCGCCCCGTACGGGGGCGAGTTCAAGCTCTTTGGCAACGTCACCGTTTCGGCCAACGCCTTTGCGACCGGTTTCGACGACAGCGTGGCCGCCAGCGCGATTTTCCAAGTGCAGCCGCTCTACTTCACCTCGGTGAACTTCCTGCCCAACGAGCAACTGCAACTGGACTTCACGGCTGTGCCCGGCAGCAATTATGTGCTGGAGGCCACTACGAACTTCATCAACTGGACGCCCATCAGCACCAACGCGGCGCCCACGAATGAACTGTTCCTCGTCGATCCGGGCGCCACGAATTACCCGTACCGCTACTATCGCGTGCTGCAGCAATGAGCGACCGAGGTTGGTCGCGCAGCTTCGGTTCGAGGTCCGCCCGCGACCGCGAACGGCTGCGGTAGGCGGTTTTGGAAGATCATGGCTGTGAAGGAAAACCGTCCGCCGCGGGCTGGATATTTCCACGACGACAGGAACGTTTAGCAAGCTGGCGGCGCCCCGTCGAGTACCTTCGGCAACTGGCCGGAGAGCACGCGGCTGGATTTTGCGCAAGGATGGGATATTATGAAGGATATGAATTTTCACAAGGAGCGGGCAGGGCCGGCGCTGGGGGGCGTGACAACCTTGCGGACTATCTTGCCGGCTCTAGCGCTGGCATTTTGTTTGACAGCGGCCGCGGGATATTCCTACACGGCTTTATACGTGTTTGGCGACAGCCTATCCGACACAGGACGCAATCCGCCGCCGGCGGGGACGAACTACTACAACGGGCGTTATTCGAACGGTCCGCTCTGGGTGGAGTATTTGTCCGCGGATTTGGGAATACCGTACAACCCATCCAACAATTTTGCGGTGTCCGGGAGCACGACCACGAATCTCCCTGCGCAAATTGCAGGTTTGAAAGGCGCCACGGGTCTGCAGACGGCGCTCTTTACGCTGCTTTCCGGCGGCAATGATTTTATCGCCAACACTTCAACCGGACTCGTCAGCAACACCCTTTGGGGCGTTTTCATCACCAACACGGTTGACAATTTGACGAATGCGATTGGGGATCTTTACACCAACGGAGCGCGCAACATCGTCGTGGGTAATCTGGCCAACCTCGCACAAACCCCTGTATTTATAGAAGATGACCGGGGAACGTATTCAAATGTGGTGGTCTCAAAGGTGATCCTGTTCAACCAAGCTTTGTATACCGCAGAAACCAATGAGATGCAACAATATCCCGGATTGCGGCTTTACCTGATGGATAACTATGCCGGATTGACCAACATATTGAGCGCACCTGCGGCATACGGTTTTACGGTGACCATGCTGGGCGCTTTGGAAGACCCCAGCCTGACGGACAAGAGTTTCGACGGTCCTGGGGCAAGCTACGTTTTCTGGGACGATCTTCATCCGACGACCAAATTGGATGCCCGGACCGCAACCGTCGCATTCGAGGCCGTTGAAGCCGAACTGAATATTGTTCGCAGTAGCACTAATTTTACCCTCAAAACCTCCAATCTCTACCCCACATTGCCTTATACCGTCCAGAGCAGCACCAATCTCACGACCTGGTCAAACTATCTGGCGTTCACTGCCACGAGCACAAATACGACGATGACACTGACCAATCAACCGGGAACAAGGGGGACGTTTTACCGAGTGAGGTATTAGCGTCGCGCGGACCAGTCCGTGGTGCTTTTCATCGTCATCCAGAATATTGGGCTCCTTTTTGGGTCTGCAAGCCAGGGTCTGGACCGCAAAAGCCTCCGCTCCGGCCGCTTGGAAACCGGCCCTACGAAAGCCTTCGAAGCCCCGCCACATCAACGAGGCTAAGGATATCTTGACCGAAGCGAAAATCAGATTCCCAAAGAATACCTTGTCTCGTTCTCCTTGGCGTGCTACGAATGTCAGCTCGGGAACCTTCTTGAAGCAAAGCAACGATTGAAGGAAGCCATTAATCTAGCCGGCGATAAGGACATCACAATGAAGAGGCTGAAGGAGTCGGATTGGGAATCGCGGTGGAGGGAGATTGGAAAGATCGGATGACTGTTTCTACACTGAGGTTCTGCAGGCACAAAAATGCTCGCAAATTGCCCTTGGAGTGAGGTCTTGGAAATTTCACCGTCACACGAAAAACCAATGGACAAAAAATTGAATACGCGCTCTTGAGTCGTGGCCAAAATCCCGTCCATACATTAGGCTGTTTGGTGATAAAAAGACCGCCCGGGCCCGAGTGAACGAACTAAAACGCGCGGAGATGTCGGAATTCAAGTCCAAAGACATTTTCAGGGCAGCGAGATTGCCTTTGCTAGCGGTCAGCAATAGCCACGTCACAAGTGATCAAAAGAGAATTCAGGCAGGATAAAAACTGTCCCCACTGCTTTTGATTCGTACTTCTACCAAGGAGCAAGTTGTGCTTGCGGACGGCTACCATCGATTGTGCGCGGTTTATTTACTTGATGAAGATGCAATGATTCCTTGGAAAATCATTTTGGCCCGAGACTAATCCTAAAACATCGCACAATTGTCTATTCAATAGGGGGCACCTCATATGCTACAGCCACTTTACGAGGATGGCGGAAGAGCATCAGAAGCAACGAGCCGGCTACAGCAAACACGATCATCGCGGCAACGGTGGCAAAATCGACCACGAAACCTGAAAAATTCCAGTTCGGAAGAATTTTGGCGAATGGAGCCACCAGCGGTGCCGTGACATCATAAAGCCAGGCAACAAACGGCGTGCCTGTATTCACTACCAAAAACTCGAATATCAGTCTGAAAGTCAAAAGTAGTTCGACAATGCAGACGACAAGACTAATAAAATTCCTCAAAATTCTAAACATAAATATCTTCTCACTTCTTTTCGCGCAAGCAATTGTTCACAGCTTATTATGTTGGTCTCAACACTGGAGCCACCTTACACGGCTCGGCAACCCTCCGCTATGGGGTGTAACCCGAAGTTTTTGGCCAGTTGCCAGTTTCCGATCGCCGGTATTTTCTAGGTCGACACGCAGTCGATGCTTACATGAGAGTGCGCACGATGAATGGGGGACGGCTTTAAGCGGTAATGGGTGGAACGCGGGGTGATGCGGTTTTTTGTGGCGGCTTGCGATTGGCACGGTCCGAGCGGTTTTCTTTCTTGGACGGCCTCGATAACGAAAAGACCACGCCAGACCTTGAAATTTGTCTAATAAATGCAAGTGTCCGGTGTCACTATCGTGTGATTATGAAGTGTTGCCGTGGATTCACTTTGCTTGAGTTGCTCGTGGTCATCGTCACCATCGGCATTATGGCAGCGATGCTGCTGCCGGCGCTGTCCGCTGCGAGGGCGAGAGGCCGGAGTGCGGTCTGCATGAATCATCTGAGGCAGGTGGGCCTGGCCATGGAAATGTATGTTTCTGACAGCCATGTGTATCCGCCGGCCATCGGTGGCGGGCCGCCGCTCAAGACCTGGGCTGACCGGCTGGCTCTTTACAACCCCATTAATTGGACCAACGGGGCTTGGAACTGTCCCACATTTACCTCCGAAGGCGGGGTGGTGGTACGGGAGCCGCTCGTGGAGGGTGGCGGAATCGTAAATTTGGTATCCAGCAGCTATGCTTACAATGCCAATGGCATGCGGGGCTACCGATATTTGGACGAGAACCATGTTGCTCCTTGGCGCCGGTTGGGGTTGGGTGACTTCGATATGACCGTGCCTGAGAACCGCGTCGTAGCGCCGAGCGAAATGTACGAGGTGGGGGATACGCGGCCGATTCATCTGAACAATTGGAATCATATCCGATTCAATAATAGCGCATTCCTCGGGTGGCCGGTGGAAATGAATCCGTGGCAAGCGCTCTTCCCGATGATGTATGAGATTGAAGCCAAGCCACCGCATGCGGCTGGGTACAACCTCCTTTTTGTCGATGGTCACGTGAATCTGGTAAAGCGACGAGATTATCTGTATCCGCCGCGAACGGCACGGAATTGGAATAGAGACAACCAAGCGCATCCGGAGATGTGGTCTCCAACCAGTGACTGGTGCGTTCAGAACTAAGGCAATTTTACCGAGGCTGTGGCCATTTAGAACCGAGCATGAAAACGAGATTATCGAAGCCGGCGGGCCTGGCCATTGCGCTTGTCAGCTTTGGCTGGCTCGCTCTCGACACCCTCTCCGCCCAACAAAGCACCTCTAATTCAGGTGCGCTCCCAGCGACTACGAAGTGGGGCGGATATTTGGTAATTGGGCAGACCGACACACTTGACCGAATTACACCGGGACCTTCTCCAACGACAGTTCGCCAGGTCGAGATTGGATTGCGCAGCGACGGCGCAGTTGTTTGGCGAGAGGCTCCGGAGAACAGATGATGCCTGACCGCGCCGGAGCCAACGGGCCCTTGACCACTCTGTTTAGAGCGGAGAGGTTGGGGGTGGAAACCCCTGGCGCGGCACCATTTCCCCCGCATAGACTGATGGAGTTTGCGCTTTTTTGGCTGCTCCAGCAGAAGGATGAGGCCGGACGGTCTTCGGAAGGAAGAACGCATGCGGCTGAATCTGACCCGTCTTTTTATATGCTTTCATGAGCCGTTGGTATTGTTGCTTGGTTATCATCTGGCAGCCGTTTGCTCCCGGGCCGGCCGACCGGCCAGCCCCGTAAACTGCTGCTCCATGCTAACGGCTCGTCTCTAATTTTAATTGTCAATGACGGCACATTTTAATTGTCATTCTTCACTTGGCCCAGATTTCCCCCGCCAAGTTCGGGCACTTCCTCAACGAAGCACAATTTTGCTCACGGTATAGGACTGATCCGCTGCCATGAGCCCCTCGGTGATCGAAATTCGGCCATCCGCCGCGTCGGGCTGCCTGAAAATCAGGCGATCCCGCAAAGCGAGCAGGCCGGTGCCGGTGAGTTCAATCGTGCCGGTGGTGAAAAAAAGCCCAAGCTTATCCTCCGATTGGACACCACCCGGAATTGGGCCTGTATGATGCGTGCCCAACAAATGAGACATCTGGAAGTGAAGCGATGTCTTCGACTTCTGATGGAATACCATGCGTTGATGCATAGGACAATTTGAATCTGGATTAGTCCTTCTTGGCTTCGATACCAAGGGGCTGATTTGCCAATGAATCTCTCAATGAATCTCTCAAATCGGGGTCGAGTTCCACCTTAATGTCTTTCACCTTGACCGCTTGCGGTTTTGGCCAGTCGTTGGCCGCCTTGGGATGCAATATATTGAATCCAATTTGCTGGCGGGGCGCCGCTGCGCTTGGCGTTTGGAAGGTGTAGCATTGTCCGGCCGCGATGGCCTCGCTTAACTGGGCGGCCTGGCTGGCCGACCCGGTTGTGACACTCACCAAAAAAAGCGGGAACCTCAGCTGGAGCACATGGGTCGTCTCATCAGCTGCCAAATCCGTGCAATGCACACGGGGAAAGGACCAAGATTCGGCGGCAGAACGTTCGAAGAGCAAATGCTCCCGGGCGGGATCGGGTAGATCAGCGTTTTCAGCGGCAGCGACAGGCGTGGAATTTTGGACTTTCATGTGATTGGTGGCGGTTGTTCGTGATTGCTTGGTTTAATGTCTTTGTAGTTTGAATTCGTTTTTTGCGGCGGCACCGGTTTCGGCGCGCTTTTGACCTGGGCGGTCATTCCTTCAGAATTCGCAACACTGTGTCGGCGCTGATTTTCAAATTCCGTGGCTGTTCTCAGTGTTATCTCAAGCTGGAGTTTCAGCCGTTTGCGTCGTAATCGTTTGAGGTACGCGGGTGGTTGTGGCTGGCCGTCCACATCGAAAGGTGCCGCCTGGGGATTTGGCGTCGACTGACTTTGGGCTTCGGCCCGCTGGGGCGGGTTTTCGTCCGGGCGCGAAGCAGTCATGGTCAGGGGCGGTACGGGGGGCGTGCTGCCGGCTGGTTTTTCTGGCGAGATAGATTGGCCCTCACCGGGGTGGTCTGGAACATCAGTGCCGCAATTGACCTCTGTCGATCGCAGGTTGGATGGTTTGGGATTCAGCGCTGGCGGCGCTGAGTCATGAAGGGACGACATCCATTCTTCTTCGGGTTCGTCAGGTTCGTCGGCGAAATCAGTTAGGTCGTCCCAGGAAGTCGGATCGCTGTAATAGGGATATGCGATCTCGGGGCCGCACCACACCTCCTGCGGGACCATTTGGTCGCAAGCGGCGGAAATCTCGAGGCGCGAAAGATCGGGCAGTTCCAGACAGCTATCCCCGGATTTTGAGCCGGCCATCATGGTCTCCAGCGATAGATAGCGCAGGCGATAATTAAGTGGGTCGACAAACTTGAATATTTCCGGCGTGACCACCAGCCGCCCCTGACGGCGGCCGAACCGTCCTTGGTGGGTGGCAGCCAATCGGTGCAAACCGGGAAATAAGCGGTTGTAAACGACGCCCGAATTGCCAAATTTCAACTGCCGTTGTTCAATCAGCTGGCGCACCAACCGGTCGCTAAAATCAGGGCGGCAAACCAGTCCGAATAGCCAGGCCACCTCACCCTGCTGATTGGCGATTGCCACGCCGTTACGGTACAACCGTTTCGAGGCCATCCGATCCGTCCGAATCTGCGGACGGCCATCCCGACCCGGCGCGACGACGATATCGCCCAACTCGAGGTCCTGGATCAGCTCCAGGAAATCGGTGTGTCGCTTCAGCCCACCCGCGGCGAACCGCTCATGGGCTGCCAGGGTAACCTGGTCGAGCCAAGGGCGCTTTTCAAATTTATACGAGTTTGTTCCAGGGTGGACGATGCGCACCATTCGCGGATCCATCGGGTCGGCCAGCCCCAGCCGACGGCTGAACAAAACCGAAAAATCAATCGCCAGGGCTCCGGTCAGCGCCGGCTCAAAAATGCCACCCTCCGGCGCGAAAGCTTTAATCTGCCCAGCGTGTATATGGGAGTTTTTTAACAGGGGATGCTCGAAAAAATACATGATCAGGTCTTCGAGGGGCAATCCCATCGAGACCAGGCACTGGAGGCAACGGATGGCGAGCTGCAGGTATTTCGCGAAGACTTTGTAGGATTCCGGAGAACCCAGGATAAAATGGTTTTGATGAAGACGGCAATGTTCGGCCCTGCGGCGGCGGTCGCGCTTGACGTGCGGTGGGCCCAGCAGTTCAAGCAGTTGGGCTTCGGCCGCGGGGTATCCACCGACCCAGCGCGTGGGCTGCGTGTCGGTGAAGGACTTTCGCACCTCACCCTTGGAGTTTTTTGGCGACCTGCCGTACGTGATAAGATCGCACGCCCTCCTGACCAATTTTACATTCATGGCGCGCCTCCTGCGATTGCGGCCGGGCCGGCTGATTCGTTCCACGTGGGATCGCACAGATTTTTGAGCCGGGCGGCCTGTTGCTCCAAATCCTGGGCGGTCGTTTGGGCGCGGTGGATGGCAACGCTGAGCCATTCACAACTGACGTCACCACGGTCCAAACCGGCATCAACCGCCAGCGCATATAAAGGTCGGTTCATGTCGCGGCTTAGCGGTACCTGGATTCGGACCGGCAGCAAGTCGTTTGGGTTCTGGCCGGATGCTGGTGCGGGGGCGCCGTCCGCCTTGGCGAAGACCACGGTAGCCAGGCGGCAGCAGCTCTGCTGGTATACCCGCCGGAGGGCGGCGGCGATTTCCGGCAGCGGCGCCGAAGCCGGTTTGGCCGACAGCTCATGCTCCAGCAGGTTTGCCCCCACCTCGCCGGGGGAGAGCCCCGTCACTTTGCATAAGCGTTGGAGACCCGGCCGGTCCCTCGAAGAAAATTCCACGGCAACGCTTGGCGGGGCAGGGTACGGCAAGCGCGGACGCGGCACGGCGTTGCCGCCGGCCGTATTGGCCGCTGGTGTTGTCGGGGGATGTTCGTTTTTCTCCATAAAAAGTAACGACGGTGTAAAGTAACGACGGTGTAAAGTTATGGCAGTGCAATAATCTCCGGCGTTATGGCGGGTTGCTCTAACGCCGTGGTGGGCGCAGGCGGGGTGATCGGTTGGTAGGTCAGTTGATATGCCTGCAATTCGATCGTATGGCAGCCTAGGTGGCCAGCGCCGGCGATCTTGCGCGCCAAGTCCAGAAGTGCCTCCTCTAGCAGCTTGGTCGGCGGGCTGGTGGTTTTTTTCTTTTTCTTTGGCGCGTGATGGTTCTTGCCCTCACGATTCGCTGCCCGGGCAGCTCGAGCCGCCGGGCACGCCTCGCGGAAGGTCATCTTCTTGTCGACAAAGGCCTGGGCAATCTCGGGCGCCTCCAGGATGCAAATGATCTCGCTGACGCGTTGCTTGATCAACTCCTTTTCCTCCGCCAAACACTGCCGAAAGCGCGCTATGTTCTTTCCCTGCCCTAACGTGACAAGCTCACGGCAGAACTGAGGTTCGTTGTCAGGCAGGATAAGTTCGCGTACCACGTGGCGGACTTTTTCCTGAAGGCCGTCCTTTGGCTCGGCCTGGTCTTCATTGGTATCGGGTATGTTGCTATTGTTGTCCATGGTTGTTACTGTTTTTGGTTGATGGTATGATCGACTTCGGCACCAGGGTAACGGTGCCCAAATTGGCAAGTGTGACGACGAACGTGCCGTTGGGCTCGCGCTTGCCGGTCAAGGCCGGAGAGCCGGTTTGTCTGTCGGCCGGCTCGGGCCACGGATGGCGTACAACCAATCGAATGACTCGACGGGCGGCTTGTTTTGCGGGGTAGTCGGACGCCCCCTCCTCTTGGTCACGGGCCTGGCGTGCCAGCGATTTGGCTTCTTTCCAAGTCAGCGGGTCTGCGGTAGCGGTGAAGCGGCGGCAAATCTGGTCGCATGCGACTATGACTTTGATCTCGCTGGCGCGGGAGCCTTCCAGCCCCTCACGAATCAACAGCCGACGGAATGTGTCCGGATCAAGTCCCCATTCCCGTTGCACGCGGCACAAACTGCGGAACCGGCCTTGATTGTCCAGGCTTTCGCCGAACTGCGGGTTGGAGAGGATCAGGTTAATTTTCTCCCCGATAATGGTCCAGACCATGTCCAAGGCGGTATGCCACGAGACGGGGTTTTCCCCGAGCAGCGCCAGACGCGCGGGCTCGTACAACTGGACGCATCTAAGGTCGCAGGCAATGGAAGGCTTGACCCCAGCGTCCAACAGTGAATGCTCCAAAACGGCTACCGAAAGGTTGGAATTATCGGTCTGGCGGCAGAGCTCGCGGAGATCGTTTTCAGTTATTTTGCCCTTGCGGAGCTTTACGCGCGTCAGGACATTGTTTTTATCTGTATCTTTCATGTCTTATTATATGCAAGTGCGTTACTGCTGCGTTGTTTATTTGTTTGTTTTTTGCCATCCGCAGATGGCGGCTGGTTGTTGACGAAGCATTGAAGCCATCACAGCTAATTTACCTGTCTGGGTATTGTCCATGAGGTGATTTACATGTTTTTTGCTGTCAGCCACGTTGCTCGTCATTCCCCGGACCTCCTTGCCCTGTCCCGCAGTTCGGTCATGGGCAGTGAAGGAGAATTTCGTCATAATCAATTTATTTTAGGTTCGGGCGCTGCTTTCGGGGCGCTCTTTTTATTATTTATTTTGCCGTCCCGGGTTGCAATTTTCCGAAAATGCCCTAGAGGGGGATCACGTGGACCGCGCCTTGATGATCTGGATCGGGGCTGTGAACGAGCGCGGTGGTTATCAAAGTCCCGAAAACCGAGGGCTTTGAATATGATCGACCGCATTTGCGAGTCCAATCGCTCGGCAAGTCCAAAAAGCCCGCGCGTGGGTAGCCGGACCTCATTCCCAGCCCCGCCTTGACACGTGCAGGGCCGCAGCCCAGGTCAGAGTGGAATTTTTGGCGGTAAAGCGCTTGGCGATGGCAGCGTGATCCAGGACGACCTTGATTTCGCAGGCGCGCGAAGCCGACAGCCCCGAGTGGATGAGCAGCCTCATATAAGTTTTGGGGTCGATCCCGTACTTTACGGCCAGCCGGCAGAGCTGGCGAAAGGGCGTTTCTGGATTTGCGTTAGAATTCATCATATATCATGTATTGTAGTTCCGCGGACTGCCCTTGGTATGATCTTTTTCTTAATTTGCCATTCCTGGGCGGCGACTTCTTGAAAGTTGCCTGGGCGACCCACCACAAGCGCGTCTTTGCCGGGTGGCTTGCGGTTTCGGGCACGGATGGCTTTTGAGTTTTCTTAGTTGCCTAAACGTCAGTTCAATCCTCCATGGTGACTTCGCCGATCTTGTGGAGGAAAACAACTTCCCGGTGGTCGCGGCAGCCGGGTATCACGGCCAAGCTCACCTCCACTTTGTGGTTGTCCGCTCGCCGGCGCAGTCCGACCGAGAGCATGTCATTGGGTCCGCCGCCGCGGTTGGCCGCGACATGCCGCCCAAGCACTGAAAGGACCTGGCCACAAACGTTCAGGCCCAGGGCCGGGTCCAGTTCGCCATAGTCGCGGACAATGGCTTCATCCAATAGGACAGTCAGATGGGGGAGGTTAAAGTGGAGGGCGCCGCGGGAGAGGTCGACTTCGCGGAGCACCTGGGGCAGGGCGCTACGCAGAGCACTGGTTTTCTTTCCCAGCATTGTTTTTTCCATTTTCATTTCTTTTGGTTAGCCAATCAGTTTGTTCTCATTTCCTTTTTTGTCGCTGGCTTCCTGAACGGCGGCCAGATAGGTCGATAACGGGTCGGGGCAAGACGAAAGAGGACCTATCCGGCCATTTATAATCGGGAATTGAACCCATTTGGCGCAGGCCGAGGGGTCTCCGGCGACCCCTCGCTCGGCGTAGGCACGGCCCCACATCAGTGCCACAACCTTTAGCCTTTGCTCGTGGTTTAGAGCGGCCATCAGCGTGGGTCTAATGAACACGGCCATCCAAGGCACACGTGGAGGCGGCGTCAATGGCAGCGGTGGCTGGGAAAGGTGAAAGATCCGGGTGAACCGCCCGTGCCAGAGTCGCACGGCTAGCCACCCGCGATCCAATCGGTCCTGCCGCCACACCACTTGGGCGACGCCGGCGAGTTGACCCTGCAGCTGCACTCGAAGGCCGCAACAACCGCTAAATCGGTTGACCTCCAGCCTGGCCATGCCGAGGCCCTTGACTGGCAACTCGGCCCCGCCCCCGGTTCGCGCCAGCAAGGCCGCCAGGAGAAGGGATCCGTCCTGGTCGTTCGCCTCCGCCAGATGGCAGACTTCGCCGTTATTAATCAGGCGGACGTGCATGGGATCATTTTTGAATTGCATAATTTTGTAATCTTTAATTGTGGAACCAGTGTGTGTCTTGAATGTTGTCGGTTAGATGGGGGATCGTCGCAGCCTTCAAAGTCCGCGCACGGGCCCGAGCTGCAGGAAAACGCTTTCGTGGCCGACCTGGTCACGGCAGGAGATCCGCAGTTGAGCCTCAACGGTGCGACCGTCGCTGCGACGGGTCAAACAGACCGAAAGGGTGCCCTCCGACAGCACTGGACGACGGAAGACCAGCACGGCGAGCACGGCGTCGGCGGTGGTGCATCCTGGCGCCAACCACAGTGCGCTGTAGTCGCGCAGGACGCGGGCTTCGAGGAAGACATTTGCGCCGATGCCATAAGACAAGGCGGCACGAGAAAGGTTGCAGTACGCGGTCCGGGATCGAAATGGAAGGTTGGCGCGGCGAATTTGCGGGATAGTCGGGGGATTGATCATATTATATTAGGTTGTTGATTGGAGGAGTTTGAACTTCACGGAGCAGCCTTTATTGGGCGGAGCCCGTTGAATCTATTTGATTTGCGCGGATTGGCAGTGAAATTGGCCCTTTCCCCCGAAGGAGGCACCCATTGAAAGGCAAAGGAATTTGTCAGGCATCCAGGAACAGAACCTGGCCGGGCACCAGCCGCCAAGTAACCGGCCACAACGACGCCCGTGAAGGCACAAACTTATTCCTTGAAAAATCCTGAATTCTTTGATCTTGTAGTAACGGGCTTGACCATGCCGGTAATGAATGGTCTGGAAGTCGCCCGCCAACTCCGTGCGCTTCGGTCCTACGTGCGAGTGATTCGGATGATGGTTTTTAATCCGAAATTGGAGCTCTTAAAAAATGGAGTCTGTAGCACATTTTGTGGGTAAAGGAGGATCAGAAGCGGAGCAGGTTTCAGATACCCGCGCGGCACGGTTCGACCGCAACCGGGCGCGAGCTAAAGGCTCGCATGCTCGCCCGGTTGCTCGTTTTAGCTCTAGTCGACAGATGGGGTGGGGCTGGTAAAAAAAGCGTCGCTGACTCCCGGGGACTTCGTTTAGTTTGTGAATTGAAAAGAAACGTGTGGGTAGGGAATTCAAATCCGAACCAATGCCTCCGAAAATTCCCAAAAATCTCGATATCCAAGACTCTGTTCTGGGAATTCAAACTTGAGCTGACCAAACATTCCCAACAAAATTGCCGGGTCAACGGCTCATGCCCAGCAGCGCAGCAATTTTTCCTTGGCGTTGATCAAACGTTAAAAAGACCCCAGCGGACAAGGACCAGGCTGCCGCCAGGTGCCAGAGGTCAAAGGTGGTGTGTTTATCCTGCCAACCGTGCGTTTCCCCCAGCGAGCGGGCCATGGCCACGGATTCTTTCATGTCCACCTCTTTGCGGAGAAGAATTTTCCCGGTCACGGCGCGGTCGAACCGATTAATGACGCGGCGAGCCAGGTGTTCAGGCACCGGGTCCTGGCCGCGATGAGTGGCTGCCCTGATCGCGGCCGGCAATTCCAGCAGGTGAACCTCGCAGACCACGAAATCGTGCCCCGCCAACTTCCCGGCCGCCGCGCGGGCGATGGCATGATTTTGGTCGTCTTCCTGCAAATAGCTCACCAGCCAACTAGTGTCGCTATAGACAATCATTCCCGATCCTCCAACAGCAGGCGGGCTAGGTTCGTCTTGACGCGCTTCCCTTCCGGCGGGATTTCCCGGAAAATTTGATCCATCTGTTCATTGAAGTTGGCCGGGCCGGCATCAATACGGGTCAATTCGAACCGTTTACCGCCACGTTTTTCAATCACCAACGATTGCCCTGGGGAGAGGTTTTCCTCGGGAGCGCCATGCCTTAACTGCCTTCCGGAAATGCGTCTGCTTGGCATAGTGCTAACATCTTATGTTAAACAAGTCACGATGTCAATTACGATCCGGCCCGGCCGGAACCTGGAAACCTGGTGTGATCCAGCCCAATTGGCATTTTCGGGTTCAGGTTTGGATTTTACATTTCAACTTTGGATTTCCAGACTACAAAACGCAAACCAACGAACCAGAGGACAGCGATGCAATTGAAAGTTAAGAGCGTTTTGAACGACATTCACCATTTTCCTGGCTTTGTTTACGAGCAGATCCGGCTGCACCGCTGGCAGGCGGGCGCGTCCGGCCGCATAGAGGTCATCATTCTGCCGCACGCTGGCATTTCCGCCAAGTGCTCGCGGTGTCACAAACCGGCGCCCGGCTATGACCAGATACCGCCGCGCTCGTGGCAGTTTGTGCCGCTGCGGGGCTTGGTGACGTGGTTCATTTATGCCGCCCGGGGCGTCAAGTGCCAGGAGCATGGGGTGGTGGTCGAACATGTGCCTTGGAGCGGCGCGGAGCACTTCACCTTCGGCGATCCCTTGCAACCGCGCGACCGCGTTAAGACCGAGAAATTTCACCCGCTTATTTTGGCGGCGGCGACGGCCTTCTGGAAGGCGCGCTTGCGGGATGACCCCGCTGCCAAAGGATGGCTGGAGGAGGGAGGCCTCTCGACCTTGCTGAACGGCAGGGGAAAATTTCGGTTCAGGTAGAATTGGCAAAATGGCATAGGACTGCGCCTTAACGGGGATTCAGTCAGGCCCCGTGTTTGAGAAAACTCCGTGCCTCCAAAATGACAATTTCGGTCTGCCCTGCTTGTAGCAGTTCCACTGCGGTCTTTTTGCCAAAATCTGAATTGCGGCTGAGCAAAAAGGACAGCACCACAAAAGCGGAATCGGTCCCCAAGTCCAGACCAGCTTCACCAATTGCTCAGGTCGATTTCGGGTCACAAAGGTTTGGTGATGTTCGTTCGGGCACCGCGAGATTTGGGGCCTTTTGTGCCGATCAAGGCACCTTCGCGGGCACTCTTCTTTCGTTTCTTTTTCTTCAGCGAACACACGTTGAACGGCTTGAGCTTCCAACCGTAGAATAATAAAAACCACCACGCCTCCTTAACCGCTTGGCGCTTGTACAAACCGAAATCCCTCATCGCTTGGCGGACAAAATACGCTTTAAAATCGTTTTCCTGCTCAACAGTCCAGGAACTGCGGCGAAACCAGTCGGGTTTCCGGGTAAACTCTGGAGCATAGACCCGGCCCACGGCGCGAAACATGCGGCGCAATACCTTTCCAAGAAATTTGTCTGCTTTGGTCATGTCGTTTGCTCGTCCACTCGTTGACCTTGGGTAGAATCCGATTGACCTTGAGCTTGCATCTTTAAGTCAGGAATGGGTGCCTTCAGCAGATACCCACGCTCCCCCGCACGGACTTCTTTCGTGAACAAATGATGGAAAAAATTCCCCTTGCAAAAATACGTGATATCGGGGCGAAAAACGTCAATGGAATTGCTCTGCAAACGCGCCAACAGCATTTCCCGATGTATTTGACTCAGCGAGTCTGACTTGAGGAGCCACTTCAATTCACGTTTCAATTCCGAGAGGGCAATTGCGCCAACGGCTGATCCCCAATAAGTGGTCGTGAATACCTCATTCATCTCCTGGACAGCCAAAAACATTTGACGCAGCCACCGAATCCCTTCAGCTCGACTGATATCCCCCCAAGATACCAGCGCTGCAATCCCATACATCGCGAGACCGCGTGTGCGTGATCTGAGTTTCTCATTCATTGCCACCTCGAATAGCGTAAACAAATGTGGCGTGAAGCATGAGACTGCGTAGCGACCAAAATCGGTCTGCGGCCCTTGATTGATGTAACCGTTTTCCATTTTGTCGCTGTTGCCGGAGTGGCAGCAGCCAAAAATCCAGTGAGTGGGGTGCCCGTCTACTGCCAGCATGGAGGTGTTGGGCGTCACGTCTCGGGTAAAATCGTCCAAAATGCCTAGCATGGAAAAAAGCGCCTTGCATTTCGTGTCCTCGGTCGAATGCATCGAAAGACCCGGATTCGTCTGCAACATTTCAAAGAACGGCATGTTATTCATGTTTTGTTGCCTTAAGCGACGTTTCGTTTTTAGTTCCTCATTCATTTTATTTTTGCTGCCGCATGCGTTTCGGATCTACTTTGACAAGTGGCTTCCCATGATAAATCGTTTTACGTCTGTTTGTTTTGTCGCTGTTTTTGCTATTTTGTCGCCCCAAACTCTATGGGACATCTCCATAATAAAATGATCGTGGTTTGAAGGCTATGAAATCTCTGTAGCGCATTTTTGTCCTTTAAAATCAATGAAATGCACGCCGCCAGTATTTCGGACGCGACGCCCTCCACTCCCTGACACGCTCCACTTCGCTGGGGCCGCCCCAAAGTTTTCGGTTCGACAACTTCGCCAGCCATTTTTTATGACTGAACGTCTTGCTGGCCTTTCGGCAACGCGCGCGCATGCAGAATTGCTGAATGCTACCTGTTCCGGGGATCTGGTTTAAACCATCTCTTGCAACAGAGACATTTTTTGAGAGAGTGTTTATCTTTGTATTTGCTCACGCGTTCGTGTTTGGCGGCGAACGCGTGACGACCCAATCACGAGGATTCTGCTGGAGACCACATGGAGCCATCCGAATCGCAAGATGGGCGCCATTTATCCCGGTGTTGATGCTTTGACGTAAAGATCTCTAAACGGCCGGACCCCAAATTGAGTGAGCCACGGCCAAGAATGTTCTGCCGAAAATTCTCACTCGTGAAGTGACCCGGGCGCACGAACACGAAGGTCGGAGGGCGTCCGTCGTCTGTGCAGCTGGATGCCATCATTTATGGGGAGAATTCGCGAGGTCAATGCGGCCCGCCAGCAGAAATGCCACCCGCCCGTTGCGGCGAAACCTCGCCAAAGAAAATCATGCGGCTCAGGCACTCTTGGCGGACCGCCTCCAGAACGTCTTGGCGAACCGCACTATACAATGCGAAAAGGAGGAAGTGTTTTTTCGAGAGCATGTTGCGGTGTTTTTTTGCGGTTAGTGCGAGGAATTTGAAGGTGCGCGTGAAAAACGAAGGGCCTCGCCGGAAGAGGTCCCCGATTTTTTTGTCCCCATGCGTTTAGGCGAGGATATGGGAAAGAACAAAGGCCTTGCCACTCATTTGATTTTGAGACAAGCTTGTCTCACCGATTGTCTTAATGCGAGCCAACTCGTGGAGCTTTGAGAATATGGAGAGGAACGCATCGGAGTGAATTGAACGCAGCTGCAGAATGTTAAGCGATTGCTGATGAGTTTGTTAAACGGCTCGATTTTATTGCTTGGAGCGTTCCCATGAAAAGTCCTTTGGCCCATATTTGCTCCGTTTCCGAGATTGGCATTCAAGTTGCGATTAGGTGGACTCGTGATTACTTTCCGCGTGCCTCAGGTGTCTCGAAGCGCCAGAAAGGTTGCTGGCGTTCTCCTCGCTTTGTGGTTTTTCAGCGGCATCCCCGGGACGGCGTGGGCGAATTTCGCTGCCCGGCTGGCTTGGAATGCCAGCGACGACCCGAACGTTGCCAGCTACAAACTTTATTATGGCACTGTTGGCGACCAGTTCACCAATGTCGTTTCCGAAGGCACGAACACCAGCGCCGTCATCTCCGGGTTGGTGGCAGGCACAACCTATTTTTTTGCAGCTGCGTCGCTCGACCGAGCCGGCGACGAAAGCCCGTTTTCTGACGAGGTGGCTTTCCTGGGCGCGAACGCCATTCCCGGGGCCGCCCTGAATCTGCCGGTGCTCCAGACCAACTACACCACGGATCCGCTGGTATTTAGCCTTGACACCAACGCCCCTGCAGGCGCCGCCATCGATCCGGCCAGCGGCGTGTTTTCCTGGACACCGGGAAACGCCTACGCCTGCACAACCAATTTCATCAACGTTCATGCCGCCGACGTGGCCAACCCATCGCTGAACATCACGGAAACGCTGGTCGTCGTCGTAGGTGATTATCTGAAATTTCAGCTTGGTGCGACGTCCGCGTTGGCAAATCAGACTGCGAGTCTGCCGCTCATCGTGGCGGCCAGCGGAACGGTGACCAACTTGCAGTTTAGTCTTAATTGGCAGGCGAACCAATTGCTAAAGCCAACATTAAGCGTGGTGGCGCCGTTTGTGGCCGGATCATTGTCCATGGAAAGCGGCTTATTGGTCGTGCGATTGCAGACCCTCGCCAACGAGCCGTTTACCGGTTCGCAGGAGGTGGCTCAGATCAGTTTTCAGGCGGCTTCCAGCCAGCCTTCGTCAACCATTTGCCAACAGGCCTTTGCCACCGGTTCCGGCAATGCTGCGGACGGCTCCAGCTACGTCAACGTATGGGCTCAATCCGGCGAGGTCGTATTGGTCGGCGGCCATCCGCTGCTGCGTCCAAGCGCGAGCGCTGGCGTGGGCCGCAATTTGTGTCTGTACGCGAAGCCAGGCTCATATCAGTTGTTGTACACGCCTTCGCTGAATGAGCCGGTCACCTGGAAGCCGGTGCTAACCTGCAAGCAGACCAGTGCTGAGCAGACCATCCCGCTGGATCCAAACATCCCTTGCGCTTATTATCAAGTTAAACTGCTTGACCCAGCGGAAGAGCAATCTCCCTCCCTGTTGACCAGATGAATCATACCTCAGGGTTGCAGCTCCGCCGGTGACGGGCCACTCGAATTTCCAAGCAGGCGTCCTGTTCCCAATTATGCAGGGTTATGCCGGCGAATTGCCGCGCAGATGACGGCGGACCAAAACCAGACTTCCAAACGATATGATCAGCATTACGGCGGTCGAAGCGACGTCCGGAACGCCGTTGATGGCGAACGCGGGCGCCTCCGACTGAAAACTCGAAGGCAGGAAGCCGTCGGCATAAGATTCAGACCCGTTAATCACGACATTACCCGTGGGCGTGCCGCCTTGGTCCCATCGGCAGTTGAACTGCCCGTAACCGGTTCCGAATCCGCCGCCCGGGACCTGGAGGTACAGGAAAAGCCAGTAGGGCGTGTGGGCCTGAAGTTGGCCCGCAAAGCTGAAGGCAAAGGCGGCATCCGACCCATCGTTTGCCGGGGCTGTTCCGGTGCCGATGGTGTTGGCGGGACCGGGGAAGGGCAAGCCAATGGAAGAACCGTCCTGCATGAGGGAGAGTTGCAGGCTCGATCCATCCAAGCCCGTATACGCTGAGACCCAGAGGGTGATGCTGCTGAACGTGACATTTTCTTGAGGTGTGAATTCCGCCGCCACGCCAAAAGTGTTGCCGGCTTCGGTACTGATCTCATACCCGCCGCTGCCGGTCGGCAAATTGCCGTAAATTGGACTGGCGTTGATGCCGCCGCACAGCAACAAGCTGCCGCTGATGATCGCGATAATGAGGCAAAGGCGGGACTTATGAACATGAAGTTCTGACATGATTCAGTGCGTTCAATATAAATCAGCATGATCTTCAATTGCTATATACTTTTGGGACAACCGAGTTCAATTTTGGGCCGAATGCTGTTTTTTGCCATTTTGCACGAACAATTGGGATGTGGCCGTCGTCGGCGGAATTTTTCCGCAATTATCCGTATTCATCTGTAATTTGACTCGCACCAGGCAAAAGTGGCGCGAAGGCTCTGCGCGTGGTCGCCCGGAGGCAGAATTGGACAGCCGGGGGAAAGGGCTGGCTCCTGTCTGGGCTGCGCTTTCGGCGTTCGCGTTCGTCCTGCTTCCGCCTTCGCAACACTTCGGGGTAACGAGTCGGCGCGGTAAGGAATGCGGAATGGGGCGGGCGGAGCCATGTCCGGCGCTCTTGGGCAGGCCCGCCTGCGCAGCAAGCCGGGTGGCTGGCTCCAGGGTTCATAGCTTGGTTGTCGGTTGGTCTGGTCAAGTTGCAGGGGGCAACATTGGCGCTCGGAATTCAGGCGGCTCCTGGCCAGCTCAGCTTCGGATTCATGCAGCCGGAGGGAAGGGCCGCACACCGCGCCATGACATGACATCGCACGGTGCAGACGGATTGTCAAACGCAGTGGCCCCCGCAAAAGCCGGCTAATACAACCGCGCTCGCCGACCCGGTGTTTTTCGCGAATCCCGGGATGTCATCTGGAGGTCATTGAAGCGTAAAAAAGGCCGGTCTTTCGGCCGGCCGGTGCGGACGCATTTTACTAATTACGCCGCGCGAAGTTTGCGCAATTGCCGCAAGGCGCCAACTCCCAGCGGCAGCAACAGCAGCGCCGCGGCGGTAATCGTTGCTGGCTCAGGAACCGGGGCCGAGCCGTTATTGACCGTCATGGTCGCGGTATCCAGTGCGTTGCCGTTGCTGTCATCGGCCGTAAGCGTAAAGTAATAAGTGGCAACCTGAGAGGGATTGTATCCGATGAAGGAGAAACCAATGTCTTCGGAATTTTGAAACTCGGTTCCGCTGTGACCGTTGTCGGGGATGAGGCCGATGGGCACCAATACGGGCAATCCCCCCAACGAGCTGCTGATGGACAGCAAATATGTGTCACCCGACGTTGAGGTTGAACCCGGATTGACGTCAAACCAAAAATCCCAAACGGCAGCCGTGGCCGTACCCGTCCCGAAAGTGAAGGTTCCTGCGCCATCGTTTGGCGTGAGATTGCTCGGCAACGGCGAGACGGTGTTGTTATACTGGGCGCGCAGCGATAGTGCGAGGCCGTTATCGGTGGCGGTGGTCCAGCCGCCGGATGAATTACCGCTACCCACAATTGGCGCAATAGTGTTATCGTAGGTAACGGCGGCGGTTGCGGGGCCGACTCCACCCAATACCCCCGCAATGCTCAACAGGCTCACGGTGGTTGCTGACAATAAACGATTAGTTTGCATAGATGATTTACTTTTTTTAGTTTGCCTCCGCATCGATGTTCCTAAGGCAGAGGCAGTTTTTATCACACGTCGATTCGATTATGGAAGAGAAGATTTGATTATCTATCCATATTTGGGACAACACGAATCACATTTGAGACTCCCCAATGCCGCCGGCAAACCCCGAGACGCAACGGCAGTCGACTTTGGATGGCCGGCTCGGTTCAGAAATGACTCGGCCATCGCAAAAACAATATCAAAAATAGTGCGAGGTGCACCCAAGAGATTGAGTCAGTCTAAACCTTTCAATGACCGAGTGTCCTAAAAATGAGTCAGGATGTCCTGTTTTGGGATAGTTATAGACACCTACTTCTGCGAACGTGTACACATCGGTTTGGCGCTCGATTCACCAAAACAACAGCAATCAGACGTCGGACATAAACAAAAAAATGAAAACATCAAAATCAGTCTTGGCAGCCGCACTGGTGGCGTCTCTGGCGTCTTGCGTCGCTCGCGCCGGAATCAACGCCGGTGATCAACTCTCAATAAGTGGAACCGTCCTTCCGGGTTCCGACACGGGCTATGTGTCGTATGGCGGTGGCCCAGCGATTAATTGCTACGCAGGCGCATTTTCGTTGAATGTCGTCAATAATACCCAAGGGGGCAGTTCATTCACCATAGAATCATTCTGCACCGATGTTGGGGTGGAATGGAAGAATAGTGATACCTACACCGCCAGGAATTTTGCCGGCCAATCGGGGGTTGACCCGAAATGGTCAGGCATCGCCGGCATCGAAGACGCAGCGTACTTGTACAACACTTATTTTGTGCCGAACCAGAAAAGCATTACCCTGGACCAGGATGCGGGCCTCCAGCTCGCGATTTGGAAAGTGCTCTATGATTCGGCGGCCAACGGCACGATATCGAGCACTGCATTCAATAGTGGCAAGCTCCAGGCATGGAACTTTGATGGAACCGCGATGACGGACGCCGAAAATTATGTTACCGATATAAACACGGCGATAGCTCAGGGAAAATTTGTCACCTACACGGGCTTGTGGTTGGATCCCAATGACAATGGTAGTCAAGGCTTGATTTGGACACCGCAAACCCCCGGTGGCAATGGCGGCACGGTGCCTGAGCCTTCTACGATCTTTACCGGCGTATTATTGTTGCTGCCGCTTGGCGTGGCTGTCTCCCGGGTGTTGCGCAACCGTCGTGTTGGGTCGCCGAAATGATGGTGACTCCTTTGCACTTTACCAAGCCAACCTCTCCGGGTTGGCTTGTTTTTTTTGTCGATTTTATCGAGAATACAGCATCAAATGGCCAGAATGTGCATGCCTTGTCCGGACCGGAGCCTGGTCGCCCGCTCGATTGCAGCGTTTCGTGCCTGGCCGGTTGCGCTCTTTCTGCTCCAGCCGCTGATGCCACTGCGTGCCGCGCAAATGGTCTTCTCCCATGGTGCGCTGAGCGCCATTACCGCGGGCTTGAACCCCGTCTCCCGGCTTCCAGAATCGGAGTCCTTGAACCTCGTGATAGGTCTTCCCCTTCGCAATCGTGCGATTCTGACAAATCTGTTAAGCCGGCTCTACGACCCGGCAAGTGCAGATTTCCACCATTACCTGACACCGCAGCAATTTGCCAAGGATTTCGGACCGACCGAGGCAGACTATCAAGCCGTGAAGGCCTTTGCCGAGGCGCACGGGTTGACCGTTACCGCCGTCCATCCGAATCGAACCCTGCTGGATGTACAGGGTACAGTCAGATCGATTGAAGCAACCTTTCACACGCAACTTGCGGTTTACCGCCATCCCAGCGAGCCGCGAATCTTTTACTCACCGGCCGCCAAACCCTGGGTGGATGTTGCGGTCCCAGTTTTAAGCGTTGCCGGACTTGACAACTATTCAATTCCACGCCCCAAGAGTTTTAAATTGGCCGCGATCCCGCCGGCGAGCAAGCCAACGGCCAAAGGTGGTTCCGGGATCGGGGGAACGTATTTTGGCAATGACTTCCGGAACGCCTACGTGCCCGGCGTGACGCTCGATGGCTCGGGACAGATTATCGGTTTGTTGGAGTTCGACGGCTATTATACCAACGACATCATTTCGTATGCGGGCTTGGACGGCATCACGAATGTGCCGCTGCAAAATGTTTTGCTGGATGGCTTCAATGGCCTGCCCGGCAATAATGATGGCGAGGTGTCCCTGGACATTGAATTGGCCCTGGCCATGGCTCCCGGCTTGGCGCAGGTGATGGTTTATGAAGGGGGCAGCGGCGGTTTTGGCGACGACCTCCTGAATCGAATGGCCACTGATGATCTGGCGAAGCAAATCAGCAATTCCTGGGATTTTGGCATAGACCCGAATACCGAGCAGATTTTTCAGGAATTTGCGGCACAAGGCCAGTCATTTTTCAATGCTTCCGGCGATTCCGATGCCTATTTTGCCGGGATTCCGGAGCCCGACGACGATCCATACATCACGATTGTCGGCGGAACATCGTTGACCACCGCCAGTCCGGGCCAGGACTGGGCGGGAGAAACAACCTGGAACCAGGGAAACGGCATCGGCAGTGGCGGTGGCATCAGCGCAACCTATTTGATTCCCAGCTGGCAACAGGCTGTCAACCTGTCCGCCAGCTTCGGCTCCTCGTCGCATCGGAATATTCCGGATGTGTCGATGGTTGCGGACAACATTCAAGTCATTTACGACAATGGCACCACGAATGGATTCTATGGCACCAGTTGCGCTGCTCCACTGTGGGCGGGTTTCATGGCTTTGGTAAATCAGCAGGCGGCATCGGCCAGCCAGCCGCCGGCCGGTTTCCTCAACCCTGCCATCTATGCAATCGGAGCGAGTTCAAACTACAGTGTGATGTTCCACGACATCTCCACCGGCAACAATTTTAGCAGCAGCAGCCCGAACCTCTTCCCGGCCGTGCCGGGATATGATCTTTGCACGGGGTGGGGCACGCCGAACGGAAGCAACCTGATCAACGCGTTGTCAACGCCCGAACCGTTGTACATCACGCCCTATTATGATGCTGCCGCCACCGGTCCGGTTGGGGGGCCCTTCAACCCTGCGGTCATCGCCTACACGTTCACAAATTTCGGGTCAAGTTCGCTGAATTGGGAGTTGTCCAATCCAGCGAACTGGTTGAGTCTCTCTGCAACCAGCGGCATTTTGAACCCAGGCCAGGCCACCACGGTCACCGTTTCACTTAATTCTGCAGGCGCGGCGCTTCCGATTGGGTTCTACACCAATGTTGAGTATTTCACCAATCAGACGGATGGCTCAGTCCAAAGCCGTCGATTTAATCTGCAAGTTTGGGCGTCTTTGGTTCAGAACGGCGGCTTCGAAACGGGCGACTTTTCCGGCTGGACCGAATCCGGCAACTTCAGCTCCTGCAATGTCGTGAGCGGTACAAACTTTGCCTTTTCAGGTGATTATGGAGCCGAATTGGGGCCGGGCGGCTCTCTCGGATATCTGTCCCAGGTTGTGACAACGTCGCCTGGGCAGGTCTATTTGCTCTCGCTTTGGTTGGACAGTCCGGACGGCAAAACCCCTAACGAGTTCGCGGTCAATTGGAGCGGAACCAACCTGTTCGACCAGGTTAATTTGAAGAAGTTGGGCTGGACGAACTTGCAGTACCTGGTCGTTGCCTGCGCTTCCAACGCGGTTCTCCAGCTGGGATTCCGGGATGATCCATCATTTCTAGGCTTGGACGATGTCGTCGTCGCGCCCGTTCCAGCCCCTTTGTTTCTGAGCGTCGTTCCTGTTGGCAACCAGATTTTATTGACCTGGAAAACGTTCGCTGGCATCAAATACCAGATTCAGTGGCAGACGAATCTGCTCCAGACGAACTGGCTTGACCTTGGCATTGCCATCACGGCCACCAACTCATCCTTGGTCACGTCTGAGGCAGCCAGCTCGGGACCGCAACGGTTTTATAGGCTCCTGCTGTTGCCCTGATCCGTTCCTTGCTGCGCGTTTGGCGTCCATTGTTTTTAAGTGATATGAGGAAATAAACCATAGAGTATGAATACCTCTAATGTCTTGTTTATGTAAAAGTCGGACCTAAATATGGCTAGACTTTTGCTTCCAATTCCCGCTTAATGAAAGCGTCCAAGAACGGAACAGAAGGTTGGATTTTGAAAAACGAATTTTTGCCGGTAAAGTTTGATCGTGGTCAAGGGAAACGGCAACGAAATTGAGCTCAAATATGAAATCAAAGGCGATAAAAACCCAAAATCGTAAACTTGTCTTAAATGCAGGTCGTGAGTCGGCTTTGCATTCTTCCGGCTGGGCATTTTTGATCGCCCCGGGCACCGAGCATACATTTTAGGGACATGCCTTGAACAACAAGGACCATCTGACATTGCGTTTGGCGCGCTTGAAATCCTCTGAGGAGCTGGAGCAGAAAGAGGGCGGGCTTACGTTTCTGTTTTCCAAAGGCGGCGTTGGCCGGTACACTTCCCGTCTGGCAACGCATCGTTTGACGCCCGGAGACATTCTGGCTTTTAACGCCTCCGCCGGTTCCAAGCTCGCCGTGTTTGAAAACAAGGGTGAATTCCTCTTTTGGACTTTTTCTGTTTGTTTTGAGAATTTGCTGCCGTTATTTGCCAACAGCGAGGTCAGTTTGCTGCACAGCGTCAGCAAAATCTACGAGGCCGGAAAAGTTTATCCGGCCAGCAGTCCCCTCGCAGTGGAATGCCACCGGCTGCTGACGGTGGTTCCTCCACAGTTTAACCTGGACCATCGCGGCCAGCTCGTCCGTATCGCCGCCACGATATTGTCCACGGAATTCAAAGACGGCATGGCCAAGCGGAATGGTTCTTTCCAGCCGGAGGACCATATGCTCCAGGCTTTTGAAAAACTCTCGGCGTCTGAATTGATCAATCTCTCCGTGGGTGAGCTGGCTGAGCGGTTCAGTTGCAGCCGCCGTCATCTCAACCGTCTCTTCCACCAGCATTTTGGCGCCTCGGTGGCCGCCTTGAGGATGGAGATGAGGCTGCTCAAAGCCGTTTCCTTGTTGCGCGACGCGAACATCAAAATCATCCACGTGGCGGAGCAATGCGGCTTCAATCATTTGGGATTGTTTAACACCTGCTTCAAACGTCGATTCGGCGCCAGCCCCGGCCAGTGGCGGAAATCGGCCCGGCAAACCGCGCCGTCGGCTTTGGGCAAGCCCGAGGCAAAGCCCGGCCAGCCGCTGCGATATTCTGAATTGAGCCCGTCAAACTCCCAGCCGCCGTCCGCGCACCCGGCGGTGGCGGCCAGTTGTGCCGGAAAAATAGCGGACGGGGAAGTCATTTTAGAGGATTTGAAGCGCCGCGATTTGCTGTTTGGCCCTCAAACCATGGCCAACGCAGAGTCCAAACCGCCCGAGGCAAGGAGGAACGAATGAGAGTTGTGCCCGCACGTGGCGATGGCCTTGCAATTCAAAATGCCATCGGCGCCAGCCAGGGTGGCGGTTTTGGGGCTGGAGAGAAGACCCAAAAAGAAGGGCCTCTCATAGTTGAATCGGGTCTGATGATGGCCGTTGTCGGTGGCCGTTGGGTCGCATTTTTGATCTTTTTGGCGGCCTTTCGGGCCCCGGCGCAGGAGGCCTTGCAAAACATGCAGGCCGGCATTGCCGCGGCGAATTCCCGCGCCCAGCAGATGCAGTCGGTGCCGGCCCAGGACTACACCTTCAAAGATGGCGACTTCCGGTTTCTGGCCTCGCCCTCGCTGGGACTTGAATATAACGACAATGTCAATCTGGCCAAAACCGACGCCATGGATGATTTCATCGTGACGCCGGCGGTTGGGCTTACGGCGAGCTACCCATGGTCCCAGCGGAATTTGCTGTACCTGAATTTCACCGTTGGATACCAGTGGTATCTGCGGCACTCTCAATTCAGCACATTTGAGTTGAATTCCTCCTCTCGCACCGGGCTTTCGTTTGATTTTGCGATAAAGGATTTCACCATCGATCTCCACGACTGGGTCAGTTATTTGCAGGGTGCGGGCCAATACGGGGCGGGTGGTGGCGGTGTCAATGGATTTGCGGCCAATACCGCGAGTGCTGCCGTGGCCAATACGGCCACCTACGGCACCTTCCAAAACACCGCCGGGATTTCCGGCAGTTGGGACCTGAACCAGGCGCAGTTGTCAGTGGGTTATGACCATCTAAACCTCCTCTCCACCACCGGCCAATATGACAGTGAGAGCCATTCCGCCGAAATGTTTTTTGCGCGGGCTGGTTTCGACGTGCTTCCCCAGGCCACCGTCGGCCTTGAGTCCACGGCCTCCTTCACCACCTACGACCAGAATCTTTTGAATGACAATGATGCCTACACGGTCGGACCCTATCTGGAGTTTCGGCCTGGCAGGTTCTTGACGGTGAACGTTCGCGGTGGCTTCGAAACCTACCAATTTGAGAACACCAGCGCCGCCATCCAAACCGCGAGCCAGAATGGGTGGTACGCCGGCGTCACCATCGCGTATCAACCGACGGATTTCCTGACCTGCGCGCTGGCCGCCGGTCGCGAAGTCCAGCTTGGCGTGCAGTCAGATATGCTTGAGGACTGGTATGTCCGACCCAACGTTACTTGGCTCATCATCAAGGGTCTGGACCTGAATGCCAATATTTCTTACGAACATGGGGATCAGGGAGTGGGCAGCACTGGCAGTTTGGCAGGGAGTGCCAACGGAACATTTGATTGGTATGGCGGCGGGTTGAGCCTCCAGCATGCGCTTACCAGCCGGCTGACATTGGGCCTTAACTACCAGATCACCTTGCGATCCTCCGGCGTTCCGAGTGACAGCTATACCCAGAATCTGGTGGCACTGCAATTGACCTACAGCCTATAATGAACAGTTGTGAATATCAGCCGCCCATGCCCTGCTGGCGCTTAACCCTGGCGCTAGCTGTCTGCCTGGTTTTGTCCGTTGCGCCCGGGAATTCGAAGGCGGCGGATGACGCGGTTACCAACGGAACGGCCACCACGCCGGCGGTTCAGCCTTCTGCCCCGGCTCCGGCTGCGGACGCCACCAACCATGTCACCGACGTCACCAACCATGTCACCGACGTCACCAACCATGTCGCCGACGCCACCAACCGCGTAAATGTGCTGGATGACCAATATCGCCTGGTGATCGGGGATCAATTGAGTTACCAAATCATCGAAGATGAGGATGACCCCGTGCATTTGGAAGTCACCGATTCGGGTGATCTGCAAGTGCCCTACCTGGGACGCTACCCGGCCGTCGGCAAGACCTGCAAGGAACTGTCGCTCGCCCTGAAGGCGGAGCTGGAAAAAAAATATTACCTGCAGGCCACCGTCATCGTTGCCGTTGACTCGAAGCCCCGGACCCGCGGCAAAATTTATCTGGTTGGCGCCATTGGCGCACCCGGGCCGGAGGACATTTCCGGTGAGGAGACGCTCACGCTAAGCAAGGCGGTTTTGCGGGCCGGAGGCTTAACGAGTGTTGCCGATGGCAAAAATGTCCGGATCACGCGCAATGCCGGGGATCACCCGGGGGATGAAACCAATTTTACCGTGAATGTGACCCGGATATTTGAGAAAGGCAAAACCGAGAATGATCCGCCTTTGCACCCCGGGGACTTGATCTTCGTCCCCGAACGGATGGTTCGATTTTGAGCAACATGAAAGATTTGATACCAGTTTCGTCGTCGGATTCCGGACTTCAGTTGCTGGAGCCGATGGCCAACGGCCATGCTCCGGTCGCGGCCCCCAAGTTTCGCCTCCAGAAACTGCTTTTCTTTCTGCGCAAATTTTGGTGGATCCCGTTGCTGACCCTGGCCTTGGGCGTGAGCACGGCCGTCATTGTATTCTTCAATACGCCGGCCACCTTCGTCTCCTATGGCAGCATGTGGGAAACCGAGAAGCTGCGCCTGCCGGATGGAGCCGCGTTCACCTATGACCGCGACAATTACGTCGGCACGCTGACTGAATTGTTGCGGAGCCGCATGATTTGGAACCGGACCACCAATTACATGATTGCGTTCCACAAAGATCTGCTCAGTTGGGACAAGGACGGCTATTTGATCCCGGTGGACCTCCAGGTTTTCGCGTCGCCCAAGAGCTCCGTTTACACCATTGAGGCCCGCAGTGCCAACCCCGCCTTTACGCCGGCTTATCTCAACGCCCTCATGGAGCAGTACAAAGAGTATCGACTCAATGTCCGGGGCCAGGTTTCCGTCCACACCGAGAACTCCATTTCCGAACAAGTCCAGATGTATGAGCGGGACATGAAGGCGGCACAGGCGGCGCTGGCGGAGTATGAGCGCAGCAATAACTTTGCGGTCCTGCAGCAGGAGAGCACCATCGATGGCGCCTATCTGGTGAAATTGAAAACCGAATTATCCGACTATCAATTGCAAACGAATCTCCTCGCGGCCCGGGAACTGGAGATGGATTCCGGCCAGGCGGGTTCCACCAACTCCAGCGACACGATTTTTGATTCGCTGCGCGGCGGCGGTCCCGAGTCTTCGTCTGCCACCGGCAGACTGGACGCCGAAAAACAGATCGAAATGCTCAAGCTGGACCGTGAACGCCTGGCCAAATATCTGCGGCCCGCGCACCCCAAAATGGTCAAGCTGGACCAAGACATCGCCCACGCGCAGAAACTGGATGAGGTTTACCGCGAGCAAAACCACCAACAAATTGTTGCCTCCCGCCAGGCCCTGCAAATCAAAATCGACAACGTTGAGCGATTCATCCAGGAGTGGGAGGCCAAGGTGGGCGAGGCCAACGAGCGCCTCGCCAAGGCCGACGGCCTCAAGCAGGAAGTCATCAGCAAACAAAGGATGTTTGACCGGCTTTCCTCCCTCAACGACAACGTGCAGGTCAGCCAGCACATCGACCAGGATACCCTGGATATTTTGGATGAGGCGTCGCCGGCGAAGCGCTCCTATACCGAAGCGAAATCCATGCTGATGCAGTCCATTGTCGGCGGGCTGGGGATCGGCGTTGGAATCGTCTTCTTGCTGGCGTTGCGGGATGACCGGTTCCGATCGCTGGTCGAAGTCACCGAGAAGTTTGGCGACAATGTGGTCGGTCAGGTGCCCGAGCTTCCCCACAGTTCGCCGGCGGAACCGCCGGCCCTCTTGGAGCTCAACGACGACCGGCATATGTACGCCGAATCCTATCGCAACCTTCGTTCGGCCCTGCTTTACCTGGCGGTTGATGGAATGCGGCCCAAGACATTGCTCGTCACCAGCGCCGTGCCCGACGAGGGCAAATCCACCGTGGCCGTAAATCTGGCGCGGGCGCTGGCCTTGGGCGGGTCCCGGGTGCTGCTGATTGATGGAGACATGCGGAAGGGGCACCTCCACGAGCTTCTTAAGTTGCGGTCCAAACCCGGATTCAGCGAATTGCTGCGCCAGGGCGATGGCGCCGAGAACTGCATCCAAGCCACGGATCTGCCGGACTTTTCCTTCGTCTCCCGCGGCAGCATTGCCCGCAACCCCGGTGATTTGTTTTTAAGCCCGGCTTTTGAACCGATCCTTAAGCGGTTTCGCGATTGTTTTGACTTTGTCCTCGTTGACAGCAGCCCCGTGTTTGCGGCCGACGACACCGTGACGTTGGCTCCCAAGATGGACGGCACGCTCTTCGTCGTGCGCAGCCAGTTTTCCCATGGCCGCGCCGTCCAGGGGGCATTGGAACTGCTCTTCCAACGCCAGGCCACGGTGCTGGGCTTGATTTTGAACCGAACCGATCCCTCCGCCGGATCCTATCATTTGTACAAGTATGCCGAGTACCATTCCGGGGCAGGGGACGGGGAGGAAATAAACGCTGAAAAGCTGAAAAGCTGAAAAGCTGAAAAAGCGGAAAACGGAAGGCCCGGCTCCCCTGCGAAGGGCAGTAAGGCGCGGAGATCGGACCAGTAAATTTCCCCGGTAATTGCCCGCCGGCTGGCGGGTGGATTGGGGACTTTGTTCGGAAGACAATGCAAATTGTAAGGGTCAGACTCGTAGATCGCGGATGCCAAAGCGCATCTGCGAATTGACCGGCACGAAGTGTCTTTACGAAAAAGCTGAAAGGCGACTACGGGAGTACGGACTACGTGACCACTGACTACCGACGACAAGACCACGGGCCCGTGGTCCCGTAGTCCTATAGTCCCAATTTATGCGTGACTATACGAGAATAGAGGCGTGGAAGCTGGCGGATGATTTGACCGTTGCCGTGTATGAACAGACGCGGTTGTTTCCCAGGGAGGAAATTTATGGTTTGACCAGCCAGTTGAGACGCGCTTCCTATTCCGTGCCGGCGAACATCGTGGAAGGATCCTCGCGTGAAAGCAAACGCGATTATTTTGCATTTTCTATACATCGCCAGGGGTTCATTGTCAGAGACGCAATATTTCATCCACCTGTCGCAGCGGCTCGGTTATCTGACCATAACGAATGCAGAACAATTGATTGGCGAGACGAAG
>JBEKZM010000041.1:0-45961 GCA_049509875.1 Verrucomicrobiota bacterium | reverse complement strand
CTCGCGGAGCATCCGGCGCACGGCGAGGTGGTTGGAGACATAGTAGCGTGCCGCCGTGTTGGCCACTCCGACATGCACTGACAAGGCCGTGAGGGGCAACGCACGAAACAAATCCTCGTCGGTCCAGTCGTCGCCGACCGCCAGAACAAAGTCCGGCGCCCATCCCGAAAGCCATTCCAGCGCGGCGGTGCCTTTGTTCACGCCAGCGTTGCGCAATTCAACCACCTTGTTTCCCTCGAAGACCTGCAGGTCGATGTTCCGCGTGTAGCCGGCCAGATCGTCAACCAGCTCCTTGGCCCGGAGCGATGCCTGTTCGAAATCAGCACGGCGGTAGTGCCACGCGAGTGAATATTCTTTTTCCTCGAGCAGCGCCCCCGGCACGCGGTCAACGAAACGCTGGAGGATGGGACGCACGCGGTCCTTCCAGTCATTGGCCATGGGCTTCAACATCCGCCAGTCTGAATTTTTCCTGCGCAGCCAGACGCCGTGTTCCGCGACCAGCGAAAGCGGCAGCCGGCCAAACCATTCCTCCAGCGTGCGGCGCGGCCGACCGCTGATGATGGCCACTTCGTTGGCCGGATCCGAGCCCAGGGCCGTGAGCATTTCCAGGATTTCGGCGTCGGGCAGCGCCAGTTTAGGCTCAATCGCAAATGGCACCAGGGTGCCGTCATAGTCCAGCAGCAACGCGCGCTTTGCGGCGGAACGATATTGTTGAATGGCGCCGACGTAAGCCCTGCCGGCGAGCAACCGCGCCCGGCGGGCCGCCTCGGTTTTCTGGGTGGACAACAAGGCCTGGATGAAATCATCCGCCCAGCGGACAACTGTGTACCGCCGCAGTCGCTCCTGCAGCAATTGGTTGCGTCGGACCTGTTCCTCGACCGGCATGGCGAGCGCCTGCTCCAACGCCTTCGCAAAATCTTCGCGGTGAAACGGGTTGATGATCAGCGCCTCGCCCATTTCGTTGGCCGCGCCGGCCATTTCGCTCAAGATCAACACGCCCGTCTGGTCGGGACGGGACGCGATGAATTCCTTCGCCACAAGATTCATGCCGTCGCGCAAGGGCGTGATCAGCGCCACGTCGCACAGCCGGTAGAGCGGCACGACCTCCTGGAAAGTCAGGAGTCGGAACTGGTAGATCAGCGGCGTCCAATGGACATTGCCAAAATCACCCATGATTCGGCCCACCGTGTGTTCCAGCTCCAGTTTCATCGCCTGATAGCTGTCCACCCCGATGCGGGAGGGCGCGACGGAAACGATGAACACCACCTTGCCGTGCCACTGCGGGTTGTTTTTCAAGAAGAGTTCGTAGCCGCGGAGCCGGTTGATGAGGCCCTTCGTGTAGTCCAGCCGATCCACGGAGAAAATCACTTTCTGGCCGGCGCATTTCTGGCGCAGTTCCTCCACGCGCATCAACACCTCCCGGGACGCGGCGGCCTCGGCAAACTTGTCATATTCAACACCCATTGGAAATGTGTCCACCTTCACGACGCGATCGCGCAGGGTCAGGCTCCCGAGCTGGTGTTCATGGCCCGCCGTGCGCAACACCGAGGTCAGAAAACAACGGACGAAATCGTGGGTGTGAAAACCAATCAAGCTCGAGCCGAGCAGTCCGTGGATGATGTCCTCGCGCCAGGCGCGCGGCAGCATCTGGAAAATTTCCCACGCGGGAAAAGGGATGTGCAGGAAAAAGCCAATGGGCAGGTCCGGGAATTTCTCCCGCACCAGGTTCGGCAGCAACATCAGGTGGTAATCGTGAATCCACAACAGGTCGTCGGGTTGCAACACTTTGACCATCGCCTCGCCAAAAACGCGGTTGACGTTTTGATATTCCCGCCAGTATTCCTCCTCATAATGCGTGAGGGTCGGGAAATAATGGAACAATGGCCAGAGAGTCTTGTTGCAAAAGCCCTGGTAAAAGCGGTCCATGCTGTCTTCGGGCAAAAAGATCGGGCTGCACTTGAACTCCCCGGCGTGCGCGCGCACCGCGGCCTCGTGTTCCGGCGGCACGCTTGCGCCCGGCCAGCCCATCCACAAATGATCCAGCTTCTCCGGGCCCTCCGCCGCCTTACGGTCCAGATAGCTCCATAATCCGGTCGTCAAGCCGCCCGCACTGGCGGTGAACCGCGGCTGCCCATCTGGAAACGACACGGTAAACGGCAGGCGATTTGAAACAACAACGAGCCTCATAGCAACAATATCCCCCCTTTCACAGACCATACCGTAAAATCGTTCCCACAACAAGGACGAGTCCCCATAGAACTGAAATTGGACGTCTGCCCAAGGCCGTCCAAGAACAGGTGAACCGCCGGCTGGAGGCTGGCGAGAAAGGCCGGCCTCCCGCGTTCCGCGTTTCGCGTTTCGCATTGGGACGGTTCCGCAATCCGCACTCCGAGTTCCTCATTCAGCGATCACGCGGCAGCGGCCGGGTCAGCCGAGCCCCGGGGAACCCGGGCAAGATGTATCTGGCCAAACGTTTCGGCAAAAATTCGGATTGGTCGGAATTTGAAAGAGTGCTAAAATGGAGGCTCCGATGGGAATAGAGAAGTCCAAAAGTACATCAGCGCGACGGAAGCTGCCGCGCTCGTTCAAGGAACTAACCCCGGCCAAACATTTCAACCCGCGGACCTTTTTCCGGGAACTGGTGCTGAAGGCCTGGTTCACACCACGCCGGGGACGATCGCTGAAGCCGGTTTTCCCGAAGTTGAAAACGGGCGAGGTGGCCATCACTTGGATCGGCCACGCTTCGTTTCTGATCCAGTTTACAGACTTGAACGTGCTGATTGATCCCAATTTCGCGAACTGGCTGTTTCTGTTGAAGCGAATCAAGCGCGCCGGTTTGCGGATTCGCGATCTGCCGCCGATCGACTTGGTGCTGCTCACGCACGCGCACTTTGACCATTTCCACAAGCCGACGCTGCGCCGGCTGCCGGCGCCCAAGATCGGCATCATGCCGCGCGGCGTGGGGGACCTGGCGCGCGGACTGGGTTTCTCCCGGGTGGTGGAACTGGAATGGTGGGAAAGTTTCTCCCAAGGCGACTGGCGCGTGACTTTTACGCCGAGCAAACACTGGGGCGCCCGGACCATTCACGACCGCTATCGCGGCTACGGCGGCTTTATTTTGGAGCATCAGGGCCGCTCGATTTATCATGCTGGCGACAGCGCGTATTTTCACGGCTTCAAGGAAATCGGCCGCAAGTTCGCCCCCGAAATCGCCCTGCTGCCCATCGGCGCCTACCATCCGGCCAGCTTCCGGCGCGTCCACATCGGGCCGGACGATGCGGTGCGGGCGTTCAAGGATTTGCGGGCCAAGTTTTTCGTGCCGATGCATTATGGCACGTTCAAGTTGTCGTTTGAAGAAATGGACGAGCCGCCGCGCTGGCTGATGCAGATTGCGGAGGCGGAAAAGCTGACCGCGCAGATAAAAATTCTCGACGAAGGCGTGCCCAAGGTGTTCTGATGGGCGAAGTCAACTTTGCGCCACATGGACAAACCGCCCGCCTCCTTCAATCCTGCCTGGCTTGAACCCCTCCGGCGTTACGTCCCGCTGGTGGTCTGGGTGATCGTGCTGGGCACCCTGCTGCTGATTCCGCTGAAAATCATGACCTACGGTTTCCTGCCGGGAGACGACGCGTTGCGGGCGGCCGGCAAGGCGGTGAGCGGCAAGACCTGGCAGCAGGTGCTGGTGCTCGACAACGTCTATAAAATCGATCACGAGTATGGCTGGAGCCTCCTGCTATCCAAAATTCACAGCGTCTTCAACACCGACGCCGACGGGATCGTTTTCTTCTCGGTCGTATCGCTTTTTGTACTGGCGGGTTTGGCGGCCACGTTGTGGTTGCGTTATCCGGAAGCCTGGCTGGCGACGCTGGCCCTCTCCATGGTCACGGTGATGATGCCCTATCGGTTTTTGCTCGGGCGGCCCTATATCATCTCGATTGCGGCCGTGCTGACCCTCCTGTTCCTGTGGCGGCGATTCGGAGAGGACAAACCCCGCTGGTGGATGGCGGCGGCCATGACCGGGCTGATCACCGCCAGTGTTTATCTGCATGGCACGTGGTATTTGTGGGTGCTGGTGGTGGCAGCCTTTCTTCTTGCCAGGCAGTGGCGCTGGGGCTTGACCCTTGCCGGCTGCTGGATCGCCGGTGTTTTGCTGGGCAGCCTGCTCACCGGCCAGGTCATCGACTATCCCGCCCAAGCGGTCAAAGTGGTGCTGCTGGCCACGGGCAAACACCTGACGCAGCGCACGTTGGCGAGCGAATTGCAACCCGAAAGCGGCGACATCTACCTGCTGTGCATTTTGGGTGGTTTGCTGCTCTTGCGCCAGTGGGCGGCCTTGAAAGCGCCGCCCCTGTGGCGCGACCCGGCCTTCTGGCTGGCGTGTCTGACTTGGACGCTGGCGTTTCGGGTAGGCCGGTTCTGGGTTGACTGGGGCTGGCCGGCCCTGCTGGTGCTGATCGCATCGGACCTCCAGTTGCTGCTGGCATCACGGCTGCCATTGGATTCGCTGCGGCGGCTCGCGCTGGCTGCCGCGCTGGCGCTGATCGCGTTTCTGGCCATTACCAGCGATGCCGGGAGCCGCTGGACCGGCAACCTCTCGCAGCAATATCTCGAGGCCGGCAATCCCGACCTCAAAGGCTGGATGCCCGAGAAAGGCGGCATTCTCTATACCTCGGACATGACCATTTTTTATCAGACCTTTTACAAGAATCCCCAGGGCGACTGGCGGTACATCCTCGGCTTTGAACCCACCTTGATGCCGGCCGAGGACTTTGACGTTTACCACAAGGCGCTCTGGAACTACGGCGACGGGAAGGCCTATACGCCGTGGGTGCGGAAGATGAAACCCGAGGACCGGTTGGTCATTCGCGCCGGACGCGGCAGTCCGCCGGCCATTCCCCAGCTGGAATGGAACTATGGCGTCAGCGGCATTTGGATCGGGCGCGTGCCGGGACATCACCCGGAGGGCCCGCCGGCCACTATTCCCGCGACGGCGTCCATGGCCTCGCTGACCAACCCCGCGCCCGGGGGCAGCGGGCCGGCATTGCCGGGCTCCAACCCTGCCAGGTAGGTGTTCTCAGTGGCACCAATCAGGGCAGAAGATCAGCTCACAAAACCATAATCATATGGCGGCCGCATGGCGCGGGCGAGATTGGCGCCCACCTCCGCCGCATTGGCTCCGGTGAAGGCTTCGGTGTCCGGATTCCACTGGAGTTTCTGCCCGCAACGCAATGCAATGACGATCAGATGCCCGATGCTGGCCGAGCGATGCCCGGCCTCGACCGGGGCCACCGGATCGCGCCGGGTATGCACACAGTCAAAAAAGTTGCCCATGTGGTTGTCGCTCACCTCCAACCGGATGGCATTGTCGGGCAAGGCAGCACGGAGCAGGTCCGTGGCGCTGGCGCTGATTTCATCGCGGTTGACCCAAATCCAGCCGCCGGTCCCGATGAACTTTATGCCGTTACGCTGGCCGCCTGGATTCAGGACGCCTCCGAACGGGCTGTCATCGGTGGTCGTTTTGACGACTTGCTTTACGCCATTGGACCACATTAAGACGGCCTCAAACTCGCCGGGAGTGGTATAACCGTTGGGGAGCGGAGGAGTGATGACGCGAGCCTCCACCGCCACGGGACCGTCGAGCCCAATCCCCCAGCGCGCGATATCGTTGTGATGCGCGCCCCAATCCGTAACCGGTCCGCCCGAATAATCGTACCACCAGCGAAAGGTGGAATGGCAGCGCTCGGTAAAATACTCCTCCAAGGGTGCCTGGCCGAGCCAGAAATCATAATTGAACCCATCCGGCACAGGGACGGGCTTGAAGGGCCCGCCGCGGATGCCCGCCGGCACAAACACGTGAACCTCCTTCAGCGTGCCGATTCGTCCGTTGCGTACAAGTTCGCAAGCCAGCCGAAACCGTTTGCTGCTGCGCTGCTGCGTCCCCGTCTGGAAGACCACTTTGTTGTCGCGCACTGCTTGAATGACGTGCTTTCCTTCGTCGATCGTGAGTGTCAGCGGCTTCTCGGCGTACACATCCTTCCGGGCCCTGGCCGCGGCAATATTGATCAGGGTATGCCAGTGGTCCGGCGTTCCCTGCACAATCACCTGCACGTCCTCCCGCTCCAGCAACTTGCGAAAATCGCCATATTTTGCCGGGCTGCGTCCATTGGCGGCGAACTTCTGCACCGCCGCGTCCGCATGCTGCTGGTCCACGTCACAGACGGCCACCACGTCGCCGTAGTTGGCGGCGTTTTGGGCGTCGAAGCAGCCTTGACCGCCGCAGCCAATCAAGCCGATGCCAGGCCGGTCGTTGGGCGCCGGCTTGCCACCGGTCCCGGCCACTTCCGCCGCCGCTTCACGTTGAACGAACCAGAGCGGGAGGCCGGAGGCCGCCGCGGCCACGGTGCAGCGTTGCATGAAGGAGCGGCGCGTGATCTGAAAGGAAGGGCGCATAGATATGTGAATGGTTGACTTTTAATCGTCGGTGTTGGTCCGTGTACTACCATCCGCGGAATCGAGCTGCGGCGGATCATCAAAATTACCGGGCATCCAACCGCAAATCAAATCTTCATTGTCTTCCAATTTTATCGACCAGACCGTCGCCGAGATAAATCCGGTAATCCTTGATCCGGCCGCCCCCTTCGCTTTGGCGGGGCACATAGCGGAAGCCTGAAACCGGTTGCGACTTGCCCAGGTCCAGGATCAATCGGTGAGGATGATCCGGCGAGGAATTGGAATATTGTGTATGCCAGAAGTTGGCGGTTTGCCCGTCAATTGCATTCTCCGCCGAACCGTCCTCCTGCTGGCGTTCCTCGCTGTCCACATAGGCGATGGTCCACCCTTCGTGGCTGATGGCGTTGCCTGCGGGGTCAAGCAGGTCCAGTTCAGCGACGGCGGCGTAAGGCTTGCCGTCGTGGGCATTCAAACTTTCGAGACAAAAATATTTTCCGCTGACCGGCGCGGTGAACCGGACCACTTGTGTGTCCGCGCCCGCCGCAAACGAACCGCTGCAGACGGGCGCCGTCGCCTCCAGATTGAGTTTGACGGGCGGACGATGCACCGTTTGAAAATCCAACTGCGGACGGAGCTGGTCCAATATTGGTTTTTCGAGTCCGGAAACGGCGGAATTTTCCGGGCCGACGAGATCAAGAATGACGATTTCATTTTCACCGGCGCGCAGCCAGCAACCTGGGGCATAGGCCGTTTGCGTCGGGCCAATGTTCCAGTAGCGGCCAAGGCAATGTCCGTTGACCCACAAATCGCCCTTGCCCCAGCCGCGCAAGTCGAGAAAAGTGTCTCCCGCCGCCGCCAGCTTGAAAGTGCCGCGCCAGAACGCAGGCGTGTTGGCGGCTGGGATTTCGGGGGTGAATTGGAGACTGCCGAGCATTTTGTCATCGAGCGGCAGGTTGAAGATTTCCCAGTTTTTCAATACTTCACCGGCGCACTGCACTGGCGCGAGGAGTCCCTTGCGATCCGCCATTTCGGGGCCGAAATTGATCCGGCCCATCGGCTCGACCAGAATGTCCAGCCGGGTTTCCCTGGTTCGCGCGGGCAGCACGATTTTCGCGCCGGCGTTGCGTCGGTCAAGGACGCCGGCGCGTTGGCCGTCCACAAACACATAGCCAAAATCGTGGATGGCGGCGGCTTCCAAGAGCGCCGCCGGGCCCGCCGGGATCCTGGTGCGATACAAAATGCAGCCGTAGCCCTGATCATAGGCTTCCATGTTGCGCGGCGTCTCGTCTTTCAGCGCGGCGGGCAGATGGTCGAACAGCGGGGCGGCTTCCTTCAGCTCGACGGGCGGGAAGGCAACGACCGGATTTTGCGCGGGCGGGTCCGGCAATTTTTCGCCCGGCAGCAGATGCTTGGCGAACAGCTCGCGCGTCTGGAAAAACTTCGGGGTGGCCCAGCCCGCCTCGCTGATGGGTGCGTCGTAATCGTAACTCGAGGTGTCCGGCTTGAACGGCCGGTCGCAGCCCGACCACAGGCCAAACGTTGTGCCGCCATGCTCCATGTAGATGCTGAACGAGGCGTCGTGCGCGAGCATGTATTCGAGGTCCCCGAGATACTTGGCGGCGTTGCCCAGGTGATGCGGCTGGCCCCAGGTGTCGAACCAGCCGGGGTAAAATTCGCTGCAAATCAGCGGGCCCCGGGGCTGGAGCAGGCGGAGTTTCTTGAAGTTGTTTTCCGGGTCGGCGCCGAAATTCGCGGCTTGAAACAAATTGGTGAGCATTCCATTGGCCATCTGATCCGGCGGATTGCACTCGAACAGCGGCACCTCGAACCCCGCGTCCAGCAGTGATTTTCTCACTGCGTCCATGTAGCCGGCGTCCTTGCCGAAAAAGCCGTATTCATTTTCCACCTGGGCCATGATGATCGGGCCGCCGCGCGTGATTTGGAGCGGGCCGAGCACGCGGCCGACTTCCTTCAGATAGGCCTTCACGGCGTTGATATACCGCGGATCCTGCGTGCGCAGTTTAATGTCGGCATCCTTCAGCAGCCACCACGGCGTGCCGCCCATTTCCCATTCAGCGCAGGAGTACGGGCCGGGCCGCAGAATCACCCACAAGCCCTCCTCCTGCGCGATCCGGCAAAATTCCGCGTCGTCGGCCTGTCCAGTCCAGACGAATTCGCCGGGCCTGGGCTCGTGCAAATTCCAGAAAAGATAGGCGCAAACCGTATTCAAGCCCATGGCCCTGGCCATTTGCAACCGGTGGCGCCAGTACTCCCGCGGCACGCGCGCCGCGTGGATTTCGCCGCAGCGGATTTGCAGAGGCTGGCCGTCCAGCAGAAAATCCTCGCTGCCGATGGCAAAGGCATGAGCCGGCGGTGGCGCTGTTTCGGCGGCGGAGGACATGACCGCCCCCGCGAGCGCCATGGTCAGAAGGCCGGTCAGGCCGGACCGCTTCCAGTGAAAATCCCGCCGCCACCACGGCGGGGACTTAAGCCGGGACCACTGGCACGGTTGGTTGTGGGCGCGTTCGTGAAGGTTGGGTGGGTTGGACATTTTTGGCGGCAGATTGAAATTTTCCCCGGGTCATGGACCCAGCAGCACGCGATAAAATCGCTGTGGATAAATGCTCGCAGAGCCATCTGTCCAATGCAACGGCGGAGTCGCGGAAAGATTGGTGCCCGCCGGAATCCAATCGTTCGATTCACCCAGGTTGGTGGCGGTTTCGAGGATATAATCCGGCCCGGCATCGCCAGTCACTTGCAAGTTGAATGAATTGCTGACCCAGGCCGCGCCCAGCAACTGCGGTGCTGCGGGCCGCCAGATATTCACGGTGAGGCTCTGCGTCGCACTGAGCTGAGGCACTCCATTGTCCGTTACCACCACGCTAAAGCAGTTGGAAGAGGGAGATTGCGCCATTGTGGGCCGCCAATTCAACACCCCATTCGTCGGGCTGATCGCATGGATCGCCGCCCCGGACGGCGCGGAGAGCAAACTCCAGGTCAGGGTTTCGGCCGGAACGGCGGGATCGGTGGCGGTGTTGGTGATGATCAAAGTGCGTCCCGCCAAAATCGAGCTGGCGGGGATGGGTGCCAGCGTCGGGGCATGATTCATGGTACCGGCCACCTCGGTGGCGTTCAAGGCCCGGCCAAAAAGCTGTACATCATCAATTGTGCCGGCCAGAAATCCGCCCGGATAGCCGGCTTGGATGCTGCCGAGGCGCAGGCCCGGTGGCGCCGACCTCGTTCCGGTCGGCCCCACTGCGCTCGCTTCCAATCCGCCATCCACATACAACTGCATCCGGCCGGTAAAACCATCCCAAGCCGCCGCGAGATGATGCCATTGGCCATCATTGATCGCCTTGGCCGAGGTGATGGTGGTGTCTGGGTTGCCAATTCCAAAACCAGCGGCACTGCCCACCAGCGTCAGGCCGAAGTCGGTGGCTGGCCCGGGAACCTCGCCATCCACAATGCCCTTGCCATCCCACCATTGGCCGCTTCCCCCGGTCGCACTGGTCTTCACCCAGCAAGTAATCGTGAAGCTGTTGCTGATGCTCCGCGGAATGACAATATACGAGTTCGTGCTGCCGCTGAACTGGGCGGCCAGTGCGCCGATTCTGCCCGGCACAAACGTCACGTTGGTGACCACCGTGGCATTGTTGCCGTTGCCGGTGGCGTCCTGTCCGGTGCCTTCCAGCGGATACCAGGCAACCGGTCGAGTGGCATAAACGTTGGAGACGACCAGAGTGGTCACCGATTGCGGCGCAAGCAAGGCGACGAACTGTTGGTTGCTGACGGACAAGGCGGCCAGCCGGGCACCGCTTTCAGTGGTGGAGGTGCGCCAGCAATTGACCAGACCGTCCAGGCTGCTGAACGCGCCGACGGTGTAACTGGCATTGCAGGCGTTCGTCGAGTTGTTCTGGGCCACGATGGTCAATACATGGTTGGTGTCGTCGTAAGCGGCCAGAGAGTTGGTGTCGCCCACATTGATAATCTGGCAACCCGGTCGAATGAAATGGCTGAACTGCCACATGACATAGAATTTTTCGTTGAAGGAATAGACTTCATTGCCGCTGCCGTCTTCCGGATTGTAAAGCATCCCCCAGCCGCCAGAGTTATCCACCACCTGCCAATAGGTCCAGGCCTGGGCGCCGGTCTGGGTGATGTCGTCGTGGATGCGCCTGGCCATCGTTATTCCGCTCGCATCGCCATCGCCATATTCGGAGACCCACAACGGCTTGCCCAGCGACCTCGCAAGATTCTGCAATCCGGAAGGATTGTTGGCGCCATAAGTATGGCTGGCGACCAGGGTGACATCTGCCTGCCCGGTCGCATTGTAAGAACTCACCGAATTGATGGTGTCCTGTTCATCGTTGTCTTCAGAAGCGCCAATGCCGGTGGGCAGACCGCTGGCTGTCAAATTCGCGCGCAGGTCATCGATGACCCGGTTCTGCTGGCTGGCGTCCATGTGACAGCCCTCCTGACTACCGCCATAAACCCACCAATCGGCGGTCGGCTCGTTCATGGGCGTGATGGCATCAAACGTGACCCCATCCAATACCGTCAAGTTGCTTGCCACCGTTGACAAATATTGGGCGAAAGAGTTTTCGTAACTGGTCCGCAAGTTGTCGGTGGTTCCGTTGGTTGAACCAGTGACACTGCCGCTGACGGTCATCCACCAAGGTGGGGAGTTGGCAAAAGCGTATATGTGGTTGGCCCCCAGCGCCACGGCTTGCCGCATCATCCAGCGTTGATTGACATCGGCATTCCAGTTCCAGACGCCGTTGGTTGGCTCAAAGCCCTGCATTCGCGCCCGGAATTGCAGGGTGTTGGCGATGCCCGGGTTTTCACCGCCGCCAATATTATAGCGGATGATATTGAGGCCCAGAGTGGTGAAAGCCAGGGACGCATAGGCATTGCGGTTACCATACCCGCCACAGACGTTGGCCCACCAGCAAAGGGAGGTGCCCCAGCCGGCGAAATTGTCCACGAGGATCAGATTGGGATCGACGGCTGCCGAATACTGGGAAATGAGATTGTTTTGCGCCATGGCGGTTTGGCCGCCAGCCATTGGCGTGACCCAGGCAATCATGGCCACCGTCCAGAATCGGAGCACCTTCAAGGACCGGCCCAGCGCCCGTTTTTCAGGGCGCATAGACCATTGTCCGTTTGTTTGCATAGGCGAATTTGCACTGCCAGGCCCTTGCAACCAACCATAAAATTGCAGACACGGCGAATGAATTTTTCGAACCGGAAGACGGTGGAACGCACACCTCGCCCGGGCCCTCCCCCCGGGAGCGACAAAAACCATTGCGAGGTCCTTGGAAAAAGAGCAACTGGATTCGCGCGAAGTTTCATCGCAAAACCAATCGTGAGAAAACGCGTTCCTTCTACTTGGGGGAGAAGGCCAGGATGAGGGCGAGCGTCACTCCATTCTCTCCGCTCCCCAACGGTCGGTAAACTGCCCCCTTCCCACGACCCAGCCGGTTCGTTCGTTGATTTTCAAGCGCTAGTGCATTTTTGATTCATCTGCCCGCAGCGTTCAGGTCGGCCGGCAACACGTTCCATCCATCCACGGTCACGGTGGCGTCCCGGCCGGCGCCGGGCGACTCGATGTGAACGTCCCGCGATTCACCCGGCAGCAGGGAAAAATAATTGTCGCCGTAATATACCGGCAAAATGCGCTGGCCGGTCTTGGTGTTTCGCAGAGTAAGCGCCACTGCCAGCGCCGGCGTCCTGCCCGGATTGGTGACGCGCAGTTGGACCACGCCGTGCCTGACCCCCACCTGGCCATCCAATTTCACTTTTTGCAGCCCGTTCAACTCCTGCAACTGTCGCTCATCCCGGGCATGCCAATAGAAGTTCTCCGAAAGCAGCCTGCCCTGGCTGCTGCGCAACTCCAGCTTGGCCAGATGCGCGCCGCTCGCCGGCCAATCCAAAGCGAACGCGTCGGTGCACGCATTCGGGGCGGCGGTCAACGACTGCTCGCGGGTTTGCTCCGCCTCACCGGACAGGTCGTAAATGGTGGCCGTGGCGGTGACGCCGATCAGGGGCCCGGCCTGATGATTGATCACGGCAATCTTGCATTCCGGCACGCTCATTTGAATGTGCACCGGCTCCGCGCCCTTTTTGGCGCCGAAAAGCGACGCGTTGGGAGTGTAATCCCAGGCATAAAAATTCCACACCAGGCTCGGCCAGGAGGGCTGGCTCATCCACACCACCACGCCGCTGCAATCGTTCCACATCCGGCTGTTGAAGCCCTCATAAATTGCGCGAAAGGTCTCGTAGTTCAACAGGGACGCCTTGCGGCAAACGTCCTCGAGACTGTTCGGCTCGCCGTAACGGCTGGCGAGGCGGCCAAAGGTGGAACCGCGATCGCCCGCACCCCTTGCGTGAAGGTCATGATACGCCCAAAGGTCGCCGTAGGGCCACAAATCCGGTTGGGGAATGAAGGTGCGCATCTCCTCGGCCGAGGGAATGGAGCTGGCGCCGATTTCGGTGCTGAATCCCTGGTTCAAATTGTGGAAATACTCCGGCAGCGGCTGGTTTGACCACGGGCCGCTGTTGCGCATGTTAATCAGGCGCGAGTTCGGCTGAAAATAGCGCGTGCCATCGAGTTCATAGATCAATTCGTTCAATTTTTCGTGCAGTGGTTCGGGACAGACCCCTTCATTGCCGGAACACCAGAGGGCGATGCTCGGGTGATTGCGGAAGCGCTTCAACGAATCGGCCGCGTTTTGCGCAAACAGATTGAAATCCACCGGCGCGTAGTCGAATGCCTCCGTGTTGCGCCAAAAATCGTTCCAGACCAGGAGGCCATATTCGTCGCACAAATCGAATAACGCCTCCGAGGTGCTCTGGCCCGCCCAATTCAAGATCATGTTCAGGTGCGCGTCGCGCGTCATTCGCACGTACGGTTCCAGTCGGTCACGCGATACGCGTTTCATGGCATCATCCATGCCCCAGTCGCCGCCGAGACATTCAATCCTCTGCCCGTTGACCTTGATGATCAGGTAACGTCCCATGGTCGGGTCGTCCACCACCTTCAACGCGGGCGAACGTTCGGCGTCAGGCCACAGGCCAACGACGGTCTCCTGTTGTTGCCCCCACCAGAATGGCTTGTCGGAAGGCTTGCCCCCGGCCGCAATGACCGCGGCGTCCCGTTTGGCCTTGTTTTCCAAGCCCCAAACCATCGTATCGCGCCGGTTGTCAATGACCTTGCCGGCGGAATCGCCGGCCTCCGCCGGCGTGAACTCGACCCGTTCATGCTGGCCGCCGGTCTTCCTGACCTCAAATTCATAACTCATCTCGCGAATGCCGAAACGCAGCGCCGCATGATCGGATTCCATTTTGTCAGGCGAAACGAAACTCAATCGCAGATGATACAACTCGGGTTTGCCATAGCCATTGGGCCACCATAAACGCGGATGCCGGACTGCGAGTTGTGGGAAATGTGCGGATGTAAAGCGGATGTTTTCAGTTTCGCCGGCGGGCAAGGTGACCGGCCGCTCGAACTTCACGCCTTCAAATGAGCCCCGCAGCGTTCCCTCTTGAACGGAGTCGGAACCATTGTGCAAGTCGGTGGCCACGGTGACGTCCGCACGGGAAGTGTCCGGCAGCGGCAAGGTGGTGATGACTTGGGGATCGCCAATGGCAACCGGGCCGGTCGCGCGCAAAAGCACGTCCTGCCAGATGCCCGTGTCCCGGTCCCGGATGGCCGGAATCCAATCCCAGCCTTCGGTGGATTCAAAGCTGGGGCCGTCCAGACACAGCTTGCCCCCATTGTCCCCCGGCCCGTATTTCACGGATTGCTCGCTGGGGACGCCCGGGTCGGGCGGCGGGGCCACCATGACGGCCAGCACGTTTTCCGCGCCTGGCCTGGCCAGCTTGGACACGTCAAATATCCCGCGGATGAAGGCGCCGGTAAGGTGGCCAAGGTATTCGCCATTCAACCAGACTTCGGCGTAATAATTGATGCCATTGAATTGCAGCGTCAGCTCGCGGCCCGCGAACGCCTGTGGCACGATAAACTTTGTGCGATACCAGTAGTCCTGCCGGTTCAAGCTCTCGGGGATGAGCAAATTGTTCAGTCCCTGGTACGGATCGGGATAAACGCCCTGGTCCACCAGCGTCGTCAGCACGGTGCCGGGCACGGTGGCATCGTACCAGTCGCGCGTGTCACACTGCGGCTGCAACAATAAGGCGCGCTCGGCCGGATTCAGCCGCGGCGCTTCGATCATTTCCCAGCCGGCGTTGAAGAGCAATTCATTGCCGCGCAAGGTTGGCTCGCCCGGGCTGGCCAGCTTCGGCTTGCGGTGTGCGGAGTTCACCAGCGGCGCCCGGGAAACCGGATACGTGTCGGCCGGTTGAACATTCGTCCCCGTGGCGCCAGCCTGTTCAAGCGGCACGAGGGTCGGTTGCGGTCGAAACTCCCCGGGAGCCTCCGCCCGCCCGGCGTAAATGCCCGCGCTCAAAACCAGGGCGGATACCCATCGCTGGGCCATCTTTTTTTGTGTCATAATCATCCGTTCATTTTTCCCTCATATCCAATCCGCAAAGGCATCCCACAACTGGCTGCCGGCCACCAGCAATGCGCCGGTGAGAAACATCCATCCGCACCAGCCCTGCAGGCGGGCTGTCGTGTCGTTCACCCGCGCCATCTGCTCCCGGCTCTGCAACAGCATCTGCACCAGCGCTTCGTCCGCCGCCTCTTCCGTGACGCTTGCCGGTTTCAGGCTTTCCCACAGCTTCTGCCCGCGCGGATAATGACCTTCCCCCCGCACCTGCAGGCTGCGGCAGGCCAACACCAGTGAGGCCGCCAGCGCCGCAAATGAAAGGCAGCACACGACTTTGACCCCCGTCGAGGGCGACTCCACCAGCGTCCTCAAATCGCGCAATTGAAACCCAAAAACGACCACGATCGCGGCCGCAAATTTCCACGCATTCCGCATCAGGGATTCGGTCCGGCCCAATTCAATGGACAGCGCCTTCTCCGCCGCATCCTTGGCCGTCGAGATCTTGCTCATCCAGCCGGCACCCCCACGGTTATTGAGCCTTGGGCGGGAATATTCACCCGGACCAGCACGGCGGTCTTTGCATCGTTGGCACCATCGTATTCCGAGAGGATCGTCCCATTCTCAACCGTGCGGTAAGCTCCCCGGGCCAGAACAAAGCGCACCCGGCCGTCATAGAAATCTTGCGGGAGATCGTTGATGATCGTCACCGCGTTGGTGAGGTTCATCGTGTCGGGCTGGCTGGCGCGGACTTTTTTGACTGCGCCGTTGTCCGTAAACAGCGGCCAGACGTCTTTGGCTTCGTCGCGCGGAGCCACCGTTTGGTCACAGGTCCAGCCGGCGGCGGTGCGCCGGAAATTGAAAAAGCCCGCCGTGCCCCAAAAAAAAGCCGCCCGCTCCATGTAGATGTAGTACGGCGCTGTCTGCACGGTGACGGTTTGGTGGCCATGACCGATCAGCATCAGATCACATTGGGCCGGCCGGAAGGCATCGTTCCCGGTCGGGGCGCCGCTCCACTTGGCGTGATAATGCTGCCCGATCAGACGGAATTTGATGGCCGGATCGTCCAGGGCCGCCTCGTAATCCCGGCTGGCCCAGTCCCTGAGCCCGGCATCACTCCAATCGTGCATGAGCACGTAAAAATCGCCCATGCGGAACGAATAGCTGCGCTGCCCAAATTCTTCCTCGTAAATGCGGACGGATATCGGATGCCAGTCAATCTCCGACCCGCTGAGCAGTTTTCCAGGCGGCGTCACATCGTGATTGCCCGGCGTTTCCACATAGGCCACCCGATAGCCTGCATGGCAATCCTTGTACATTGCGCTCAGCCGGTATTCCAAATTCGTCGTTTCCTGCACCGAGAATTGCTTTTCGCCATGCGGCAGGTAGCCCCAGTTGGCCCAGTTGTTCCAGCCATCAAGCGCGCCGTTGAAATCAATCTGATCGCCCGTGATGAGCACAAACCGGGGGTTGATGAGATTCACCGGTTCCTGCATCCACTTCATTTCCTCCCAGGTCCCAACCATTTTATAGTACTGGCCGGACGGGTCCGTGTGGTCTTGATTGACGATCTGTTCGTCGGTGATGTGCAACAAATAAAAATTCGTGGCGAAAGCCGGCGCCACGCTCACCGCTTGTGGCTGCACGCTCATGGCTTCATTGCACGCCACGGTCAACGCGCATAGCTCCGGCGAGGCATCCGCCGGAACGCTGATTTTTACCTGCCAGCCCGGCTCGGTTTGGTTCTTGATCCGGGCGTAGACGGCCGAATCGACCCGGCACGGCCAGGATTTCAAATCGTTGGCAATGCTTGCGCTCCAATTCCCCGCCGCGGGCGTGGCCTTGAATTCGGCGGTAAACTGCCGGTCAGCCGCCGAGTCCAGCGCCACGATGGCCGGCGTGGCAAATCGCGGCCGCCACAGGGCGGCGGGGTCCGAGGTGGCGGCGCTGGAACTGAGGACGGTCGAGAGCCAGCCGGCCAACCCAACGCAGTCCAACAGCGGCCATCTGGGCTTCATTGGGAACGAAGACGATAAAAACGCGCGCTGGAGCCGCCCGCCGGCAAGGTGATCTGCCAAAGGTTGTTGCTCAGCGCCGGCTGATTGGTGGCCGGCGACCAATCGGAGGCGGTCAGGTTGGTGGCGGTGTAAAGCACGAAGCCGACGCCACTGCCGCCCCAGTTAAACGAGGTGCCGCCAACGCCAACGCCGATCGTCAGCGCGGGAGGCTGCCGGGTCACCGCCGAATAGCTTTCCAGGGTCGAGTTTGACACCACTGTGGCCCAGCTTGCCCAAACCCAGTTCGAAGACTGGACGCCCGCCTGAATGCGCGCTTCATCCAGCGTTCCATTGAAGTAGAACGCGCTGTTGGTGAGCCGGCCGAGGTTGAGTCCGGTTTGGTTGGGAAAGGACCCATCGACCGTGGACGAAGCCGTGCAATCCACGCCATCGAGGTAGAGTTGCGCGGAGCCGGCCGATTCGTCCACGGAGGCCGCCACGTTGTGCCATTGACCCGCGGTAACCACACCGGCGGGACTTTCCGCATCGTAGCCATTCGTCCCGTCGCCGGTTTCCAAAAACAATTTTTCATCCGTCGTATTGTAAGTGTTGACGTAGAGGGCAAACCCGGCGGAATTCCAGCCGCCCGGCTTGTTGGCCCAAATCGTCTGGATGTTATTTTCGTTGAGCGCCAGTTTTATCCAGGCCGACAGCGTAAAGGCGTTGCCGACGCTGACCGGGCCCGCATTCAAGTATTGGGAGGACCCGTTGAAGGCCGCGCCGCGGCCAATTTCTCCCGGAGCGGAAACGGGGGCGACGCCGTTCAAGGCCGGGTGCTGCTCAGTGCTGTCCGCAAAGGGAAATCCGCTCTCTTCCAGATGCCAGACCAAATCGTAACCGGCCCAGGCTGCCCCGTTGGTGCTGTATGCCGGCGGCGTCGCGGCTGCGGGATTGCCCCAGTAGGCCCAGATGAAATCGTTCGTGGACGCAATCGACGGCACGTCAACCCACACGCTCGAAATGCCGTTCGTATTCCATTCGTCGATCTCGTACGGAATCGGCTGGAAACCGCCGGCGTCCGTGAACCGCAGATCGCCGCCGGCAGCCGAGGCGAATTGCTGGTACGAAAAACCGGGCACATTCGTGCCCAAGCAGACCAAGGCCGGAAAATTGTTCAGCGTTTCACCGCGATTGTATCCCACAAAAAATACCTTCATGCTCGAACCGTAATCGGCCGCATTGAGCAGGGTCGTGCCGAATTGCGAGGAAGCCTGCGCCCATACGCTGGTGGCGAAGTTGGAGGCATAGAACCGATAAAAATAGTTCGTCTGCGGCGGCAGGTTGGAAAGCGTCACCGTAAAGGTGGCCGGATTGAAATTGGTGTTGATGCCGAAATAGTGGCTGGAGGCCCAGTTGCCGACCACGGTGCCGCCGTCCTGCGGGCCGTAATAAACCCAAAGGCGGGCCTCATTATCACCATAAATACCCTGGGCCAGCGTGCCCGACACCGCGGCGGAATTGCTGCTCAGCAGCACGGCGCCGGCGTCGGTCAGGGCCAGCTCGACCGGAGCCGCCAGCGGCTCATTCAACATCGGCATGGTCAGCGACGAGAATTCGGTGTCCGTCGGCAGCCGCCCGTTGCTTTCCTTAAACTGGGCCGTCAACAGGCGGGCGTTATTGAAGAAATAGTGTTGCAGATACCAGGAGGGCACCTTGGTGTCGGTATAATCGACCAGGCAAAAGTTGGTGGCGCCGTTGGCGTTCGTATTGCTGTACATCTCCCAGAAGAGCAGGAAGGGCAGGCATTGTCCATTCCAGCTCCAACCCAGCAGCCGCTGGATATAGGTGCGATCGGGCGCTTCCTGCGCGGCCACCGATTCGTAGCCCCAGCCGTATTCGCCGATCCAGATCCGCGGCCCCGGAACCGCGGCCGCCTTGTTGGTCGGCAGCATGGATTCCATGTAGTTCAGGGTGGTGTAAAGATCGGCAGCGCTCAAGTTCTGGGAGTCGTAGGAAGAGTACGAAAGCCAGTCCAGATTGGTCACATAAGGCACGACGTAATTGATGACGCGCACATTGTTGGTGGGCCCGTTGAGCCTGGCATCCTGCACGCGGTTGCATTCGGCATAATTGTAAACCATGACATTCGTGCAAGCCGTGGCGCGCTTGGCGTCATCCACCGCCTGCTGGCGGTTATTGAGCCAGCCAATCATGCCTTGCACCGTCGTCAGGCTGGGATTCGTTGACCAGTTATTGACGCTTAGATAGCCGTCGCCTTCCCAATGACCGAGATAAAACGTCTTGCCCGAATTGTTGTAATTGGTGAGCAGATAATGCGTCAGATCATACATTTCCTGATAATCCTTGGCCCCCTGGGTGGCGTTGTAGCCGCCGCCCCACCACTCGTCGGAGTTTTCGAAAGGATACGCCCACATCACGAAGTGCCGGAACGGCATGTCGAGCACCTGGTGATAATCCGGATCGTCGCGAACCAGGGTCAGCAGATTCGTGACGTTGGACGGCAGATTAACCCCTGCCTGATACGAAGTGTCCGTCCCCAGATAGAATTTGATGGTATCACTGCCCAGGTTGGTGATGGCCTGCGCGGTCTCCACCAGGGCCGAATTGGTGGTGAACTTATACAGCGCCGCAAATGTCTCCGTGCCCACCCGGAGATTGTAGGCATCGACCTGGGGGTCGGATAAGCTGGCCGCGGTCAGGGCCGGAATCACCGCCAGCAGGGCCAGCAGGACCGCGGCCATTATTTTCAGGCAAACGACCAGGCCACGGCCGCCTGCCTTCGGCAGTTTGGCGGTCGGAATATTCGGATGAAGCATTATGAATCGCTTGATGTTCTTGCTTCGTTTCTGCTGCTTTTCTTCATATTCCTACTTTCACTTTCCTAAGCGGGCGGCTGGAAGCCCGGCTTACAGCCGCCTTTGATCACTGTTTGTCGGGACTCATTCTGTTTGAGTGAGCCCGGTGTTGTTTATTCTTTGATCCGGAAAAACTCCGTTCGTGTCGCAGCCTCCACTGGGATGGCGACGCTAAAGTTGCCGCTGCCATCAAAGAAGTTTGTGGATACCACCTGCCATTCGGCCGGGGGTGTGAGCAGGTTCGTTGAACCCAGCACGTAGTAGGTGCCGCCGTCGGGTCCGCCCGAACCACTGAGCGTCAAGCTGCCGTTGGCCAATTTGGCGCGGATGTTCACGGCCGTCGGCAGGTTTGTCGCCGTGCTGGCAATGGCCGAGTAAGTCTCCAGGTTGGCGTTCTCTTGTACCGTCATCCAGCTCGTCCACACCCAGTTCGACGATTCCACTCCCCCGTGGATGCGCGCCTCGTCCATGTCGCCGTTCAAGGCGAAGGCGCCGGCGGTAAACCGGCCCAACTGCATGTCGCTGTTGGTGGGAAAGTCGGTTCTGACCGAGCCGGAAGCCTCGAGGCTGCCGTCCACATACAACAGGGCGGTGCCCGCTCCGCGATCAAGGGTGGCCGTCACGAAATGCCACTGGTTGAAGCTGACCGCGCCGGTCGCCGTGGAAAATTGGGTGCCCGCCGTGCCATTCCCGGTTCCCAATTCCAGCACGCCATCGTCGGTGTTATAGTCGTTCACAAACAGCACCACCTCGGCCGTGGCATAACCGCCGGGGCCATTGGCCCAAATGCCCTGGATATTGGCCACCGCAGACGAAACGTTGACCCAGGCTGACAGGCTGAAGGTCTCACCCAGATTGACTGACCCGGCGTCAAGATAGGCTGCATTGTTGAACAACTCGCCGGTGCCGACCACGCCCGCAACTGGCGAGGGCGCCACCCCCGTGTCCGCCGGGTATTGTCCCGTGGAATCCAGGTACGGGAACCCGCTTTCTTTCAAGTGATAGACCACGTCGTAGGCCGGGAGGTTTTCCCACGGCTGCGGCACCCACACATTGGTGCCGGAGGGAGGCGTGGCGGCCGATGGGTCGCCCCAGTAGGCCCAAATGGTCGTGTTCGTACCCGACAGCGCCGGGACTTGCACCCAGACGACCGATTGGCCATCCGGATTCCATTGGTCTATCTCGAACGGAATCGTCCGCGTTCCACTTGCATCCGTGAAGCGCAGGTCGCCGCCGGTCGGCGAAGCGAAGTGGCTGTAATCAAAGCCGGCCAGATTCGTGCCCAGGCGCACCAGGAGCGGGAAGTCATTCAACGTTTCACTGCGATTATAGCCGGCAATCGTGATCTTCAGATTGTCGGTGTAGTTGCTCGGATTTAAGCTGCTGGAGGGCATGCCCACGACCGTCGCGGTGCTGCTCAGCGTCGGCGTGCCGGCGCTGTAAATATTGGTCACCGCGAGATAATAGCGGTTCGTGCCCAGCAGCGCCGGGAAGGTGTACGTGGTGCTGGTGGCGCCGGGAATGGCCGTGCCGTTTTGATACCATTGATAGTGCAACGGCGGCGTGCCCACCGCGGCCACCGACAGGGTCACCGGCTCCGTGTCATATACCACGGCATTCGTCGGCGTGATGTCGGCGATGATCTCCGGGATTTGCGTCTCGCTCAGCGTGAAGTTGGTCGAAACGGGTCCGCCGTATGGGTTCGACACGTTGACCGTGTAAGTACCCGCCGCGCTCGGCTGCACATTCGTCAGCGTGATGGTGGCGGCCGTGGCCCACGGAATCGGGTTCCCGAGGGTGTCCAGCCACTGATAAGTGAGCGGGGTCGTGCCCTCGACGCTGACGCTGACAATGACGTTCGCCCCCTGGTTGGTCGTCCAATTGGAGGAAGGCTGGAGCCCCGTGATGATCGGGGCGATTCCGGATTGTCCATAGTGCCCAAGCACCTGGCTGGCGCTGAGCGCCTTGTTGTACACCGCCACGTCGTCGATACTTCCGTAGAACTGGAGGTCATAATTCGTGTTCCCGTTGTTGCCGGATTGACGGGCGCCGATGCTCAACGGTGTGGTGGAAGCCAGCAGACCGCTGCCGGGCGTAATCGAGGCGCTGGCCACTTCGTTGCCATCCAAATAGAGGTACACATTCCCTCCCGCTTCGTCGCAGACGCCCACCACGTGGTGCCAAAGACCGTCATTTTCCAAAAACGCCGTGCTGCCCGCCGAGGAAACCGTGCCGGCAGCGTTCCGAACAAAGAATCTCAAGTCGCCCGCCGTGTTGTTGCCTGTGTCGAGCACGAACTGCTCGCCGCCATTGCCATAACCGAGGGCCACAATCGCATTGCCATTCACATATGGAAATGTTTCCGTCATCCAAGCCTCCACGGAGAACTCCGCATTGCCGCCGCTGGGCGTGCCGAAGTTGAGATAGGGCGGCACGTTGCCGGCGTAATTGTTCGGCGGATTGTCCGCGCCAAATTGCGCGGCCGTTTCATTCGGATCGCTTACCGGGTTATAGCCGGGCACGCCCAGCAGGACGTTTGTGTACGTCGCATTGTCGCCACCCACATAATCGTAGGCCGTCGTCCCGCTGGCTTCATCCAGCCGGAAATAGGCGACGGGTCCATCCGCCAGCACCTTCGCCGGATAAGGCGCGGTCGGATCCGCCAGCACGGTGATGGCGATGGGGGCGATGGCGCCATTACCCGCAACGTTGGACAGCGAACAGCCATAGGTGCCGCTGGCCTGAATGTTGGTCACGGTATAGCTGGAGTTCGTCGCCCCGGCGATGGCGCTGCCAGCCAACGTCCACTGATAATGGATCGGCTGGGCGCCGAGGGCCGTCACGTGCAACGTCGGGCTGGCGCCTCCAAAAATCTTCAATGGCGTCGGCGTTTGCGCCTCGACCGTCGGCGGGCCATAGACGGTAAGAGCCACGATGGAACTGGTGACGCTGCCGAAGTTGTTCTTCACCACTACAAAGTAGTTGCCCGCATTGCCGGTCTGGGCGGGCGTAAAGGTCAAGGTCGCGCTCGTCTGGCCGGATACCGGCGAACCATTCTGATACCACTGATAAGTCAACGAGCTGCCGCGTGCGCTCACCGGGACTGACACGTTCTGACCGCCGCTGACCGCGATTGGGCCGAGCGGCTCCTGCCAGATATAGGGCGGCACCTCGGCGGCGTTATACAGGGATTGAATCTGTTGCGCCGTCAGCGCACTCGTCCAGAACGCCACTTGGGCCACCTGGCCGTCAAACGTGCGAATCGTGTTGACCGCCGTCGGGCTCGCGACGGTGTACTCGCTGTCGCCGCCAATCAGAAGATCGGCCGGATTGCCGACAATTTTGATGCCGGTCGCGTTGCTCGCGCTCTTGGCCAGCACGCCGTCGAGATAAAGATAGTCATTGGTCCCATCCGAAACGCCCGCCGCCATGTGCCAGTTGCCATCATTGAGGGCAAACCCGTTGCTGGCCACATCTTGCGGCGAGGTAAACTGAAGCTCCGGCCCGGGCCCGGGATTGAAATGATTCTCGCCGGCAGCCTGCCCCAGGGCCAGCCGATACGAACTGTCGCCGTGTCCCAGCATTTCCTGGAATCTTCCGGGAGCATCCGCCGGACCACCTCGAAACCATGTCACCACGCTCAGAGGCACGGCCCCAGTGGGATTCAAGCTCGCCGGCAAATTGCTGCCGCCCACATCCACCGCGCCAAAATAGCCGTTCAGAGCCACCGCCTTGCTGTTGGCGCCAAAGCCCGCATAGGCCGGACCCGCCGCGCCGGGAGTGGTGCCGGGCTGATAAACGCCGTTGGCCGCCGCGCCCGCAGACCCGTAGTTCTTGGCCACCGGGAAAGTGCCGCTCGGATAACCCGCATTCACCTGGGTCTGCGGATCGTTCAATCGGTAGTACAGCACCGGGCTATCCGCCAAAACCGCGTTGGTGTAGCTGGTGAAGGTTGTGAAATTGCCGTACGCCGCTTGATAGTGATTCTGTACGCTGGATGCCGGCAGCACCTGGTTGTAGATCGCCACGTCATCAATCGTGCCGTGGTACGCCTGCCCGTACACCGCGGTCACGTCGCTGCCGGCGCCAATCATGAGGGGCGTCGTGGGATCGGTCACATACTGCTGGCCAATCGCGTTGGCCGGGCTGTTCTTGGACGCGCACAGAACTCCGTTGGTGTAAATCTGTTCGATCGAGCCGTCAAATGTGGCCACCACATGAACCCATTGGCCGACTTTGAAGCCCGTGAAGGTGTTGTAGCTGCTGGTATCCAGCTCGCTGGCCTTGTTTCCGGAGGCGTTCGTCGCTTGCGTCAGCAAAAACAGGTAATCCTGGTATTGCCCCAGCTCGACCCCCGCCCAGCCCGTGCCCAGCCCGCCATAGTACGGGTTGTTGGTGTTCGGGCCGCCGGTGTTCAGGTTCACCGTGCCGCCCTGGCTGACAATGCTGCCCAAGGCGCTTCCCGTGGTCCCAATTTGGAGCCACGCCTCGATGGAAAACGGTGGATTCAGCGCCAGCGAAGGATTGGCCACGCCATTGGTGTTGCGCGGAACAATGACATATTGTCCCGGCGCTTCCTGGCAGACCATGCCCACGCTGCCATCGTAGGGCGCGGTCACCGCCGGCGCTTGGACGATGTTGTTCGTGATATACCAGGTGTTGCCCCAAGGTTGATACCAGGCGCCATAATGGCCGTTGCCCGCCGGGCCGAGAGTGCCCAGGTTGACGGCGGTCAAGTTCAATGGCTCCGGCGGCGCCACCGCTTCGTTCAAGGGCCAATAACCGACCGGGTTCAGGCCAATGACGGTGTTGGAGTAGATCTGTGCGCGGGCGACCGGCCCGGTTGCCAGGACCAGAGCGGCGGCTGCCAATGCGCCGAACGTCGATTTGTGAATGTTTGTCTTTCGCATTTGTTGGTTTGATTTGTGGTTGCGGGGGAAAATTCGAAAATCTCTGGCTGCCGCCGCCGATTCAAACGGCGGCAGCAACCTTGTTCAAAATTTGGGTTTATGTTGTCATAATGACAGAGCCGGGCCTTTTCTTCTATCCATTGCTTGGTAGTAACCAACCGTTTTTTGGCGTCACTAGGACAATTTATGGTTAGTTCAAGCCTTACAACTGCCATATTTTGCCAAACAACTCATTCGCTATCGGATTACGGCTGGCCGGAATTGCTGCTCCGTCTATTTTCATTTTGCCGTCGTCTTGGTGGCGGTCATGTTCGTCAGATCGTATTGTGGGAACCAAGTTTGATACTTTTGTGACGCCGCCCGGGTCAATTGTGATTCGGGCACATCGGTGCGATGCCAGGAGACGAAAAACACGTGGAAACGGCTGTCAAAAGACAGGCCATCCAACGGACCACTGGAATACACATGCGCCGCTGATTCGGGGTTGTAAGCCAGCAGGGCAAACTTGGCCCGCGACCGCTGTTTGTGAGCATTGTAAAACGCAATTTGCGGCGTCTGTATCGGGCCGGACAGGGGTATGGGCAGCGTCATCGAGGGGATGCCAATCATGAAGTCCTCCTCGTCAATGGCCAGCGCCCCGCTCCGCGCTTCCACGACCACATCACTGTTGGTCAAGGATCCCACCAGCAACGCTCCGGTGCGGCTGAGCGCATCGCGAATCGTCCCTTCTACGTATTTGGCGTCAATACTGTCGAAATACGCGGTATCCAGGAAAACTCTTCGTCCCGCGAACAAATCCAAGCCGATGTCGTGCAGGGCGTGATCGGCGGCGGTGCTCAACAGCAATTGCTCCGTGGCCGAGCGCGGGGTGGTGGTGGTCTTGATGGTGGTGCAGCCGGCCATTGCCCCCGCCGCGACCAGGGCAATGCCTCCCAGCCTGAGGTTATTTCTGGTGAACATTCGTTGCGGTTTTTTCATGTTTCATGATTATTTAACCAGCGAGGTTTGTCGATTGTTTCCGGGGTCGAGAGACGCAAGTGGCGGGCGGCTAAACCCTTCTCCCTTGAATCACGCGCACCAAGATGAGAACGATGGCGACGACCAGCAGAATGTGGATAAACCCACCCATAGTGAAGTCAGATATGAACCCGAGCAACCAGGCGATAATCAGGATTACGGCGAGTGTATAGAGCATGGCGCTTTAATTTTCCACGCGATTATCAAGCTGATGCTGTGCCGCCCGGGAGGGCGTTGGCATTGGCCGCAAAAGCACCGTTTATCTGAAATGTGACCGCAGCCTCGCGACTCGCGCGATGCAACTTGCAAACCGCAATAAAGGCTGCGATTGCAAATTGCACATTAATTTCCGCGGCGGTTATGGACCCTTGTTCCGGCGCGCGATAATTTGCAAGGACGGACGCGGTTTCACTGTTTTGGCGGATATCAAGCTGCCACGGCATGGCAATTGCAACTCCGCCGAGTCGAAAGGAACGTTATGAGAGGATTCTTCAACGGACTGCTGCTCGGAATCATCCTGGGAGCGGTCGGATACTGGTTCATTCGAAAGGAAGCCGCGGAGCATCCTGAAGCGCAGGCGCGTTACGAACAGTCCGCCGCCCAGTTGCGCACCAACGCCGTGGACGCGGCGCACAACCTTTCCGACGCCACGCGCGCCAAGCTGGATACCCTTGATTTGCGGTCCGATCAGATCAAGGAGGAACTCGCGAAGGGCGGCCAGATCTTCCGGCGCAAAGCGCAGGACATCGGGGACCAGGCGGCCGATGCCGCCTCCGATGCGCGCGCAGTGGCGGAGATCAAAGCCAAATACGCCGCCGACTCGACCCTGTCGGCCTGGGACATTTCGGTCGCGTGCAGCCAGGGGCATGTGAAGCTCTCCGGGACCGTTTCCTCTCCCGAAGACATCGGCCGAGCCGTGGCCATCGCGCTCGAGGCGGACGGGGTTCGCGACGCGACCTCTACGTTGACGGTTAAACCAGGAAAGTGAACTCGGATCCATGCCGATCGAATTAAAAATCCCGCCCGAAGGTAAGTCCATCCTCCGCAACCTGAGCTTGGCTGCCTCTGCCTCGCTTCCACGGGCCGCACTCGTTAGAGGGCGAGTATATTTCAGCATTTCAGTTTTTTCAGCTTGAACCCATGTCATCAGAGTGATTCACTCGAGCATAAATCGCTGCACAATTTGGATTTTGTTGGCAGCATTCGTCTTGGTCGTTGGATGCGCCGCGCCGAAGCCAGCTCCAGAGCAGCTTGAACAGGCGCTTGCCAGAACCAGCGCTTTGGAGCAGCAAGTTCGTGCTTTGGAACAATCGAATGCAGAATTGAGGATGGAAGTGAGAGCACTCCAAGAGCGGCAAGTGCCGCGAGAGCCGCGACAACCACAGACGCCACGCCCGTCTTATCCGCAGACCAATGGAGTGCCACACCTGACACCTTTAGAGACTAAATGACCACCCGGCGAAGATTAAGCAGTATGGCTTGAGAGATGATGGTGGCGTGCTGACGGATTTTGACCTCATCGAAATGGATGAGGGCCGCTGGCACCCCGACATGTGGAGGGATGCCTGGAAATGAGTGTGGCGCCGCCTAATATTTTCTGGAGCCACCGCGGGTTGTTGCCATCGGTTCCGCCTTCGCGGTTGACATTATTGGCCCGGCGTGGCTTCCTGAGCGTTAGGCGCTAGGAACGAACTGCTGCACCCATATGCAATTAACAGACACTGCTCAAGATGTCCTAACTGACCTCAATAATCAGCTCGCCGCTAGCCAAGTTGACTCCCAGAGGCAAATACTAGCCGCCCAAACTGACGCCCAGAAGCAAATGCTAGCTGCCCAGGCTGACGCCCAGAAGCAGATGCTCGCCACGCAAGTGGCGCGAGCCCACGAGTTAAGTGAATTCAGTGTCTGTATTTTGAAGGATACACTCAATCATGCTGCGAACACTTACAAGACTATAACAATGATGACGAAGACGACATTCCTCGTCGGCGTTGTCCTTTTCGTTGTTGCCGCTTTTTGGGGGGCGCTGTCGCAAGAAAAAATATACTCGCTGCTTTTCGGCGGGTTGGGAACCGCTAGCTTCCTGGCGTTTTTCCTGACCGATCCAATCACCAAGACTCAAATCGCCCTATCCAATCTTGTCCAGGCGGAAATCGCCTTCATGAATTATTTTGAGCAGATGACCTTCTGGGAAGCCGCCGGGCTCGCACAAAAGGGTGACCCGCCATCTCTGGATCCGGCAAACATCGAAAAGGCCAGCAGCGAACTTCAGAAACGCACAGAAGAGACCATGGAGTTGCTGGAGACTTATTTGGAATTTGCTAAAAATCACAGGAGCCTGGGCGATTCCAACCGCAAAAGCGCCAAATCCCCGGAGCCATCCGCCGTTGCTGCACCTGGTTCCGCTGTGCTGCCAAGGTCACAGGACGGCGGTGACTCTGGTCCTGATCGTTAGCATGGTTCGAGTGCGCACATGAATTCCACGGTCATTCCACAGACACTCGCGCCATTCGTCGGACTCCCCTTGCGTTGCATGGGTCGCGCAGCGGACCTCCTGTGGATTCAAATCGGAGACATGTGGGCGTTGCCAAACCGGGGGAGGCGGCACTCGGGATTTTGGCGAGTGGGTATGGCCCGTTGAGTGTCCGTGGCGCATTAATCGCGAGTCTAGCCGCAACGCCCATCGCCCTCTTTCCAGCTTTCGGATTTGTCTTCTCCTCCGCCTTCGCGCTCTTGACCCTGGCCCATCTCGCGCAGCGATTCTGCGCCGACACGTTCCTTCACAAAAGCCTGAGGCGCCGGATGATCGCTAGGGCCTACGAGTACATTTAATGCCGCCCAAAATTCTTGAACCTCGAAGGGCTTGGGCAGAAACCCCAACTTCAAACCCTGATCGGAAGCCAGCTGCAAATGTCCTTCAAAGAATTCCGAGGTCAGCAAAATGGGAAACTTGGCCTGATCCAGAGCGAGAAGCTTCAAAATCCCATATCCGGTCAAACCGGGATTCACCCACTCCAAAATCAGCAAATCCGGTTCGGCCCGTGACAATTCCTTCCACGCCTCCACACCATTCTCGAACTTCACCATCTCTACTTTCTCGAACCAATCATGGATGAAATCCTCAAACAACTGGGACAACGCCTTTTCGTCTTCCAAGATAACAATCCTTGGTGCTTTCCTCGCCGTTAATGCTCCGTAGTTCCTCACAAGCTCTCCAAATGTTTCAGTCAAGTGGCCGGAATCCATTTTGCCTCCTTGCATCGAGTTTAGAACAACTCCTGTTTTTGTCAATCCACACCCTTTGGCACGCGCAAAGCAAAAAAGTGCAGCTCCACCAAGTGATGTTGGACCCCTTTCCCAGCAAATTATTCAATGCACCAAAATGATTTTTAAGCAGACCATATGCGATCGCTCTTGGGCCAGCGGCACCTCGACGGATTATGGCGGTGACTGCCTACGGCTCAGGCGGGGGCATCCAATCGGATTCATGCGGGGGCTCAACGATGGGAGGCAAGCCGCCAATTTGGTCCGGTTGCCCTGGGGTCAATGCCGCTTCAATTGCCTCGCGCAGTTCTTTAAAGGAAAAAGGCTTGAAGAGCAAAGCATCCACGCGTCCGGCCGCCTGGCCAAATACTTTGAATTCCGCCACAAACGCCGTGATCATGATGATGGGCTGGTCAGGCAGCAGTTGCCGAATGCGGGCCACGAGTTCATCCCCATGCATGCCTGGCATTGAAAAATCAGTTATCACCAGGTCAAATCGGCGTTTTGCCATTTCTGCCAGTGCCGCTTCGCCGTCATCCGCCTGCCATACTTGATGACCGTCATGCTCCAACAGCATCGAAATCGATTTGCGAATAATCGGCTCGTCGTCAACCACCAAAATATGAACTCCTTGTTTCACCGTTACTTTAAGCCAATAGACTAAGCCCCTTTACCGGGAATGCAAATTGAAGTTGTCTGCGTTGAGGTGGGGGTGGATGGGGTGTATTGTTTCTTCGATGGCCGCCAAACTCCAAACCGGCATTGCAATTTGCAAATTTTTCCAAGCCGGTCCTTGCATTCCGCATTGATTGCATAAGCCTTCGGTCGTTCGCCGCGTCAGTCATGTTCTTGTCCATTTCCATGGTATGTGACAAACAACAGTGGAGTTCGTTGGCCTCACGGCGCTTGGCACATTTTTTGCGCGAGTTTCACGAAGATCTAAGAGATATTGCATTAAAGTGGGCCGAGAATCAGAAATTTTTCTGACCACATTTGCGGACGCATCTCTTGGTGCACCGTTGATGCGTCGGTGTTTTATCCCGGCGCGTTTGATCGTGTGTTGTCCATGTTATGATTAAGAGCGAAAGGACAGTGCCCAGCGGCAAAAGCCGGGTCGCCCGTCTCAATGGGGCGGAAGTTGAGGGCGACGGTTTCAAGAAGCAATTGTTGGTGGCGCTCAAGGCCCTCCTTGAGGGTGACTTTTCCATCCGCATGCCTCCGGATATGACCGGCTTGGACGGCAAGGTGGCTGACGCTTTTAACGAGGTCGCCGGCCAAATGGAGCGTTTCGGCGACCACGTGTCGCGATTGCGAAATGAAGTTGGCCGCCGGGGAAAAATCAATGAGCGCATGCCCGTCGGCGATGCTGTCGGCGGCTGGGTGGAGCGCGTTGAAGCCATCAATTCGCTGGTGGACGACCTATCGCGCCCGACGCTCGAAATGGGCCGTGTCATTGGCGCTGTCGCCCGGGGCGACTTGTCGCAGTCCGTGCCGCTGGAAGTCGCCGGGCGCCCGTTGCAGGGCGAGTACCTTCGCACCGCCAAGCTCGTCAACGGCATGGTGGAGCAGTTGGGCGGTTTCTCGGTGGAAGTGATCCGCGTGGCGCGGGAGGTGGGCACGGAAGGCAAGCTGGGCGGACAGGCGCAGGTCAAACGCGTTTCAGGCGTCTGGCGCGAACTGACGGAATCGGTCAACCAGATGGCCGGCAATTTGACGGCGCAAGTCCGCAATATCGCCGAAGTCACGATCGCCGTGGCCAACGGTGACCTGTCCAAGAAGATCACGGTGGACGTTCGCGGTGAAATTCTCCAGCTCAAGGAGGCCATCAATACGATGGTGGATCAACTGCGTTCCTTTGCCGCGGAAGTGACGCGCGTGGCGCGCGAAGTGGGCACGGAAGGCAAGTTGGGCGGGCAAGCCGCGGTGCCCGGCGTGGCGGGCACGTGGAAGGATTTGACGGATAACGTGAACTCCATGGCGTCCAACCTGACCGGCCAGGTGCGCAATATTGCGCAGGTGACCACGGCCGTGGCGCGCGGGGACCTTTCGCGCAAGATTACGGTGGACGTCAAAGGCGAGATTCTCGAACTCAAGGACACGATCAACGTGATGGTGGACCAGTTGAATTCCTTTGCCTCGGAAGTAACCCGGGTGGCGCGCGAAGTGGGCACGGAGGGCAAGCTGGGCGGCCAGGCCGTGGTGCCCGGCGTGGCCGGCACCTGGAAGGATCTCACGGACAACGTGAACTCCATGGCGTCCAACCTGACCGGCCAGGTGCGCAACATTGCCGAAGTGACGACCGCGGTGGCCAAGGGCGACCTTTCGCGCAAGATCACGGTGGATGTGAAGGGCGAGATTTTGGAATTGAAGAACACGATCAACACGATGGTGGATCAGCTCAATGGATTTGCCGCGGAGGTCACCCGGGTGGCCCGCGAGGTGGGAACCGAGGGAATTCTGGGCGGCCAGGCGGAAGTGCCGGGCGTCGGCGGCACGTGGAAGGACTTGACGGATTCGGTGAACGCCATGGCCACCAACCTGACGTCACAGGTGCGCAATATCGCCGAAGTGACCACGGCCGTGGCCAAAGGCGACCTGTCGCGCAAGATCACGGTGGACGTGCGCGGTGAAATTTTGGAATTGAAGAACACCATCAACACGATGGTGGACCAGTTAAACGGCTTTGCGTCGGAAGTGACCCGCGTGGCGCGCGAAGTGGGCACCGAGGGCAATCTCGGGGGCCAGGCGGAAGTCCGAGGCGTGGCCGGCACCTGGAAAGACCTCACGGACAATGTGAACTCCATGGCGTCCAACCTGACCTCGCAGGTCCGCAATATTGCCGAAGTGGCGACCGCGGTGGCCAAAGGCGACTTGTCGCGCAAGATCACCGTCGATGTGAAGGGCGAAATTCTCCAGTTGAAGAACACGATCAACACGATGGTGGATCAGCTCAACGGATTCGCCTCGGAAGTGACGCGCGTGGCCCGCGAGGTCGGCACGGAAGGAAAACTGGGCGGCCAGGCGCAGGTGCGCGGCGTGGCGGGCACTTGGAAGGACCTGACGGACAACGTGAACTTGATGGCGGCCAATCTGACCGGCCAGGTGCGCAACATCGCCGACGTGACGACCGCCGTCGCCAAAGGCGACCTGTCCCGCAAGATCACGGTGGATGTGAAGGGGGAAATCCTCGACTTGAAAAACACCATCAACACGATGGTGGACCAGTTGAATTCGTTCGCGTCGGAAGTCAGCCGGGTGGCGCGTGAAGTGGGCACCGACGGCAAACTGGGCGGCCAGGCGGCGGTGCCTGGCGTGGCCGGCACCTGGAAGGATTTGACGGACAACGTGAATTCCATGGCCTCGAACCTCACCGGCCAGGTGCGCAACATCGCGGACGTGACCACGGCGGTGGCCCGCGGCGACCTGTCCCGCAAGATCACGGTGGACGTGCGGGGTGAAATCCTGGAATTGAAGAACACGATCAATACGATGGTGGACCAGCTCAACGCTTTTGCCTCAGAGGTCAGCCGGGTGGCCCGCGAAGTCGGCACGGAGGGAAAACTGGGCGGCCAGGCGGTGGTGCCTGGGGTCGCGGGCACGTGGAAGGATTTGACGGATAACGTGAATTCCATGGCGAACAATCTCACGGGGCAGGTCCGCAACATCGCGGAAGTGACGACGGCGGTGGCCAAAGGCGACCTGTCCCGCAAAATCACGGTGGATGTGAAAGGGGAGATTTTGGAATTGAAGAACACGATCAATACGATGGTGGATCAGCTCAACGCTTTTGCCTCAGAGGTCAGCCGGGTGGCGCGCGAAGTGGGCACCGAGGGCAAGCTCGGCGGCCAGGCCATCGTTCCCGGCGTGGCGGGCACATGGAAGGATTTGACGGACAACGTGAACTCCATGGCGTCCAACCTGACCGGCCAGGTGCGCAACATTGCCGAGGTGACCATCGCCGTGGCCAATGGGGACCTGTCGCGCAAGATCACGGTGGACGTGCGCGGAGAAATTCTGCAACTCAAGGAAACCATCAACACGATGGTCGAACAGTTGCGGTCATTTGCGTCCGAGGTCACCCGCGTGGCGCGCGAAGTGGGCACGGAAGGGCGCCTAGGCGTGCAAGCGGTCGTGCCGGGCGTCGCCGGCACCTGGAAGGACTTGACGGACTCGGTCAATGCCATGGGCGCGAACCTCACGGCGCAGGTCCGCAACATCGCGGAAGTGACCACCGCCGTGGCCCGCGGCGATCTGTCACGCAAGATCACGGTGGATGTGAAAGGGGAGATCTTGGAATTGAAGAACACGATCAACACCATGGTGGACCAGCTTAACGCCTTCGCGTCGGAAGTCAGCCGGGTGGCGCGCGAAGTGGGCACCGAAGGCAAACTCGGCGGGCAGGCCCAGGTGCTGGGCGTCGGCGGCACGTGGAAGGATTTGACGGACAACGTGAATTTCATGGCGGCCAACCTGACCGACCAGGTCCGCGGCATTGTGAAAGTGGTGACGGCGGTGGCCAATGGAAATTTGCGCCAAAAATTAACCGTGGAAGCCAAGGGCGAAGTGGCCGCGCTGGCCGAAACCATCAACAACATGACCGATACGCTCGCCACCTTTGCCGAACAAGTGACCAACGTCGCGCGCGAAGTCGGCGTGGAAGGGCGGCTCGGCGGCCAGGCCAACGTGCCCGGCGCGGCGGGCACGTGGAAAGACTTGACGGGCAACGTCAACCTGCTGGCGGCCAATTTGACGACCCAGGTGCGGGCCATTGCGGAGGTGGCAACGGCGGTGACCAAAGGCGACCTCACCCGTTCCATTCAAGTGGAGACGCGCGGTGAAGTCGCCGAACTCAAGGACAACATCAACACGATGATTGACAACCTGCGCGTGACCACCGAGCGCAACCAAGAGCAGGACTGGCTCAAGACCAACCTGGCCAAATTCACCAGCATGCTGCAGGGCCAGCGCGATTTGTTCACGGTCGGGCAGATGCTGTTGTCCGAGCTGGCCCCGCTGGTGGGGGCGCAACAGGGCGCGATTTACCAAATGGAGACGGGGGATGACAACGAACGGACGCTGCGCCTGCTGGCCGGGTATGCCATACGCCCCGACCAGCCGCAGCGCATCCTGGTGGGCGAAGGTTTGGTCGGCCAGTGTGCCGTGGAAAAGGAGCGCATCCTGCTCACGGACATCAAATCGGATTACACGCGCATTCGGTCGAGCCTCGCGGATGCGCGCCCAGCCAGCATTGTGGTGCTCCCGGTCTTGTTCGAAGGCCAGACCAAGGCGGTGATCGAGCTGGCTTCGCTGAACCCATTCAATGTGACGCACCTGACGTTCCTGGAGCAGCTCACCCAATCCATCGGCGTGGTGCTCAATACGATCGAAGCGACCATGCGCACGGAAAACCTGCTGCAACAATCCCAGCAACTCACCGTGGAATTGCAGTCGCAACAAAAGGAATTGCAGCAGACCAATGAGGAGCTGGCGCAGAAAGCGCGGCAACTGGCGGAGCAAAACGTGGAAGTGGAGCGCAAGAGCCAGGAGGTCGAGCAGGCGCGGCGCGCGCTGGAGGAAAAGGCGGCGGAACTGGCGCTCACGTCCAAATACAAATCGGAATTTCTCGCGAACATGTCGCACGAATTGCGGACGCCCCTCAATTCCATTCTCATTCTCGGCCAGCAAATGGCCGAGAACACCAGCGGCAATCTCACCCCCAAGCAGATCGAGTTCGCGCGCAATATTTATTCGTCCGGCTCCGATTTGCTGAACCTCATCACGGACATTCTGGACCTTTCCAAGATCGAGTCCGGCACTGTCACCGTCGAGGCCGAGGAGGTGGGGTTTGTTTCGCTTCGCGATTCGGTGGAGCGCAACTTCCGCCATATCGCCGATGCCAAAAACCTCCCGTTCCATGTCGAGTTCGATCCCGTGCTGCCGCGGGCGATGACGACCGATCCGAAGCGTTTGCAGCAAATCCTGAAGAACCTGTTGTCCAATGCCTTCAAGTTCACGGCTCATGGCCACGTGACCATCCGGGTGGGCCTGGCGGCGACCGGCTGGACGCCCGACCATTCCTTCCTGGGCCGCGCGCAGAGCGTGATCTTCTTTGAAATCCGCGACACCGGCATCGGCATCGCTCCGGAAAAACAGAAACTGATCTTCGAGGCCTTTCAACAGGCCGACGCCGGAACCAGCCGCAAATACGGCGGTACCGGCCTTGGCCTGGCGATTTCACGCGAACTGGCGTCGCTGCTCGGCGGCGAAATCCGCCTGGTGAGCGCCCCGGGCGAAGGCAGCACGTTCACGCTGTATTTGCCCCAGGTTTACCCGGGCGGCGCGGCGGCGGTTTCGCGACCGCTTTCGCCGGGGCCGATCATCCTGCCCGCGCCGCGCGAAGAGAACATTCCCGATGACCGCGATTCGATCCAGGCGGGAGACGCGGTTTTGCTGGTCGTGGAAGATGATCCCCATTACGCGCGGGTGCTGGTGGGGTTGGCGCGGGACAAGGGGTTCAAAGCTCTGATCGCCACCCGCGGCCACGCCGCGCTGGCGCTGGCCCGGCAGTTTTCACCAGCCGCCATTACGCTGGACATTTTCCTGCCGGACATGTTGGGCTGGACGGTATTGAACAATTTGAAACTGGATCCCACGACGCGGCACATCCCGGTGCAAATCATCTCCATCGAGGAAGACCGGCAGCAAGGCTTGTCGCACGGGGCCTTCGCCTATACCATCAAGCCGGCGACAACCGAGGGCCTGGTGCAGTGCATGGACCGGATCAAGCAGTTCGTCGGCCCCCGGACCAGGCGGCTGCTGGTGGTGGAGGACAATGAGGCCGAGCGGGACAGCGTGGTGGCCCTCCTGGAACACAATGACATTCAGATCGACACGGTCGGCACGGGCGGTGAGGCGTATCAGAAATTGATGGACAGTCAGTTTGACTGCTGTGTGCTGGATTTGCGCCTGCCGGACATGAGCGGCTATTCGCTCCTGGAAAAGATGCAGTCGGAGCCGACGCTGCGGGACGTGCCGGTGGTGGTGTTTACCGGCAAGGAATTGGACGCCGAGGAGGAAAGGCAGTTGCGCGCGCTGGCCAAGAGCATCGTACTGAAAGATGTGCAATCGCCGGACCGGTTGTTCGACGAAACCGCGCTGTTCCTGCACCGGGTTGTGGCGAATCTGCCCGAAGAGAAGCAAAAAGTTCTCGCCCGCTTGCATAATTCCAACGAGGCTTTGCGCGGCCGCAAGGCGCTGGTGGTGGACGATGACGCGCGCAATATCTTCGCGCTGACCACTGTCCTGGAGAACCACGAAATGGTGGTCGTGAGCGCCACCAACGGACGGCAGGCGATTGAAATCATCAAAAGCGACCCGCATTTGAGCGTGGTGCTGATGGACATCATGATGCCCGAAATGGACGGCTACGAAACGTTGCGCGAAATCCGAAAAATTCCTGAATTCCGGTCGCTGCCGATCCTCGCACTCACGGCCAAGGCCATGAAAGGCGACCGCGAAAAATGCCTGGAAGCCGGCGCCTCGGATTACATCGCCAAACCGGTGGACACGGACCAGTTGGTTTCCCTGCTGCGCGTATGGCTTTACCGCTGACTCACACCCTTGGACGGTCCGAGCACTCCATGAACCCCATTGTAAACATTCTGCTGGTGGACGACGAGCGGCGAAATCTGGATGTGCTGGAGAGCATCCTCGCCGCGCCGGAGATGCGCCTGGTCTGCGCCACCAGTCCCGAGGAGGCGCTGCTGGCCCTGGTGCAGGCTGAATTTGCCTGCCTCATCCTGGATATTCAGATGCCCAGCATGAGCGGCCTGGAACTGGCGCGCATGATCAAAACGCGCAAGCGCAGCCAGTGCGTTCCCATCATTTTCCTGACGGCGTATTTTTTGGAGGAAAAAGACGTTTTGCTGGGCTACGGCGCAGGCGCGGTGGATTATCTGACCAAGCCGGTCAATCCGCAGATTCTCAAATCCAAGGTGGGTGTGTTCGTTGATTTATTTCGCACCACGCACGCGCTAACCGCGGCGAACAGCGCCCTGGAAACGGAAATTGCGCAGCGAAAAAAGGCGGAAGAGGCGCTGCAGCAGATCAACCTGGATCTCGAGACGCGCGTGCGGGAGCGCACGGCGGAGGTAACCGAGGCGGAAAAGCGGTATCGCCAGGTGGTGTGCAATCTGCCCTCGGCGGTTTACACCACGGATGCGGATGGGCGCCTGACACTTTATAACAATGCGGCGGTCGCCTTGTGGGGGCGGGAGCCGGAGCTGGGCCGGGAATTATGGTGCGGTTCGCACAAAATTTTCCGGCCCGACGGAAGCGAGTTGCCCGCAAACCAGTGTCCGATGGCCGTCACGCTGCGGACCGGCCAGGGGGTGCGTGGCGAGGAAATTGTCATCGAACGTCCGGACGGCACCCGGCGCAACGTTCTGCCTTGTCCCGAACCCTTGTTCGATGCCTCCGGAAAAGTCGTTGGCGCGGTCAACATGCTTATCGATATCACCGGGCGCAAGCGGGCGGAATTGGAGTTGAAGAAAGCGCACGAGGAGGTGCTGACCGCGTCGCGCGCGAAAGATGACTTTTTGGCCACCCTGAGCCATGAGTTGCGCACGCCCCTGAACCCGGTGCTATTGATTGCCAGCGATGCGGCGACCAATCGCGAATTGCCGCCGCGCGTCCGGACCGATTTTGACACCATCCGCAAAAATGTCGAACTCGAGGCCCGGCTGATAGACGACCTGCTGGATTTGACGCGCATTGAACGGGGGAAAATCATACTCGAAAAACGCCTCCTCAATGTCCACCGCGTGTTGCAGGATGCCCTCGCGCAGGAACGGGAAGCCATGAGCCGGAAGGAGATTTCGCTGAATTTGAAACTGAACTCCCCGCGGCAAACGGTTTATGGCGACACGGTGCGATTGCAGCAAATCTTCTGGAACCTGATCAGCAACGCCGTCAAATTCACCGACCAAGGCGGACAGGTCACCATTGAGACCAGCCTCAGCCAGGACCGGCTCATGATCAGTATCGCCGATACCGGACTGGGCATGACACCGGAGGAGGTGGGTTTGGTCTTTCGCGCGTTTTCGCAAGGTGCGCACGCGGAAAACGGGAATGGGAATCGTTTTGGCGGTTTGGGCCTGGGCTTGGCCATTTCGCAAAGGCTTGCCGAATTACATTCTGGCAAGATTGTGGCGACCAGCGGGGGACGTGGAAAAGGATCCGCCTTCATCGTTGAATTGCCGCTCGCGCCGGCGCCCGAAGAGGGTGACGAGGGCACCCAGGAGGATCTGCCGCCGGGTTCCGCGAAGACGCCGCTTAAACAAGCGAGTACCGTTTGCATTCTGCTTGTCGAAGACCACGAGCCAACACGGACGTCGCTGGCGCGTTTGCTCATGCATCGGCGGTATGAGGTCGTTACCGCCGCTTCCGCCGCGGAAGCGAAGGCGCTCGCCGGCACCACCAATTTTCAACTCCTCATTTCCGACATCGGCCTGCCGGACGGCAACGGCTATGATTTGATGATCGAATTGCGCCGGAGTCGTCCGATCAAGGGGATAGCCCTCACCGGGTACGGCATGGAACAGGACGTGGCCCGCAGCCAGCACGCCGGCTTCCTGGCGCATTTGACCAAGCCAGTGGGAATCCAGTCGCTCGAAACCGCGTTGAACGCTGTCTTGGAACAATCTGTACCGGAATTACCATAGGAGCTCGCGAAATAAACACCACTTTGATGCTGAAATCGCCCAACCCGTTCGGGCGGCAATTCCTCAGGTCCAAGTCGGCATTGGGCTGGAAATTCACATTCATTTTTTGGGGCGATGGCATTTACAGCAATCATCTGCGCTTACCTCGCATTTTTCCACGCCGCGCGCCTTGCTGGTTTGGATCCGTCCCGTCAGTTCGTCCCGCTTGCCTTCGTCGAACTCAATCGAGTCTTCCGTCCAACGGGCAATTTTCTGTCTGGCTTTGCCTTTGGCGACGTTCCAATACCCTTTGACCAGCAGCGTGTTCATGGCGTTTGTCCGTTTATCGGCGTGATTTGGTCACTCCTTGACTCCTTGGTTTGCAATTGGCGTGCCGGGTCGATTCGGTGCGCGGCGGCCTTGATATTTGGCCAATTGATTCAAAAGAGTCCACATCTCGAAAAGTTAGAGACTTGCATATTGCATGTCTCTCCTAATGGACATTGCAATTTGCAATGCGAATTGCTCCTTCCAGCTTCACGAATTGCCACTTTCGGCTTGAAATCTCACTTTCCTCGTTGCGGCACAAGTTTGGCTTGTGAGATTTCAGCCATTGTCATTAATGGACGTTAATTGCCACTGATGGTCATGGTTTTGCCAAGGGGCCCATGGCTCAATGGCATTGAATCTGAAAATACCGAAGCTGATTGCTTATTATGAAAGAGACTATTGGAACCGCCAAGGTGGCCGAATCGGCCCGAAACTTGGTAGACGACGCCCGGGAATTGCTCGCAGCGACGGCGGATGTCGCCGAGGGAAAAGTTATTGAAGCGCGCAGGCGCCTTGCCGCCACCATGGAGAAAGGCAAGGACGCGTGGCAGGCCGTCCAGAAAAGCGCTGCGTCCGGCGCCAAGGCCACCGACCAGGCGATTCGTGAACATCCATATCATTCCATTGGCATCGCCTTTGCGGTGGGTCTGATCGTGGGACTTTTAGCGCGCCGCCGTGAGTGAATGGCTGGGATTCGATCGTTCAAAGGGTTGGATTGCATCGCTACGGCTGGCGAAAGGGCCTGAAGAAGGGACAAACCACCACCGCAGCAGGGTGGGCTTAGACGGTGTGTGCCACGCGACGCGGCTGGCATTTGATTCGGCCTCGAGGCCAGGAGGTATAGCAGGGGGGTTGCTGCGCGCTTCGTCAGCGGCGTCCGGGATGAGGTGGACAAAGCGGATGCCGGCACGTAAAGTCTATAAAGTCTATTCTGGCCGGCGTTGACCCGCCGGCTGACAAAGGGGAGTGCGATGAAACAACAACCAGGCAGGCAATTTTACCGAATCGTCGTGGCAATTTGGCTTACCTTCTCCTTGGGGAGCATTGTGTTGGCGGTGATTTCGTGGAAGCAGCTTTCCGCGCGTATGGCCGCCGGCAGGCAGGTGACGAATACTCGAAACGAACTGAATCAGATTTATGAGTCCCTTCTGGATTTGGAAACCGGGGAGCGCGGCTACGTCATTACCGGCGACAAAAAATTCCTTGAACCCTTTACGATGGCTCAAACCAATCTACAAAATCAGTTCACCAATCTGTTGATGCTGGTTCACGAGAAACCGGCGTGGCTGGACAGCGTCGCCGCGTTGCGCGGAGCCGTGGAGACGATCGTCAGTTGGCAGCAGGCGGTGATCGACGCCCGGGTCAAGGGCTTTGACAAGGCGGTGGCGATCGTTGCTTCAGGCAAGCTCAAGACGATGATGGACGACCTGCGCACTCGGATTGAAGCGCTGGATGGCCAATTGGGGGACGAACAGACGCTGGTACGCGGCGAAATCTACCATCGCACCTTCCGCGCCAATCTGGCCACCCTGATCGCCGGAATCTCCGGCCTTGGTGCGGGATTGCTGGCGCTCTGGCTGGCGGGCCTGACGGCCCGGCACACGGAGCGCGAAAGGGATCTGCTGGAGGCCAAATTGCAGGCTGAACATAGCAATCAGGAGAAGACGGCCTTCCTCGCGAATATGAGCCACGAAATTCGCACGCCGATGAACGCCATTCTGGGCTTCAGCGAACTGCTCGGCAGCGAATTGAGTTCGGCCAAGCACCAACAGTATCTGCAATCCATTCGCTCCAGCGCCGACTCCCTACTGCAACTCATTAATGACATCCTCGACATGTCAAAAATCGAAGCCGGAGTTGTGGATCTTCGTCCGGAACCGACGGACCTCCGGGAAATCTGCGATTTCATCAGCGTCCTCTTCTCCAAGGCGGCGGCCAAGAAAAACATTCATCTGGAGTGCCACGTTGCCCCCGGTTTGCCGACCGCGATCTTGATGGACCGCATCCGCCTCCGCCAGGTGCTAGTTAATCTGGTCGGCAACGCGGTCAAATTCACCGACTCCGGCAGCGTGGATGTCCGGGTCGGTTGGGAGAAGCAGCCGGGGAGCAGTCACATCACGCTGACCATCGAGGTCCAGGACACGGGGGTGGGCATTCCGCCGGACAAACTGGGTGTGATCTTCAATCCTTTTGCTCAATCCGGCGCGCATTCAGACAAAGAAAAGCAAGGCACCGGCCTCGGGCTGTCGATTGTCAAACGCCTGACCGAGGCGATGGGCGGCACGGTGACCGTCGCCAGCGTCCTGGGCCAGGGATCGGCCTTTCACCTGAGATTTCCAGACACGCCGGTTTCCGCGCGTCTGGCAGTGTCTGAAACGAAGCTGCCAGTCGAGGCGGATTTCGATGAGCTGCGCCCCTCCGCGCTCCTTGTCGTCGATGACAATCAGACCAATCGCCAGTTGATTTCGGGCATGTTCAACGGTTCGCACCACAAGCTGTTTTTTTGCGGCGACGGTGGGGAAGCCATTGTGCAGGCGAGGGATCTCAAGCCCGATCTCATTCTCATGGACATCCGCATGCCCGGCATGGATGGTCTTGAGGCACTGGCCGCCATCCGCCGGACGGTCGGGCTGGAAATGATTCCCGTCATCGCCGTCACCGCGTCCGCCTTGCTCGACACGGAAGACTCTTTGAAGGAAAAATTCAGCGGCTATATCCGCAAACCGTTTTCGAAGCACCGGCTGTTTGAAGAACTCGCCGCTTTCCTGCCGCGCCACGAGACCGAATCCATGTCGGGCAGGGCGGCGTTTGGCCAGCCGGAGGGAACGGCGGCCCAGGCTGTGCCCAAGGAGCTGATTTCCCAGTTGCGCGCCCTGCTGGTGGAGCCCTGGCCAGCCATTCGCGACAGCGTGGCGGTAAACGAAAGCAAAACTTTTGCGCAGGGTTTGGAGGGTCTGGGCGAACGCTGGCGGTGCCAGCCGCTGGCGGAGTATGCGCAAAAACTGTTGCGGGATGCGGAAAACTACGCCGTGACCGACCTGGAAAAGCATCTTGGCGAATTCTCCGTGCTGGTTGAACAACTCGAAAGAGCGCCGTCCCCATGACCGCTGCCGCAGAACAACACGAGGCGTCCAAGGCGACACCGCCAGCCCAGCCAGCCACGGTCACGGCCTCCGCGGGCAATGGCCCGGCAAGGAAGGGATTCATCGCTGAACCGCGCCCGTCCCGCATCCTGGTGGTGGACGACCAGCCCGCCAACATCCAGATACTCGGCAGCATGCTCGGCGCCCAGGGCCACGAGATTGTGCCGGCCTCCGATGGGATCACCGCGCTCAAGCGCATCGCCCTGCGGCCACCGGATTTGATCCTGTTGGATTTGTTGATGCCGGTCATGGACGGCTTCGAGGTTTGCCGGCAAATCAAAGCCGAGCCAAACTGGCGGGAAATCCCGGTCATATTTCTATCGGCGGCCGACGACAAGGAACTGATTGTCCGCGCCTTGGATGCCGGCGGCATTGACTTCATCACCAAGCCTTTCAGCCACGCCGAACTCCTTTGCCGGGTGCGGACCCAACTCACGTTCAAGGCCACTCGCGACCGGCTGGCACAGATCGCCGAGGACAAGGACGAACTGATCGGCATCCTCGCGCACGATTTGAAAAACAGCCTGGGGGGAATGAACATGAGTGCTGAATTGCTGCACGCGCGGGTATCGCAATACCACGACCAACGGCTGATGACATTGTCCGGAAACCTTTTGCACACCAGCGCGCAATCGCTGTCGTTCGTCAAGGAATACCTGGCCAACGCCGCTTCGGATCAGGGTTTTGTGCCCAAACTGGACGTGGTCAACCTGGTGGATGCCGCCAGCCGCGTCATCGGGCGGTACCAGGAGGCGGCGCAGCGCAAAGAGCTCCAAATCCAGACTGATTTTGCCGACGGTGCCCCCGCCGTGACTGCCGATTCTTCCGCGCTGGACCAGGTGCTGGACAACCTGCTTTCGAACGCGCTGAAATTCTCCCCGCCGGGCAAAAACATCTTTGTGTCAGTCCGCCCGGCCAATGGGCTGGTCGAATGTGTCGTCCGCGACGAAGGGCCGGGCTTTTCCGAGGCCGACAAGGCCCGGATGTTCCGCCGCTATGGCCGCCTTTCGGCCCGGCCGACTGCGGGCGAGCCCTCAACCGGCCTGGGTTTGAGCATTGTCCGCAAGCTGGTGCAGAACATGAATGGCGAGATCAACTGTGACAGCAAAGAAGGACAGGGTGCGGCCTTCACCTTCCGGTTGCCGCGCCCGAAATCAAAGTGAAAGGAACATTATGGATTTCCTGGTAGTTGATGACGACAAGACTTTCCGCGACGCCACTTGTTTTTTGATCGACGAGGCGGGCCATTACGCCGAGGGCGCCGAATCCGGCCGACTCGGCCTCGATACGCTTAAGGAGGACAAATTCGACGCGGTGCTCTTGGATGTCAACCTGGGCGCGGAGGACGGCTTGGACGTGCTGGTGGAAATGCAGAAGCAGTTTCCGCAGGTGCCCGTCGTTATGTTCACGGCCCAGGGCAGCATCAAGGTGGCCGTTGAAGCCATGCGGCGGGGGGCCGTGGATTTTCTTGAAAAACCGTTCCAGCGCGAACAATTCCTGACCGTGCTGGCGCGCCTCCAGCGCCTCAGCCAAATGGGCCGTCGCATCGAGCGCCTGGAACAGGAAGTGGCCCAGACGCGCGCCCAAAGCATCGAGCCCATTTTTGACTTTACCACGCCGGCGTTGCGCCAGGTCATGGACGTTCTGCTGCGCGCCGCGAAGACCCCCGCCTCTGTTCTGATCCTGGGCGAGAGCGGCACGGGGAAGAGTGTCACCGCCCGTATCGTCCACGAAAAGAGCCATCTCGCGGACAAGCCGTTTGTGGTGGTGAGTTGCCCCAGTCTTTCACGCGAGCTGCTCGAAAGCGAATTGTTCGGCCACATCCGCGGTTCGTTTACCGGCGCCGTCAAGGACCATTGGGGCAAGGTCCGGGCGGCGGAGGGCGGAACGTTGTTCCTGGATGAAATCGGCGACCTGCCCATGGAGGTCCAGCCCAAGCTCCTGCGGTTGCTGCAGGAGCGGGAATACGAACGGCTGGGCGAAAACACCACCCGCCAGGCCAACGTGCGCATCGTCGCCGCCACCAATCGCGATCTCAAGAAACGCGTTGCCGAAGGGACCTTCCGCGAAGACCTTTTTTTCCGCCTCAACGTCATCGTGGTCGAAATGCCGCCCTTGCGGAAACTGGAATCGGATGTCGTGCGGTTCGCCGAGCACTACGCAAAATATTTCGCCGCCCAATGCGGTCGGAAGCTGGACGGCTTCACCCCGGAAACCCTGGCCATGATTCGAGCCTATTCGTGGCCGGGCAATCTGCGCGAATTGCGCAACGCCATTGAGCGCGCCGTCATTCTGGCCAAGGAACCGCAAATCGTGCCGGACGACCTGCCGGGCGAACTGCGCGGCCAAGCGCATTCGGACGGAGAAAATGCCGAAAACGTGCCGGTCGCCGGCTCGATCATTTCCCTGGAGCAACTCGAGGAAGCGCACCTGCGGAAAATTCTCCAACGCACACCCAGCTTGACCGAGGCCGCGCAAATCCTGGGGATTGACCAGGCGACGCTCTATCGCAAACGAAAGAAAATCGGATTGTAACGTGGTAACGAATTGGGCATGAAGACTCCGGCTCCTCAAATACCTCCGCCAGCCGAAGGCGAAAACGCCCGGCTGCGCGGCGATCTCCTCACACTGGCCACGCGTTTCAGCCACGATCTGCGCACGCCTTTGGGCGGCATCGTCAGTACCGCCGAAGCCATCAAGGAGGTTCTGGCGGCACGGGATCCGGCCGCCGTTCCGCTGGCCGATTCATTGCTGGCCTCCGCTGAAGAAATGACCCTGCTGATCCAGCAGATGAGTTTTGTGGCGCGCGCGTCGGCCAACCCGCTGTCCAAAACCAGCGTGCACATGGCCGAGGCGGTTTTCCCCGCCCTGCAGCGTTTGGAGAGCCGGATTCTCAAGCGGAACGCCCGGGTATTGGAACCGCCCTCGTGGCCGGTGGTGCCGGGCGTGCTGGCCTGGCTTGAAGTCATCTGGTGGCATTTATTGGGGAACGCCCTGAAGCACGGCGGCGACCATTGCCGCATTGAATTGGGATGGGAACACCAAAAAAACGATTCCCGGCGTTTTTGGATCGCGGACAACGGTCCCGGCGTGCCCGACACATTGCGGCCGGGCCTGTTTATGGAATTCCACCGCCTGCACGAAGCACGAAACGTCCCGGGACTTGGCTTATCAATCGTTCAGCGCCTGGTGGAACTGCAGGGCGGCGGCTGTGGACATGAACAACCCGGGCCTGCTGGGGCGCGTTTTTTCTTTACCTTGCCGGCGGAGAGCAGTCCGCCGGGGCCGCTCTAAAGTCCCCTTGGTGTTTTCAAAATCCGATTGCTTGGCCGGAGCGCGGCTCGGTGAGCCGCAGCAGCCACCGAAATTCAAAACCTTCCTCGCGATTCGCAAAACTTCTGACTGGCAACGCTGCTGCGGGTCGCAGACCCGCGCTCCGGCGGCAATTTCCGCACCCCGTCATCTGCCAAGCATTTTGGCAATGATGAAGATGAGCACCGCTCCGCCCAATCCACCGCCCAAAAGCAGATACAGCAGGGAAAAGCCGATCGCGCCTAACATTGGTGTAATTTGATCAATCATAAATCATAAGTGGCAAAACGTGGTTAACTGCATAAGTCTTACAATCGCCCGGTCAACAGGAGTATGATGAGAATCAACACCACGAGTCCCAATCCTCCGCTGGGATAATAGCCCCAGCCGCTGCTATAGGGCCAGGTCGGCAGGGAGCCCAACAGCAAAAGAATCAATACAATGAGTAGAATGG
>JBEKZM010000040.1:0-46583 GCA_049509875.1 Verrucomicrobiota bacterium | reverse complement strand
GCCGGATTTGAGCCGTTATTCAACCGGCCTTGGTAGGTGAAGGACGTGCCTTGGGCCGCGGCGTGAGGCAGGCTGGCACATAGTGACAGCCCGATGAGCAGACAAGCTAGCTGTGTTTTCATATTTTTTCTCCTCTTGGCGCAGTGCACCAAGTTTGGATTAAGTTACAAGCGAAAATCGCCCGTCACATGACAAGGCGGAATAACGGGGAGAAAAATGCAGATTATTTGAAGAAATATTTAAAAGCCCGGACCACAGCCCAAATGGCATCCGGAGGTGAAGGACTGGTGAGAGCCACCCTGCCGCGCGCGAGGTTTAACGGCGAATGGGCCCACAACCGGAAGTATTGGCTGCCGCCACCGATGGGAATGGCGGCCGGAAAGATTTCATTGGTCACTTGAAACTCCAAGAATTGTCCTGGCTTCGTTGTACGCCAGCCACCACCGGTTCGTTGTTTAGGTGGCGCTGGATTAGCTTGAGGGGCTCGGACCGCGCGGATTGGCCGCCTTTTTTCTAGCGGCCCCGGCTGCCGCGGGATAGGCTGGGGTGGTTAAAACCTTTCGACCATTCCCTCGCCATGAGCGGTTCGCAGCACGAAATCAGCGCCCCTGATCGCTCCACCGGCGTGCCGGCGAGGCATGAGAACTGGTCGGGGGTAAGCCTGGCGGGGTTGGTGCTCATCGGCGTCGTCTTTTTCCTGCTGGCAGCCTTGACCTGGCGCAAGTGGCCTGACCCGATCGTCGATTTTGGCACGCAACTTTACATTCCGTGGCGGATCACGGAAGGCGCGGTGTTGTATCGTGATTTGTTTTATTTTGCCGGCGGTCCGCTGTCGCAGTATTTCAACGCACTGTTGTTCAAGCTGTTCGGGGTTTCCTTTGCCACCTTGATCGTGGCGAACCTCACCTTCTCGGTCCTGTTGCTGTGGTTCATTTATCGCCGCTTCCTGGCCGCCTCCGATGTCTTGACGGCCACCGTGATTGGCTTGGGAATTGCGGTGGTTTTTGCTTTTTCCGAGTACCTTTCGATGGGAAATTACAACTTCATTGCGCCTTATTCCCACGAAACCGTGCATGGCCTTCTCCTTTCCCTGCTTGCCATCGGACTCATGGCTGACTGGCTGGCCCGCCCGCGGTGGCAGGAGCCTCTGCTCGCGGGTTTGTGTGCCGGACTGGTGTTTCTGACCAAGCCGGATATTTTTTTGGCCCTCATGGCCTGTTGTGCCGTGGCGCTGGCACTGCATTGGCACAAAGGTGGAAAACTACCCGTGGCGATGAAAGCGGCGGGCTGGTTCGGGCTGACAATGATCGCGCCGCCGCTGTTTTTCTTCCTGTTTTTCCTGCGGGTGGAAGACTGGCTGACGAGCCTGCGGTCCGTGGTCTTTGGCTGGCTGCCGCTGTTTGTGCCGGAAGTTAGAAACAATCCTTTCTACGTGAGATTCCGGGGCATGGACCAACCGCTGATGCATCTGGGAGTAATGGCCACCCACTTTCTGTCGGCGGCGCTGGTCATTGTCTTGTATGCGATCCTGTTTCGTGGTCTGGGCCGCTGGCGAGCCGGCCGCGACCACTGGCGTTGGGCCGTCTGGCTTGTCCTGGTCCTGCCGCTGTTGCAATGGGCGTTGATTTTCCGCTGGATACACTGTGGCAGTTCGCTGCCGCTGTGGTGCCTGGCGGCCTTGGTTCTGCTGGGCTGGCAGCTCAAAGTGAGTCCGGGCTCAAAACAGTTTGCGTTCCTGTTTCTGTGGACGATTTTCGCCCTGCTCATCATGTCGAAGCTCGGTGTGGACGCCCGTATCTGGCACTGCGGTTTTGCCCTGGCCATGCCCGCGTTTGTCATTACCCTGTACTTGCTCCTCTGGCTGCTGCCCAGCCTTCTGGAGGCCCAGTACCAGGTCCCCGGCAAGTACCTGCGCGCCATGTTTACGCTGATCCTGCTGGCCGCCTTTTATTTGCTCTTCCATTATTCCGAAAGCTGGTATCAGTACAAACACCAGCCCATTGGTCATGGAGGCGACAAAATCCTTGTCTTCGGACCTTCCGTCGATTACGGAGATCGCGTCAAACTCGCCCTCGATTGGGTGGAGAAAAATGTTCCCGCCAACGGGACGTTGGCGGTGCTGCCCAGCGGCGTCACCCTGAACTATCTCAGCCGGAGGATCAACCCGACGCCCTGCCTGTTTTGGGATCCCAACTCGATGGCCATTTGGGGCCAGGCGGCCATGACCTCCCGTTTCGAGTCCACGCCCCCCGACTATGTCCTGCTGGTCGAACAGGACCAGTCCGAATTCGGGGTCGGCTATTTTGGCAGCTATCCTGGTTACGGAGTCGAGCTCATGCAATGGATCAACCAGAATTACAAGGTTGCGGTCCTCTTCGGCGATGTTCCGCTGCGCAACGGAGGTTTTGGCATCGAGATCCTGCAACGGCTGGCGCCGGAAACGCACCGGAATTCCACGACCGTCGAGCAGCATTCGCCGTAGGTGGTCGCCTCGGCTCCAAACTCGAACCCGTTGAAAGACTGCCGGCAACAACCCGGAGCGCGGCTTCGGTGGCGATCACCGCCAGCCGCAATCTTTCATCGTCCCGGCCACGAAAAGCCCCCCAGCCTCATCGCTCCAGCGGCGTGGTAATTCCCATATCTTTCAGCACTGCGTCGATTGTGGTCAATAGTGCCTGAATATCATCAAGGCGGAGCCGGCCGATGGTGCCAATGCGGAAGCAGTCGAGCCGGGTCAGCTTGCCCGGATAAATGACAAAACCTTTCGCAAAAAGTCGCTGATAGAATTGTTCAAACACGAACTTCGGATCCGCCGGATAATGAAACGTCGTGATGATGAAGCTTTGGACAGCCGAAGACAAGTAAGGCCGAAATCCCAGGGCCGTCATGCCGTTGAGCAACGCGGCGTGGTTGGTGCGATATCGGGCTCCGCGGCCGGCGACGCCGCCTTCTTCGGCCAGTTCTTTGAGGGCCTGGGCAAAAGCCAGCAAAGCATGGGTGGGTGGCGTGAAGCGAAACTGGCCGTCCTGCTCCAGCCCTTTCCATTGGGCCAGCAAATCCAGGCTCAACGTCCGCGCACAGCCTTCGCCTGCCAGCAAGGCTTCGCGTCGGGCCAGCACGAAGGCAAACCCGGGCACGCCTTCAATGCACTTGTTGGCCGAAGATATGAGATAGTCAACGCGGCCTTCAGCCAGGTTCAGCGGGATTGCGCCAAAGCTACTCATGGCGTCCACGATGAATTCGCGGTTGTGCTGCTTCACGACCTTGCCGATGGCTTCGATGGGATTAAGGATGCCGGTGGTGGTTTCGCAGTGCACCGCCGCAACGTGAGTGATCTGAGTGTCGTCCTGGAGTGCCGCTTCGATGGCGTTCAACGACGGCAACTGATCCTCATCTTGTCGCACCATCCGGGTGGGGATACCGTGACGGGCCGCCACTGAGACGATGCGCTCGCCGTAAGCGCCGTTGACAATGACCAGGAGTTTGCCGTCGCGCGGGAGGGCGGAGCTGATGACGGACTCGACGCCGAAGGTGCCGCTGCCCTGCATCAAGACCGCTTCGTAACCCGCCTCGCGACTCGCGCCGCCCAATTGGAGCAATTGACCTCGAATATTCCGCACCAGCTTGATAAAGCCGGGATCACGCGAACCGGCATCGTGCAACATGGCCCGCTTGACGGTGGCGCTGGTGGTCAGGGGTCCGGGCGTAAACAGGAGTTTGTCCGGTGCGCAGTCAGGTTGCTCGGGTTGGCTCATTGAATCGTCGACGGGTCGTGTCTGGTTCAAACCCGGGAATTGGGCGCGTTCACGATTGAAGGTTTGCCCGGATTAGCCGTTCGCAGGAAGTCCATGAATCTTTCCTTGACCTGGTGCGGCTTCACGCTGGGCCGGCCAATCTCTTTCGGTGATCCGGGTTGAATCTTGACATGCAACAGGGAAGGCCCCGCGGCGGTGCGCAGGTATTGAACACACTGCCGGACGTCTTCCGGACGATCCGCGGTGAAAGCTCGCTGGTAATTTGCCGCCGCGGCAATCTCCGCAAAGCGGGCGGTCGGCGAAGACGTCTGCTGGCCGCCCGTGGAATCATGGCATTCATTATCCAGGATCACATGCAGGAAATTCCGGGGTTGATAGTAACCGATGGTAACCAGCGAACCCATTTTCATCAAGGCGGCGCCATCGCCATCCAGCACGACCACCGGTTGTTTGGGCAAGGCGCGGGCGACGCCAAAGCCGATGGCGGATGCGGTGCCCATGCCGCCCACCACGTAAAGATAATTGGGCTGGTCCGCCAGCGTGAACAACTCGCGGCCCGTCATACCAGTGGTGGCAACCACCGCCTCCCGTCCGGTCAGGGATTCCAGGATAACCTGAAGAGCGGCAGTTCGGGTCAGTCGCCCGGACGCCGGCACGGTGGGATGATGGCGTACTTCCGCTTGAATCACCCCCGACTGCGCCCGGCTGGCGAGCTTATGCGGAGCCACCGAGTCTTTGCTCATCACCAGTGCGAAAGGCCTCTGCCGTTCGGTCAGGCTGGCTTCCGCCGCCGCCATGGTGCCGGGGATTTCAGCTTCATCCTTGGGGAATGGCAACCAGGGAATCTCCAGGGTATCCAGAAGTTGGTGCATGATGCGGCCCATTTGCTCGTGCTGCGGCTCATCCTTGATCCCGGGCTCGCCGCGCCAGGTGGTGATGACGAGCGTGGGCACCCGGAACGGATAATTGAGCGAGGTCAGTGGATTGACCATGTTGCCCAGCCCGGAGTTCTGGCACATCGTCACGGTCTTGCGCCCAGCCAGCCAGGCACCCAGCGTTATGCCCACTGCTTCGCCCTCGCTGGCGGCGCCCACGTAATTGAGGGTGGAATCGTCCAGGACGTAGTTGATGAAGGGTTTCAGAAAGGAACACGGCACCCCCGCAAATTGCGAGTAGCCGAGTCCGCGAAGATGCTCAATGAACGCCGAGGCTTTAATCATGGAATCAAAAGTTGTGGGCCTGCGCAAGGTCCTCCAGCCGGTCCACATCCAGCCAGTGGCCGGTGATGTAACAGACTTTAACTGGAACCCCTTGGTGCAGCAGATGCTCAAAAAGGGCGTCAAAGCGAAGTTTCTTGAAATCAGCGCGGGCGCTCAACTGCTGCAACGACACCGCCAACATCTCCGAACCCTTGCCGGAGCAGCGGAGGAGCCCGATCCATTCGCCATTGGTCTTTTGCGCGGGCAAATCGTGCGCGAGGCCGGCCAAAAAAACATCGGATTCATCGTACTTGATCGAATAGGGCCGCGTGGTCGTCACGAAATCGCGGCAGGCGTCCATTCCCGCCCGCTCTTTCCACGCTGCATCCACCACCAGCACGATGTCGCCGGTTTCGGCGAGCAAAGTGTTCAAGATGTATTGTCGGAACAGGATGTCGCCAAAGGAAATTACCACTTCACCCTTGAGCGCGCCGATGGCCTGATAAAGCGAATAGATCTCGCCGGACTCTGCAAACGCGTCATTGTCCACGAATTTCACATCCGGCACCTCGACCTCGCTCTTGCCATAGCCGCGGACGACGAGAATATCCCGGATGCCGGCGTTACGAAACACGCCGACCTGCCGGTGCAGGAGCGGCTTCCCGCCGATGTTCAACATCGCCTTGGGCTTGCGGGCGGTCAGGTCGCCCATTTCCGTGCCCCGCGAGGCCGCCAACACGATGGCGCGGGCGGAGTCGCCCCGTTTCGGCAGGTAACGCTCCTCGGCGGCCATGAGTTCCTCCGCCCTTTGCAATCGGAAGATCTCCTTGACGCTCACGATCTGGTCCTCGATGTTGGCGACGGATCGTTCCGAGTGAATCCGCCGGCACAGCGACTGCATGGCGGAGATGGAGGCCCGGACGTTGTGATTGGCCCAGATGGCGATGCGGATGCCGGCTTGCTCGAACACCTCCGCAGGAGTGCTGTAGTACATCGTGGGTGCGATGATCAAAGGGCACGGCTTGTCCCAAGCGCGGGCAAAAGCCAGGATTTGGTCGGGAGCGGATTTCTTGCTATGCACGAACAGCGCATCCGCCCCGGCTTCGTAATATGCGTGCGCGCGGTGCAGCACCTCGTCCAGCCCCCAACCGGCGATGAAACCTTCGAGGCGGGCAACGACGGAAAAATCGGGGTCAACCGGAGCATCCTTGACGGCTTTGATCTTGCCGGCGAACTCACCCATGTCGGCGAGCGGCTGGCGTTCGCCGTTGATGAACGAATTGGTCTTTGGGAAAAGTTTGTCCTCGATGCACACGGCGGCAATTCCGCGCTGTTCCAGTTTCCGGACCAGGCGGCGCATGTTGTTGAAATTACCGTAGCCGGTGTCGCCATCCAGAAGAATGGGGATGGAGGTGGCGTCACTCATAAATTCGACGACCTCAAGCACCTGGGTCCAACTGGCCTCGTTGTTATCACGGACGCCCAAGGCGGCGGAGATGGAAAGGCCGCTGGCCCAAATGCCTTTGAATCCGGCCTCCTCGACGATAGTGGCGCTCAAGCCATTGTGGGCTTCCATGAGGAATTCCAGACGGTTTGACTTCAGCAACTGGCGAAACTGCGTAGTCTTCTTGATCATCAATGATGCTGGGAATTGAATATCAAAATACGACCCGAATGCAATCTTTCTCTAGCCATGGGCGGATTCCAGCCCGGCCTGGCTGGACTCCCAGGGCTATCCACTCCTGCGATGGGCAACACCTCGGGACAGCTTGTCCCCGGGCAGCCTATTTCGGTCCCTGTGAATCCAGCCAGCGCACCGCGTACCGGACCAGTTCCGTGGCTGTCGAGAGGCTCAGCTTCTGCTTGATGTTGGCGCGGTGGACTTCCACGGTTTTGACGCTCAGATGCAGCTGCATGGCAATTTTCGCGGTGCCAACACCCTGGCCGATGAGCTGAAAGACCTCGAACTCGCGGTCGGACAGCCGCCGCACGGGCGACTCTGACGTCGCACCGGCCCGATTGCCGGAGAGATTCTCAAGAATGCGCGCCGACATTTTCGCGCTGACATAGACCTGTCCGGCGAGCACCTGGCGGATGGCCTCCAGGAATTTCTGGCCGCCCTCCTGTTTCATGATGTAACCGCGAGCGCCCGCCCGCAGCACCCGCTCCGCATAAATCATTTCGTCATGCATCGACACCACCAAGATCGGCAGGCTGGGACTCAGCGTGCGAATGTCCTTGATCAATTCCAATCCATTCTTGTCGGGCAGCGAAATATCGACCAGCGCCAAGTCGAATCCCTGTTTGGCGACGGCGTTGATGGCCTGGCCCGCATTGTCCGCTTCAGCGCAGACCTTCAGATCTCCTTCGTTGTCAATCAATTGCGCCAGGCCGTGGCGCATCATCGGATGGTCGTCTACGATGAGGAGTCGCTTGGGGGCGGTCTTGGGCTTGGCTGGCATGATCATTCCGGCCGGGGGGCTGGCCCGGGGTTGGGAGCTGAGCACATCACCACCATGCCGCCCTGGGCATTGCGCTCGATGGTGAGGTTGCCCCCGATCATGCCGGCGCGAAATCTCATGATGCGCAGACCCATGCCATTGGCTGACGAGACTTGCTCCGGGGCGAAACCAGAGCCGTTGTCGGAGATGCCGAGGTAAACCCGGCCGGGATCCGACTTGAGATGAATCGAGATGCGGGTCGCCTTGCCGTGTTTGACCGCGTTGGAGATGGCTTCCTGCGCGAGCCGGAACAAGTGCGTGGCCATCGCGTGGTTGGGCACCACCACGTCCGAGTCATAATCAAAATCGCATTGGACGCCGAACATCCGCTCCATGGTGACCGAATGTTCGTGCAATGCCGACGCCAATCCTTCCGACTCCAGGGTGACCGGCGACAGACCGCGCGCCAGCGAGCGTGTTTGGGCGATGGCTTCGCGCACGTGTCGGGCGATATCCGCCGCGCGCGACGCTCCGTCCTTGAATCGCGGCGCCAGCTTGTTCTCGAGCACTTGGCTCATCAATTCGATGCCCGCCAGGTGCTGGCAAAGGCCGTCGTGCAGATCGTGGCCGATGCGGCGTTGCTCGCGGTCGCTCACCTCCAGGACCTCGCGCTCAAGCTGCTTTCGCCCGGTGATGTCGCGTGCCAGTTTCGAGGCGCCGATGATCGTGCCCCGCGAGTCGCGAATCGGCGAAACCGTCACGGAAATATCGATCAGCCGGCCGTCCTTCCGCCGGCGAATGGTTTCATAGTGGTCCACGGACTCGCCGCGCCGGATCTTTTCGAGGATCACGGGCTCCTCGCCCTTGCGTTCGTCGGGCATGAGAACGGAAATGTGCTTGCCGATCATTTCGGCGCGCGTATAGCCAAAAATCGCCTCCGCCCCCTGGTTCCAACTGGTGACGTAGCCGTCGAGGGTCTTGCCGATGATGGCGTCATCCGACGATTCCACCAGGGCGGCGTAGTGCGTCAGTATCCTTTCCGCTTCCTTGCGGGCGCTGATGTCCCGGACGAAGCCGGTGAACAGCGTCCGGTCCTTGAGCTTGACTTCGCTGACGGATAAATCCATCGGAAATAGCGAGCCGTCCTTGCGCTGGCCAGACACTTCGCGGCCGAGGCCAATGATCCGCGCCTGGCCGGTGCGGAGATAATTGGAGAGGTAGTCGTCGTGGGCCGCCCGATGCGGCATGGGCATCAGCAGGCTGACGTTTTGGCCGAGCAACTCGGCCTCCCGATAGCCGAAGATGAGTTGCGCCGCCCGGTTGGCCGACTCGATGAGCCCGCGCTGATCGATGGTGATGATGCCTTCGACCGCCGTGTTTAATATGGCGTGCAGTCGTTCGGCGGTTTCAGCCAATGCCTCGGCGGCCTGCCGGCGCTGCGTTTTGGACCGGCGTGTGTTTCTTAACCGGAACTGTTCGATCCAGGCGAGCAGCTCTCCCCGGGACATTTTTCGATAGTCCTTCATTTCACGGATGAACAGACTATCCGCGAAACCGGCCCCGCTGCCAACTTCAATTGAAGGCATGTCCCCCAGGGGCGCGCTTTGCTAATGCGTCAGCAACTGAGCGCGGTAATCGGTCGGCGACTGGCCGAGGATTTTCTTGAAAACACGGTTAAAGTGGGTCAGCGACTGGAAGCCGACCTCGAAGGCGATTTCACTGACGCGCAGGTTCGGGTTCAACAGGAGGTTCTTGGATTTTTCGATCCGCACCCGGGCGACATAGTCGGTGAAATTGATGCCGGTGACCTTTTTGAACATCTTGCAGAAGTAATAGCTGCTCATGTTCACGGCCTTGGCGACCTGGCTCAGGGAGAGCTCCTCGGTCTGGTGTTCCTGGATGTAGGCCCGGGCCTTGGCGATAACCGGCGGCTCGGAATTCTCGCGTTGGATGAAGACTTGGTTGCTCACCATTGCCAGGTGCTGGGCAAAAATTGACAATAGCTTGAGGGCGGAGTCGTGTTCCTTGGGGGTCACCACCCGGCCGGAGAAATACGCCTCGCGCAGCGTTTCGGGGGTGGTCTCCACTCCCCATTTTTTGCACAATTCGGCCGTTTTCTTGAACTGGGCTTCCGTCGGCTTTTTACGGAAAACCTGGCCGGTTTGGAGATAGCCCACCAGCCGGTCGCTCATCCGCACCGGCACGGCGCTGTCGCTCAGGCCCACGGGGCAGGTGACGGTGTCCGGCTCATTGGCGGCCTGCAGGCAGAGCCGTTCCTGCATCTGCAGGCAGTTGGCGCAGGAACGGTTTTTCTTTGACAAAAGGGCGCAAAAAGCGTTCTCATTGCGCTTGCCGTGGTGGGGCAGTTGCCAGGTCTCCACCGGTTGCAGGGCCACCGGCAGCCCGGTCAAATCGCTGAAGGCCCGCTCATAGTCGCGGTACACGCGCGAGCTCGTGAGGGCCTCCACCAAGGCCCGGTTGTCCTGCCCGTTTTGGGGGGCGTCGCTGGGGGTGATGCCGTTCACCATGGCCGCTGGTTCGCCGGCGTTGTCCGCCGGAACCGGTTTTGCAATTATTGTTTGCATGAGGACAATTTACGGTAAGTCGATGGCAAGATTCAATTGGTGCAATGCCTGATCGTGGTTGCGGGAAATGAATTAGGGCGCTAAGGGAAACCCCTAATCGAAGATAATGGTCCGGTTGCCACAGAGAAACACCCGGTCTTCCAATACCAGCCGCAGGGCGCGCGCGAGAACCATTTGCTCCACGTCGCGCCCGGCCCGCGAAAGCTCGTGCGCGGAGTGCGTATGATCCACCGGCATCACCTGTTGGACTACAATGGGTCCCTCGTCCAGTTTCTCCGTGACAAAATGGGCGGTGGCGCCAATCACCTTCACCCCCCGGTCAAACGCCTGCTGATACGGCCGGGCGCCGGCAAAGGCCGGCAAAAATGAGTGGTGGATGTTCAGTATCCGCGCCGGAAATTGACGCACGAACGACGCGGTCAGGACCCGCATGTATTTCGCCAGCACCAGATAATCCGGCCGCAGCGGTCCGATCGCCGCCAGCATTTCCGCCTCGTGCGCCTCGCGCGATTTGGCCTGGTGATCCAGAAAATGGAACGGGATGTCGAACCGGCGGGCGAAAGAATCCAGCGCGGGATGATTGCTGAAAATGGCGAGCACCTGCGCGTTGAGTTCGCCGAAGGCATGGCGGATCAAAATGTCCGCCAGGCAGTGGTGCTCCTTGGAGGCGAGGACCACGATGCGCTTGGGCTTCAAATCCGAGAGCCGCACGCTCGCGCCAGGCGGCAGCAGACCGCGCAGCTCGGACTCGAGCTCGCCGGCCTGGACGGCGCCGTCAAATTCCGTGCGCATGAAAAACCGGGCGGCGCCGCGCTCCACAAACTCCTGGTTGCCCACCACGTTCACTCCCTGCTTGAGCAGCACGCCGGTGACGGCGTGGACCAGGCCGCGCCGGTCGTCGCATTCCACGAGCAACACCTGGGCGCTCATGGCGCGTCTCCCTTGCCGTCAACCCGGGCGGTGTAGGCGATGACGTGAGGCGTCGTCCCCGGGACCAGCAAAACATTTGGTTTCATGTCGCCACCTTTTTAACGCTTGGCGCCCCCGGACGCAACCCCGGGCGCAGGGGGCGGGGCCTGATCCTTGGACGTTGGGCGTTGAATGTGCTGGGTTTTATGTTCCGTTCACATTTTTAAGCGATAGAACTGATTGGTGATGGCCGGGAGGTTGGTGAGCGAATAACGCCTGTTGAGAATGATGGGTGACTGGATCACGTTGCTGAAAGTTGCACCGCCCAATTTACCGGATTGTTGCACGGTGCCTCCGGGATAAGCCGTGCTCCAGGTCACCCGCACTTGATTGATCGCAGTGGGCTCCGGTTGAATCGCCAGAATCGGCGCCGGACATGGCAGGCCGAATAGTTGCAGCAGGTAATTGCTGCACGGCAGATTGGTGGCCTGGGCCATCACCACGATCGTGAAGTTGGTGCCGGCTGGCACTTGGAAGGCGAAGGACGGATACGGCGGCCCGCCCTGGCCGATGTCGCCCAGGTAACCGGTCGCCGGATTGTTGGGGTCAAAATTTCCAAGATAGGCCGCTACCCCCAAAGCATTCGTCGGAGCCGCGGGACAATTGAATTCCAATTTGGCGGTGACGCATATCAGGTTGGTGATGCTGTTGGTGAAGCTATGCGCAAGGTAAGGTGTCAGACTGATGAATGGTGCCGGATTGGTTCCCGGATAAGCCTTGGGCGGATAGGCGATGGAGGGCGCGCCAATAAAATATAGCGGCTGGGCGGTGGTGGGCGTATTGGTGTCAAACAGGCCGTAAGCCTGCGTGCAACTGTCACAGGGTCCGGTCGGGTGCGAGCAGTCGGCGCCGCTGACCGGGTTGAAATTAATGGCGAACTGGCCCTCACCGACCACCCCCAGAACCAACTCAAATCCCACCGCGCCGCCGCAGGGCAGATTGGTGTCCGTGCTGAACTGGAACGGAGTAATGTTCGCCAGCGTCTGGCCGGCCGGGATGACCGGAAAGGTGGCGACCGGAACGGTAACGACCACGCCGATGGCATTCGTGGCCCGCAAGTAAGCGTTGGTGATGGTCAAAGGACTGGTTCGCCGGTTGATCAGAGTGACATAAAGCAAATTACATTCATCCGGTTCAACGGTCTGGTTGTCATTACCTTCCGCCAATTGATAACCGACGTACGCCAAAGCGAGATTCGTGACGGTGAGCGTGAAGTCATGCCCGGCACCGCCGTGATAACTCGGCAAAACCGGCGTCTGGCCCACCAAGGTCATGACTCCTTCGGGATAATTAGAAAAGGTTCCGCTAATGGTCTGGCCCGCTGCGACACTGATGAGATCAATGACGTCACCGTCACGCGGAGGATAACTGAAGCTCGTCTGTAGGACAGTGTCGCTGGCCAATGAAACACCTCCAGAAGTGGTGACGATCTGGTCGTTGCCACCGGCTGGCGAGGGACCGAACATATCCAACTGAATAGTCACGCTGGGGCCATTCGACAGGCTGCCCATGTGAAAAACACCGGCCTGGGGATTGGAAACATGCGAATCCACTCCCAAGCTTGCGCCGGCATACGCGCCGGAAACCACCACGGCGCCATCCACCGTTCCATCGCCGGCCAGTCTGCCGCCGCTCGTATAAAGGCCGCCATTGTGCCGCGCACCAAAAAATTCCCAATCACCACCGCCCACGCTCACGCTGCCAGTGGTATTGAAATTACCCCAGGTGGTCATGGTTCCCGGACCGTCCAATCCGAAGGCCCCGTCGCCATTGACCGAGCCGTAAAAAGTAAAAGATGGAGTATTGGCGACGTATAACGAGGAGTTAAGGACCAGGTTGACTTGGCCGGAGCCGGTCAAACTTTGAATGGTGTCAACTGCCGGCTGTAGTTGCCCGGCACCCAGGTAAACAAAGTTTAGCGAGCCACTCTGAAGATCCGCGATACTGGCCGTTGCGGGGAACTGTTGCAGATAATCAATTTGCAATGCGGCCGGGAAGCTGCCCAGGGCATCGCTGCCAATGACGACATCTCCCGGGATGCAAGTTTGGGAGACTTTATTGGTAGTGAGATAACCACCGATGGGATTTCGCCTGATGACGACGCGGTAGCGCGCGGCTTCCAGCACGCCGCTGCCAACCGTGGTCAGGCCGGCATAGGTGTTGGCATTGGTGCCTTCGAGTTGCAGCGTTCCGAGGCCGCCAGAAGTCAAGCCGCCGGGGCCGCCAATGGCGCCAAGCAGGGCCAGGTAACCGCTGCCCGGATTGACGCTGATATTGGCGGTCTGGCTCAGCGTGATGCCACCGGTCAGGACATTGGAGCCGCCGAGGGATTGCAAAGCGCCGGAGGAGTTGGTGCTGTTGAGGGTCAAAAATTTGCCAAGGGTCACATTGTTGGACAGAGCCAGGACGGCACCATTATTGACGGAGGCGCCGAAGCTGGTGGTGCCCAGGCCGGAGGAATTGAGGACCGTCAAGGTTCCGGCATTAACGGTCACAGCGGAATTGAAAGTGTTCGGGGCGGATAGCCGCATCTGGCCCCCGCCGTCTTTCTCGATGAATTCCGGAAGCGTATCGGTGATCACGGCTGGCACGTCCAGTTCCGGCGGCAAGTGGCCCAGCAGGGCGCCGGTGTACCCGTTGACGGTGAAGTTGCCGCCCGTGGGGAGAAGCAAGTTGCCGGCGATAACGGAACCGCTGCTGTCTGGGTTGACCCCCACGACCATGGTCCCATAGCCGCCGTTCAGTGTCAAAGTGCCAGACTCCGTGTTGATGGAGCCACCACTGTTGAGCGTGACGCTTTGGAGTGTTTGATTTTGGTCGTTCAAGTTCAGGAGCGAGCCTCCGTTGACAATCACGGTGGGGCCAGAAATGGGGTTATCTTGAAAGCACAACACCGTGGCGGTGGTGCCGTTATGGTGGAAACGGGTTATGGTTCCGATGGAAAGATTGCCGGGAGCGGCGGTTAGTCCGCCGGATTTGCCCAAATCCAGGAGGCCCTGGTTCACGAAAGTGCCCCCCGTATAGGTGTTGGCTGAAGTGCCGCTCAAGCTGATGGCTCCGGGGCCAACTTCGGTGAAAGGACCAGTGCCCGAAACGGCGCCGTCGATGAACAAAAAGCCCTCTTGGCCAATGTTGAAGGCGGTTTCCGCGTCCAATAATATCGGGCCGTTCAAAGTGACGGCGACGTTGGACACCACGTCATCAATCGCCCCCAAGGTGCCGTTGAGGCCAGCGCCGTCCAATTCAAAGCTCTGGCTCAACGTGGCGCCCACATCGAAACGCAAGGTGGCGCCGCCCGAAACCACCACGGGCGCAGTGCTCAACGCGAACGCATTATCCACGTCAAGGATGCCTTGTTGTACGAGCGTGGTTGACAGGTAATTGTCGACACCAGCCAGGGACATTGTGCCGGCGCCTTCCTTGATGAGATCCAGCGCGGTGCCAGAGATGGCAGCGTTACAAAGCAGGTCAATGCCGCCGGGCTCGGAACCCTGACCAATGTTGAACGGCACTGCGTTGCCAGGAGGCAGTGTAAGATTGCCATACATTACGGCCGAAACATTCGTCGGGTTTGCGGTGACTGGGCCGTCCAGTTCCAACGTTCCGTTGCCGGTCGAAACATAACCCCCATTGAAGGTGAGGGAGCCGAAATTATCGTTCAAATTGTTGAGGTTGAGGAGAGCGTTGGCATAAAGGACTGGATTGGCCTCGTTGGCTTGATAGGAATTAAGCCAGACGACTTCGCAAAGGCTGGCAGGTCCGCCGCCCACGACAAGAGGTCCCCCAAAGGCCCGAACGTTATACGGTTTGCCAAGGTCAAGTTCCTGACACTGCACGAAAAGCGGGCCGGTGAAAGTATTAGCCTGGCTGCCGGTCAAGTGAGCGGTGCCCACGCCGAAACCGAGGCCGCCGGGGCCGCTGATCTGGCCGCCAAACGTCATATCGCCCTCGTCCAAAACGAAAAGGTTCGTGCTTAAATAAACCGGCCCAGCCCAGGAGGAAGTGTTAAAACAGGTCATTAGCGCAGCCGGGACCCCATCAAGTTGCAATCCGGCAACACGGCTGACATCGAGGGATAGGTTCCCAATGTTCACACCGCGCAGGATGATTGCCCCGCCATCAAGGGCCACTGCGCTGGTTCCAAACGCCGCGGAGGTGTCCGCCTCCACGATGCCCTGCTGGATGTCGAAAACGCCGTTCAAGGTATTGGTGCCCTCCAGATCCACGGAGTTAAAGCCGGTTTTGGTAAAGTCGCCCCCCTGGACGTTTGCAGTCAGGGCCAAACCCGGAGCCCACGGGCCATTAACCTGGATCGGGAAGACCTCGTCCTGGAAGTCCAAGTCATTTTTGATGGTCAAGTTGCCACTAATCTCGGCTGTGGCATTGGTGGCATCCACCGTGAGGGGGCCTTGAAGGTTGATCAAGCCCTGCGGGCCGCTGTCAATCAGCCCGCCTTGCATCACCACGCTCTGAAAAGAATTGGTTGTATTATTCAGCAGTATCGTGCCCGAGGCCTGCACCAACACGGAAGGAGCGTAGATCTGAAAGCCTTTCATTAACGAGACCGTGGCTCCCGACCACACTTCCAGATTTGTGTTGACGGCGCCGCCATAGAGGGAATCAAGGACGAGTGTGCCGCCTTCAACGAGGAAGGAGCCACTGACATTGTTGCCATTGAAGGCGTCCAAATAGGCCGTGCCGCCGCCCAGAACGAAATTGCCCGCTCCCGATATTTCGCCCGGGAAGTCAAGATAGTTGCCATTGTACCCCGTCGCCGTCAAGGTGTAGCCTCCCAGTTCGATATAGGTGTCCAGGTCAAGTTCTTTGTAAACGGCATTCAAATAAGTATCGCCGCCCAAATAAAGCCCATCGACATTGATGTCCACTCCCGCGTCGGTGGCGAAGCAGGCGATTTCGGAAGTTACGGTCATCGGATTGCCAGTCACGAAAAACGCCTGATCGAATATCATGGCATGGACCGTAATGAAGGGCAGATCATTGTTGATGTTGTTGCTGACCCGGTTGGAAAAAATCAGATCGTCACCGTCGTGGGGCGGTCCGGCGGGCATCCAGTTTGCGGGCGTGCTCCAGTTGTTGCCGGCGGTGCCCTGCCAGTAGAAAGTCGTGGCTCGAGCCTCGCCCGGCAACAGCCCGGCCAGCCCGGCCAGCCAAAGGGCGAGTTTGATTGCTGTCGCCCGCGGCTTCCCCCCGCCAGCGCGTCGGCGATGATCGATAGTTTTGGAATTCATAATCGGTAATGGTCTGGGTTATCGTTTTCTTTGGCCAATCGTGGCGCCAGTCAACGACCGCCACTGGAAATCCAGATGGTCGCACCCGGATGCAGCAGTGAGATTTTTGAATGCCCTTGATAAATGGCTTTTTTCTCCTGTCGCACGGTTCCTAAAGGATCGTCCGGACGCGGTTACAGGAAATCGGCTTAAAAACGCGTTCTTTTGTCAAACCACGGCATGAATTTGGTCAAGTCCTGATTTGAATTTGTCACCCAACCCTTGGATGTTGGGCGTTGGAGGTTGAAGCGCGATTCTTTTGTGAATCGATTTGCTGGATGAGTTTGTCCGACAGCTTCAGGACTTTTCGCTTGAAATAAAACTTCGGTGGCGTTATCAGAGTCGCCGTCCCTTGGGAGGCATTTGACCATGAATTAAAAAATTAAATAAGACATGCAACAACCTATTCATAAACTTCATCAACATTTCGCTGCGCTGGCGTTGCTCGCGCTCTCAACCTTCAACGTTCACCTCTCCACCGCTCGCGCCCAAGGCACGGCCTTCAGCTATCAGGGGAGATTGAACACCGCCGGTGCGCCGGGCAATGGCATCTATGATCTGCAATTTGCGATTTATGATTCCCTCACCAATGGAAACATCGTTGCCGGGCCGTTGACCAATTCTGCCATCGGCGTCAGCAATGGTTTGTTCGCCGTGTTGCTGGATTTTGGCCCGGGCGTTTTTACCGGCGCCAATCGCTGGCTGGAAATCGGCGTGAGCGCCAGCGGCGCAAATGCCTTCGTCACGCTCGCGCCGCGCCAGCAAATTCTGGCGGCGCCCTACGCCCTGATGGCCGCCAGCGCGAGCAATTTGGTGGGCGGCGCCAATCTTTCCGGGACATTTAGCGGCGACGGCAGCGGCCTGACAAACCTGAGCGCCGCGGCTTTGCCCACCAACGTCGCGCTGCTCAACCACAGCCAAACCTTCAGCGGCAGTAATTATTTCAGCGGCAGCGTCGGCATCGGAACAACCTCACCGGCGTATCGTCTCTCGCTCGGCGTCGACAACGCCACCACGAAGCTCGCCGTGTGGGACGGTGGCCCGGGCTTGGACATGGGTTTTGGCGTCGCGCCTGCCAGATTTCTTTTCCATCTTCCCGAAGCCGACAATCGCTTTTCGTTTTTGAACGCGCCGACCGGCACCGAGGTGATGACGATTCAAGGCAGCGGCAACGTCGGCATTGGCACCAACAATCCGCAATCGACGCTGCACGTGGCTGGCGACGCCCGAATTTCCGGTTTGCTCTATTCCGGTTCACAAACGGGCTCAGCCGAGACCCCGCTCGTCTATTACGCAAGTGGCGCCGTTTCCCCGGCGGGTCTGGTGGTTCGCCGCATCAATTCCACCGGTACTTTGACCACGCCGCCGCCCTTACTTTCGGTCGTCGCGGTTTGCCGCAACTACGATGACACTGGTGATATCCAATTGGTGCGTGACGGAACTTATGGCGGATTTCTGATCACGTTTCCCCCAACTTCCTCCGCTTATACCATTGCTTGCATGGGCATGGACGATACCGGTGCGCAAAAGAACTTTTACACCATCCTCGATCCCACAACGGCTGGATCCGTGCAGATTTACAGCGATTCCCAAAACATCGTCCATTTTGAATGCACCTTCGGTGATACCTTCAATAACGGCCATCAAACGCAAGTGACGCTGACGCGACTGAGCGGCGATTACTATTGGTCCGGCAGTGTCATCTCCACGTACAACCAATGAACCGGTCCAGGAATTCCGTGACCTCTCCGCTCTTCCCGGTCGGAGACCGTGTTGGCGGTGACCTTTCTTCCGCAGCAGCACTGCGGAGGGTGGACGTGGGGAGTCGTTCGTGCACCAACCGGCCGCTAAGTGGTCTAAGGCATGGTGATGAACGCCCGGTAGAAGCGTTGAGACCCCGTTGGCGTTGCGTTGGTGTCGATGAACGTCCACATGTTGGTGGCCGGTGTATTCGTGGCGATCATGGTCCAGTTTGTGAGGAACAGATCCGGGCTGGATTGCAGCGTCACCAGAAAGTACGGAGGCGTGTTGAGAACGACGGCAGCGTTGGTGCGTGTTCTGGAGATGCCGGTAAATATGGGGGCTGTCGGAATTGCCAGACTGCCGCCATCACCGTTGAAAGTAACCGCTCCATTTTGTGCCAGCGCCCGGCCGTCCAAGGTTGAACTGGCATTCATCGTGATGGAGGCATACGCCATGATGGTGCCCTCGAAGACTGAGGAGGTGCCGCGGGTCGCTGAACTGCCAACCTGCCAGAAAATGTTCCTGGCCTGGGCGCCGCCGGTCAAGATGACCCTGCCACTGACGGCCACCGTGAGCGTGCTCGCCATCTGGAAAACCCAGACATCATCCGGACCACCAGAGAGCGTGAGATCCCCGGTTATGCCGTTTGTAAAGCCGAGTCAAGGTAAGTCAAACCAGATCAAGGCAAAATAATTTCAATCTGTTTTGCCCGCAATGTGCCTACTAAACCTGGAAACCATGCCGTGCAAAAATCGGACTTCGGATCTCGGGTTTCGGATTTCGGGGGACTCGGACTTCGGATTTTCCCCCGTTCCATCTTGACGAAGCGGGGCTTCTTGATTAAACAAACACCCCCTATGAGTGAAAAAGAAACGCATCATTTTCAGGCCGAAATCCAGCAGTTGCTGGACATCGTTGTTCATTCGCTTTACACCGACAAGGAAATCTTCATTCGCGAACTCATTTCCAACGCCGCGGATGCATGCGAGAAATTGCGGTTCAACCAGTCGTCCGGCCAGGCTCTCCACCAACCCGAGATCGCCCCCGGCATCGCCGTGGCCACCGACGAAAAGGCGGGAACGATCACATTCACCGACACCGGGCTGGGCATGACGCACGGCGAACTGGTGGAAAACCTCGGCACCATAGCGCATTCCGGCACCAAGGCGTTTTTGAAACAGATCGTCGAAAGCAAGAAGCCGGATGTGGGCCTGATCGGCCAGTTTGGCGTGGGCTTTTATTCGGCGTTCATGGTGGCCAAAAAGGTGACGGTCCTCAGCCGCTCATTTGTCCCGGCCGAGCAAGGCTGGGAGTGGACGAGCGAAGGCATGGGTGGTTATGAAATAACGCCGGCGGCCGCTTTGCCGCGCGGCACGAAGGTCACGCTGGAACTGAAAGACGATGCGAAGGATTTCGCCAGGGAAAGCACCGTCGAGCACATCATCCAGCGCTATTCCAGCTTTGTGCCGTTTCCCATCGAGTTGAACGGCAAGCGGCTCAACACCGTTCAGGCCATCTGGGCGCGCAACAAGAACGAGATCAAGGACGAGGAATACAACGAGTTTTACACTTATATCGGCCACGACCAGGACCAGCCGCTGTTCCGCCTGCACTTCACGGCGGACGCGCCGCTGGCCATCCAGTCGCTGCTGTTCGTGCCCGCGCGAAACTTCGAGACGCTCGGCATGGGCCGGCTCGATTCCGAGGTGAATTTGTATTGCAAAAAGGTGCTCATCCAGGCCCGGGCCAAGGGGCTGTTCCCCGAGTGGCTGCGCTTCCTCAAGGGCGTGGTGGACAGCGAGGATTTGCCGCTCAACATCTCCCGCGAGACGATGCAGGACACCTCGCTCATGCAGAAGTTGAATAAGGTGCTCACCAGCCGCTTCCTCAAATTTCTCGAGGAGCAGTCCGAAAAGGAAGCCGGGGCCTTCGAGAAATTTTATCGCGAATATCAGCGGTTCCTGAAGGAGGGCATCGTCACCGATTTCACGCACAAGGACGCGCTCGGCAAACTGGTGCGCTATGAATCATCCACCCTCGACCAGGGCAAGCTGACGTCGCTGACGGATTATGTGAAGCGGATGCCGTCCGACCAGAAGGAGATTTACTGCCTGCTGGCGTCCAACCGCGCGGCGGCGGAAGCCAGCCCGTATTTCGAGGTTTTCAAGGAACGCAAATGGGAGGTGCTGTTCCTCTACGATGCCTGGGACGAATTCGTGATGGAGCATCTGCACACCTTCGACGGCAAGGACCTGCGCCTCGCGGAAAAGGCGGATTTGAATCTCACCGCCAAGAAGGAAGGGTCTTTGTCTGAGGACGCCGCCAAGGGCCTCGCCCAATGGCTCAAGGAAACGCTGGGCGACCAGGTCAATGAAGTGCGCATCTCGCACCGGCTCGTGGACAGCCCCGCCGTGGTGGTGGATTCGGACAAGTTCATGACCGCCAGCATGCGCCGTATCATGAAAGCCATGAAGCAGCCCGACGGCCCGGACGTGCCGGCCGGCAAGCATGATTTCGAGATCAACCCGGCGCATCCGATCCTCGCCCGCCTGGACGCCATGCGGCAGAAGGATGCCGCGCTGGCCGGCAGCGTGGCCGAGCAACTGCTCGACAATGCCCGCGTGGCCGCCGGCCTCCTCGAAGACCCGCGCGCCATGCTCACGCGCCTGAACACCCTGCTGGAAAAGGTGCTGACGAAAGAGTAGAAATAAGTGGCACGGGCTTCTTGCCCGTGCGTTTCTGCGGGTGCGCTTTCCTGCCGTCAAACGCGGCGCCCCTGGCCAGGGCCATGCCGGGCTGGCTGGATGGGCCGTCGAGTCAGGATTCGCCGATTAAATTTCGACACTCAGCCAGCAGTTCATTTTCTTTCGTGGCCACAAGATACGGCTTCGCCTGCGCAAAGCATGTTTTTGCGGCCGGCAGATCCCCCTGTTTGGCGAGAACGCAAGAAAGATAGCCGCGGGCAATGCTCAAATGCCCGTCCCGAAACGGCCGGTTCTTCGCTTTATCGACCATCTCAATCGCCGTCTCGAGGTGGCGCCGGGCAGCGCCATAATCGCCTGCCAAATATGAAACGATTCCCAGACACCGGATTCGGAATGGCTTGCTCACTTCCGGTACGGGACTCTTATCGGCTTCGGCCATGGCCTCCCGCGCTTTGACCGTGTCGCGCTGGTAGCGCGCATAGCGGTTGGCCAGGTCTGACCACGCCGTTGGAGTCGGTTTTTCGGCTATCGACAGGAGGCTATATTCAATCGCTTTGTCATATTGTTTGGCGGTAGTGTAGAGTGAGCCCACAAACAATTTGTAAAGCCAGGTTGGGCAATCGGGGCGGCCTTCGCACTGTTTAAATTCCGCCAACGCTTCCTCGATCCGCCCCTGGCCGGCAAATGCTTTTGCGCGATTTCTGATCAACTCTGTCGCCGGCACTTTGACGATGCTGAATTTGCCAACGGCCTTTAATGTCGCGACCAGCGACAGGACTTCTTCCCAGCGGCTCCAATCCGAGGCTTTGATCAGCTTCTGGTAATAAATGGACGGCAAACTGACACAGGTAAGAAATGCCAGCCACGCCAGCATCCCGACAGCCAGAATTGCAACCGACGCCCAGTGTTCCTGGTAACCTTGGTAGATGGCGAGACCAATGATCAACAGGCAGAGAAATTTGCTTTGATTGATTCCCGTTAAAATGCACGAAAAGAAACCCGTCGAGGCTTTGTCATATTGTTTGAGCCGGTCTTCAGCGGTTACCTTGATTTCCTCCCCAAACAGCGTGGGCCGGTCAGAAAATCCCGCTTGAGCCGCCGCGATTATGTCCTCTTCTCTCAAGTCGAGATCGGTATAGCCGCCGTCCAGCAAAGTTTTTTCCGCTTCCTTCGCCGTGTTGGCCGTTATCTCTTTGACCACCGCTTTGCCCGATCGGTCCTTCGCCGTCCAGACATAATTTGCCATGGTTCCTCCGGTGTTGATCAGTCCGTACCGCCGGCTACTTCGACGGATTGGCGGCGGCCACCCGCAGGCGGATGGAATAAAACGACTTGCTGGCGGTGATGAACAGGGTCTTGCGGTCCGGGCCGCTGATGCAGAGGTTGGCTGTCCAATTTTCCGGAACCGCAATGTGATCGATCTGCTTGCCCGCCGGGTCGAACACCGTCACCCCGTGGCCGCTCACGTAGATATTTCCTTCGGCGTCGATCGTCATGCCGTCCGAGCCGACCGGGCAAAAGAAGGTCTTGTTGGCCAGGGTGGCGTCGGGCTGGATGTCGTAGCGCCAGGTCTGCCCCGCGCCGATGTCGGAAACGTAGAGCTTCTTCCCATCGGGTGTGCCGGTGATGCCGTTGGGCTTCTTGAGGTCATGCGTCACCAGGGTCAGGGTCTTCCGGTCCGGAGTGAGATAAAACACTTCTTCGTTCGGCAGGGCCATGGTGGTATGGTCCCAATAATCGCGCTGGTAAAACGGGTCGGTGATATACATGCCGCCGTTGGGCGCCACCCAGACGTCATTGGGCCCGTTCAGGTATTTGCCCTGGTAATTGGTGATGAGCACGGTGACGGTTTTGTCCGGGGCAATCGACCAGACCTGGTTGTGTTCGTCGGCGCAAGCGACGAGGTTGCCCTGGGCGTCAAAATACATGCCGTTCGCCCGGCCACAGGGCTGCAGGAACGTGTAGAACTTTCCGTCCGTCCCGTACTTCATGATGCGGTTATTGGGCTGATCGGTAAAGAACACGTTGCCCGCGCGGTCACAAGTGGGCCCCTCGGTAAAGGCGAAATCGCCGGCGATCTTTTCCAGCTTGGCGCCCGGAGCAACCACGCCCTCGGCAAAGACCGCTGAGATTGAACCTAATGTGATCATGCAAAGGAAAGTCTTGATGGATGTCTTCATGGATATCCGCAAATGTGGCGGGAATGGCGCCGGATCGCCATCAAATTCGCGCCTTGTTTTTCCTCGCGAAATCGAGCAAGTTGCCGGGGCATCTATTCGACATAATATGCAGCCGGGCAGCAAAAGACTTGGGCGGTTTCTGGGAAGCTGGGCGATCAACACCCTTGCGGTGTTGCTGGCCGTGATCATTTTGCACAATCATATCACCTACTACGATAATAAGCTGGTATATTTGCTGGTCGCCTCGCTATTGCTGGGCATTCTGAATGCCTTCGTGCGGCCCATCTTGATGTTTATCGCGCTGCCGCTGTTGATCTTCACGCTGGGACTGTTCACCCTGGTCATCAATGCGCTGCTGTTGTATTTCGTCGGCTACCTGATGAATCCTTATTTCAAAGTGGACAGCTTTGGGTACGCCTTTCTGGGCGCCCTGATCATCAGCATTGTCTCCGCCGCGTTGAACGTGCTGACCGGTACCGCGCGCGTTTCCGTGCAACGCCGCGGACCGCCGAATCCGCCCAAGGATTCCAGCGGCGGCAACGGCCCGGTGATCGACGTGTAAGCGAACCCAGGGCTGGGGATTGCTTGGCCGGCGACAGGCTGTCGCCTCCCCTCAGCCCTTCGCTGGCGCGGCCTCGGGATTCTTCACCTTCACCTCAATGTACAGCTCGCGCAGCTGCTTGGCCGAGACTGCGGATGGCGAATCGGTCATCAAACACGTGCCTTTGGCGGTCTTCGGGAAGGCGATCACGTCGCGGATGCTCGGCGTGTTGCAAAGCATCGCGATCAGACGGTCGAATCCGAGGGCGATGCCCCCGTGCGGCGGCGCGCCGTAGCGGAACGCCTCGAGCAGGTAGCCAAAACGCAGCTTGGTTTCGTCCGGCGGAATTTGCAGGAGATCCTCGAAAATGGTCTTCTGCACGTCCGGCTGATGAATACGAATCGAGCCGCCCCCAAGTTCCACGCCGTTGACCACCACGTCGTAATGTTGGCCGCGGACCTTTTTCGGGTCCGTCTTGAGCAGCGGAAGGTCCTCCCGCACCGGGGCGGTGAAGGGATGATGGCTGGAGTACCATCGGTTCTGCTCGCGGTCGAAACCGAGCAGCGGGAATTCGATCACCCACAGGAAGTCAAAACGGCTCGGATCAATCGTCAGCTTGCCCTGGGCTTTGAGCACGTCGGCGCAGTAAAGGCGGATTTTGCCGAGGATTTCACAGGCGTTCAGCCACTGGTCGGCCGCAAACAAAATAAGGTCGCCTTCCTGAATGGCCAGCTTTTGAGTCAGCGCGGCTTTTTCGGCCTCGCTGAAGAACTTCACGATGGGCGATTTCCATTCGCCGTTCTCGACCTTGATGAAGGCCAGGCCCCGGGCCCCAAAGCTCTTGGCGTATTCGGTCATGGTTTCGATCTGGCCCTGGGTCGCGCCGGCCAGGCCCTTCGCATTGAGCGCCTTCACGACGCCGCCGTTGGCGATGGCGCCGCTGAACACCTTGAAGGCGCTGGCTTTGAATTCCTGGGTGAAATCCGCCAGTTCCAGGCCAAAGCGCGTGTCGGGCTTGTCGATGCCGTAGCGGTTGAGCGCCTCCTCGAAGGTGATGCGCTGGAACGGCGTGGGGAGGTCGAGGTTCAGCGCGGTTTTCCAGACGCGTTTCAGCAGGCCCTCGATGAGCGCGTAAATGTCCTCGCGGTCGATGAAGCTCATTTCGATGTCGATTTGCGTGAACTCGGGCTGGCGATCCGCGCGCAAATCCTCATCGCGATAGCAGCGGGCGAGCTGGAAATATTTTTCCACGCCCGCCACCATCAAAATCTGTTTGAACTGTTGGGGCGACTGGGGCAGGGCGTAAAACGTGCCGGCTTCGCGGCGGTTGGGCACCAGGAATTCGCGCGCCCCTTCCGGCGTGGACTTGAAGAGGGTGGGCGTCTCGACTTCGAGAAAGCCCTGCTCGTCCATGAACTGCCGCGTGGCATTGGCCACTTTGCTGCGCACCCTCAGGTTGCGCGCCATCTCGGGACGCCGCAGGTCGAGATAGCGGTACTTCAGGCGCGTATCCTCGGCCACTTTGGCCGCGGCCTCCGGATCATCAATCTGGAAGGGCAGCACGTCGGCCATGTTCAGCACCTCGAGCGCCGAGACGGCCACTTCGACTTCGCCCGTGGGAATCCTGGCATTGTTCGTGCCGTCCGGCCGGTGGCGGACCTTGCCGGTCAGGCTGATTACGCATTCGCTGCGGAGGCCGGCGGCCTGCGCGAACAGTTCCGGGCTCAGATCCGAGGGATCAAACACGGTTTGCGTGCGGCCCTCACGGTCGCGGATGTCGATGAAAATGAGGCCGCCCAAGTCGCGGCGGGAGTGAACCCAGCCCGACAGGGTGACGGTCTGCCCGATGTGAGCCGGGCGCAGTTCGTTGCAGTGATGCGTGCGTTTCATGTAGTGCGGAATCGGACTCCGGCGTTCGGAACCCGGAATCCAAAGCGAACGCAAATTGTGGCGGTGAAACGACCGATTTCAAAGAGATTTCTTGCCCTCCTGCCCCTTGGTACAGTAAAAAACGCTTGACGCGCCCCGGCAAGTTGCAGAAGAATCGCTTTGTTCAACGCATAAACATTGTCTAACAAACAAATCCAGCTTGAGGCGTGAGCATTTGGGAAAGTAATTTGGCGGCGTGCTGAGCATCAGATCAGGTGCGCCGTTTTTTGCTTTGGGCCGGCCTCATTAATCAGGAGCACACTATGGCGAGTGGCAAAGTAAAGTGGTTTAACAACAAAAAAGGGTTTGGTTTCATTGCCTTGGATTCCGGCGAGGAAGTCTTTGTGCATCAAACCTCCATTCTCGGCGGCGGCTACCGGACGCTGAACGAAGGCGAAGAGGTGACGTTCGAAGCGATGCCCAGCGAGCGGGGGCTGAAGGCCCTGAACGTTCAGCGCTCACAGCCTTCGGCGCCAGCCCCGTAGAATTCGTTCGCGTCCGTCCCTGGCTCCGCTAAATTGAAGCCATGATGGAAGCGCTGTCGGCTCCGGTCGCGAGCCTCTATATTCACGTGCCGTTTTGCGCGCAGAAATGCGAGTACTGCGCGTTTTACTCCGAGGCGTCCTCGGGTGAACTCGTCAACCGCTATGTGGCGGCGCTGGTGCGCGAGCTGGAACTGGTGGCCGGCGACCTGAAGCCCGACACGGTTTTTTTCGGCGGCGGCACGCCGTCGCTGCTCAACCTGCGCCAGTGGGAAACGATCCTTCAGGCGATGGCAAGGCTGAATCTGCTCGGCGCCCGTGAGTTCACGATCGAGAGCAACCCGGCCACGGTCTCCGCCGACAAATGCAAGCTGCTCCGCGACTTCGGCGTGAACCGCGTCTCCATGGGTGTGCAGTCGCTGAATGAACAATTGCTCGACCGGCTCGGCAGAATCCATTCGCGATCGATGGTCTTCAAGTCGTTCGACATCCTGCGCCACGCGGGCTTTGACAATTTGAACGTTGACCTGATGTTTGCCATTCCCACGCAAACGATGGAAATCTGGCGCGACACGCTGAACGAAGCGATGGCCATGCAAAGCGAGCATCTTTCCAGCTACGAGGTGATTTATGAGGATGATACGCCGCTGTTTGAGCAACTGCAGGCCGGCGAATTTACCGTGGACGAAGACCTGGCGTGCGAAATGTACGAGGAACTGGTCGCCACGGCGACGCATGCGGGTTTTCGCCAGTACGAAATTGCCAACTTCGCGCGCGAGCTCAGGGCCGGTTTCCAACCAGCCGGCCAGCCGGCCGGCCGGCCGGCGATTCCCGCTTGGGCGTGCAGACACAATGTGAACTATTGGCGCGGCGGTTCGTTTTACGGGCTCGGCCCCAGCGCCACGAGTTATGTGCGCGGCGTGCGCACGAAAAACTGGGCGAATACGCAGCTTTATTGCGACCAATTGGAGAAAGGCCGGCGGGCGGTCGAGTCCAGTGAGGAACTGCCGCCCCTGCGTCGTGCGGGGGAGATAGCGGCGTTTGGGCTGCGCATGAATTCGGGCTGGCCATTTGAGGATTTTCAGCGGACGACGCAGTTTGATCTGCGCCGCGAATGGCAGGGCGAGATGCAACAACTCGAGGAACGCGGCTGGGCGAAGATTTCCGGGGACGGTTTTCAGCTCACCCCGCAGGGCCTGAGATTCGCCGACGCGGCGGCGGAAATGTTCTTGCGGTGACGATTTTCCGGGGGAAGTCACATGAGGTTATTGTGCGGGACGCCTGCGCCACCCTCGACCGGTAGCCGGACAACGAAGGAGGACCCCGCGTTTTGTACGCTGGACGCTTCGATGGTTCCCCCATGCGCCTCCACAATGGCCTTGCAGATCGAGAGGCCCAGGCCGGAATTGCCGGAGCCGGTGCGCGACTTGTCCGCCCGATAAAACCGTTCGAACACGTGCGGCAAGTCATCCGGCGCAATGCCCTGGCCGGTGTCGGAAATTTGCAGGACTGCCAATCCGCCTTCCGCGTTCAGCTTCAGGCGCACTTCGCCCCCGGGCTGGTTGAATTGAATGGCGTTGGTCAAAAGGTTGGCGGCCACCTGCGCCAGCCGTTCGGGGTCGCCCGTGATTTCGAGAGGCTGCACTTCCGGGATTATTTTTATTCGCCGTTCGTCGGCCAGCGGCTGGACCAGCTCGACCGAATCAGCGATGGCGCTGGCGAAGTCGAATTTCCGGCGCGTTAAAACTTCCTGTCCGGCGTCGAACCGCGTGAGTTCCAGGAGCGATTCAATCAGCCGCCGCATGCGTTGCCCGGCGCGCTGACAGGCTTCCACCGTGTGTTTGTAGGCGGCGGCGTCGCGCTCGCGGCCCAGGGCGGCCTGTGTCTGCGTGAGCAGGATGGCAACGGGCGTGCGCAGCTCGTGCGCGGCATCCGCGGCAAACTGTTTCTGGTGCGCAAAGGCCGTCTCGAGCCGCGCGAAGGTGGAATTCAGGACGGCCGCGAGCTGGCCCAGTTCACTTTCCGCCTCCGCCGTGTTGATGCGTTGCGAAAGGTCGCCGGCTGAAATTTTTGCGGCGGTGGCACTGATGGCGGATATGGGGCGCAGGGCGCGACCTACCAACCACCAGCCGCCGGCCAGGCCGATTGCCAAAATGCCGCCGCCAAAAGCGGCGAGTTTCAGCGCCGTTATTTCCAGTTCATGCAATTCCGGTGCGATCGAGCAGCCGACCAAAATCGTTTCGCCGGAAGGCAACGATTCCGAGGCCAATCGGTCCGTATTGAAATCGATGGGTGGCGGACGACTGGGCGGCCGGTCAATCCGGCCATCGACTTGGATTTCGCGGTCGAAATAGTGTTGCAGGTTTGGATCACTGGTCGAAGAGAAATTATCCGAGCGGGCTACCTCGCCGTGGTCGCCGGGTCCGTGAACCCTCAGGATCCAAAAATAAAACCCGGCGGGGTCGTTCGTGCCGAACAACGCTGCGGCCTGCGGCGGCAGGATAAATTTCGGGGGGGGGCTGGAATCAGGAGGAAAATCGTCGCGTGGCAACCGTTCCGGCGGCGGCATTTCGTCACCCGGCAACCGTCCATGCAACGGGCCGTGGGGATGATGCAGCGATTGCGCCAGCAGGTCGATGCGGCGATGAATTTCATCATCCACGCGGCGAAAAATGCGATTGCGTTCCAGTTGATACGCCGTCACCCAAAATCCCACCAGCACGGCCACCAGGATGAGGCCGTACCAGAGCTGCAACCGCCACTTGATGGATTTGAGAATCATGGGCTGGTCATTCAATGGAATAGCCGTGGCCGCGGCGGGTGATGATAAACTCCGCGCCCAGCTTTTTGCGGACGTTGGAGACGTGAACGTCCAGCAAGTTGGAGAGCGAACTCTCGTTCTCGTCGAACAGGTGCTCGTAGAGTTGCGTGCGGGTGACGACTTCGCCGCGGTGGAGCGCCAGGAACTCGACCAGGGAGTATTCGCGCGCGGTCAGGTCAACGGGCTTTTCCTTGAGCAGCACGTGGCGCGCGGCGGTGTCCAGCCGCACATCGCCGATCTCGATGAGATTGGTCGTCTGGTTGGTGCTGCGGCGAATGATGGCGCGCAACCGGGCAAAGACCTCCTCCAGATCGAACGGCTTCACGACATAATCGTCCGCGCCGGTGTCCAATCCCTTCACCCGGTCGCGGGTTTGATCACGGGCGGTCAGCATCAGCACCGGCGTCTTTTTGGTTTTGCGCAGGCGCCTGAGAATTTCCCAGCCATCGATGCCCGGCAGCATCACGTCCAGCACGATGGCGTCGTAATCGGTGCCCTCCGCGTTGAAGAGCCCGTCTTCGCCGTTGTCGGCGGTGTCCACGGCGTAACCTTCTTCGCGCAATGCCTGGGCCAGGCTCGCCAGCAGATCGGGTTCGTCTTCAATAATCAGAATTCGCATGCGGCGCCGAAGTGATAACACAATCACCGGCAGGCGTCATCTTCGCAGTATCCACCTTAAGGGAGGATGAAGAACGGACCCGTGGATTCCGCGGCTTGTATCATTTTGCCCGCCGGTCTAACGTAAGGCCCATGAGCGATGGCAATTCATTTATACGTGAGGATCCCTGGCGCATTTTTAGGATCATGGCTGAATTCGTCGATTCTTTCCAGACCATGTCCCAGGTGGGGCCGGCGGTGACGATCTTTGGGTCGGCCCGGACCAAACCCAACGACAAATACTATCGGGCCACCGCGGAAATCGCCAAGGGCCTGGCCAAGCATAATCTCGCCGTGATTACGGGCGGCGGTCCGGGGATCATGGAGGCGGCCAACAAGGGCGCGGCCCAGGCCGGAGGCAAATCCGTGGGGCTGAACATCGAATTGCCGCATGAGCAGGCCGGCAACCGGTTCGCCAACGTTCCCATCCATTTCCACTATTTCTTCGCGCGCAAGGTCTGCTTCGTGAAATACAGCCTGGGTTTCGTTTACCTGCCCGGCGGTTTTGGCACCTTGGATGAATTGTTTGAAGTGCTCACGCTGGTGCAGACCCAGCGGATTCCGCAGTTTCCGCTCATCCTGTTCGGCACGGAGCATTGGAAGGACCTGCTCGCCTGGCTGAAAGCGCGCGTGGAGAAGGAAAAGCTGATCAGCGCCGGCGACCTGGACCTGGTGAAAACGACGGATAGCGTGGAAGAAGTGGTTGAAATCATCCGCGACTACGAGCGCCGCGTCGGCCCGCCGGGGATAATGCCCAAGTCATTTGTATGACCGGCCACAATCGAGACCTGGGGATTAATGGATTCGCGGATTCGTGCATTAATGGAAAAAACCCTGCGCACGCGCTCGTCATCCGTCGGTCCAGTAATCCAGCCATCCACTAATCCGCTCTGTTCCGCGCGATGCGCCGGCTTATCCAGGAAATTCAGACTGCGCACACGCCCGAATCGCTGCTCGAGCACCTGCGAGGTGAGCCGGGCAGGGTCTTGCTCCGGACGTCCCAATTCGATTGGCCATCGGCACGATATTCTCTGGTGGCGGTCCGGCCGTTTCTGACGTTTCGCTCGTTTGGTTCGCGCTGTGAAACGGCGCCTCACGCCTCTCCCCACGCGCTCCAGCTCCAATTCGGCAATCCGTGGCAAGTGCTGGACGCGCTGATGTCGCAGTTCGAATTATTGGAGGAGATCGACTTGCCGTTTCCGCTGGGCGGGGCGTTTGGTTACTGGGGTTACGACTTGAAGAACTTTACCGAGCCCAAACTGCCGCGCCGCGCGGTGAACGACCTGGAGCTGCCTGACTGCCAGGTCGGTTTCCATGACAGCCTGGTGGTGTTTGATCATCGCCTTGGCAAAGTCATGGTGATTTCCACGGGACTGGATGCGGATGGCTCGCGCAGCGAGGCCAGGGCAGGGGAGCGGCTGGAGTTTTGGCGCCGGGCATTGTCGGCGCCACCGTGTGCAGGCCGGACGGCGACCCGTTTAACCGGGCTGGCCGCCGGCTCACGAGCGCGGACACAATCGAACATGACGCGCGCCGAATTTATTGCCGCCGTGGCGCGGGCGCAGGAGTTTATTCGTGCCGGCGACATCTATCAGGTGAATCTTTCCCACCGGCTCACGGCGCGGGGTGAATTGGGCGGCTGGGAAATTTTCAAACGGCTGTCGTCGGTTTCGCCGGCGCCGTTCGCCGCCTTTCTTGATTGCGATGCCGGCGACGGAAGCGGCCGGTTTCAAATTGCCTCCTCCTCGCCCGAGCAGTTTCTCCGCATGTCCGGCGCGCACATCATTACCCGGCCGATCAAAGGCACGCGGCCGCGTGATGCCGACGCCGTGCGCGACGCGCAACTGGCCTACGAGTTGCAGACCAGCCCCAAGGAACTGGCCGAACTGGTCATGATTACCGACCTGCTGCGAAACGATCTGGGCAAGGTGTGCGAATATGGCTCAGTGCAGGTGACGGAACTCGCCCGCCTGGAAAAGTTCGCGCAGGTGCAGCACCTCGTCTCGACCGTGGACGGCCGGCTGCGGAACGAGGTGACACATTTCGCGGCTTTCGCCTCGTGCTTCCCCGGCGGGAGCATCACCGGCGCCCCGAAATTTCGGGCGATGGAGATCATCGACCAATTGGAACCGCTCTCTCGCGGGCCTTACTGCGGGGCCATCGGCTACCTCGGCTTCAATCGTGAAAGCCAGTTGAGCATCGCCATCCGAACCGCAATCTGCCAGCCGGGCGTCGCGCACTTCAATGTTGGCGCGGGCATCGTGGCCGATTCCCAACCGGAGGCGGAATACGAAGAGACCCTCGCGAAAGCGCGCGGCTTCATCCAAGCGTTGGAATTGAATCCGGAGTCCGGAATTCGGAATCCGAATTCCGAAGGGAACCGGAATCCAAAATCCGAGCCGGCGCCCTAAAGCCGCTTTTCGTCGGCGTCGATGTAATCGACGAAGCTTTGAATGTCGTCACGCTGGCCCAGGCCGGACTCTTGCTTGCGCATTTTCAGGCGCGCGCAGGCGGTCTCGTCGTTGGCCGGGGGCCGGCTCAACACATTCTTCCAATGGGCCTCTTTTTCAGCGTCGGATCGACTGACATTCTGGCGCACCCAGTCGCAGATCTGGCCGTCGGTGATGGAATTCTTCACCACGGCGACAAATTGTTCATGAGTCAGGCCGGCCGCTTTGAGCCAGGCGCCGTCAAAGCCCTTGCCGAGATTATCCGTGTAATCGGAGTGTAATTTCCCAGCCACGCTCAAACGGATTTTGTCAATGTAGCGGGGCAAATAATGCCAGCCGGCCATCATTTCGCGGGGACTGCGGGGATAGATGATTTCGCTCATGCGCCAAAGATGAAACGGCTTCGTTTTCATCGCAACGAAAAAAGCGTTCCAAGAATCGGTTGAAAAAATCCGCCCGTGTTCCATCCTGAGGGCATGAAGCGCTTTGATTATGATGTGGCCGTGATTGGCGGCGGCAGCGGCGGATACGCGGCCGCGCGGACCGCGGCGGGGGCCGGGCGGAAGGTGGTGGTTTTGGAGGGTGGCGCGCAGGTTGGAGGACTGTGCATCCTGCGCGGCTGCATGCCTACAAAAGCGCTGCTGTATGCCGCGGAAGTGAAACACCTGGCCGAACAGTCCCCCGTCTGGGGCGTGCGCGCCGGCAAAGTGTCCTTCAATCTGGCCCGCGTCATGGCGCGCAAAAATGCCCAAGTCAAGGACTTCGCCGATTACCGTGTCCGGCAGTTGAACGGCGGCCAGTTCAAGTTCATTCGCGCCCAGGCCCGTTTTCTGGATGATCACACACTGGCGTTGAGCAACGACAAACAGCTCACCGCGAAAAGCTTCGTCATCGCCACCGGCTCCCGCGTGGCGCCGGCGCCGATGCCGCAGTTGAACGAGGTGGGCTTCATTACGAGCGACGAGGCGATTGCCTTGAAGAAATTGCCGAAGTCGCTCATCGTACTCGGTGGCGGAGCGGTCGCCGTCGAACTGGCGCAACTCCTGGCCCGGTTCGGCGTGAAGGTCACCTTGATTCAACGCAGCCAACATCTGCTCAAAGAATTCGATGCCGATGCGGCTGAAGAAATTGGAAAAGTGTTCCGGCGCGAGGGCATTCGGGTTTTTACCGGCACAAAACTTTTGGACGCGCGCCGCACGAGAGAGTTTAAAACAATTTCCTTTGAGCAAGGCGGCCGACGAATGTCCGTGTTCGCCGCGGAAATATTATTCGCCCTCGGCCGCGTGCCCAACACGGGCACACTGGACCTGCATAATGCCGGCGTTAAAACGGACGGCCAGCGCATCCTCACCGACGACACCATGCGCACCAGCGCCCCGCATATTTATGCCGCCGGCGATTGCGCCAGCCCGTTCGAAATCGTCCACCTGGCCGTGCAGCAGGGTGAGACCGCCGCGCACAATCTCTCGAATCCAAAGACCCCGCGGCGCATGGATTACCGCCTGCTTATTTCGGTTGTTTTCACGGACCCGCAAGTGGCGGCCGTGGGATTGACGGAGCGCGAGGCCAGGAAGCGGGGCATCCCGTACCATGTGGCCAGCCATCCGTTCAGCGATCACGGCAAGTCGCTCATCATGGAGGCCAGGGACGGCTTCGTAAAACTGCTCGCCGACCCGAAGTCGGGCGAGATTCTCGGCGGCAGTTGCGTGGGACCGGTGGGCGGCGAGCTGATCCATGAGATTGTCACGGGCATGGCCCGGCGCATGACGGTTCACGAACTGGCGGCCACGCCGCATTACCACCCCACACTCGCGGAAATCTGGACGTACCCTGCCGAAGAACTGGCGGAGAAAATTCCCGTCAGGCGCTGACGCCGGCCGGCGCGGGAATTAGGAACTCTTCCGGCTCCCATGCTTGCGCACGATACGCCACCAGAAGATCATGGGAACCACCCAGATCAGATTTGCCAGCAGGGAATAATCGCAGACCAACTGTGCGAATCCGAAGAAACGATTTGAATTGAAAAAGCTCCTGGCCAGGTCGTTGCCGGCCTGGGCAGCGCTGGCAAACGCGCCCTCCGCGTACTGGCGCGCCATGGCGATGCCGCCCATGGCTGAATCCCAGGCCAAAGCGCAGCCACCGAACGCCTGCCAGCCGAGGGCGACCCCACCCGTGGCCCAGCCGCCTGCCGCAAAACCGCCGAGCGCCAAAACGCCCACTGCCAGGCCGCTGAACGACACGAGGCCAATTCCCACACCGCCGATGCTGATGGGGGCCAGCGCCAGTCCACCGAACGCAAACAACCCGCCCACGGCCCGCTCGCCCACGGCGATCCAGGCCGTCGTGGGTGGACGAAGGGCGGCAAACCGATCGCCCACGCAAAGGTGCACCAGGGGCAGACCGCAAAAGGTTTTTGCGCTGCGATATTCCCAGGCCGGGGCGGGAAAGGCCGCCCAATCTTCGCGCGCCATGACTTTGGCGAGGTAGTCTTGCCGCCGCCTCTGGCGCTTGATCGCAAATACGGCGCCGCCGAACAGGTAAAGCAGGATGACCCCGCCCACCAGCACGGGAAGGATTCTTTCCACCTGACCCGGATGACTTCGATTACTCCAACACACCCACAGGATAATTCCTTGGATTATGGCCATGAACGCGAGAATGAACCATACCAACTGCTTCCAGGCAGACTTGACGCGCTGCCGCTCTTCGTCCGATTGCGCCATATCAAGGTTCATGCGGTAGCCGGCGTAGTTGCCCAGGATGATCAACAGCGGACCAGCCATAGCCGCGAGAAAACCGCCGGCGGCCGCGGACTTTGCCGCCACACTGCCTTTGGCCGCGGTGGCGCCCACGGCCGCGGCCTTGGCCGAAAAGGTGAGCGCCGGCAGCAGGGCCAGCACTCCCAACGTGAAGCCCTTGCCGGGATTGGTGCGCGCCAACGCTCCTTCCACAAATGCCAGCACTTGCTCCTGCAACAATTTGCGGCCGCGGGAAAGACGCTGATGCACGGTTTCCACGCTGAGTTCAAGCCGCTCGGCCACCGTCTCCGCTGATTCGTGCTCCCGATAAAACAGCACGAGGGGCTCGCGGTATATCTGCGGGATTCTCTCCAATGAACGCCAAAGGATGGCTTCCTCCTCCTGGCTGATGGCGTAGTCCACCGGCAGAGGCTCGGGCGAGCGGGACTCCGCGGCAGTTTCCAACGGTTCGGCTTCCCGCACCGGTTCCCGGCCTTCCCGCCGGAGAAAGTTGTTGATGCGGTTCCGGGCGATGCCGCAGAGCCACGAGCGGAGTTTTTCGCGCTCGCGCAAATGCTTGAGATGCGTCCATGCGGTAATGAAGGTTTCCTGCGCCAGGTCCTCGCTCTGGCCTAGGCTGCCGGTGGCGCTGTAGGCCAGCGAACAGATCAGGGATTGGTAGCGCGAAACGATTTGGCCGAAGGCATCCCGGCTGCCCGCGAGCGTGGCGTTTACCAGTTCCGCGTCGTTGTTGGCCGTGCCCGAAAGCATGTTGGTAGTCATCATAACGCCGTATAAGTGGCTGGCCAGAAGGAAAACTGACAGACTTTTTAACCTTTTTTTATATGTGCTGGGCCACCATGTCCGGCTGGCAAGGCCTTTTTTTCACGCTCGATTGGCGTTCAGCGGACGCAGCAGGCAGGCACTCCGGCTACCAGTGAGGGGCTAAGATAGGGAATCCCCAGGCCCATCCCACGCAAGATCAATAATCCCGCCACCAAACACACGCCCGCCGGAATTGCGCCGCGCAGCTTAAGCCGCCAAGCGGGCGGGCAGATCTTTCCTGATAGTCCGATGGCCAGCATGGTCGGCATGGTGCCCAGGCCAAAAAAGGCCATGTAGAGGACGGCGTCGGCCAGGGTGCCGCGGGCGACGGCACCAGCCAATGCCACGTACACCAACCCGCAGGGCAACAAGCCATTAAGCGCGCCCAGTAACACCAGGGAACGGAAGCTGCGCTGCTGCCAATGTGCCGACAGGGCGCGCTTCAGGTGGCCCACCAATTTTACGACCGGCACGGCCAGGGCCACTTTTTTGGAAACCAGCCAGCCGAGCAAAATCGCCACACCAAGGGAAATAGACAACCAGCGCTGCGCCCCGGCCAGCAGAACCGTCTTTCCTGCCAGCCCGGCGACCAGACCCAGAAGACAGTAAGTGGCCAGGCGGCCGAACTGGTAAACCAGCCGGCCGGCGATGAACCCGCCGGCGCCGCCAGCCGGGGCCGGCAGCGCCAGCATAAGCGGTCCGCACATTGCCGCGCAGTGCAGGCTGCCCACCAATCCCAGCGCCACGGCTATGGCAAAATCCATCACAATACCACTTTCTGCTCCAGGAAATAGCTTTGGCCGCCCGCCACCCATTTGACGCGCACCTGCCACAAACCCGCCCTTAACTTGGACACATCCACGGCTTGCGCTCCGTCGGTTCCGGGTGCCAAGGGGAATTGGCAGTCCAGATCCGGCGAAGACGGACGGTAGAATTCGATCGCGCCGGAAAACTGCTGCGTCAATTGCTGCGCGGGCACGGCCATCGTCAGTTTTCCCCCCCGCGCATCCAGCCCCAGATGGGCGCCGCATTTTTGCGCCCGCGCCGCGCTGTCGATCTGGTCCTGGAACTTCAATTCCTGTTCATAGTAGTTCTCGCTCACCATGGTTTCGCGGTGCGTGGCCGCAATGACCACCACCGTGGCGATGCCGCAAAACAGCAGGATAAAAAACGCGATGATGCCGTAGGGCCAGGGGTTGAATTTCGTTTTCATAACTTAGTTGCGCGGGCCGATGAAGGCCGTCTTGAGCGTGTCGAGCTTCTTCCCGTTCGAGAAGACATCAATGACCAGCGGCGTGGTGCCCGGTTTCATGACCGACGTGGCCAGCTCGATCAGGACCGAATGCTGCGACGCCTTTTGGGCCGCCACCACGATGTCCTCCGCTCCCATCACCTCGAGACTGCCCGCCGGACTTTCCAGCCGCAGTTCGACGGGCATTTCCCGGGAGGTTTTGTTGACCAGGCGGACAGTGTAAAGGTTGCTAAAACGTCCGTCTGGCATCTGCTGAAAGAGCGAGCCCGGCGCGCGGAGGACCGTGGCCTCCACGTCTGAACGCAGGAACAGCATCAGCCCCAACACCGCGGCCAGCGCCGCCAGCACGACAGTATAGCCCGCCATCCGCGGCGTGAACCGCAGCCGTTCGTGCCGCTCAATCCCGTTGAGCGAGGCGTATCGGATGAGGCCGCGCGGTGAGCCGACCTTGTCCATCACCCTGTCGCAGGCATCGATGCAGGCCGTGCATTGGACGCACTCCATTTGGACCCCATTGCGGATGTCAATGCCGGTGGGACAGACGGCCACACACTGGTTGCAGGCCACGCAGTCGCCCAACCCAGCCCGCCGCCGCCCCCCGAATTTCTGTGCGTGCCGTACCGGGCTCCGCTTTTCGCCGCGCTTATGATCATAGGCCACCAGGACGGTGTTCTCGTCCACCAGCAATGATTGCAGCCGCCCGTACGGGCAGATGAAGGTGCAGGCCTGTTCCCGGAAGCGGGCGAAGATGCCGTAAAACAGCAGGGAAAAGGCGATGATGAACCCCAGTCCCACGAGGTGCCTGGCCGGCGGGTCGATGATGATTTGCCACAGCGCGCGCCAGCCAATGATGTAGCTCAGCAGCACGTTGCCGACCAGGAAAGAAAGGATGAAGAAGAGGCCGTGTTTGAGCATTTTCTGGAAGACCTTTTTGGCCGTCCACGGCCCGCGGGTTAATTCGCGCTGCCGGGGCGCGTCGCCTTCGAGGGCGTACTCGATCTTGCGGAAGACCATTTCCATCATCACGGTCTGCGGGCAGGCCCAGCCGCACCAAAGGCGCCCGTACGCCGTCGTGAACACGACGATGCTGACCGCGCAGATCAGCAGGGCGATGGCAAAAAGGATCATGTCTTGGGGCCAGAAGATCTGTCCCAGCACCACGAACTTGCGTTCCACAATATTCATCAACAGGAGCGGATTGCCGTTGATGGTCACGAACGGTCCGGCGCACATGATGACGAGCAGCAGCCAGCTAAACCTCGTGCGCCAGCGGAAGAAACGGCCGCTGACCTGGCGCGGATACATCCAGTTCCGCCGCCCCGACCGGTCGGCGGTGGCGAGGTGGTCCCGAAAATCCCGCCAGTCCACCGTCTTTGCCGGCGAACTGGACGGAACCTCCCGGTCCTCTAGCGCTGCTGGTTTCTCGCTCACACCCAACTGTTCTCCTTATTCAAACTGGCCCTGGGCGGACGGCTGGGTCGTCTGCTGGTTCTCCGGCGGTTTGCCGGGCGTCTTCAGTCTCGCGCCGCGGAGCGTGTAGATGTAGCTGGCCACCGACTGAATCTGGTCCGGCTTCAACATCGTTTTCCAGGTGATCATGCCCTTGGCCGGCACGCCGTCCCAGATCACTTTCACCGTATCCACATAATTGCTGCCATGGATCCAGAAGTTGTCCGTCAGGTTCGGGCCCACCAAGCCGCCGCCGTCGTTGCGATGGCAGGGCGCGCAGAGCTTGGCATAGACCTGGCTGCCGGCTTCCAGCGCCGCCGCATCGGTGGAGGGCGTCAGCGTGGACAGGTTGGCCTCAAACCGGCCCATCGCGCCGGCTTTGAGCGCCTCGCCGACCTCCATTTCTTTGACGTATTCCTGCCCGGAAAGGTCGCCGGCTTTCGCCACGTGATAATAGACCAGATAGACCCCGGCAAAGATGATCGTGATGTAGAACAGCCACACCCACCAGCGCGGCAGGCTGTTGTCGAGTTCCTGGATGCCGTCGTAATCGTGATCCAAGAGCAGGGGTTCTTTGGGATCGTTGCTCATAGTTTTTCAGCGTTGTGTTTTTCGTTCGGGTTTTCCTCGCCGTTTTCGAGGGGCAGGTTGCCCATCTTGTCCAGATAGTTGTCCTTTTTTGTGAACGCCCACACGAGCATGCCCGCGAAAAAGCTCACGAAGATGCAAATGGAGATGACTCCATAGATGCCAACGCCGCTCATGCTGCAAATGATTTTTTCTTCCATAATTTTCTCCGGTTGGTTATTTGGCCGCCGCGACGGGCGCGGATTTGATATCCGTGCCGAGCCGCTGCAGGTAGGCAATCAAGGCCACGATTTCCTTATCCGGGTCCGTTGTGATAGAGCCCTGCTTCAGGTCGGCTACAACCTTGGCCGCCTGGGTGTCGAGGTCCTTTTGCGCGGGCCCGTTCTCGAATCCGGTCGGATAGGGCACGCCCACCCGGCGCAGCGCCACCAACCGCGCGGGCAGCGCCTCCCGGTCCATGTCTTGCGTCAGCAGCCACGAGTACCGCGGCATGATGGAGCCGGGCGATGTTGACCGCGGGTCGTCCATGTGGTTGTAGTGCCACGCATCCGGGTACTTGCCGCCCTCGCGGGCCAGATCCGGTCCTTTGCGCTCCGATCCCCACAGGAACGGATGGTCATAGACGAATTCGCCGGCCTTGGAATAGTCGCCGTAGCGCTCGGTTTCGGAACGGAACGGCCGGATCATCTGCGAATGGCAGCCCAGGCACCCCTCGCGAATATAGAGGTCGCGCCCCAGCACCTCCAGCGGGGTGTACGGTTTAACGCTGGCGATCGTGGGCACGTTTTCCTTGATCAGGTACATGGGAATGACTTCCACCATGCCGCCCACCAGGATGGCGACAATCGCCAGCACCGTGAAGAACATCGGCTTGCCTTCGAGCATCCGGTGAAAGGACAGTTTGCCGAATACCGCCGGGTCTTTTTCCAGTGCCGCGGCCTGCGCCTCGGTGTCCGGCTCGAACTGGCCGGCCTTGGCCGTCCGGTACAGGTTGTAGGTCATCAGGAAGAGGCCCACGATGTACAAGGTGCCGCCAATTGCGCGCAGTTCAAACATGGGGACCACATGCACGATGGTCTCCAGGAAGTTCGGGTACTGCAGGAAGCCATCGGCGTTGAACTGTTTCCACATCAATCCTTCGGTGATGCCCGCCACGTAAATCGGCAGCACGTAGAAGATCAGGCCGAGCATGGCGATCCAGAAATGGTAGTTGGCCAGCTTGGTGGACCAGAGCGGTGTTTTATAAAGGCGCGGGAACAGGAAATAGAGCATGGAGAACGTCAGGAAACCGTTCCAGCCCAGCGCGCCCACGTGCGCGTGGGCGATGGTCCAATCCGAATAGTGCGAAAGCGAGTTGATGGTTTTCACCGAGAGCAGCGGGCCTTCGAGGGTGGCCATGCCGTAGGCGGTCACCGCCGCCACCATGAACTTGAGCATGGGATCCTGGCGCACCTTGTCCCAGGCGCCGCGCAAGGTCAGCAGCCCGTTCAACATGCCGCCCCAGGAAGGGGCAATTAGCATCAGCGAAAACACCATGCCCAGAGACTGCGCCCAATCCGGCAGGGCCGTGTATAGCAGGTGATGCGGGCCGGCCCAGATGTAGAGGAACACCAGCGCCCAAAAATGAATGATCGAAAGCCGGTAGCTGAACACCGGCCGGTTGGCCGCCTTGGGCAGGAAGTAATACATCAAACCGAGATACGGCGTGGTCAGAAAGAACGCCACGGCGTTGTGGCCGTACCACCATTGCACCAGCGCATCCTGCACGCCGGCATACATCGAATAGCTCTTGAACCAGCCGGCTGGCATGGTCATTGAGTTCGTCACGTGCAGGACCGTGATGGTCACGACCGTGGCGATGTAGAACCAGATGGCCACATACATGTGCCTTTCGCGCCGCTTGACGATGGTGCCAAACAGATTGACCGCGAAGGCCACCCATACCACCGCAATGGCAATCTTGATCGGCCATTCCAGCTCGGCGTATTCCTTGCTGGTGGTGAAGCCCAGCGGCAGCGTCAGGGCCGCCGCCACGATGATGAGCTGCCAGCCCCAGAAATTGAACCAGCTCAGAAAATCGCTGAACATGCGGGCCTTGCACAGCCGTTGCAGCGAATAGTAGATGCCCATGAACATGCCGTTGCCCACGAACGCGAAAATCACCGCGTTGGTATGCAGCGGGCGGATGCGCCCGAAAGTGATGAACTGGAAGTTCAGGTTGGCGCCCGGGAAGAACAATTCCACCGCCCCGAGCAGGCCGACCAGCATGCCGACAATGCCCCACACGATGGTCGCAATCGCAAAGGCGCGCACGATCCGGTTGTCATATTTGAATGTTTCTATGTTCATATTTCTTGGTTCTTAAATTTTCCGGTTCATTAACTGCAGCGCGGCTTCCGGGCCGCGCCGCCGACGCATCCCCTGTCAAAATCGCCAGATGACGTCCGCCGTCACCCGGCTTTCGAAAATCCCCACCGGATCCACCACGCCGGCTTCATAGGCCACGCCCACATCCACATTTTTCACCAGCCGCGTGCGAAATCCGCCGCCGACCGTGAGCTGGGTGGCGCCGGAAGCCTGCGTGCTGCCGAAATTAATCAAATCGTAACCCTCGGTGTTGAGCGGCACTGCGCCGAGCAGTTTCTGGTCGCCGTCGCTCAGGATCGTGTAGCCGTTCAGGGCGAAGAACGGAATGAAGTACTGGCAAACGTGGTAATCGAGTTGCAGGCTGTAATGGAGCTGCGCCGTGTTCGCGCTGAAATCGTTGGGGACAATGACCCCGGCATTGGCGATGATGTGAAAGTTGTTGAAGCCTTTTTCCGCGGAAACAAAAATGTTCTCGTCGCCCGAACCGCGGCCCTGCCAAACGTCCGTGCTGCCGGTCGGCACGGTGACGGTGAGGCCCGGGGTGACCAGCAGTTGCTCGTCCTGGTCGTCCACGAGGGCATACTTCAAACCGGCCGCGAGGTCGGCCCAGCCGTAGTGGTGGGCCAGGGTGTGGTCGGGCTGAAACTCTATGTAACCGTCCTTGGTGGCGATGATCGCCAGGCGGTCGGTGATCGCATAGCGGATTTGCGCCGCCATCACCTGCACTTGGCCGCCCAGTGGAACATGGCCCCCGGCGAAATCAAACGTGTCCGGCAGCATGTGGTACATGTAGATCGGCCGCACTTCGCTCGTGATGTTCGGATCTTCGAAATAAATCGGGTTCGCCACCGGCGAAATGGTGTTGTCGAGCCAGGTCCCGGAATTGTCCGCACCGGGTGCGGCCATGGCCGCAGCCAACGCCAGCGCCGCCGCGCCGGCCTGTCCAGTCGTTTTTGTCGTCGGGTTCATTTTGTTTTATTTTGAGCTGCCGCCAGGACTTTTTTTTCAGCAGCCGGAGTGGGAGCGGCATCCACTCCGGCTGGCTGCGAATGGATCTGCGGCGTTGCGTCGTCAAGCAGAACCCGCAGCGAAGGCGTCAGAGTGTCTTCGTATTGCCCGCTGCGGACCGACCACACAAACGCGCCCACAAACACCAGCCCCACCGCGAGACTCGCCAGGATCAAGATGATGACGACGCTCACGGCCTTTCCAAGGGGTTGATGCTGACGGTTGAACGCATGATCTAATCACCGGCCCAGACCGGGCAGGCGCCATTTCATAGGCTTATTATTGAACCGTCCGCCCCGGTTTTGCGCTACGCCTGGATTTTGATTTTCTTGACCTGGATTTTGGCCGCTCAGCCGGTGCCGGTATTCGGTGGGTGAACAGTCGAACTGCTGCCGGAAGGCGCGATTGAAATACGGGATGGATTCAAAGCCGGACTCGAAGGCCACGTCACTGATGCGGCGCGCGCCGTCCGCCAGGAGTCCGCGGGCCTTCGCCAGCCGCTGGCGGACGCGATACCGGCTGAAGGTCAGGCCGGTTTGCTTTTTGAATACCGCGCAGAAATGGCACGGGCTTAAATTGACGCAGGCCGCCACCTCCTTGAGCGAGACCTGCCCATCCCGGCCATCGCCCAGAAAGGCCTCGATTTTTTGCAGCAGCGGGGAGGGGGGAACGGTTTGCGCCTGCAAATACTGTTTGCCCGCTTCCTCCAGATACTTGGCAAACATCCTCAGCAGCGTCTCGGCCGCGTGGCATTTGGCGGCCGAAAGCCGCGGGCTATACCGCCAGGTGGTTTGCAGTTGCCCGGCACGGCCGCCCAACCCGGCCTTTTCCAGACGGTCGGCAAGCTGTTCCAGGCGTCCCGCGTCGAGCGCATGCAAGGCCAGCGGGCCGGCCAGCAGAATGCCCGCATGCCCTCCGCCGATGAACACCGGCACGAGGATCTTCACCAGGCCCGAGGGACAGGAATATTGCACCGGTCCCAGCCGCGTCACGGCGCGTTTCTCGGCCTGCAACAATTTGTGCCGGCAGGTCTCGCCGCTGTGTCCGCCCAGGCAGCCTTTCACGCAAAACGTGCCTTCGGCCAGCGCGTGGGCGCTCGCCGGCGACAAGGTCAGCGGCACGCCCGTGGCGCACGTGAAGGCCACTTGCTGTTCGCGCACGGTGGGCGACGCGGCCAGTTTGCGCCAGGCATCAATTTCTGGATTATCGGATTGGATCATGGCTTTGTTTTGATACCCGGAGCGCGGCCTTCAGGTCGGTTCAGTGCGGCTGGCAGACGGGCCGCCGAATTCTGCGGGACGTTGTCGGCGGTTGCTGGCTGAAGCGGCGTGAACGCCGCGCTCCGGTTGCCGGCAGGCGAAGCCGTCATCAGCCCCATGCGCCGCGCCTCCCAGGTGGTGGCGCTGCACGCAAAGAACACCACGCTGGCCGAGCTGAGGGGCATCAGAATGGCGCAAACCATCGGCTGCAAGAGTCCCGCTGCCGCGATGCTCACGCCGATCAGGTTGTAGATTGCGGAGATCATGAAGCCGGTGCGGACCACCCGGGCGGAGCGGCGCGAGAACTGCAATACCGTCGCCAGCCGCGGCATTTCCGCCGCGTCCAGAATCACGTCGCTCGCGGGCGAGAAGGCGCCCACCTGCTCCACGACTGCCACGCCCACGTCCGCTTGCCTCAACGCTCCCGCATCGTTCAGGCCGTCGCCCACCATCATCACTTTCCGGCCGCGCCGCTGAAGCTCCCGGATGAATCGCAGCTTGTCCGCAGGCGTCTGGTTGAATTTTAAAATGGCGCCGCCGCCAAAAATCGTTTCAAACCGCCCGGCCTCGCGCTCGTTGTCGCCGCTCAAAAGCGCCAGCTCGCAGCGTCCGCCCAGCGCGGCGATCAGGTTCTCCACTTCCGGCCGCAGCGAATTTTCCAGCGTGAAAGTGCCCCGGAATTTCCCGTTGATCGCCACCACCGAGCAGGAGCCTTTCGGCGGCGCGGATAATGTCGCCGGCGCTCCTGGGTTCCGGCTGCTGCACGCCTGGATCCACGCCGGCGAGCCCAGCAGGATTTTGTTACCCGCGATGACGCCGGCCACGCCGCAGCCGGCCGTTTCCTGGAAACCCGCCACCGGCAATGCCGCCGCGCCAAGCGCCCGGGCGATGCGCACGGAATGCGGATGTGTGGAATGGCGTGCCAGCGCGCCGATCCATTCGGTCTCCGCGCCGGACAACGCGGCACCGTGAAAACGCACGCCGCGCCCGTCGGCGGTGGTGAGCGTCCCGGTTTTATCGAGCACGATTGTGTCCACCTCCGCCAGGCGCTCAATGACCTGGGCGTTGCGCAGAAAGATATTCAACCGGGCCAGCAACCGCTGCACCGTCCCGTGCGTGAGCGGCGCCGCGAGCGCCAGCGCGCACGGGCAGGCCACAATCAGGACCGACGTGAACGCCTTCAGCGACAGGCCCGGGCTCTTGAACAGCCAGAACACCGCCGCGCCCAGCGCCACGCCAAAAACGAGTTTGGTAAACCGCCGACTGTAGCGGTTGGTAACCGAGTCGAGGTCATTGTCCCGGGTCTTGCGGAAAGCCTCGTTGTCCCAGAGCGTCGCCAGATAGCTTTGCGCGACGGGCTTCAGTGTCTCCACTTCAATGGCGCCGCCCACCTGGCGTCCGCCCGCGTAGAGATGGGAGCCGGTTTCGCATGGCACCGGGTCGGCCTCGCCGGTCACGAAACTATAATCGACGCACGCCTCGCCTTCGATCAGCCGCGCGTCCGCCGGCAGCAGCTCCCCGTTGCGCAGGACAATGCGGTCGCCGGTCTTCAGCCGGGAAATGGCGATGCTCTCCTCGCCCGTGGGCGTTTTGCGGGCCACCGACAGCGGGAAAAAGCCCTTGTAATCGCGGTCAAAGGTGAGGCGGTCATAGGTTTTTTTCTGAAACAGCCGCCCGCACAGCAGGAAGAAGACCAGGCCGGTCAGGGAATCGCAGTAGCCCGGTCCCTGATGAGTGGCCACCGGGACGATACTGGAAAGGTAGATGGCCGCGAGGCCGAGGGCAATGGGCACTTCCAGGGTGAGCGTGCGCTGGCGCAGCCCCAGCCACGCCGCGCGCCAGAAATCCGACGCGCTGAACGTCACCACCGGCAGGGCCATCGCCAGGCTCAACCAGCCGGCCAGGGCCTTGAACCATGGGCCGTTGATGCTGTCCAGGCCGAAATAGAACGGCAGCGACATCAGCATGATGTTGCCAAAGCCGAACGCCGCCAGGCCGATTTGCAGCCACGTCTTGCGGCCCATGGGCGACGGGCCGGGCTTATCGGTCTCCCCCAGTGTCAACTGGGGTTCGTAACCGATGGACACGAGCAGCGCCGCCAGTTCGCTGAACTTGATTTGGTCCGGCGCGAAGGTGATGGCGGCCTCCCGGCGCGCGAAATTGACCAGTGATTTGCCAATGCCCGGGTGGAGCTTGAAAAGATTCTCCAGCAGCCACACGCAGGCAACGCAATGAATGGCCGGCAGGTGGAGGGTCACCCGGGCCCGGGTGCGATCGGCAAAATCAAAAAGCTGCTCCTGGACGGACGGATCATCGAGGAATTTCCATCGGGCCGCCGCCGAGGAGGCGCGGATGCGCACGCCGGGCGTGGACTGCAATTGGTAGAACTGTTCCAGCCCGTTTTCGCTCAGGATGCTGAAAACCGTCTGGCAGCCGAAGCAACAAAACGCCTTGCCGTCCAGGACGAAGGAATCGTCCGGGCAGGGCAAGCCGCAATGGAAGCAGCGCCCGGCAGCGCGCCGGGCACGGGCAGGCGGATTTTGCAGTTCTAGCACTTCTTGCGACATTTATTGGCCGTAAACGCCACTAAAATCGGCGAAGCGGGGCCATTGGACTAACCGCGTTTTACAAAAGTATGCACAAATTTTGTCATTGGCTGATTTAGTGGCCATTTTTTGAATAAGTAGCCTGGGCGATGACCAGGGAGGAACGAAGCCAGGGCGGAACGCGGAATGGGGCCTGGTTTGGAATGCGCGTTGTTCGGACCGGCTGTGGCGAGACCTGGCTGACCGTGAAATTCCATGGTCCAAGGCTACGGCGGGCAGGCCTGCGTGCGCCTTGATTCGAGACGAGGGGGCGCAGAGGTCGGTCGGGAGCCGTCGGCGCGCCGAATATTGGCGGTTAATCCTTGCTGGAAGTTCTCGCGCCTGCTCTCATGATGCAATGCAAGCAAAAAACTGATTATGAATATAACAACTGTTGACACCAAGTTCGAGACCACCTCCGGGAAGGCTTACACTTTTCGGGCGAGCCGCACTCTAAGCCAGGACGAGTGCGTGGACCATCTACGCGGGATTTCGTCCAACCGAAAACATCCGAGACTGAAAAAAGGGGAGACGGCGGTAATTTGGCTGAAGTTTTGACTGACATTTTGACGGGCTCGCGGGCGCGAGCTGGGTTCATTCCCAGCCCGCATGAATTTGGCCCAGTCAACAAGGTCAAGGCGCGCCGATACCCTTCCGTGGATCAACCAGAACGTGAAAATACGCGGCGCCGTTTAGAAGCAGGCATTCCACCCATTTTTGCACTCAGGGTGCCGATTTGGTGCCGGTGGCGGGACTCGAACCCGCAC
>JBEKZM010000004.1:0-143201 GCA_049509875.1 Verrucomicrobiota bacterium | reverse complement strand
GTGACACGTCCTCGGCGGCCTGCGGCTTGATCGCGCTGAATACGAAGGCGCATAGATCGGATGCAATCAGCCGTAAGATGGCGTCTGCCAATCGTTGCCGTTCCGCCAGTCCCGATGACAGCCGGTAGGTTTTCACCAGTTTGATGAGCTGTTCCATTTGCTTCCGGCAAGGCTAAAGCCTGCCGTTCCCCTGTGGCAAATAATTTCGTGTTCGATTTTTCGCGCGGGCGCGGACTGGTTTGCATGAAAGAAGAACAGCAACGGTTCCTGTCGCTCTTGGGACAACTGCCCGCCCGCCTCACGGCGGAGCAAGCGGGCTGGGTGCTGAACTGCCAGTCGCACGACATTCCCGCGCTGGTCAATGCCCGGCTGCTCAAGCCGCTCGGCAATCCCTCCCCAAATTCCACCAAGTATTTCGCCACGGCGGATGTGCTGGAAATGACGAAAGACCGTGGCTGGCTGGTCAAAGTCAGCAACACCATTTGCCAGCACTGGCAAAAGCAGAACGCCCGCAAAAAAGAAACTTCCTTCAACGGCGAAAGAAACGGTCACGTTTCTTTGGCGGCGGCGTCCTAGCCGCTACTTCTTCCAAAAACATTATTCTTTCCGCCGTGCGGAAAGTTGCGCGTCAGCGATCAGGCCAGCGCGAGCGGGTGACGGATTCCAAAGGGCAACGCCCTTTGGCGCGGGGCTTGGGGATGGCGCAAATCCCCAAAACACCAAAAGCAGTTGAGTCGCCGGAGACTCAACCGCTGAGTTTATTTTGGCGGCTTTAGGCCGCAAGTGCCGGTTGCACATTGGCAACTGCTGCCGGTGCGCTCGGTGGCGTCGTCGCCTTCTGTTCGTAATCCTCAAGGGACGGGGCAACGATGATTGCCTTTTTCGCATAGGCGCGGTGAATCGCCTTGCTGTTATGCCCAAGCGCAGCCTGGGCAAACCGTTCCGGCATCCCGACAACCTTTGCACGTTCCGCCCATGCGTAGCGGTAGCAATGCAGCGTTACGCCGGTCACGCCTGCCTTGTGGCAACGGCGGCGGAAACGGCTGGCGCGGTCGTTGGCCGTGAACGTGGACAACTTCGGGAACAATGCGCCCGTGGTCGGCAAATGGCTTAAAACCGTTTCCAGTGCCTTGCTGATCGTGAACTGTGCCAGCGATCCGGTTTTCATTCGGAAATAGGAAATCGTTCGGCTCTGCCAGTCAATGTCCTCGGCTTTGAAATTAACGGCGTCGCTCTGCGCCGCGCCAGTTTCCCAAAGCAATTCCAGATACAATTTCCACTCTGCGTTTTTCTCCTTCGCCAAAACGCTTTCATGCTCTGCCTGCGTGATGCCGCGCCGGTCTTTCGGCTCGTATTTCGGCCACAGGTAGGGCGCAATGATGGGAATGGCAATCCAGCCAAGATGCACGGCGAAATTGTGCAGCCGTTTCAAAAACTCGTTAATGGCGACTTTGTTTTGTTTGAACACGGCAAAGAAATCGTCGGCGGTGGTTTCCATCAATTTTTTGTTTCGCAAGCCGTCAAAGCTGGGCGACTTGAACACGCTGGCGTAACGCTCGCGGCTGCTCTCTTTGCCTCGGCTCTGCATCTGTTCCATTACCACGCTCCAAGTGCGTTCCACAAAAGCGGGGTCGCTGGCTGTCAGGTAGGCGCGGGCAAGGTGTAAATTCAGCACTGGCTGGCGCTGTGCCGCGTTGCGGGCTTCCAAAAGGCTCTTTGCCTCGGTTTCGTCTTTGGTGTGTAGGCTGGTCTGTTTGCCGGTCGCGCTGTCCTGCATGTAGAACATTTCGCCGCGCCGGAACAAGGTGTATTTCGTTTTCATAACTGGCTTTCTCTGTTTCGAGATACCAGTCCTGTTTCAACGGCGATTGTGAACGCGCGTTGTGGCGAAGTTTCAGCAAGTTCTGGCCAGTTTTGGCGAATTGTATTACCATCCGCCCCGTGACTGACAATTTTGCTGACAGTGGCCGTCCATCGTGTGAGCAAACCCTAATAAACAAAGGGTTTAATTAAACCCGCCACAGATGAACACAGATTTTAAACAGAAGGGAACGAAACGAAGAGGGAATCTGAACCGCGAAGCCGATGATAGGCACCGACGCGCACCCTATTTTTTCCAACCACAGATGGACACAGATTTTTGAACCGACCGCACGCGTTTGGTTTCGCAGTTGTTTGGTTTCGCAGTTCAAACCCGAATAAAAATCTTCCGCCGATAAAGCCAAAATAAAATCAGCCAGAAAATCAGCAGCACGGCTCCCCCGTGAAGCAGCGACTCGTAAGCCGGCCCAAAAATCCGAAAGGCACCTCCGCCCAGGTGGGTCACCAGGCTGCCGGCGATAAAATCGCCCGCCAGGTGCGCCAGGCAATAGGCCGCGATGGAATTCATGCCGATCACCACCAGCGGAAACGCCCAGCGCTTGCGACCGCCAATTTCCATGACTGCATAAAAGCCAGCCGTCAGCAGCAAACACCAGCCCCCGCTGAACAGGACCCAGCCCGGCGTCCAAATCCGCTTCACCACCGGGCAGACGCCCAGTTCGCCCAACCCGTCGCCGGCAATCAGGCCGATGATGCCGCCGATCACCAGCCATTGCACTTTGCGCCAGGGAGTACGGTCGCTGCGCAAAACAATTCCTGCGATCGACCCCAGCAGCATCGTGGCCAGCGTCGGGATGAAACTGAGCGTGGAATAACCGCCCTCATTGAAGACGAAGGGCTTTTCGCGCGGAAACCAGTTCATAAGGTGCGTGTCCGCCGCCCAGGCCAGGTTGCAGTTCTTGTTCCAATGCGCCGCGAAGCCGTGCAGCCAGTATGGCCAGCCGGCCGGCACGCCCACGGCCGACGGATCAAAGCCGCCGTCCGGCAGCGGATATAACGCGAACGCCAGCCAGTAGCCGAACAAAATGACTGCCAAGGCGGACCATTGGATGCGCACCGGCGTTTGCGCCAGCAAAAACAGAAAGCCATAACCCAGGCCGATCTGAGTCAGGGTGTCTTCAAAGGTCCAATACGTTTGCGCGGCTCCGATGGAGCGCAGGAATACGCCGAGCAAGATCAGCACCAAGGCGCGCCAGAACGCGTGCAGTGTCATCTGCACCCGGCCTTGGCCCCGGGCCAGCCGGTTGGCCAGCGAAAACGGCAGCGCCACGCCGACCAGAAAGGAGAACGACGGCTGGATCAAGTCATGCAGCGAACAGCCGACCCATTCGACATGAGTCTGATGATGCGCGAGAAATTTCCAGAAAACGCTCCCCGGCCTGGCGTCGGCGACGCGCCAAAATTCAAGCACTTCCGCCATCATCAGCAACATCACCAAGCCGCGATACGCGTCCAAGGCCGTCAGCCGGATGGACCGCTCCGCCGGTTCTGCCGGCCGCGTGGTGGCCGCGCTCTCGGCGGGCAAGATTGGCGATGCCTTATGCATCCCCACTCGTTTGGCCTTTTCCAGCGGCCAGGGAAAGGAAAATCTTCCGGTCGCTTGTCCGCTCTTTAGCCGACATATGAAATGATTCGCTCAAAATACGGTTTTCACCCCATAGCTAAAGCGAAAAATTCATGCGATGTTGGCGTTGGAAAAACTTTCCGCCGACGGCGGCAGATTGACTGGAACTGAGCGGCCTGAGGGAAGGCATGGAAAGGGTCGGCGGCAGAATTGGCACTGGCAAAGGCGACACATCACAGCGCAAATTCGGTTCGCCAAAGTCCGCCCGCGGGAAAAACGGCAGAGTTATTCCATTAAAAGCAAACTTGAAGGTCTATGAAAAAAATCAGCATTCTGCTGGCACTGTTCGCGGCTGCTTGGAGTGCCGCCTGCGCCGCACCGATTTCGACCAACTCCGCTGTGGCCAACCGCATTTTGATGATTGATTCCAGTTCCATGCCAATTGGCGGAGGAAGCGCAACCCTGACCATCGGCGCGCTGCATCGCGTGGATGGCGTGTACATTGGCGATTACAAGCTCAAGGTGTTTCCTTATTTTTTAAAGAACGACAAAGGCCGGCTGGCCATCCTCGTGTCGGATGCATCGCTGGCCAAGGTCAATCGAGGCAAAGTCGCGGCAATCACCGGCACCGCCACCACCAGCAGCAAAGGTGGCCAACCCCGGCCCATCGCGGCCATTGCCACGCCGGCGGACATAAACCACGGCCAGCTCAAGCTATGGTTCATGGCCGGCAGCCGGCAAATGGTTTTCGAGCCGGCCTATCATTTCACTGAAGTTGGAACGACACACCCGGAAACCTCCCCGTTTGCCTCCTTGGGGCCGCCGGAGAGCGGAATTGTGGGAGGCAACGACCCAGGTTTTCTGCGCGATCCGGTGCTCCGCCCCGCTCCGAGCCTGGCCACGTTGGATTGTCCCCCGGACTTCGAAGGCCATGCCTCTTTATGGCAGGCAGTGGTCACCGTGGCCAATCAACTCGGATATCCCTGATGCCGTGTCCCCGTGCCGGGCCCCCGGCTTACCGCGAGGCAACGGATCATCCGCGGAAGTTGATCGTCGTCTTGTGCGTTTGCGCCCGGAGCAACTTGGGTTAGCGGCGACGCGGGCAGAAAGAAAACGGGTCCTGGTTTCCCAGTCTTTGCATCCCAGGAAAGCAGTGTTCCCTCTGGCGTCATGCCTGTATTTCGCGGTTGAAAATTTTTCAGGCGGGGAATTAAGACAGGATAAATGACTTGCAAATCCGCCAGTTTTCCTTCAAATGCCCCGGTGAAAAAATTTGTAAGCTGTCTTTTGGTCGGGATGGGGCTGGCCGCAGGTCCACTGCTTCATGCCCAGTATGAACCTTTGCCCGGGGAAAGCCCGTCGGCCGCCGCGGCGCTCACGCCCCAGATGCTGAAAACACTGGAAGAGTCGGCGCCGATGACGCCGGAACTGCGGGCCGTCCGGGACGCGCTGGCGAACAACAGCGTCAGCTCGCTGGTCATCAACCCGGACGTGGAGAACGGCACCGACGCGCTCTTTACCAAGGAGATTGCGAAACCCGGCTCGATTGCCAACCAGAAACAATCCGGGCGCTGCTGGCTTTTTGCCGGCCTCAACGTGCTGCGGCCGGGAGTCATTGCCAAACAAAAGATGAAGGATTTCATGCTCTCGCAGGCTTATGAGCAGTTTTATGAAGAGCTGGAAGCCGCCAACCGCTCCCTCGAACTGGCCATCACCCTGCGCCAGGAACCAATTCACAGCCGCCGCCTAGACACGTTCCTCAAGAACCTCATCAGCGACGGCGGCAACTGGAATTACGTCCGGGCCTTGATCCAGAAATACGGGGCGGTGCCGGAATCGGTCATGCCGGACGACTATGCCGCGTCGCATTCGGGCGAAATGGCTGCGCTGCTGGCGGTCCGCCTGCACAAGGCGGTGATGGAGATTCACCAGCCATCCAACGCCGGCGCCGACGCGGCGAAACTCCGCGAATTGAAAATGGCCGCGCTGCAGGACATCTACAAGATTCTGGAACTCTGCCTGGGCAAACCGCCGGAGACGTTCGACTGGCGCTACGAAACCAAGGACGGCAAAGTCACTCCCCTGGTGAACTACACGCCCCATTCCTTCCGCCATGCTTTTCTGGACGAGGACCTGGACCGGTACGTGAGCTTTGCCAACTACCCGGGCCAGCCAATGCACGCCCACCTGGAATGGGCGTGGGAACGGAACATGGCCGATCAGCCGGACCTGGAAGCGGTCAACATTGAGACGAAGGAAATGGCGGACATGGCGCTCAAATCGGTGCTGGCGGACCAACCCGTCTGGTTCGCGGCCGACTCTTCGGCGGAGGGAGACAGGAAAAAGGGGCTCTGGCTGCAGGACATCCAGGACAAGTCGGATTTGTTTGGCATTGATTTCTCGATGAGCAAGGCGGATGCGCTCGCCTATGATAATGGCTCGCCCGATCACGCCATGGTGATCACGGGCGTGGATGTGCGCCAGGGCAAGCCCGTCAAATGGAAGGTCGAGAACTCCTGGGGCAAGAAGGCTGGCGACGACGGCTGGTTTATCATCGACCGCAATTGGTTCGACAAGCACGTCTTTCAGGTGATCATTGACCGCCGCTTCGTCGCGCCCGCCCTGCTGGCCTTGAGCGAACAGAAAACGATTTTGCTGCCGCCTTGGGACCCGTTCACCGATTGGCGCTAAGGATGGGGGCTCGGCGCGCCCCAGCCACGATGCCACGTGTAAGTCCAGAGGTCGTTTAACCGCACAAGTCCGGCATGATTGTCGGCGAACACCATGTTTATCCTGCCGGGAAGCATCTGGCCGCGTTGATAAGGAATGGCTTTCGGGGCGCTGGCGGCAGGACGGTCGCTGTGCCGGTCGATCAAACAAAGGCCCAAGCCATGCACGCAGTCGGCTCGATGGCCGTAGTAGCCGTCGTAAAGGTCCGCCGGATTCAGGGTGGGATCGGTTTCCAACGGGAACACGTAGTACCAGATTGAATCCTGAAGCAGCGGGGTGGTGGCCGGGAGCCGGAGCTGCGCGTCCTTATTAAAGAAATACTGGGTAAACGAATCCACCGGCGTGTGATTCACGGAAAGCCAGCCGTTGATGGCAGAGCTCCCGAACACGGAGGCGGAAGAGGTGTTCGTGCCGACATACGTGGTGTCGGCCGTTCCCCACCCGCTCCCCGGCAACGCGCCGCCCCGCGCCCCGCTCCCGAGCGGCGTGGTCGCGGGCACATGGGTTGATGGACAGATCATCACCTGGGCATTGCCGGTCTGAACGGCGGTATCGACGCTATTCTCGTTGGCCACGGAGAGCACCATTTGCCCTTTTCAGGTCATCCAATCCGGATTGCAAGATTTTTTTGGGAAGCTGACAAACTTGACAAGCACCCCTGGCCTGTCCAACTTCAACGTGGGAGCCGCACCCACGCGCCGGAGCAAACTTCCCGGGACGGCGCCCGTCCTTGCGGTTTCAACATGGAAGGTTCCCGCCATATACTTGGGCCGGTGGGCAAGGCGTACATTGCCGAACTTGGCCGGTACGTCATCGCCGAGGTGCATCCGTTCGTGCTGGACCTCGCGCGGTGCGAGGGCATGTGGCTGGCGACCGTGGATGGCGGCAGGATTTTTGACTGGACCGGCTTTTACGCATCGCGCCTGATCGGATTCAACCATCCGGACATGCAGGAACCGGAGTACGTCCGGCGGCTGGTGCTGGCCGCCAATATCAAGACCGCCAATCCGGATTTTCTGACGCCGGAATGCGTGGAGTATTACCGCGCCGTGTATCAGCACGCTCCGCGCTGCATGCGAAATCCACGGCTGGAGGTTTATGCCGTCAACTCCGGGGCGGAAGCCGTGGAGAACATGATGAAGTACCTGATCAACCTCTTTCACCAGTCGCGCGGCCACCAGGCGATGCCCGGCGAGCGCGCCCGCTTCATCTATTTTCAAAAGGCGTTCCATGGGCGCACCGTCTTCGCCCTGAACGTGACCCAGACGGCGGACCCGGTGGTGACCAAGGATTTCCATGGCCTGATGCCGGACAATCTGTCGGTGCCGTTTCCCGACGTCAACCACTCCGCGCCGCCGCCGGAAAACCGCGCCCGCACCGGCGAATCCCTGGCGCTCGTGGAAAGACTGCTCCGGCAATACGCCGGTGAAATTGTCGGCATCATTGTCGAGCCGATGCAAGGCGCGGGCGGCCATCGCGCGGCGGAACCGGAATTTTTCCAGGGTCTGAGCCGGCTGGCGCATGACTACCGGATATTTCTGGGGTTCGACGAGGTGCAGACCGCCGGCGGCCCGACCGGCGACCTGTTCATGGTGGACCAGTTGGATCTGCCGCATCCGCCGCAGGCCGTGGCCGTGGCGAAGAAGTTTGGCTGTGGCGTGGTGTACATGCTGGAACCGATGCAGGACCACGGCGTGCTGGACTCCACGTGGGGTGGGTCACTGGCCGATATGGTACGGTTCGTCCAAGAGTTGAAAATCGTCGAACGGGAGGATCTGATACTGCTGGCGAAACAAAACGGCGAACGGCTGGCGGCCGGCCTGCGCGGGCTGGAACGGAAATTCAGCGGCGTCGTTTTCAATGTGCGCGGCCAGGGCTTGTACCAGGGATTTTCCACCCCGACGCCGGAGCAATGCAAACAACTCGCCGAAACCGCGCTGCGCGACGAGGGCCTCTTGCTGCTGACCGCGGGAACAAACAACATCCGCCTGCGCCCGAACCTGAGCGTGACCGCCGCAGACATTGAACGGCTGCTGGCAATGCTGGAGCGCTGCTGCGCGAGGCTGGCCTGACCACCGCTTCATCCCACCCGCCCTGCGGGCCTTGACCGGACAGGAAAGGCGTTTGCTGCCGCCTTGGGACCCGTTCACCGATTGGGCGAAAGGGAAATGAGTCTCAGAATGCAGCACGGCCCCAGCAAAGCAGCCGCCGAAAACTTTCGGCGGCTGCGGTTAAACCCGTGGCAAGCTCTTGCCGCTCGCATGATAAATCTATTGCTTGCGTCGTGGAAGGAAAACCAACCCAATCAAGCCCAAGCCGCAAAGGGCGACGGTGGAGGGCTCTGGAACAATGGTCAAATCCGTAAAATCACCCAGACTAGTCCCGGTGGCACGGAGATCGCCATAAAAGCCGATCGCCGTTCCGATTGCACTGCCAGAAGCGAAAGTAACCGTTTCGTCGGTAGTCGAAACGCCGTTGTAGATATATCCGAGAGTGAAGCTATCGGCTGAATTCCAAGTGATGAACAACTCAGAAACATCGGCCACGCTAGTGATATTCGCCGCGCCGCCGCTGGTGGTAACCGTACCGCTGATGGAGGTGTTCACGCGGATGTTCGGCTGGGTTCCGGAGGGGCGCAGGCTGATACTGGTCCAGTCAAAAGTGGGGCGCGTATTATAATTTGCAGCTCCGGCGGGGGTGGGAGTGGCCGTAGCAGAGATGGCCAGTCCAAAATCCTCTTGGACGGATGTTTGGGCCATCCCTGTATTCACGTACAGCGTGTCGCCGACGCCGAAGACGGTGCCGAATGAAGAAGCCGGCGCCAAGAACACGGCTTGTTCGGGAGCGGTACCGGTTCCGACATAGTTGGCCTGCAGGCCGGACGCACTGGAGGTAAAGGAAACACCCTGTCCTGCCCCATCGGAGGTATCGTTAACCAACGTGGTCGTATATCGGCTCAAGTCGCCGCTCAAGGTATCAATAACACTCTGGGCCTGAACCGCCAGTCCAAGCGAGCAACCAAAGATCATTACGCTGATTTTTTTCATGTGACAAGTACTGCGGGTTTTTGGGATTTTGTCTGGTCACCAGTTGATAGGTGATTAAAATCCCAATCAGTGTAGAAAGATCCCTCATCCTTGTCCATCCCCCAAATAGGTGAGGAGACAATCGGAACGCCGGGCGTCTGCCCGCCGCGGATTCATCGGCTGTTCGAATCCCGCCGCAACCATACTGTCGATTGGCGGTCCCCACCCCGGTCAATTCGTAACGCCATACGATAACCGGAAAAATTGCAGCGCAAATTGAACGGGGAAAAGCGCCTGATAAACCGAATTGGGTCCAAAATTTTGCAGCACGTTTACGGCGGCGGGACTGGTGTTTGACCAGTTCACCAAATCGCCGGAGCTTAGAAATTGCGCGGTGACGCCGCCGGGCGGGTTGCGCAGCAGGTATTGAAATGCGAATTGACCGTGGGAAACCTGCGATCCGCGCACCGTGGGATTCGTAGCATCGGCGACCAAGGGGTTTCCGCCCACGGCAAATTCCAAAAGGTTGGGCACGCCGTCGCCGTCCGGATCGGCGTTCAGGCCGGCAATGGCCGGGTTTGCGGCATTCGTGCCGAACCAGCTTGCGGCCCAATTGTTGTAAAGCGCGGTCTGCGAAAGCGCGTTGTTGGTGTAGAGCCAGACGGCGTGCTGACCGGAGCCAATATTCGTCACCGCGAGCCAGTTGTTGGACACCGTGCCGGAAACCGGGTTGCCATCCAGCAGCGCGGTTGGATTGGTGGCCCCAAGCGCGGGCAGCATGACAGTGGCGATGACGTTGCCCGGAATATTCAGCAAAAGTTGAAATTGTCCCGGCGCGTTGCTCGCTTGGATGGAGACCGGCCCGCGAATGGTCGGGATCGTGCCCTGCGCGTAGGACAATGTCCGGCCCAGTTGCGGCTGGATGAGAACCTGTCCATATCCGGCGGTGAGCGGACGCAGCCCGAGCACATAACGCGGGATGAGGTTGCCGGCCGCCGCGCCCCAGGCATGGTTCCAATCCTCATTGGATTTGTTGGCCACGCTCCAGGCCTCGTCGGTGATCGTGGAGCCGAGGTTGATCATGTTGAGCCAGCCGCGCGGGCCGTTGGTCGTCATCAGTCCCAGCGCGACGTCGGCGTCGCCCGCCAAGAACAATCCCTCGAGCATATATTGCGCGCCATAGACGCCGGGCGGCATGCCATGGTTGGCGGCAACCCGGGAATTGAGAAAACTCACGACCGCCGCCTGATTAGCAGCCGGCACCAGGCCAAAGGCCAGCGGGAAGAAATTGGCGGGCGCGGACGAATGGGTGGTGCCTTCGCCATCGACATAGCACTGCGAACCGGCATTCCAAAAAACCGTATTGAAATTATTGTAAACCTGGCTGGCGCGCGCCGCAAAATTGGTCAGATCCGCCAAATGGCCGGTGAGCTGGGCCACTTGCGCCATGATCGTCAGGCAGCGGTAGTAAAATGCGTTGATGACGGCGTTGGTGGCCTCCGGCACATAGCCGTCGATGTTGCCAATCCCGTCGCTGCCGATCCGATACCAGTCGATGATGTCACCCGATGCCGTATTGCCTGAGACCGGGAAGCTCTTCACCAATCCCGAGCTGGGGCCGGCGCGGCCTGATAACAAACATTTATTCGTGAGAAAACCATAATATTTGGTCACCAGATAGGGGTCGCCGGTTTGTTGGTAATCGGCCCAGGCGACAAACACCATGTGCATCGGCCATTCGGTCGGCCAGGTCAGATGAGTGGTGAGATATTCGAAGGAGCAACGCGGCATGGTGAAATCATTGTTCACGGCATAGGAGCTCAGCATGTGCAGATAGGTATCCGCCTCGTAGGGAGTGCGTTCGCGGTCGCCGTCCACATAGATGCCATCGAAGGTCAGCGCCTTCATCGAATATTTGCACAAGCTCCAGACCTGGTTCAACGCCGCGCTGGAGCTGCCGAACGTGGCGGCGTTGTCATCGAATTGAGTCTGGAGCCGCTGCTGCATCACGTCGTTGGTGGTGAGCGTGACCCCGGCGGGGAGACCCGCCAACTCCAGATAGCGGAACGGCGACACAATCCCGTAAGCTGCCGCCGGCGGACTGATGGTTCCGACGGCGGTTGACGACCGGTTGGTATAAATCAGATTGCCGTTTTGGAGCGGGAAGCTGCCGGACCAGTAACGGATCGTGGCCCCGGGACTGGAGTTGACGAGGTTGTTGCCGGCCAGTTCACCGAGACCAAAACTGACGTTCGTGCCGTGATAATTTCCGTTCACATGCACGGTGGCGAGTCCGAAGGCATCGTTGCCAAAGTCAATGAACCAGTGTCCGAGGCTGTTGGTGGTGACCAGCACCGGCGCCACGCCCACATATTGCAGCGGATAACAGTTGGCTGAGCCGGCGCCCGGGGGTTGATAAACGACTCCGGGAGATGTCAGCGGATTGGAAAGTTGCGCGGCCATGTTGAATTGTTGAATTCCGGAAAAGGCGCCGGGCTGTCCGAGGCTGTTCACCGTCTGCACGCACCAGAAATAACTGGTGCCGGGCCGCAAGGCCGCGCCGGCATAGGCCACGTTGATGGAGATGGTGCTGGTGACCAAGCCAGAGTCCCACAGGTCACCGGTGCCCGCGTTGGCCAAAGCCCCGCTGGAGGCAACGATGATGCGATAACCCGTCTGCGAGTCATTGCGGAAGGATGGATTATAAACCCAGCCAAACTTGGGTGTCAGGGCGGTGATGACCGTTTCCTCGGGGTGCTCCAACAGTTCGCAGACGGGCGTATAAGGCCCGGTGAGCGCGGCTGCCGCAAGGCGCGGGAGCAGCGCAACCAGACAAAGGCAGTGAATCCAATGGTCCATGGCAGGCCTGAGAGAACTTAGCAGCTCAATTCATTAAATTCAAAACCCGGCCCGCAGCGAGGTTAACCGCTGCGGGCCGGCAACATTCCATTTTCGGCGGCTTCCGCCACCTGCGCGCGCGGGGAAAACCCATACTTGGGGGCAACGTGCTTCAAGGATAGCGCAGACGATAAAATACCTGCGGCTGGCCCAAGTTAATAGTGGCACTATAATTTGTGCCGTTGGCGGTGGCGGGAATATCCTGCCAGGCGGACGACACGGCCAGACTCAGCGAATTGGATTGCACGATCCAGCCTTGGTGATCCGCTGGCCACGACAACGACAGGATGCCTTTGGTGAAGACGGCGGTGATTTTTGGTGAGCTGGTCGCGATGGCCGCCACCTGCAAGCTTCCTGAGCCCGCCAAGTAGGGCGAACTCGAAGTGGTGTTGTAAATCCCGGCGGGCTGACTGACGCCGTGGAGAACGAGGCCGTCGATCTTGTTCGTTCCGGTGAAATCCATCTGCAGAACCGCCCCGCTGGCCACCGTTACAGTGGATCCCGAGGCCAGCGTGGGCAGGGCCAATTCCAGAGTGCCGCCGCTCACGGTCGTATTGCCGGTGTAGCCATTGGTCCCGGCCAGAACCTGGTTCCCCGAACCTTCCACCACCAGCGCAACATTGCCCGCCATCACGCCGCTGTAGGTCAAGTCCGACGACACGTTCAGCGTCAGCGTCGCCGCACCCGCCGCGCTGTTGGTCACCAGTTCCACGTTGACGGGGGTGGCCCCGTCACTCAAGCCCGTCAGCGTTTGGTTGAAGCCGTTCAAATCAAAGGTGGCGTTCCCGCTCGCCCCCAGCGCCAGCCCGGCACTCGTGCAGAGACCGTTGTTCGCCCCGATGGACGTGGTCCCGGTGAGATCAACGAGCGAATAATTTCCGCCGCCAGAGAAGCGCAGAAGGCCGGCGCGGGCGATAATCAAGCCCGTCGCCGTGTTGGTGATTGGACCGGTGATGTTCAAATAACCGGACGTTGTGGGACCCACAAAATTGCCGCCACTGGAGGGCGAGGCGTCAAACTCCAGCGGCCCGCTGATCGTGGTGACCGTGCCATTAGTGTTATCAATCACCATCAGTACCCCGTTGCCGGTGCCTGGATTGGCAACCTGGGCATCGACAAAGTTGGTGAACGTAATCCCCGTGGCCAACACCAGGCTGCTCGCGCCCGTCACCGTGACCGACCCGGTACCCAGCGAGCCGGCGGTGCCAATGTCCACCACCGGACCGTTGACGATCGTGCCGTTGGGATACGTATCCGGCTCCGCCAGGGACAGGGTGCCGGTGCCCACCGCCGTCAACTGCGCGGCGCCGGAAATCGTATTGCTCACCACGAGCGTAGCCCCGCCGTCCACGCCGATGGCCGAGTCGGAAGCCATCGTCACCGGCCCGGTGCAAACCGTGGTGCCCGCCCCGCCTTTGCGCAACGCGCCGTTACCGTCGCCGGCCCCATTCAAGGTCAGGGGCGTCGCCACGTTGACATTGGCCGTGATGTACAGCTGGGCGCCGTTGGCCACAGTTGCTCCGGGGGTATTGCCAAAGCCCGTGCCGCTGTTCAGATAGACGATGCCCTGGTTCAGGCGCGTGGCGCCGGTGTAATCACTGGACCCGTTAATGGAAACGGCCCCGCTGCCGTCAAAGCTCAAAGTACCCGTGCCATGGATCGGATTACGGACCACCAGCGCCGTGTCGGAACGGTTGAAAGAAAGCGTGGCGTTGTCGGTCACCGCGCCGCCGCCCGGCGAGCCCGCGGCGTCGCCATTGCCGATTTGCACTTCGCCGCCGTTAATGACCAGCCCGCTCAGGTTGTTGGGCAGGTCAATATCCAGCAAACCGGCACCGGATTTTATGAGAGAGGCCTGGCCGGCCAGCGAGCCCAGACCGCCCGCAGAGGTGAACATATAGCCATCCGCGGAATTGACTGTGACATTGAAGGGAATGACCGTCTGCTCCAGATCTACCGAACCGCCGCCGCTGCGGTTGTCAAACAGCGCGCCGTTGGTTTGGGCAAACGCGAGGATGCCGCCGCCGGCAAGGCTGTTGGTCCAATCGAGGGACGTGGCGTCCCAAGTGTTGTTGGCGCCGCCATCGCCCGTCCCCAGCCAGGCGAGCGTGGTAGGCGTGAAGACCGTGAGTTTGGCCGTTGAGCTATTCGTCACGTACGTGGTCAAGCCGATGGTGTTCGTGGCGTAGCAGAAGAGGCTGTCGTTATTGTCGCCCGCCTGGGTGACGAAGGAATAGCTGGCGTTGGTGGCGCCAGGGACGGGTGTGCCGTTCTTGAACCACTGGTAGGTGATGGGCAGATAACCCGTGGCCGCAGCGGAGAAGGTGGCGGTCCATCCCACCGGCACAGAAGCGCCAGCCGGCTGGATGACGAAACTGGCCGGGCCGCTGGCCAAAACAACGCCGGGTCCCTGATCCTGACTTTGCGCGATGGTGATGGGCGACAGAGCGCCGTTGAAAATGCGCAGCTCGTCGATGTTTGCCACCAAATACGGGTCTCCGGCTCCGAAGTTGAGCGAAGCGCCAATGTAGGAATAAACGTCATTGATATTAGCCAGGCCCACAGTCTCGGGGCCGCTGGCTTCCAGCATGCCATTGGTATAAATGGACATGGTTTGATTCGGTGGATCAAAGACGCACACGACGTGGACCGACTCACCGTCAAGGTTTCCCGGGGCCGTGAGGGTTTGTGCGAATTCGAAGTCGGCCGGACTGATGTACATTTCCTGTCCGCCGGCGTTGTGCGGCGTATAGCCGAGCAGGGCGTGCCCTTCGTCCACGCCAGCGTTGACGTTCCCAAAGTTGAACGCATAGACATTGTTGCTGTTCGAGTCAAAAACAGCCCAAAACTCGACCGACAAGGCCGTCTGATTGGCGCCATTGACAATCCCGGGCGGCAACTGCAGGAAAGTGCCGCTGGTGCCATCCAGCACCAACACGCCATTGCTTTCATAGGCATCGCCGAAATTGGTGCCGTCGGCGCCGGCAATGCTGTCCGGGGTGCAGACCAGGCTGGTGGCGGTGTTGGTAAAACTGGTTGAAAAACTATACCGGTGGTTCAGGAAATTCGCCGCGCCCACGACCAACTGCGCCACCGAGCTGGTGGCGCTGTAGCCGGCCGTGTTCGTCACCACACAATCATAATAACCGGCATTGTTCGCCGCCACATGGGGAATGGTGTAGGTGGCATTGGTGGCGCCCGTGATCCCATTGGAGTTGAACAGCCACTGATAGCCGAGCGAGCTGCCGGTAGTGGTGGCCCCCACCGTAAACGACACCGGCTGGTTGTAATCGACGTTCTGGCTGACCGGGTTCAGGGTGATGGTCGGCAGCGGCGAATAGAACTGCATCTGGTTGGCAGCGCGGCAAACGCTGCTGATGCGCACCTCGTCAACCGCGCCAGGGAACGTCTCGCTCCCAACCGAGCGGGCCCGGTTGGCGATGCAGAGCGGCCCCGTGCCCGCGCCATACCCCGCGCCAATCGTCAACGGCCCCGTGGTCAGGACGTGGGCGGCCCCGAGCGAAGGATCCAATTTGGTCCAATAAATCGTGGCATTCGTGCCGTCGTAGGTGAACGCCACGTGATACCAGGTGTTCGCCACAAAGCCATTCTCCGGGTCTTGCGCGAGCGTGGGGATGTTGGCCGAAAGCGACTGCGACGTCAGCGACGGCGTGCCGCCGCCGACGTATTGGAAGGCAATTTGCCCTCCGTTGGCGATCCGAAAGAAAAAGCACCGCGGGCTGTTGTGGCTGTCCGTGCTGATGATATCCTCGTTTGCACTGATGCTGCTCGGGCAGATCAAGGCTTCCAGCGTGAACGGCGATTGGCCGCCGTTGCCGATGTTGAGGTCGCTCATCGGCAGATAATCCGAGTCGGGGGGATTGGCACTGCCGGTGTCCCCCTCAAAACTCCCATCCCCGTTGAAATCAAAGCCGAGCACATAACCGGCAGTGTTGTTGGATTCGCAATTGTCAAAGGAAATGGCGGTGGGGGAAGTGATGGAAAATGAGGGAAACCCCAGCATGGTGGTGACCGCCGGCAACGGATTCCCAGCCGACGAAAAATTCACCGTGATGAAATTGCCGCCCTTGAGGCCGACGTTGGTGGTGACGGAACCGCCGGCTGCCTCGTTCAGGTGCAGCAGGAACAGAGTGTTGGCGTCCGGCGTGTAAGGCCCGACGAGGGCGGCCGGCGAAAAGCGCGGGAGCAGCGCCGCCAGCAGGAGACACAGGGAAATTTTCAGCGTGTTCATTTTGTTGATTGCGGTTTAGCAGGGTTTATGGTTGAAACGGTGATGGCGGGAGCTTTAGCCGGTTGGCTCAAAATGCCCAAAAGCAGCACAACCCGGCCGTCGCGAAAGCGGCGCCACATTGGCCTGGTTGGGGCAACACATGACTATCTATTCATAATGAATGATTTTTAATACCGCAACCGGAAATTCTTTAAATGTTTTTTGAGGGAAGTCCGGTTTCCAATTGACTCGTCAAGACGGCAATGGCGGGCCGGAACCGGGAGCAAAAATTGAGCCGTCCTCGGCGTTATTGAGCCTGACTGGCAGACGAAGGTTGGACGGGCAAATCGAGGACGAAGCGGGCGCCGGCGCCGGGGCCGCCGCTGTGAACGGTCAGCGCGCCGCCCATTTCACGGGCGGCCAATGCGCCGCTGTGCAATCCAAAACCGTGGCCGCCCGGCTTGGTGGTGAAGCCAAAACTGAAGATCCGGCTCAGGTTGTCCTTGGGAATTCCGACGCCATTGTCCCTGACCGAAAATTTCACCCGGCCGCCGCCGTTGCGCAGCTCCAAGGTGATGGCCCGGCCGGGATGGCGGGATTCGTCGCAGGCGTCTTGGGCGTTGCGAATGAGATTGATGAGAATCTGCAATATTTTGTGCCGGTCGGCGATGATGAAGGAAGCCTGCGGCGGAAAGTCCCGGATAATTTGAATCTGGTGACGGGCGACCGCGTCGCTTTTCATTCGCAGGGCATCTTCGATCAACTCGGTTGGATTCACCCGCTCAACCATCCCGGAATACGTGGCGTAACTTTGTTGCATCATCACGATTTCCTTGATGTATTCGATGTTCTTTCGGATCGAATTCATCTCGCTGAGCAGTTTCTGTTGCTCGTTATCAAGGGCGGCAGAAAGGCTTTCGAGAAAGGCAGGAATTTGTTTGCCCTTGGAATCGGAGGCAAAAAAATCGGCCAGCCGGCCGCTGTTTTGCCGAATAAGGGCGGCGAGACGGCCGACATTCTCAGTTTTAGAGTTGGTGACCGTGTCAAAAACCAGGGTGGTGGAAATATTAACACTGTTGAGAACATTACCCACGTTATGCAGGACACCGGCCGCCACTTCCGCCATCCCGGCCTTGCGCGAGGCATCAACGAGCTGGCGATGAAGCTGTTCCATTTCCGCCTCCGCTGCCTTGATGGCGGTGATATCCTTGGCTATTCCGAACGTGCCAATGATGGCGCCGGAATTATCGCGCAGCGGCATTTTCGAACTGAGAAGCCAGGTGATTTTGCCGTCGTTCGTGACGTCTTGTTCCACCGTTCCGAGCAAAGGATTGCCGGTGCGTATGATGGCTTGTTCATCCTCAAAATACTTCCGGTGGGAGGCCTCGTTCAGGAAGCTAGCGTCCGTTTTTCCCAAAACTTCCTGCCGGCCAAGCCCGACCCGTTCGTGGTAGGATTTGCTGCACTCGGTCACCCGCGACTCGCGATCCTTGAAAAAGATGAGGTCGGGCGTGTGGTCCATCAGAAAGCGCAACAGGTCCCGTTCCCGAGCCAATTCCTTTTGCGTCTGCTTGCGCTCGGCCACCTCCTGTTCCAACGCAGCCGTTTTTAGGCGGACCTGGGAGCGCAACAGGCTGATCCAGGCGATCGAAATGACCAGCATGGCTGCGAGCCCCGCCAAAGCCCACAAAGTATTCCGGGTCGTCCACCACGGCGCCGCGGCGAGCACTTGAATGTCCGCCTGGGAATTCAAATACATTTCGAAGGCCGAAACCAGTTGGTTGGCGTCCAATGGCTCTTCGATCTGGAGCTTGATGACGCCTTTCAGACGCAGGCGCGCACCGGGAAGGAGCGACGATGGCAAGGGGGTCCCGGCCGGAAGATAGGCGAAAAAATCCCTCTTGGTCGCGTCACAGCGCAATTCCAGCCGGGTGGCGGAATCGCTCTGGTCACGGTGTTCAAGGACCGCGTCCACTTGCGCTCGCAGGGCGTCCTGGCCGCTCTGCAACCAGGCTTGGGTAAAGTCCAGGACACCGGCGTCGGGCAAAACGCCCCGGCCAACTTTTCGGACCTGGGCCTGCACAAGTTTGGCTGAGAAGCCGTCGGGCAACGCCAGGCCGGCCACTTCCACCCGGTCGCCGGGCTCGATGTCCGCACATTCACGCTGCAAGAAAACCCTGGCACCCGTATCTTGGTCTTGCACAAAGATCATCTGGGCGGCTTTGTAAGTCACAATGCCCTCGGTCCTGATCATTTGCATGGGTCCTGCCGCCGCGCCGGAACCTGAAATCAGGATGGAAGCAAGCAACACCTTGGGCAGCAAAAACGGATTCGCGGGGCCGGGCTCGATCATTTCGATACAATCAGGCGCGGGGACGAGCAGGCGTGATCCGAGTACTTGGTCCCGGTCGTTGAGGACCGGATCGCACACGCCGCTGACGCGCAATCGGCTGCCCGGCACACGGCATGGTTCGCCCAAGGTGAATTGATTCACCCAGACCGCCATTTCCTTGCCGTCCACCAGCAGCGTCAGTCGCCCGGCGTCGTAGCCGCTCACGACTCCCTCCGCCTGCGTCCACCGCCCGGCATTCTGCGGTGCCATCGTGGCGTCAAAAGGATTCCTGATGGGATCGGGCATTCGGCCCTTTCCAAGAAATCTCACGAAGGCAGTCGGTTCAATTCCATCGTGGGTGACCGTTCCATTCAATTCGACATACATGCCCACCTGTTGGGCACCGTGGGTCAATGCCGCCGCGGTGGCATGCAACACTGGGATCGCGTTGGTTCCGTCCTGAAGATAGAAAAAGTTATCATCGCCCAGGTATGTATCGTTAATGTACGTGATGACTCCGCGCAATCGCACCGGGAACCCGCCCCCCGGGTTGGCCGAGCGCAACCGTTTGACCTCGGCGATTTTGGTGACTGGATGCCCGGCATCTACTGCCGTCCCCGGCACCTTGTCCTTCCCAATCTCCGGCCGCCAAACGGCCCACCGCAGAAATGTCCCCTCGCGCCCACGAACCAAAAAGCCCGCCGCCTCCACGCGGCTGTTCCGCGGCAAGGCTTGGCCGTCAGCCAGCTCAAGTCGAAGGCGATGGGCCCCCTCCATTAGCACCGGATACGGCGCGTTCTGCCCGTCGACCATGCCGGCCACCCGGATGATCCCTGACGCGAAGAAGTTGGTCGCGTCCAGGTCCTTTAAGGAATACTCCGGCCATTGATTCCAGTCTTGGTTAGTTGGGGGGAGCAACGCGACATCGCTGAGCGTGGGCACCCAAACAAAGCCCGGCAGGGCGCGCCCGCTTTCGTTCGTGACCGCTTCGACAATGCCTTGCACTCGCAATCGGCAATTGAGAGTATTGGGAAGCCCCCGCTGTCTTGGGTCAAGCAGGCGCACTTGCACGCTACTCGCGCCGTCGATTGAGCTGAGCCGGAACGCGGAATAGCCGGATTCCTGGGTCAGAGATCCAGCGTCTCCCTCAACGGCCCCCAACACATAGTCATCCGGCAACGGCTGGTTGGCCTGCACTTCCGCCACGGTGCGCAGCGGCCCAAGCACGGTCAATTGCGGACGGACCAGGCCGGCGGTTCCTTGGGCAAATTCCAAATCGCCCGTCAAGTGTACACGGTCACCGGGGCTGCCGACGTCCTCCGGCAACCCCACCCTGATCACCGTGAATCCCGTTCGATCCACGAGACTCAAGCTGATGTCGCTGTGGCCAACAATGACCGCCTGCAAATCGAGTTTTGACGGATTCTTGTCGCGCGGCCGCCGCGCGTGCAGCTCGTTTATGGCCAGCACCGGAGGGCCATTGATCGCGGCGAATTGCCATTGGATCCAGCTGGCCCGGTTGGTCGATTGCGCTGAATAATCAAGCCACTTGGTGGTCGAATCGCCATCGAAGGCACATTGAACGACTTCCCAAGGCGGGTTTTCTCCCTGCGCGGACACAACGAGCGACAATCCTTCTATGTTTTCGGTCGCTGCCCAATGTGGCTCCACTTCCGCCAGTTGGACTGAGTTGGCTCCCTCGGGCATGAAAACCGAATCGACTTGAAGCCGGTACGCCGCATACGCGGCGGGCTGCTGGAGGGTGAAATCCCGTCTCTGCAACCGCCTCGGAAAACTTTCGTTGCGGCGGACATCCAATACGTCCCAGGTCTTGCCGCCGTCGTTGGAGCCCAGTAATTGCCAATCGGCGGGATCGCGCGTGGGAAAGTCATTGGCGGAAGTAAGCGAATAGCCGACCAGCTTTTTGGCGGAGGCATTCGTCGCGGCGGTGATATCAAAGGACGGGTGTGACGCTGGCCCACCTGACGAAACCTGCAAGGAACGGCCGCCACTGATCAGCGACAACTGCGCGATGGTTTCCACCACCAAGTCCGCATTGGTCACATACTCGCACTGAATCCAGCGATCGCCGCCCAGCCCGAAATCGTACCAGTCAGTGGCCGGATCGCCATCGAAGGCGTCCGCCGCGGACGACCGGAAGGGATTAGCCCGGGACGAGGAGATTTTCATCCGCAACTGGGCCTTGTTGGTCAGACCGGTGATCGGCCCCATGAACTCCAGCTCGGCGAGGCTGGCGCAGGGATCTCCTCCCTTGACGCGCGTCACGTCCAGACGGTAGATGTTGAAGGAAGCCTGATTGGTCACCCGGAACACGCGGCGCTGATTATTCTCAGGAAATATTTCGTTGGTGCGGGTATCCACCGTTTGCCAGGTGCGCCCGGCGTCGTTTGACCCCAACAGCCGCCAGTCCGTTGGTGTCGAGCTCTCGTGGTCGTTCGGATCTTGATGTGCCGGAGCCGTCAGTGCATAACTGGTGACGATCCTTCCGGGCCGCCCGCCGGCGGAATCTTGAGACGAGTTGACTGGGAGGTCACTGGCAGTAGCACGACAAAAACCGAGGGTGGCCAGCAGCAGGCCGGCCAATAAAGACATCCCGTGCGGGCCGCAAGAGTCCAGCTTGGCGAGCGGCTCCGCTGCCAAATTTTGAGGTTGCCTGCCTGCGCCTCGCGACCTCAGGAAAACGAGGGCCACAAGTCGAAGAATCCTCATGTTTTTCCTTGGTTATCGGTTGTTTAGGGAGGAGGTTTAGCGAAATCGCCCACTATGTTTGACTGCACTTTCGTCCCGACGCGGCGCTCAATCTCACCAGGTGGTGAATCCCAACGGGATTCCGCCTCCAAGCCCAAGGTTGCCGCTCCCGGCAGCTACCTTGGGTCGTCGTGCCACACCATCCCTAACCGCACAGCGGTTGCGGCCAAAAAAACAGAACCGCGTTGGTCGTTAAATCTAGTTTGCCTGGTTGGGAGTAGTCCAATAGCAACAGCAACTGATGAATTCGCACTGTGGCCGTCGATTTAACACGGGTTTTGACTGGCAATAATGGTGCGGGTCGCAGACCCGCGGTCCGCTGCCGTGGCGGAGGAGTTGCGCCCGTCCTGGCATGTGCGTGCAAACGCACATTGAATCCGCCCGAAAAGAGGAGTACAATGCAAACAATATGAGGATGTCGAACGCCTTTTCTTTGGCTCTCGGCACGGTTCTCCTGGTCGGTCTGTCGAACCCGCCGGGCAGCATTGCTGCAACTCCCCTTTACGCCCCTTTGGTCGCCGGCAACACGGATTTCGCGCTGAGTCTGTTGGGCCAGCTCGAGGCGACGAACAGCGGTAACATTTTCTTTTCGCCCTACAGCATTTCCGCGTGTTTCGGCATGGTCTACGACGGCGCGCGTGGCGAAACGGCGCTGCAAATGGCCGAGGCGCTGGATTTGAGCACCAACCAAGCCGAGGTGGGCCCCGAATATGGCGCCTTGCAGGCCGAATTGGTCACCCAGGCAGGCCAGAACGGAATCAGTTTGAGTGTGGCGAATGGGCTGTGGGCGCAAACGAATTTTTCTTTCCTGCCGGCGTTCCTGGACAACGCCGACACCAATTACGATGCCAGCGTTCAACAGGTGGACTTCACGACCGACGCCCTGCAAATCACCGGTCAGATAAACGAATGGGTGGCGGACCAAACCGATGGCATGATCCCCAATCTGCTTCAGCCGGGAACGCTGAACCCGTACACACGCCTGGCGCTGGTGGATGCGATTTACTTCAACGGAGGATGGCAAACCATCTTCGACACCAATCTCACCACGAGCGCACCATTTTATGTTTCGCCCACTCAATTTGTCTATGCGCCATTGATGGAGCAGTTTGAGACCGCTCGATATTACGAGGACAATCTCCTCCAGGCGGTGGAATTACCCTACCTCAACAGCAATCTCACGATGGTGGTTCTGCTGCCCAAGATCAATGGCCCGGCGGCGTTGACGTCTGCGGAACTCTCGGCGGCGCTCGACGGTTTGGCGCCGCGATGGATGGACGTGATACTGCCCAAGTTCAATTTGGACATGACGATCAACCTAGTCCCCATCTTGGAAAACATGGGAATGGTTGACGCCTTTTCGCCGGACGCGGCAGATTTCTCCGGCATGAGCGTCGCAGGGGGCCTGTCGATCGCCAGCGCCACCCACGAAGCGGTCGTCGAGGTGAACGAAACAGGCACGGTCGCGGCGGGAGCCACGGTGATTACAATTGTCATCTCCGCGATCACCATTCCGACTTTGTTTCAGGCCGATCACCCGTTCGTCTTCCTGATTCGCGACACGAATTCCGCCAGCATCCTGTTCCTGGGCCGAGTGGGCGATCCCACGGCTGGCAGCGCGCCCCGCGCGACGACCTCGCTGCCGTTGATCCAGACGACCGGCGGCAGCTTCGGCCTCAGGAACCATCAATTCGGATTCAACGTCACGAGCACCAACGCCACGCTGGTGGTGGAAGCGTGCACAAACCTCACGCGCGGCGCCTGGTTTCCCATCCGAACGTTGACGCTCACAAATGGTTCAGCCTATTTCAGCGAACCCTTGCCGCCCAATAGCCCCAGCCGCTTCTATCGCGTCCAACAGCCGTGAGCTCATGGGCAGTGTGTTTAGGACATGGGCGCATCGTTCAATAGCACGGAGAAGCGTGTGAAAAGGCGTAAGTCGCATCGAAGCGCCCCTGGATGCCAAGGAAAAACCAAGGCGGGTGTCAGTCATAAACCAACGACCGCGTCGAGCTGCGCCCGACGGAACCGGGAAGATTTGTTTATGCTTTGGCAGCGCTTCGGATTGGTCTATGCTGCCAAGGCTGTTGATATGACATCCGCGGCGAGCGCAATAAAGGCATCGAAAGTGAAAAAGAGACTTGTCATTGAGGGAGTCCTGGCTTTGGGGGCGGGGGCAATCGTCCTGGCGGGGTGTGCCGCCACCAACGCGGAGCAGGCGGCCCTGCAAGCGCAGGCCAGAATTACCCGGGAAGCGGCGGAGCAGGCGGCCCTGGCCAAAACACCCGGGGGCCGGATCAAACAGGCCGAGCTGGACAGCGAGGACGGCAAACTAATCTGGTGGTTTGATATTGCGACTCCCGGCTCGAAAGAAATCACCGAGGTGAACGTGGACGCCGTTACGGGCGGCGTCATCTCGGTGGCGACCGAAGTCTCCGAACCCTGATCCGCCCTTGAGCACCGAACTGGCTGACGCCCGCGCGCTGCGGGTGCTAGTGGTGGAAGACGAGAAGAAGACGGCCTCCTTCGTGCGGAAGGCGCTGGAAGCCGAGGGCTTCGCCGTGGACGTCTGCCGCCGCGGGGACGAGGCGCTGGAGACGGCCGTGGCCACGCCCTTCGACGGGATCGTACTCGATATCATGCTGCCGGGGCGCGATGGGTTGAGCGTGCTGCGGCAGTTGCGCGCGCAGGGCAACCGCACGCCGGTTCTGCTCCTGTCAGCGCGCGGGGAAGTCAATGAGCGCGTGGCCGGCCTCGACGCGGGCGCGGACGACTATCTGCCCAAACCCTTCGTGATCGCCGAACTCGTGGCACGGTTGCGGGCGCTGGGCCGGCGCAATGGCGAAGCCAAGGCGGCCGTGCTACGAGTGGCGGACTTGACGCTGGACACGATCCTGCATCGGGCGGAGCGCGGCGGCAAAGTCTTTGAACTCACCGCGCGCGAATTTCGGCTGCTGGAATTTCTAATGCGTTCGGCGGGCCACATCTGCGGACGCATGAGCATCATTGAAAAAGTGTGGGACTATGATTTTGACCCCGGCACCAATCTCGTGGACGTCTATGTAAAACGGCTGCGCGAGAAAATTGACGAAGGATTCGAGCCGAAGCTGCTGCAAACGGTGCGCGGAGTGGGCTACCTGCTAAAGGAGTCACCATGACCATCCGGACCCGCTTGACGCTTTGGTTCGCGGCCGTATTCACCCTTTCGCTTCTGGTCATGGGCGTGGGCACCTTCATCGAGATTTCGGAGCAATTGCACCATGCCCATCGCCAGTCCCCGGAGGAACGGGCAGCGAAGGAAACCGGCGAAATGATCATGGAAGCGGGCCTGCCCGCTGTTTTATTGGGTCTGTTGGGCGGCTGGTGGCTGATGCGGCGCACGCTGGCACCGGTGGCCGAGCTGACGCGGGCCGTCGAGAAAATCCATGAACGCAACCTGTCTGAACGCCTGCCGCGTTCGGGCAACGGCGACGAACTGGACCGCCTCACCGAGGTTTTCAATGGCATGACCGCGCGCCTGGACGGGTCGTTTCAGCACATCCGCGAGTTCACCCTCCACGCCTCGCACGAGCTTAAGACGCCGCTGACCATCCTGCGCGGCGAACTGGAGACCGCCCTCCGGGACGAACAGGTGACCCCCACGCAAAGGGAACGGCTCGCCAGCCAGATCGATGAAATCGAGCGGCTGGCCAAGGTTGTGGATGGCCTCACGCTGCTGACCAAGGCGGATGCGGGCCAGATCGCGCTGAAATCCGAGCCGGTGCGGCTGGATGAGCTGGTGCGGGAGTGTGTGATGGACGCCAGGATTCTGGCGCAAGCGCAGGACCTTCAGGTGGGGCTGGAGCCCTGCAACGAAGCCACCGTCTCGGGCGACCGCCACCGGCTGCGTCAACTCCTGCTGAATCTGACGGACAACGCCGTCAAATACAATCAACGCCACGGCCGGGTGGATTTCTGGTTGCAGCGCGAAGGGACCTCCGCCGTGCTCAAGATTTCAAACACTGGTCCGGGTTTGCCGCCGGAGCTGCACGGCCGTGTCTTTGAGCGCTTTTTCCGTGGAAACACCAGCGACGACCAGGCCATCGATGGCTGCGGCCTAGGACTGAGCATTGCGCAATGGATTGTCCTGGCCCACGGGGGCACGATTAACTTTGCGTCCCAGCCGAATCCACTCACGACGGTGACGGTGCAATTGCCTTTGTACGTCGGTTGACTCATTTTGCCGGAGGCGCCTCAATTCGTGTAGTGCGGTATTTTTGCCGCGAGGGCGAAGCCTTACGAACCGGCGTTAAAGCGGGCTGTAGCCCGCGCGCCGAAGAGCAAATCAAGGCGGTGCCATTTTGCCTTGCCGTTGGACGACACTGGTTTAAACTGGCCGCATGGGCCTTGGCACGGCACTGTTTATCAGTTATGCAGCCCGAGCGGCTGTTCTTACGTTGCTCCTATGGATCATGATCAAGTTGCAAAAACTTGATTATTTTTTCTTGGGACTGTTGGGTTCGGCAGCGCTGGCGTCCGCTTTGGACCTGATCCCCTATGCCGGCCATTATCTGGCCGTGCCGGTGCTTTACCTGTGCATTTGGAAGGTGACGCGGGCCAGCCTCATGCCGGACGCGGTCTTCACCGTGGCGGTGGCCTACGCGCTAATGTTTGCGGTGCGCGTGTTCTTGCTGACGGCCCTGCTACCGCCGATACACCCGCTGCCTCCTGAGGAAAATCCGTTTGCACATCGGCCCGTCCGCGTGGCCGATGCCCCCTCGTTCGTGGCACCCCCGGTCACGAACACGCGGCCGGTGACCAACAAGAAATCCGCCGACGACTGGCTGAAGGAAGTGGTCCTCAAGGGCGTCACTGAAAACGGCAGCAAGTCCATGCTGCTCCTGTATGCGAGCACCAATCGCTACAACCTGGAGATGAACGAACTGACGGCCGTGCAAACGGCCACTGGCGTCTGCCAGATGCGGCTGGTCAATGTCAGTGAGAATTGGGCGACCATCGAGGTCAACGGCGAGACGGCCTATCTGCGGCTCCATTGATCGGCCCCTACAGACCGCGGAGGAGGATGGAATGTGGAAATAGAAGGACGGTAAACGGGTTCGGGTTCCCGAAATTTCCCTGGCTGGTTACGGTTAAAATGGGGATGCTTTTTGCTCGCGATGGGCGGCGTATTTTGTATGTTTCATGAAATTTTATGCAACCCAGTGGCGATCTTGCACTCATCGGACTGGCCGTGATGGGCCAGAACCTCATTCTCAACATGAATGACCACGGCTTCACCGTGGTGGCCTACAACCGCACGACGGAAAAGGTGGACCATTTCCTGGCCAACGAGGCCAAAGGCACCCACGTGCTCGGCGCGCATTCCATCGCCGAGATGGTGGCCCAGCTGAAGAAACCGCGGCGGGTGATGATGCTGGTGAAAGCCGGCAAACCGGTGGACGAATTCATCGAACAGCTCCTCCCGGCGCTGGAACCGGGCGACATCATCATTGATGGCGGCAATTCGCTATTTGAGGACACCAACCGCCGCCAGAAATATGTTGAGGGCAAGGGGTTGCTTTACATCGGCACCGGTGTCTCCGGGGGCGAGGAAGGCGCCCGGCGCGGACCGAGCATCATGCCCGGCGGTTCACCGGCCGCGTGGCCGCACGTGAAAGACATTTTCCAGGCGGTGGCCGCCAAGGTGGAAGACGGGACGCCCTGCTGCGACTGGGTGGGCGAAGCCGGCGCCGGGCATTACGTCAAAATGGTCCACAACGGCATCGAATACGGGGACATGCAGTTGATTTGCGAAGGCTATAACATCATGAAAACCGGCCTGGGCATGAGCGCGGACGAAATGCACCAGGTCTTTGCCGAGTGGAACACGGGCGAACTGGACTCTTATCTCATTGAGATTTCCCGCGACATTCTGGCCAAGAAAGACGAGGACAACACGCCGCTGGTGGACAAGATTCTCGACACCGCCGGCCAGAAAGGCACCGGCAAATGGACGGTCATCAATTCGCAGGATCTTGGCATCCCCATCACGCTCATGGCCGAGGCAGTTTATTCGCGCTGTGTTTCCGCGCTGAAAGAGGAGCGCGTGAAGGCGGCTCGCAAATTGAAGGGCCCCCGCCCGGCCCTGACGGGCATCGCCGCGAACGCGGAAAAGAAAAAGGCCTTCATTGCGGACATTAAGAGCGCCCTTTACGCCTCGAAGATCGTCAGTTACGCCCAAGGGTACATGCTGATGCGGGCGGCGGCCAAGGAATACGGATGGAACCTGAACTACGGCGGCATCGCGTTGATGTGGCGGGGCGGCTGCATCATCCGGTCGCGCTTCCTGGGCAAGATCAAGGAAGCATACGACCAGAACCCGAAACTCTCGAATCTGCTGTTGGACGATTATTTCCGGGGCGAGATCAAGGCGGCCCAGAAGGGCTGGCGCAATGTGGTGGCCACGGCCGCCAAGCGCGGCATCCCCGTCCCTGCGTTCAGCACGGCGCTGGCATTTTTCGATCAATACCGCTCGGCCGTGCTGCCGGCCAACCTGTTGCAGGCCCAGCGCGATTATTTTGGCGCGCACACCTACGAGCGCGTGGACCGGCCGCGCGGGGAATTCTTCCATACCAACTGGACCGGCCGCGGCGGGACCACCAGCAGCGGGTCGTACAACGCATGATCCCGGCCGGCGTGCTGGCGGGCGCACGGCAGACTAATATCACCATATCAATCATAAACGCCCGCGATAACCTCGGCCATAACATCCCATGACACCAACCCAACTAAAAATCGAAAAGCTCGCCGCTGGCAGCGGCGCGGCCCCCCAAAACGGCAACACCGTGACGGTCCATTACACCGGGACGTTGACCGACGGTAAGAAATTCGACAGCTCCGTGGACCGCGACGAGCCCTTCAGTTTCAGGCTGGGGGCGGGAGAGGTCATTGCCGGCTGGGACCTGGGGGTGGCGCAAATGAAGGTGGGCGACAAAGTGAAGCTAACGATTCCGCCGGAACTGGCCTACGGCCGCGACGGGTACCCCGGCGCCATCCCGCCGGACGCCACGTTGATTTTTGAAGTGGAACTGCTGGCAATTGGCTGAACCCGACACCCCCCCGTGCGCTAGGCAGTATGCACGAAGATGGCGACCCCCTTGCAATTTGCGGCAGGGGACCGGGGGCATTCCCGAGGGAAGCCATGACAAACCGGGCGGCATGAGTTATGCTGGATTACACTGGGTGAAACAATCAAGGTCGCACATTAAACGTATGAAGACAGCGTTTGGTCTGCTGGCGACACTGGCGGCGATTGTGAGCGGATGCCAAAGCCCGAATACCACCAGCCAAACATCCGCCGGTCAAGCTCAGCCGTATTCATCGAACCGTCGATCCACTCCCACTTGGCCGCCGCCTTCGCCCGACACCATGGATAATCCGGCGTCGGCTCCGGTGAATCCGACGGCGAATCCATAATCCGATAAGTGGCAGGCGAGTTTTGAACATGAGACCGAGGACGGATAAATTGACTGAACCAGCGCGGCTCGTTTGGGCAAGGGGCGCTGTGGGCGTGGTGCTTTTACTGGCGATGAGTGGCTGTGTGGGGGTCGTGGGAACAGGCTATGGCCCGGATTATTATGGGCCCGGATATTTCGACGGATACGGCGCGGATGTAACGATTTTCGGGGGGTATGGGCACGGCCATTGGGATCGTGATTTTGGGCGACGGGGTTCTTTGAGCCGCGGAGGCGGGCACATTGGTCACGCAGGCGGAGGAGGACACCGTTAAGACTTATGAACCGGGCGTCTTCCAGGCACCTGCTAACGGCCGCATGGGCAATGATCGCATGCCTGTGGCCGGTCGACCAACTTTTGGCTCAGAGCACGAATGCCGCGACGGTCCAAAAACGATTTACGTCGCCGGAGGCGGCCATCCAAGCGCTGCGCGACGCGGCCGAAGCGGCAGACAAAAGCGTCGTGAATCAAATCTTTGGTCCCGTGGTGAACCAGTTCCTCACGGGCGATTCGGTACAGGACAAGGCCAATTTTCGTGGCTTTTCGCAGGCCATGACCGACCGGTGCGTGGCTTCCCCGGAAGGGGATAACCGCCTGATTTTGAGTATTGGGACGAATGACTGGCCCTTCCCAATTCCGTTGGTCAAAGCCGACGGGCAGTGGTTCTTCGACGCCGACGCCGGCCGGGAAGAGATCATAAATCGTCATATTGGACGGGACGAAATGAATGCCATCGGCGTTTGCCGGGCCTACGTCAAGGGCCAACAGGAATACTTCAGCCAGGAATGGGACGGCCGCAGCGTCCACCAATACGCGCTTAAATTTAAAAGCTCGCCGGGGCGGCATGACGGTCTTTACTGGTCCTCAACGAACGGTCCCAGCCCCTTGGGCGCCCTCGTGGCGGAAGCCCATGCCGAAGGATATGGCAGTCATCCGGTCGGCGCCGGGCCGCGCCCATTTCACGGCTATTTATTTCGGATTTTGACCGCCCAAGGACGGGCCGCGCCCGGAGGCAAAGCCGACTATCTCGTGAACGGCAGCCTGACGGGAGGATTCGCCTTGGTGGCCTACCCGAACCAATGGGGCAAGTCAGGAATCATGACTTTCATCGTGAACCAGGAGGGCAAGGTCTATCAGCGCGACTACGGGGAAAAGACGGGTAAGATCGCGGCCGACATGACGCGATACAATCCGGATGGCCACTGGACTCTAGTCGAGGAACCGGGCGTCAACGAGCCGTAAAAGGCCTCATTTCGCCGCGAGAGCGGTTTCGATGGCCTTGGTGACCTCGTCGGAGTCCGGCTTCACCTTGGAATCAAAGCGGGCCACAATTTTACCGTCACGGCCAATCAGGAACTTAGTGAAGTTCCACCGGATATCCCCCGGAACGGGCGAATCACCGCCGGCGAGAGCGACATACAGGGGATGCCGGTTGGCGCCATTGACTTCCAGCTTGTCGAACATCGGAAAGGTCACGTCGTACTTGCCCGTGCAGAACTGCTTTATTTCGGCGTCGGTCCCCGGTTCCTGGCCGCCAAACTGATTGCAGGGGAAGCCGCAGATCACGAGCCCTTGGGCATTGTATTTCTGGTACAGCGCCTCCAGCCCGGCGTATTGGGGTGTAAAACCGCAATGGGATGCGACATTGACGATGAGCAACACCTTGCCCGCATAGGGCTTCAGCGTGGCATCCTTGCCATCAATGTCCTTGAGCGGAATATCGTAGAGCGGACCGGCTGCGCGCAGGGCAACCGTGGCCATCAGCAGGGCGGCGGTCGTGAGCAATGTCTTTATCATGCCCGCCACTTTGCCCTAATTTTGATCATTAGTCAAATTGCGTGCGCCGCGGGCATCATGGAACCGTACAACATTTTTGCGAATCGCCGGAAGATTCTTGGGAAGAGGGGATGCTACAAATGCCCATTTTACCTTCCGGCAGAGGCGCCGTTGGGCCGCCGGGCGCCGGCATTGGGGAACGACCAGCCAACTCTTTGATTAAGTCAGGCGTGGACTTGACCGATCTCAAGGGGCTGCCGCGTATCAACTTGCGGATACTGTGAAAACACTCTTATTTGTGGACGATGAACCCCGGGTGCTGCAAGGTTTGCAGCGCCAATTGCGGCCGATGCGCACGGATTGGGACATGTATTTTGTTGAGGGCGGCAGCCGGGCGCTTGAGTTTATGGCCGGCCAGCCCGTGGACATTGTGGTTTCGGACATGATGATGCCGGGGATGGATGGCTCGCAATTGCTCAACGAAGTGGCGCGGCACCACCCTCAGGCCGTGCGCATTGTGCTGTCCGGCCACGCGGAACGCGAGGCCGTGCTCCGGCTGGTCGGCCCGGCCCACCAATATCTCTCCAAGCCGTGCGACGCCGATGAATTGCGCCATGCCATTTTGCGCGCCTTCGCGTTGCGCGACCTGCTCGGCAATGACCACCTCAAGCAGCTCACCACGCGCATCAAAAACCTGCCCACCCTGGCCTCGCTCCAAAACCGCCTCACCGAGGAATTGCAGAAGGAATTTCCATCGCTGGAACGGATCGGCGAAATCATTTCCCGGGACATTGGCATGACGGCAAAAATCCTGCAGCTCGTCAACTCGGCCTTCTTTGGCCTCGCCCAGCCCCTCAACAGTCCCACGGAAGCCGTGGTGTACCTGGGCCTGGGCACCATCCGCTCGCTGGCGCTGTCCATGGAGGTCTTCTCGCAGTTCGACGAGCAGGCCTGCGATTTCTTTTCCCTGGCGGCGCTGGCCCACCACTCCTGGATCACAGCCGCCATTGCGCGCATGATCGCTCACCGGGAGCGGTTTGACCTGAATGTCGCGGACCAATGTTTCCTGGCCGGCCTGCTGCACGACGTCGGGCAACTGGTCCTCGCCTTCGGCATGCCCGCGGAATATTCCCAGGTCATCGTCCGCGCCCGGAGTGAAAATCGCCCGGTGTGGCAGGTGGAACACGAGATCTTTGGCGCGACCCACGCGGACGTGGGGGCGTATCTGCTGGCGCTCTGGGGCCTGCCCAACCCGCTGATCGAGGCCGTGGCTCTGCACCACCAGCCCGCGCGCAGCACCGCGCACGAGTTTTCGCCGGGCGTGGCGGTGCATGTCGCCGACGTTTTCGCGCATCACCTGATTCCCTCCAACACGGAGGTGCCGCCACCGGCCCTCGACTTCGCGTATCTGGCCCGGCTGGGCCTGGCGGAGCGCATGGCAGATTGGCAGGCCGCCTGTCGGGGAATCTCCGAAGACTGAACTCCTGACCCAAAGAATCTATGACCGACAAAATATTATTCGTGGACGACGATGCCAACCTGCTGGCGTCCTGTGAACGGAACTTCCGGCTCAAATTTGCCGTGGCCACAGCCGCCGGGGGCGAAGCCGCGCTGGAGAAGATCGCCGCGCAAGGCCCATTTGCCGTGGTGATCGCTGACCGGCAAATGCCCCGCATGGATGGCATCACGCTGTTGGCGCGCATAAGAGAGCGGGCGCCGGACACGGTTCGGATCATGCTCACTGGCAACGCCGACATGGAGGGAGCCATCAAGGTCGTGAACGAGGGGAACATTTTTCGCTTTCTGACCAAGCCGTGTCCGCCGGAAATTCTCGGCAAAGCGCTGGGAGACGCGCTGGCGCAATACCGCCTGGTCACCGCCGAAAAGGAACTGCTCAACCGGACCTTGAGCGGCAGCATCAAGCTGCTGACCGACATCCTCTCCACGACCGACCCCGACGCCTTTGGCCGGGCCCAAACGGTCCGCGACCTGATCAATTTCGTCACCAAAAAATTCCACGTGGATGATGATTGGGAGATTCCCCTGGCCGTCATGCTGGCGCCTATCGGCAACGTCATGATCCCGCCGCAATTGCTGATCCGGGCCCGGGCGGGCGTGGCCCTGTCCCGGGTCGAGGAGCAACTGTTGGCGCGGGTGCCGGAAACCGCCGCGCGTTTGCTGGCCAACATTCCCCGTCTCGAAGGTGTTGCGCGCATCATTTGCCATCAGCATCTGCGCTACGACGGCGCGGGCGCGCCGCCCGGCGCCCCCAAAGGCGAGGCCTTGCCGCTAGGCTCTCGGCTGTTAAAAATTCTGGCGGATCTGGCGCAGCTTCAGGGCGCCCGGCGCAGCCGCTTCGAGGCGCTGGATGATCTGCAATCCCGCCTGGGCTGGTACGATCCCATCCTGCTTTCCGCCGTGCGCGAGTACCACGGCCTGAGGCTGCCTCAGCGCAGTCCCGGAGCTTCGGAGATCTTCATTTCCCTGTGCGATCTGGCCCCCGGCATGCTGCTGCGCGCCGACGTGGAGACCCAAGACGGAACGCTGATCTTGTGCGCGGGGCATCAACTGACCGAAATGACGCTCGAAAAAATCAAGAACTTCGCCCTCATTTCCGGCATCAAGGAACCCTTGCAGGTGGAGAATCCATCGGCTGCGAAAGCGGAAAATCCAACTTTAGTGGTCTAAGGCCGTTACTGCTTGCCTTTCACTAGCGCGTCCACCACGCCCGGATCAGCCAGCGTGGTGGTGTCGCCAATTTGATCGAGCTGGTTCTCGGCGATTTTTCTGAGGATGCGCCGCATGATTTTGCCGGAACGCGTCTTCGGCAGGCCCGGCGCAAACTGGATTTTGTCCGGCACGGCGATCGCCCCGATTTCCTTGCGTACATGGGCCGCCAGCTCTTTTTTTAATTCATCGCTTTCCGCAATTCGTTCCTTGAGCGTCACAAACGCATAAAGCGCCTGCCCCTTGATCTCATGCGGCATGGGCGCCACCGCCGCCTCCGCCACATCGGGATGGCTAACCAGCGCGCTCTCCACTTCGGCGGTGCCGATGCGGTGGCCGGAGACGTTGACCACGTCATCCACGCGGCCGAGCAGCCAGTAATCGCCGTCGGCATCCACGCGGCAGCCGTCGCCGGTGAAGTACATGTCCTGGAAGGTGGAAAAATAAGTGTTCACAAAACGCAGGTGATCTCCCCAGGTTGTCCGCATGATCCCCGGCCAGGGCCGCTTGATACAGAGCTTGCCCCCTTCGTTCGGTTTGCATTCGGTGCCGTCGTCGCGCAGCACCACCGGTTCCACGCCAAAGAACGGCCGGCTGGCGCTGCCGGGCTTCAGCGTGTTCACGCCGGGCAGCGGCGTGATCAAATGCCCGCCGGTTTCCGTCTGCCACCAGGTGTCCACAATCGGACAGCGGCCGCGGCCGATGTGCTCGTGATACCACATCCAGGCCTCGGGGTTGATCGGCTCGCCCACCGTGCCGAGCACGCGCAGGGAACTCAAATCATGCCTGGCCGGCCATTCGGTCCCGAGCCGGATGAGCGCGCGGATGGCCGTGGGCGCGGTGTAAAAGGAATTCACCTTGAATTTCTCGACGATTTTCCAGAAGCGCCCCGCGTCGGGAAAAGTCGGCACGCCTTCGAACATAAGCGTGGTGCCGCCGTTGCAGAGCGGGCCATACACCACATAACTGTGACCGGTCACCCAGCCGATGTCCGCCGTGCAGAAATAAACGTCACCGTCGTGGATATCGAAAACGTACTTGTGGGTCAGCGCGCTCCACAGCAAGTAACCGCCGGTGCTGTGGACCACCCCCTTGGGCTTGCCCGTGGAACCGGAGGTGTACAGAATGAACAGAAAATCCTCGGCGTCCAGCGCCTCCGCCGGACAATCTGCGTCCGCCCCGGCCATCAATTCGTGGTACCACACATCGCGTCCGGCGGTCATGCCGCACGGTTCGCCATTGCGCTTCACGACCACGACTTTGGCGATGCTGGGGGTGTGCTGCACGGCCGCGTCGGCCAGGGCCTTGAGGGGCACGGATTTGCCCGCCCGCAGCGAGGCGTTCGCCGTGATGAGAACTTTGCATTCGGAATCATGGATGCGGCCAGCCAGCGCATCCGAGCTGAAGCCGCCAAACACCACGGAATGCACCGCGCCAATCCGCGCGCAGGCCAGCATGCCCACCGCCGCTTCCGGAATCATGGGCAGGTAGATCGCCACCCGATCGCCCCGTTTGACGCCCAGCGATTTTAGGACATTTGCGAACTTGCAGACCTCAGCATGCAGCTCCGCATAACTGATCCGCCGCACGTCCTCCTCTGGTTCGCCCTGCCAGATGATGGCCGTCTGGCTCCCGCGGGTTTTCAAATGCCGGTCCAGGCAGTTGGCGCTGACATTGAGCCGGCCGTCCGCGAACCAGGTGTGCTCAATTTTGCGCGCCCGGGTGTCCCAGACAAATTTCCGAGCGTGCTTCGGCCGCCGGAACCAATCCAGCGTTTTGGCCTGGTCGAGCCAGAATGCCTCCGGCTCGTGAATGGATTGCTGATACAAGGCTTCGAACTGGGCCGCGTTCAAATGGGCGCGCCGGATCACTTCCGGTGCGGGCGGAAAGGTGCGGCCTTCGTGCTGGAGGGAATCAGTGGAAATGGCGGTGTTAGGCATCTGATAATGGGCATTAATTTCCCCAATTTGGACAAAATTGGATGCACCTGTCAATGGCGCGGAACACTAAACGCCGGCGTTCAGTTCGCCCAGAGCAGCCCGGTGAAACCCACCGGCATGAACTGGCCGTTGCCGAGGTATTGCAGCTCCACAGCCGATCCCTGGCTCCCGACGATGGTACTGTTGGTGTTGGAGGTGTTCGGCAGCGCGCTGACCGCGCAGGAAAAAATGCCGCCCTCGGTCCCACCGCTCTGGATCACGGTCGCGGCAAATCGGGCGCCGTCCGGCGACATCCAGGCGCCGGACCAAAACTGGTTACCGGTCGTCAGCGTGGTCCAGGTGGCGCCCAGATTGGAGGAGGCATAGAGCAGCCCGTTGCTCACGCCCGCTACCATCCGGGTGCAATCGCTGGAAGCTCCCAGGCAAAACAGATTGGCCGGGGCGGTGGAAATGGTGGTCCAACTCCCTCCTGAGTTCGCCGAGAACTGGAGGCTGCCGCCGGACAATCGGGCGCGATAGGTTCCATTCCCGGAGCAAGCCACACTGCCGGTCAACAGCGTGCTTCCGTTGGCGGTGCAGGAAATGAAGCCGCCGGCGGCGCTCTGCCCGGTACTGGACCACGTGACGCCGCCGTTGGTGGACATCTGGATGGCGCCGCTGATGGGTGCGGCATAAACAATCATCCCGTTGGCCGAACAGGCGACGCTCGACCAGTAACCGCTGAGTTGCGTGCCGCTGACCTGGCTCCAGGTCTGGCCAAAATCGGAGGAGGCATACACGCCGATCAGGTCGCCGCCCACGGCGTACATGCGCACGCCATCCGCCGAGGCGGCCACGCCGTAGCCATCCGAGGTCGGGCTCTGACTCATCGACGCCAGCACGCAGTTGCGGTAGCAGGCGAAGTTGCCAACGATTGATTGGCCGGAATTTTCCTTGACCTGCCAGCCGCCGCCGCCGCCGCCCGAAACGCGCACGATGTCGTCCACGGACAACGAGCTACTCGCCGGCAGCGTCACCGCGCTGAAACCGGCATTGAGCGTGAGGTAGCCGGCATCGCGCATGGCGTTGGTGCTGGAGCCATAGACCGGCGTCCAGCCCACGAGGCCGTTGCCAAAGAAACTGCCGATGAAATAGTTGCCGTTGTTGGCAAATGTGTTGACGCCGCCGAAAGTATTGGCAGCCGCGAACGAATTCGGGCCCGTGAAAGCGTTGGTGCCGTTGAAGGTGGTCCCGGCGTTGAACACGACCGCGCCGTTGTGCGTGTCCGTGCCGGAATAGGTCTGATTGGCATCGAGCAGCGCCACATCCGCTTCCAAGCGGGCGTCAGCCAGGGTGCCGCTGGCGATGGCGGATGCGTTCAAATTGGTGAGCGCGGCGCCGTTGCCGCTGAAGGTTCCCGCGAAGGTGTTGCTGCCATTGACGAAGTTCACGGCATTCGAATAGGCGCCCGAAATCTGCAGCGACGAAACGGTGCCGACGAGCTGGGGGGCCGACAAACTGCCGAGCAAATTGCTGGCGCTGGTGGCAAACAGCGCATACGGCACGGGCAGAATGGGCTGCCGCGGCGTGAGCTCGGTGAACCCGGCGCCGCCCCCGGCCCGCACGGAGACGTCCAGCCAGTCGTTGGAGCCGTTGTCGGTGCCATTGAAAACGCCGACCCCAAAATCGAGGGCCACGGTGAACAGTCCGTTGGAAACGGGCACGTCGGAATTGGTCAGCCAGCCGCTGACCAGCGTGCCGTTGGTGGGCGCATTGAAGACGGCGAACCGAAAATCAAAATTGGTGTTGGCCGGCGAGCCGGACTCGCTGAGGCGTCCTTGATAAGAAATGGACGCCCCCTGCGCCGAGATTTTCGGTGTCGCGGCCAAAAATAAAACCGCCGCCAAAAAATGGTGAAGGAGTCGCCGATGCATGAGGACACAATGCCGCTTCGGGCGGGAAATTTCAATCCCGAAAGGCAAGATGAGAAAGCCAACAGGTCAAGGCGTTTGTGGAGGCTGAGGCCATGAAAACTTAGAATCTGATGGCGATTCGTCGTTGACATAAGGCTTTTATGTGCGAGGGTCGATTATTCAGATCGTGAATCGGACTTTGCCAACGTGTTCCGTCGAAGCCACACATGCAGCCACCATTCCCGTTTAACATTCGCCGTGCGATTCTGGTCCTCACCATTTTCACTTCCGCCGCCGTGGCCGATACCTTTCGTGTGGCCACCTACAATGTCGAAACGTATCTGGACCAGCCCACCGCGTCGCGTCCCCATGTCAAATCCGCCGAAGCCCGCGCCAAAATCCGCGAGAGCGTCATGGCCATCCATACCGACGTCATCGCCTTTGAGGAGATGGGCGGCACCAATGCGCTGCTGGAACTCCGCGCCTCGTTGCAAGCCGCGGGCGAGAACTTTCCCTACTGGGAACACGTCCAGGCGTTCGACACGAACATTCACGTGGCCGTGCTCAGCAAGCTGCCCATCGTGGCCCGCCGGCCGCACACCAACGATTTCTACCTCCTCGACAGCCACCGGTTCCAGGTCAAACGCGGTTTCGCCGAGGTGGACATCCAAGCCACCACCAATTTCACTTTCACGCTGCTCGCCGCGCATCTCAAGTCGCGCCTGGCCGCGCCCGAAGCGGACGAGGCGGAGGAGCGCCGGTGCGAAGCGCGCGCGCTCCGCAGCTTCATCGACGCTCGTCTGGCAAAAGAACCCGACGCCAAAATCATCATCCTCGGCGACTTTAACGACACGAGGGATTCCCCCACGCTAAGGGAAATCATCGGCCGCGGCAAAGCGAAGCTCTTCGACACTCGCCCAGCCGAGCGCAACGGCGACACGGCCCGCGCGGAGCCGCCGTATTTTGAACCGCGCGACGTTGCCTGGACTTATTTTTACGGCAAGAATGACGAATACAGCAGAATCGATTACCTCCTGTTGAGCCCGGCCATGAAACGCCACTGGGTCCCCAATGAAACTTACGTTCCCTTTATTCCCAATTGGGGCACTGGCTCGGACCACCGGCCAATTGTGGCAGGATTTGAAACCGGGGAAAAATCCGGAGGGTCCCCATGATTACTTACCGGCCGTAAAAATCGGTCAAACCATAAGAGTAATGTTAATGGCTGACCCCTTTGGTCGTTTTGTCGGAATTCGGACAGCGCGCTTCGCATTTTGGCTCCCGCTCATGGCGGCAAGACGAGCTGATAATACCCCGGGGGCGAGGACGACGAACAGTTTGTATCGACAAAGACACTGAGATTGGCGATGGCCTGCACCGTGCCAATTCCCGACCAATAGCCCTGCGTCAGGTCGCTGGTGTAAAGCACGGTGTAGGTCAGACCCGGCACCGACGGCCAGACCATTTGAAAGCCATTGGTGGTAATCGAATAGCCGCTGATCGTTAACGGCGGCAGGGGCGTCACGGATACATCGTCAAAACCGAAGTAGTTCGGGTCGTTCTCCGCGTCAAATTCGAGGGTGGCGTTGGTGTCGTTGGCCGTGACGGCGAACAAGAAGTTGGACCAGGTGAAGGACGGAGGACTAATCAGGGTGGCCAGATTCGTACCGCTCCACACGGCGTTGAATTGTTGATAATTGCCGGCGATCAAGTTGTCCAGCCAGAACGAAACCAGGTAGGACTGGCCGGGCGTCGTCGGCAGCACCTGCGACAACGTGGCCAGATAGCCGGACTGGCCGAGAAACGCGCCGAAGCTGCCAGAATGCACCAGTCCGGGATAATCCGCGTCGGTGGCGACAATGTTACAGACCGAATGAATCGTCACCGTATCGCCCACCAAGGTCCAATCACTGAAATCCCCGGTCTCAAAGCCGCCGTTCTGGACAATGTTGTTCGCAATGGTCAGGCCGATGTCCACTCGGACGAACACATTTTGGACCCGGGACAAGGTCTCGTTGGTGAACGATAGGACTCCGTCATAGTTGCCGGTGGCCAATGCGCCGGCGCCGACCAATTGTACGGTGACGTTGGTGGCGCAATGGGAGTCGAGAATGCCATTCGTGGCCGAGATCCGCAGCCACGCCGGGAGCGGGCCGCCGAGCGACCACTCCAGGCGGCGCGCGCCGCAGTTGGTCAAGGTGATGACCCAGTTGGTCTGGGTGAACGGCCCGCCGACCAAGCCGCTGGCCTCAAAGTCGGTCTGCGGCAGGATTCCGAGCGGATCCGGCGTGGTCAAGGCGTTGATCAAGTTGGTCCCTGCCGGCGTTCCCCAACCGGTGCACAGATCGTAGCCGGGCACCGCCTCGTAGTTGGTCTGGCTGACGAGGTTGGTATTATTGCCCATGGTGATGTCGTGAAGGATCGCGCCGTAGTTGGTGCCGCGGCACAACGCATAGAGGGCGGGATTGAGAAACCCCACCGGTGGCTGCCCCAATTGCGAGGCCTGTTGGTTGATCAGGGCCGCGAGCCCCGCCCAAAGGGGCGCGGCACAACTCGTGCCGGCGGCTGTCCCGCCCTGGTCGTCGACAATCACATAAATGTCTTCGGCCGTCAGCGCCACGTCGGGAATATTTCGCCAGACCGCGGATCCGCCATTGGTGCTCATGTCCACGCCCATTTGCCAGATAGGCATGTCAACTCCCAGATCGACGCCGCCGCCGCTGGCGACGCCATCGCCCCGATTCCAAACGGATTCCTCCGAATAGTTGCCGTTGGTATCGACGTCCAGATAGGTGCCGCCCACCTGCGTGATATTGGGGCTGGCGCACGGAAAGGGAATGACATTGGTATAGGCGCCGGTGTCGCCCGAGGCATTGAAAACCGATTGCCCCTGTGCTGCCATTTGCTGAAACACCTGCTCCGATGCCGGATCCGGCCCGCCGCCGCTCCAGGAACAACTGATCTGCGCCGCCAGATCGTCGTTGGCGATCTGATTCATTACATCCACCCAGGGACTCGGATTCGGCGCCTCATAGACAAAGATGTTGGACACTCCCGGCGACATGGCCAGCACCATTTCTATATCCAGGGTAACCTCCCCAATGCCCGCCGCCGGTGAGCCGAACCCGCCGTCCACGGGCACGACGGTCACCTGCGGCAGGTCGTTCGTCAGGCCGATGGCACCCTCGTAGTTGGTGATATCCTCGGGGCGAAAAGCATCGAATTCAACCAGGTCCACGCTCTGTCCGGCCCCGGTCAAGGTGGTGCCCGGAAGGTAGGCTTGGTGAAAATCGTTCCCCATATAGGTGCCCAAGGGACTCGAACCGCCATTGGGCAGCCTGCTGCCCGCCGCCGGGCCCGGCGTGAGCACCACGTTGGAATGCGGCCGGTAAAAGTCGTCCAGCCCGCTGACCTGCAGCAGCGGCAGGCGCGCATCCGCTGTCGGCACGGTGTCCGGCGCAAAAAAAATCCCGGTCCCGGTCGGATGCCGATACCAATGCAGCTTCACTTGAAACGCGCGCTCCACGTCCGCCACCCGGCCATTGACGTCCAGCACCAGCCGGTTGGGATGCGTCGCCGTGACCGCCAGTCCGTTGGTGGCGGCAAATCGGGCCACGTCGGCGTAATCTGCCGCCGTGGGCCCGAAGCGGTCGGTAAACTCCCGCGGCGTCAGATAATGATGATACTGCGGATGGCCGGGGGTGTAGATAGCCGACAGCAAATTCGTGAGGGCCGCCGGATTGCGCAATGGGAGGCTGAGCGCCAGCCGCAACTCATTGGTGCCGGCCAGGCGACAGATCGGGGTAGCCTTTCCACGAGCCACCACCGGGAGCACCTGGCCAAGAACCTGCCGCTGTTCGGCAGCGCATAAAAGCCCCGCCGGAATTTGCAGCAACCAAATGAAAAGCCAGAAGCGTCCCATCATCATGATTTCAGACTAAACTTGCAGGCATGTGTCCTGTTTAACTTGCCACAACTAATTGCGATTGTCAGGAAAATTGTCGGTCAATTTAACAACCCTTTAAAAAAATTAGACAAGAATATCGACTGGTAACGCTTATATTGTGAATTGCGTGAATGGCGGTCGCCAGCATGAAATGGCCGGTGGCTCCGGGTGGGATCAGTGGCTCGCGCGCCAGGCGCCGAAGCTCCTGCTATTTGCCCGGCAGCAGGCCCGTTCCGAGGCGGACTCCCACGAGTTGGTGCAGGACGCCGTCGTGGAAGCCTGGCGCCAGCAGGCGGACGGCGCCCCGCCGGCGCCGGCGCTGGTGTTTCGCTTGATTCGCTGCCGCGCCATTGACTTGGCGCGCCGCAACGACCGCCGGCTGAACCGCGAGCGGGTGGCGCAGGCCGCCGCGCCAACGGATTGGTTTGCGCCCGAAATCGAGGATCGCGAGCGCGCCCGCTTGTTGCAGGAAGCGTTGCACCAGTTGCCCGCCGCGCAACGCGACGTCGTCACGCTGAAAATTTGGGGCGAACTGACGTTTGCCGAAATCGCCACCACGCTGGACATCCCCGCCAATACCGCGGCCTCCAGATACCGTTACGCGCTGGAAATGCTGCGTAAATTAACCAAAGAAGTGTTTGTATGATGCAAGAAGAACAGGAACGATTGGAAGCCGCCTTGCGCCAGATTGCACCGGCAGCGCCGCCGCCACAGCTGCTGGCCCGCCTGCGCCCGGCCAGAATGGAGCCTCCGCTGGCGCCGCGCGCGATGCCCCGCCCTGCGTGGCCCTGGGCGCAAATGGCCGTACTCTGGCGCGGCTTGCTTTACGGAGGGCCGGCGGCGGCGGGGCTTCTGCTGATCTGGCTTGCCTGGCAGCCGGCTCACCATCCAGCCAAGCGGTTGCCGCCCGGTTCATCCGGAATCAAGCCCAGCGCCGTCCAGGTAGGGCACTCGCTGCTGGCTTCCTTTGATGCCGTCGCCCAATTGCCGGATGGCACGCCCGTGCGCTTCCGGTGCCGCGAATGGCAGGACGATGTCACCATTCATGACCGCGCCCATGGCTTGGAGGTCACCCAGAGCACGCCGCGGGTTGAAGTCATTCCGTTGCGTTTCGAGACCTATTAATCAAAACCAGCCGTCTCACATTTATGAAAACTCGCCCACCAATAAATACGATCCTTCGCCATCGCCCGTTCATTATCGCCGGGGTCCTGTCCGCCGGCCTGGCCGCCTTCTCCGTCCTCGCTGGGGACAACCTGCCCCAAGGAGTCACGGTAATCAGCGACCGCAGCAGCGCGAGCGGGGGAGGAGGAGATGGGGTCGGCATGAGTGCTGGCACGAGCGGTGGCGGCGGCGGCAGCCAGTCGTCGGTCGAAGCCTCTCCTGATTATCCGGCGCCACCACCCGGCCAATCGCAGATGCTCTTCCGCGCGGTCATGGCGGACGATTCTGCGGTGAAAGACTCGCTGTGGCTCGGCGTCGCGGTGACCGACACCACGGAACCGCTGTCCGCTCAATTGGGCCTGAGGCGCGGCGAAGGGCTGGTCGTGAGCCTCGTTTCCTCCAACAGCCCGGCGACAGTGGCCGGTCTCCAGAAAAACGACGTCCTCGTGGCCCTGGATGGCCAGATGCTCGTGGACCCGGGGCAATTGCGCAAACTGGTTCAGATGCACGCCGATGGTGACGTGGTAAAACTTGAGTATTACCGCGCCGGCAAGAAAGAGTCCGTGTCCGCCAAGCTGGCGAACCAGCCGGCCGATCAGGCCCTGCTGGATTCGAATCAATATCCAATCGGACGTTACAGCCCGCGGTTTAATGCTTTTCTGGACAGAGCTGACAACGCGAAGGTGCAAGCTGAAGTCCAGCATGCCATTGCGGACGCGGAGCACGCCATGCAGGGTGCTTTGCGCCAATCAGAGAACGAGACCGGCAGCCTCAACCAGCGACTGCAGGTCCTGCAAAAAAAGCTGGGCCATCTGGCCAATGGCGGAGTGGATTTGGACAAGAACACAACGGTCGTCGTGAAAAATGATTCCGACACGGTGCGGACCGTCGTCAAGAAGGACGAGACTGGAACCTACATTCTCATCGCCGATCCGGCCAGGCATCTGACAGTTCATGATGCCGGCAACAAGCTGCTCTTCGACGGTCCAGTGGATTCGCCCACGCAGCAGAGGAAAGTCCCGTCGGACCTCTGGAAAAAGGTCGGGCCGATGCTGTCGCAACTGGACCAGGATCCCACCGCGCCCGCTCCCCCAGCCCCGCCAACACCTCCCGAAGCCCCTGAACCTCCGCAAAATAAGTAATGTCACCAAATCGAGGGGAAAGCCCAACCCACGCCAATACTGGCGTGCGAGACAAAACCGAGCTATGTTCGCTAAAACATATGACCAATAAAAAGCGATTCCTCGTGGCCATGGCCATACTTGCCTGTGTGGCCTCCCTGTTTTGCGCTTTTATCTGCAGCCGGTTTGCGCCACGCAGCGTCCGGCACCAACGGGAATCGGTGGTTGCCGATGCGCGCACGCTCCTGGCGATAATTCGATATCTGGCGACACCGGAATGGCCGGTTCAGCGGAATTCGACCGAATGGGGCGAGTTGGCCACCAATCCGCCGCAGTCCGCCCAACCCGCGAAAAGAGCCGTGGCCGACACGAACGTAGCGAGCCTGGCCATCTCCAATCGAGCGCCTGATATTCTGTCAACTCGCGCCGCGCACGGATGACGGCCAGGGAGCGGCGGGCAAGGCGGCGGAGGCGTTACTCTCCGATGATTTTCACCAGGACGCGCTTGCGGCGGTTGCCGTCAAACTCGCCATAGAAGATTTGTTCCCAAGGGCCGAAATCCAGCTTGCCTTTCGTGATGGCGACGACTACTTCGCGCCCCATGACCTGCCGCTTCAGGTGTGCGTCCGCATTATCTTCGCCGGTGCGATTGTGCTGGTATTGTGAAGTTGGCGCGTGGGGTGCCAGTTTCTCCAGCCACAACTCGTAGTCATGCAGCAGCCCATCTTCGGCGTCGTTGATAAACACGCTGGCGGTAATGTGCATGGCGTTGACCAGGCAGAGCCCCTCGCTGACGCCGCTTTTGCGGACCAGCGCCGCCACGGTCTCGGTGAGGTTGACGAAGCCCCGGCGACCGGGGACTTCAAACCATAGTTGCTCGGTCAGCGATTTCATTTACTCGTTCACATGCACCACGGTCGCGGGCGGAAATCCGTTGAAATAGGTCGAGGACGCGTGGCTATAGGCGCCAATCTGCTCGCTGTAGAGCAGATCGCCCAATTCGAGGTTCTGGGGCAGGTTTTCCGCCATGGAAACCACGTCCAGCGCGTCGCAGGTGGGCCCAAAGACGGAGCAAATCTGCGTCGGGCCCTTTTTAAACGCCTTGAGATGATAATGGCAGTGGTCAAAGATGACGCCCGAAAACGTGTGGTACACGCCGTCATCGACGTAGTAGCAAAGCTTGCCGTCGCGGACGGCCTTGCCCACGATTTTGGAAATGGCCGTGCCGGCGGTGGCGCAGAAGAAGCGGCCCGGCTCGGCCAGAATCTGCACATCCTTGGGAAACAGCCGGTCCAGTTCGCCGTTGACCAACCGGGCGAGTTCGCGGAACGGCTTCACGCTGGCATCATAGGGCGCCGGGAACCCCCCGCCAATGTCGAGCAGGTTCATCTTGGTGTAACCACGGTCGCGCGCTTCCTTGTAGATGTTGGCCGAAAGGTTGATCGCCTGGACGTAATTGTCGAAGTTCGTCGTCTGGCTGCCGACGTGAAAACTGATGCCCTCGACCGTCAAGCCGAGCCGGCCGGCTTCCAGAATCATGTCCACGGCTTCGCCAGGCGAGGCGCCAAACTTGGAGGACAGCTCAACCATCGCGCCGGTGTTGGCCACTTTGAGACGCAGCACCAGGCCCGCCTGGGGCGCGTACTTCTTGATTTTCTTGATTTCCTCGAAGTTGTCGAAGGTCACCAGCGGCTTATACTGGTTGAGCTCGCGCAGCGTCTCAATGGGTTTGATCGGATTAGCATAAATGATCTTGTCCCAAATCCAATCCTGCCTCTGCCGGTCCGGCAAACGCTTGATGTTCTGGTAAACATTCTCGAATTCGGGCATGGACGCCACGTCAAAGCTCGCGCCCGCCTCGTAAAACGTTTTGACGATGGCCGGGTCGGAATTGGCCTTCACGGCATAGTACGCCTGGACGCGCGGCAGGTATTTTTTGAACGTGGCATAATTCGCCCGCAGCTCCATGTGATCGACGACAAAGAGCGGGGTGCCGTGCTTAATGGCCAGCCTCTTGAGTGCAGTGGGTGAAATCATGGTTGGTAAAATAAATGACCAATCACCAAGACCTGATCAGTCGTTCTCTACGCGGCGTTGTTCACGACGAAGTTTTTGAACTGCCAGGGATCCTTGGCATCCAGATTGGCGTGGTTGTAACCTTTGAATGCGTTGACGTGGTGCTTCAGCGGGGTCCAATCGGATGGCTTGGAAATCCATTTGCCGAGATACGGCTTCGAAACCTTTAGGATGTAGTCATGCGGCAGTTCGTCGGGCACCAACACGCCCCGCTCCGGGTTTTCGATCATCCACATCGCGGCGGCAATCACGGAAATGGCCACCTGCATGGTCGTGGCATTCTGATGCGGCACGAGCCGGCGCGACTCTTCAATGCTCAAATCGCTGCCGATCCACCACGAGTTGTAGGCATGGCCCATGAGCAGCGCGCCCAAAATGTCCGAACCGCTGGTGATTTCGTCGTTCAGGATGCGGGCCCGGGGCTGCAATTGGTAATCGTAGCCGCGCAACTCGTTGAGCGAAGCGATGGCCACGTCCGCGGGACAATAAGCATAGTGAACCGTCGGCCGGTAAACCGCCTTGCCGTTCTTCCAGACCGTGAGCTTGTCGGAGATGGTGAACGCCTCGCCGTGGCGGACCACCATGCCATGTATGCAATAGTCGGGCACCCAGGAGCGCACCCACGTGTTGATGCCCATTTGGGCGAGGCAAATCTGGTTGCGCGGCCCTTCCTTGTGTTCGCAGGCCAGCGGCGGCAGCTCCTTCTCATGCGTCCCCCACCCCATTTCCGACGTCGTCGTACCTTCCTCACGGAAACCTTCCACACTCCAGGTGTTGGTAAATTCATCCACTTCCTTCGGCCGGTTGGTGATTTGCGTATCGCGCTCGCTGCAATGAATCACTTTCACTCCCAGCTTCTGCGCCAGGAAGTTGAACTTGAGCTCGGCGATCAACTGCTGGACCTCTTCCGCGGCCCGGCCGGCGATCTTGTGGTCTTTGAGAGCGCGGCGGCCGAGGTCGATCAACCCCTGCTTCGTGAAATGGGAGATCAGGCCGGGATTGGCACCGTGCTCCAGCACGGCGGTCGGCCCGGGTTGCGGCCACTTCGCGATCATCCGGCGCAGGTTCATGTGCCGCCAGTAAAGCGTCATCTTCTGCGGCGGGGCGTGCCGGGAATTTTCATAGGGATCCCACAATTCCACCGAAGTGTTGATATAGAGCACGCCCTGGTCATGGCACCACTGGAGAATTTCGGCGGCCTCGATGTTCCAGGCCAGATCAATCAGGAGATCGCCGGCGCCAAGATATTTCCCCAGCAAGCTGCCCAGGTTCTCGCGCGCCACCCGCTGGCGCACGAACTTCACGCCGCGCTTGATCCACGGTGCCAGCAGTCCCTTGCGGTCTTCGAAATCCATCACCGTGATGTTCCGGGCGGGCGTTTGGAGGTGCTTGAACAGTATGGGCAACGCGCACTGTGCGACCGCGCCGTAGCCCACGAACAGGATTTTATTTTTGAACGACAACATGACAAAAAATTGGAAGCGCAACTGTGTAGCAATTCCAATGGCGGCACAAGAAATTTTGTGGTGCGTGAACCGTGGAACCGTGGGGCGCGCCTCTGAGAAGTTGCCCAAAAAGTTGTCGGCGGATCGCAACCTCCCGCATCGCGGGCTATCCAAAACTCCAGTGGCGTCCGCCAGCTCCCGCCGCCAATTTTACTGCATGGTCACCAAATTCGGCCGCGCCAGCGACAAACCGCCCGTGCCGTTGCCGACAAATTTCGCGCGGATGATGATGTTGTTGGTGCAGGTGGTATTATTAACGCGGAACGCCGCGCCGCCGCAGTTCATCGCCACGAGATTAGTAAACGAGTTGAAAGTGCACTCCGACTTCGGGGCCGGCGCCCAGCCATTGGCGGTGCGGGAATCCGTGTGCGCCATGAACACGCCGAAATGGTGGCAGTTGCGGATGGTCACATTGAGAAAACGGTTCTCGCGGCTCGACCGCATGAAGATGCCCAGATCATTCGCCGCCAATACGGCATTGCTGACGACGTTATTGTTGAAGGCCAGGTCCAGCGAGATGCCCGCTCCGGGATTGTCATGCAAATCAAGGTCCGTGAAGAGGCAATCCTCCGTCTGGTAACAGGCCAGCCCGTCGAATTCATTGTCAAACGATTCCAGGCCGCGCACCGTGAGGCCGCGGACATTGCGGGTGGTCACCAACCCGCCGGACCGGCAGCGGGCGATCCGCACGTTTTCCACCGCGGAATCGCTCACGGATTGCACGGTGATGCCATTGTTGCGAATTTGCGAGCCTTCTCCCTTGAGACGCCAGAGTTCCCGGCCTTGATGGAGCCGATTCCCGTCAATAAAAAATCCGGTCACCAAAAGGTGCCGGATCGTTCGGGTCGGCGAGTTAACCGGCTCCCCCAGGATAATCACCGGACAATTGGCATCATCGGCCAGGTGCAAAACCGTGTTCGGCCCGGCGCCCCGCAAGGTTTGATTGTCGCGGCTGAGGACGATCGGCTCATGGATCTCATATTTGCCGGGGGCCAAAATCACTTCGCCGCCGGTGGCAGGCAGGGAATCCAAGGCTTGCTGGATGTTCAAGTTGGTGGCGCCGGCGGACAAAAACGTCAAAACGATCGGTTTAACTGGCGAGGCATTCGCGGCAGCCAAGGCCGTGGCCAGCAAGACCAAAATTACCCAGCCTGCTGTGCTTTGGACCGCCGCACCTCCAACGTTATGGTTCCGAGCCTCTGGCATACGTCCGAGCGTGTGTGTATGATTAATTATCGTTCAAATCCCAAAAAAATCCACCAACTATTTTCGTTTTTTTCAATTTTTTTTGTCGGCATCAGAAATGGCAGCCAACGACGCTCCTTTAGACGCAACTCCAACAGCAATGGTTTCTCTTTTCATCCGAAATCGATGCTGAAGCCCGTGTCTGAAGATTGTTCGATTCCACTAGGAGCGCAGCTCCCGCTTTTCCTTTGGAGCCGCGCCGGCTATGCTCGCGACGTCATATGCCTGCCAAACTGAACGCCCAAGCAATCACGCCAGCCCGCGCCGGCCTGGCCATGCCGGCGGAATGGGAACGGCACGCAGCCACCTGGCTGGCCTGGCCGCATAATGCCGGCGACTGGCCCGGCAAATTCGCCCTCATCCCGTGGGTCTATGGCGAGATGGCCAGGAAAATCTCCGCCGGCGAGCGCATCCAGCTCATCGTCCGCCACGAAAAAGACCAGCAGTCGGCGCGCCGCGTATTCCGCAGCGCCGGCGTGGATTTGCAGAAGATTCGATTTGTGGATCACCCCACGGATCGCGGCTGGACGCGCGATACCGGCCCGATCTTTGTGAAATCGGCCGTGGCCCGACGCCGCCTCGACGCCGCGCAGCCTTCGGCCACTGCCCGGCCAGCCGTCGGCATTGTCCATTTTCATTTCAACGGCTGGGCCAAGTACGACAATTGGCGCCAGGACACAACGGTGCCCGAAGCCGCCGCCCGGTTGCTGCGTTTGCCGTTATTTGATGCCCAATGCGGCGGCCGCCCGTTCACTGTGGAGGGCGGCGGCATTGAAGTGAACGGGCGCGGCACTCTCCTCGCCACGGAGGAATGTTACCTGGACCCCAAGATCCAGGTCCGCAACCCCGGTCTCGGCCGGCGGGAAATCGAGGCAACTCTGAAGAGCTATCTGGGAGCAAGCAACGTCTTTTGGCTGGCCCGGGGCCCAAAGGGTGACGACACTCATGGTCATATCGACGACATTTGCCGGTTCGTAAATGCCACAACGGTCGTGCTGGTGCGGGAAAACAACCGCCGCGACACCAATTTCCGGCCGCTGGCCGAAAACTGGGAACGAATCCAGGACCTGCGTCTGGAAGACGGGGCCCGGCCCGACATCATCGAACTGCCCATGCCGGCGCCGCTCCACTTCGACGGCGTTCGCCTCCCGGCCAGCTATGCGAATTTCTATATCTGCAACGCCGCTGTCATGGTACCCACCTTCAACGATCCGAAGGATCGCGTGGCCCTGGGCATTTTGGGCGAATTGTTCCGGGACCGCCCGGTCGTGGGCATCCACGCGGTGGATTTGGTCTGGGGCTTCGGCTCCCTGCACTGCCTGACCCAGCAGCAACCGGCTTGATTTGATGCCGGTCCAGGGGAAAAATCCGTCTCCAAGACGGGTGGGTGTCAGTTAACCATATCAGGCACTTTCAATTCAGCCACCCGGTGAAAATGGCTTGTTTCCTTGCGTTCTCGCAGAAATATCCAAGGGCGCGCCCGAATGCCGCTTTACACTGTCCCCACCCGGGTCTAAAGTCGTTTTATGGCTGGCCCACAAGACCCGTCTGAGTTTATCGACACCGATTTTACGGCGCACAAGTCGCCGTACGCCGCGCCCACGCGCGACGACACGGACCGGCGGGTGGTGGAAGCGCAGCAGAAACTGGTGGAACTGAAGCGCGCCCAAGAGGAACTCGAACGCGAACGTTCCGGGCTGGAAGAGCTGCGGCGGCGGCAGACCGAATTTCAGACCGGCCGCCAGGAGGCCATTCAAAATCTCACCCGTGCGATTGGCCTGCTGGAAGAAGCCGAGTTCGCCGCGCGGCGGGATGCCGAGCAAATGGCCAAGACCATGACCGATTTCCGGGACGCCCTGGGCAAGGTGCAGGCCATCCGCGATGAAACCTGGACCAAGGAAAATTTTCAAATGGAGCTTACCCGCGGGCTGACCACCGTTGAAAATGCGCGGATGGAATGGAATTCGGCCCGGCTCAAGATTCCAGCCCTCGCCGGCGAAACCAGACCCGCCGCGACCCTGCGCGAAAGCTCCGGCCAGACGGCCGTCCGGGCGTCCCTCGCCGAATTGCCTTTCGGCCAGTTGTGCCGGATTGGAATCGCCTTGAGCCTTCCCATCATGCTCGTGATCGCCGCCCTGGCGGCATTGCTCGCACTCCTCTTGCGAAAATAAATCAAGTCTGTATGGGCCCCAAAAAGCCAGATCCGATCACCGACAAAGCTCGCGCGCTCAACGAGGAAATTGCCGCGCTCGAAGCGGAGATAAAAAAGTTGGACTCGCAACTGGCGCGCACGCCTTCGCCGCGATTCCGTTCCACCGCCACCCCGCAGGGAGCCATCGTCCAGCGCGCGGCCGACCGGCCCAAACCGGCCCCAGCCGCGCCGGGCCGGGCCGAACCGGTCTTCGAAAATATCAAGCGCGGCCCGCTGACGCAGGCCCCCGACGCCCAGGCGCCCGAAATTTTCAATGAACTTGGTTTGCGCCGCTACGATCTGCCCGCGCTGTGGAACCGACTGCGCAATCATTTTCACGGGCCCACCACGAACAATCCGCGCCTGGTGAATTATCTTGCCGCCGGCGGCGTCCAGGGCTTGCGGCCTTTGCGCTACGAAAAGCGGGTCGCCCGCAACCGTGTCATCGTCCTCGCCGGCTTCTTCCTCTTGATCATGCTGGGCATTCTCATCTTGTGGCGGCACCACTGACCATGCCCGCCCGGGTCGAACTGCCGGTGGCCACAGGCGAAGGCATGTTTCTGGCGCACTATTCGGAACAAGGTCTGACCGGACTGGATTTTCCAAATCCGGACGGTTTGCTGACGCCCAATGCCAGGACCAATTCCAAAATTGTTTCGCCACAAATTCTCCGCTGGCATCGCGCCACGGCGGCTGCCTTAAAAAGGGTTCTGTCCGGACGCGCCCCGAAAGCCCTGCCGCCGCTGGATTGGAGGGGCACCACTGAATTCCAACAATCGGTGTGGCGGCAGATGCTCAAGCTCGGCCCCGGCCAGACCAGGAGTTACGGCGAAGTCGCCGCCGCCATCGGCAAACCGAGGGCTGTCCGCGCGGTCGGCGGCGCCTGCGGCGCCAACCCCATTCCCGTCCTGGTGCCCTGCCACCGGGTCCTGGCCGCCAATAACAAGATCGGCGGCTTCTCCAGCGGCCTGGATTGGAAGCGCCGACTTTTGGCCAAGGAGGGCCTGAAGTTGTTTTCCTTGTTGAAATGATGAGGCGTTCTTCGTAGGGTTTGGCATGCAAAATTTGCAGCCATCGCAACTTGAGCAGTACATTCCGATCCTTTTTTTGCTGGCCGCCGCCGTGGGCTTCGCGGCCGGCACACTGGTCATTTCGGTGCTGCTCGGCAAGTTTGGCCGGCGGACCAAGGCCAAGGATGCCCCTTATGAATGCGGCAAGGATCCCATCGGCGAAGGCGGCGCCCGGTTCTCAGTGAAGTTCTACTTGGTAGCCATGCTCTTCATACTTTTCGATATCGAAGTGGTGTTCATGTATCCTTGGGCCGTGGTGTATCGGGACATGCTGGCCGAACACGCCACGCGCAACCTCATCTTCGGTTCCATGATTTCGTTCCTCGGCATCCTCTTTGCGGGCTACCTCTACGCGCTCAGCAAGAAGGCCTTCGACTGGAGATCGTGACCGATCACGGGGAATGCGCGCACGTGTGTCCCTTCCCCCGCTTCCCCCACCACGATTCAAGCTTCCGGCGTTACGCACCACGTTTTCATCATGGCTACCATCAAATTCGGAACCTCCGGCTGGCGCGAAATCATCGCCCGCGACTTTACCTTTGACAACGTCCGCCTCGCCGCCCAAGGCATCGCGGACTATCTGAACGCCCAACTCCGGGCGCCCAATTCCGCGCTGGCCGGGCGCGAACCCGTGATGATCATGGGCCACGATACCCGGTTTCTGGGACGGCATTTTACCCTGGCGGCGGCAGAAGTGCTCGCCAGCAACGGCATCGAACCGCTCCTGTGCGACCGGGACACGCCCACGCCCGTTATCGCCCACACCATTCGCCATCGCCGGGCCATCGGCGGCATCAATCTCACCGCCAGCCACAATCCGGCGGAATACCAGGGACTGAAGTTCTCCACGTTCAACGGCGCGCCGGCCACGCCGGACGTGACCCAGCAGATCGAGGCCAACATCGTCAAGCTCCAAGGCGCCGGCTGGTCGTTCAAGGCGGCGCCGTTCGGCAGCTATGAGTGCAAAACGTTCAATCCGCAGCCGGATTATTTCAAACAACTGCAAAAGCTGGTGGATTTTGCCGCGCTGAAGAAGGCCAAGCTCAAGGTGGCGGTGGACCTCAGCTACGGCACCGCCCATGGCTATCTGGATGTGCTGCTGGAGAAAGCCGGCGCCAGGGTCACCCTCTTTCACAACGAACTGAATCCGCTCTTTGGCGGGCATCACCCGGAACCAAACGCCGCGGGCATGGCCGACGCCGCCAAATTCGTCCGCAGCGGCAAGGCGCAACTGGCGCTGGGCACCGACGGCGACGCCGACCGGTTCGGCATTGTGGACAAGGACGGCACGTGGCTTACGCCCAACCAGATTCTCGCCCTGGCGCTCTATCACCTGAAAAAAAACCGCGGCTGGACCGGGGCCGTCGTCCGCACCATACCCACCAGCCACCAGGTGGACGCGGTGGCGGAACTGCTCGGCGTGAAAGTCCATGAGACGCCCGTCGGCTTCAAATACATCGGCGCGCTCATGGAAAGCGAGCCGATCATCGTGGGCGGCGAGGAATCCGGCGGGCTGAGCGTGAAAGGCCACGTCCCGGAGAAGGACGGCATCCTCGCCTGCCTGCTCATGGCCGAACTCGTGGCCACCGAAAAGAAATCGCTGGGGCGGATTTTGAAGGAGTTGTCCCAGCGGATCGGGGACTTTTACACCGACCGGATCAACATCTCCTTTGCACCGGAAAAGAAGGATGCCCTGCTGGCGAAGCTGGGTGGCGGCCTTCAGCATATCGGCAAGTTGGCCGTGGAGAAATTCATCACCACGGACGGCTACAAATTTCTGCTGCCGAACGGCGAGTGGGTCGCGTTCCGCGCCAGCGGCACCGAACCGCTCATCCGCTGCTACATTGAAGCCAGGTCCAGGGCAAATCTCAAAAAACTTCAGGCCGCGTGCCGCGAACTCCTGGCCGGTTAACCGGCAATTCAATAGACCACCAAAGACCGCACCGGCAGGCCCGCCAGCCGATCCCGGCCGTTGAGGAATTTCAGCTCGATCAGGAAGCCCGCTTCCACGATTTTGCCGCCGAGTTTTTGCACCAGCGCCGCCGCCGCCGCCGCCGTGCCGCCGGTCGCCAGAAGATCGTCGATCAACAGAACCCGCGCGCCGGGTCGGAGGGCATCGGTGTGGATCGCGACGGTGGCGCTGCCATACTCCAGCGCATATTCCTGTTCGACGGTGGCAAAGGGCAGCTTGCCTTTCTTGCGCACCGGAACGAAGCCGGCCTCCAATTTCACGGCGGCCGCGGCGGCAAAAATGAACCCGCGCGCGTCAATCCCCACGACGGCGTCGATGCTGCCCGGCGCGAATTCCTCGGTGAGCCGATCAATGGCGCCGGCGAACAGCCGGGCGTCGGCCAGCACGGGCGTGATGTCCTTGAATTGAATGCCTGGCTTGGGGAAATCGGGGACGTTGCGAATGGCGGCTTCCAGTTCAGCACCTGAGACGGAGTTGGTCATGCGTTGTTTATAGGTCTTTGGTCCGCGTTTTTTCAAGCTTTTCAATCATCTTCCGGAGCTTGCGCAGTGCGAGGTTTTGGATCTGGCGGACGCGTTCGCGCGTGACGCCGAACTTTTCACCCACTTCCTCCAGTGTTTTCTCCGAGCCGCCGTCCAGGCCAAACCGATAGCGCAAAATCGTCGCCTCGCGGTCGTCGAGATGCTTGACCATGTCCTGAAGCATGTTGACGACGGTTTTGTCCTCGAGTTCGTCATACGGATTCACTGCCCGCTCATCCTCGACAATTTCCGAGAAATTGTTCGAATCGTCGTCCCCCACGGGGGCATCCAGGGAAGCCGGGCGGATCGAGGCCGTGCGCATTTGCGAAACGCGGGCGGCAGTGGTGCCCAATTCGGCGGCCAATTCCTCGTCCGTGGGTTCGCGGCCCAGGTCCTCCTGTAACTTCATGGCCGTGCGGCGCATCCGGGAGATTTTATCCACCAGATGGACCGGCAGGCGGATGGTCTTGGACTGGTTCGCCAGCGCGCGCTTGATCGATTGCTTGATCCACCAGGATCCGTAGGTGGACAGCTTGCCGCCCTTTTTGGGATCGAACCGCTCGACGGCCTTCATCAAGCCAATGTTACCCTCGCTGATCAAGTCGAGCAGCGGCAGGCCGATGCCTTCATAATCGCGGGCAATCTTCACCACCAGGCGCAGATTGGCCTTGATCATGTGTTCGCGGGCCTTCTTGTCTCCCTTCTTGATCCGGGCGGCCAGTTCGATTTCCTCTTCGGGCGTAAGCAGTTTAACCTGGCCGATTTCGCGGAGGTACAAACGGATGGACGTGTCCCCATCGTGGCGCTCCGATTCGCGGCGAAGAAACTGCGTGGTATCGCCTTCCGCCGGCGGTTTGACGCTGTCATCCGGCGCCGGACCGGTTGGGAGGGGGTCGGGGGTGGCGGAGGCAGCGGCGATTGCGGCAGGCGGGGAAGTTTTCTTCTTCCGCCGCACGGGCGCCGGCTTGTGTTTCTGCTTCTTGGCCACCATGTCCGCAAGAAGTTACGCACTGCCAGCGGCGCCGCAAGAAAATTTGGCGGCGGCGGCGGGCAAAAGCGGGTGGCGTCTGCGGTTCAAACGCCTCAACTCCGATCGTTCCGCGCCGCCGAAATGAAATAAAGCAGTTGCAAGAAAGTGCTGACCAGCGCCGCGACGTACGTTAACGCAGCCGCGTCCAATACCTTGCTGACGCCCACGCGTTCGTCCTCCCGCACCAGGCCGAGCCGGAATAATTGCTCCTTCGCGCGGGCGCTCGCGTCGTACTCCACGGGCAGGGTGACGAGCTGAAACAACGTCAGCACCGCGAAGATCGCCACGGCGATCAGCATGAAATGCGGAATGATATGCAAAACGAAACCCAGCAACAGCACCCCCATCCAGGCATAGCTCGCAAACTGCGTAATCGGGACGAGCGCCATCCGCAGATTAAACATCGCGTCGTGATGCAGATGCTGCAGCGCATGCCCGGATTCATGCGCGGCCACTCCCACCGCCGCCACGCTGCGGCCGTGAAAATTGTCCGAGGACAGGAACAGCGCCCGTTTGGTGGGGTCGTAATGATCGCTCAACTGCCCGGGCACTTCCTCCACCGGCAGGTCGGTCAAGCCGGCCTGGTCCAGAATGTGCCGGGCGGCTTCCGCGCCCGTCATCCCGTTTTCAATCGGCACCTCGCTGTACTTGCTGAACGCCGAGCGCAGTTTGATTTGGGCCCAGAGGCCAATCAGCAGCCCGGGCAGGAACACGAACAAGAGATATTTTCCGTCAAAAAACAACATAGCTTTTAATTCAATTTAGACCGTGGATCGCCGTTTTCATTCAAAGCCAGCGCTCCAGAACGGGGTACATCATAGCAGCAATACCACGAACGCGCAATGTCCGGACTGCACCCCTGCGTGGCCGTCATTTTTCACTTCTGGCCACGGCTACGTAAGAATCGGCGCAACCGTAATAAAGCAGCCACCGCCCCTGGAAGAAAACCAGGCCTTCAAGAAAGGTCGTGCCGTTCTGGTATTGGCCGGTCCGCTCAAAATCCGCCTCCGGCTGGTAAAAGGGAACTTCGGTTCTTTGCAATAATTTTTCCGGATGATTGAGATCGAACAACGCCTGGCCGCCGCAGTAGGTGCCGGCTGGAAGGGACGGATCGCCGTTTCTTTCCGCATTTTTCCCATTATATACGAGCACGATTCCCTGTTCGGTAATGACTGCGGGAGGGCCGGCCTCGGCCAATGCGCTGTCAAACTTGCCGTTGCGTGCCGGGAGCACGACCGGGCCAGGAACCCAGTTGACCAGGTCATCGGAATTGGCCAGGCGGATATCGCTATCTCCCCAATACATCCAGTATTTACCCAGGAGTTTCGCCGCCACAAGGCGGCCGTCAGCCAGCCGGGTGAGAATGGCGCCGGATTTGCAGCCGCGATTGCCGAAATCACCGCCCAGCTTCTCGAAAGCGGGACCGTGCTTCGTCCAATGGATCAGATCTCGCGAGGTCGCCACGCCCATACGGGCGATGCCGTGTGTGGCGCTCCGGCAATACTCGGTATAGGTCATCACCAATTCGCCGGATTCGGTTTCCACCACGCGCGGGTCCTCGCAGCCGCCGGTCCATTCGTTGGTCTGTTGGTCATCGGCAGCCGGGAACAAGACTGGCGCCGGCCGGCGAACGAAGCGCAGGCCGTCCTTGCTTTCGGCCAGGCCAATGCGGGAGGTATGGCCGCCGATTTGCATGGCGCCGCTGGCATCTTCAGCCCGATAGAAAACATAGACGCGGCCATTCCTCACCACGGCGGCGGGGTTAAACGTATGCAATGCCTCCCAATGCACACTGGCGGCGGTCATGGGACAGGCAAACACCGCGTTAGTGTCTGGCGTGATGACCGGATTCACCCGATCCGGCCTCGCAAACGGCCCCAATTCCCAGGATTGACTTGTCCCGGCACGCGCTCCTGCTGTCAACCCGGCAAATAGGAAAAGTGCGAGGATATGCTGGCATTGTTTCTTCATAATTGGAGAAAGGCCAATATAGCGGATTCCCGGCCGGGGGCAATCCGCCAAATCGGCGAACCGGCGATCAAATCTGGAACTGCTCCTGTCCGACGGGTTTAGCCGGAACGTCAAGAACCTCACGCAGCCGCTTGGTCAGAGTCGCCAAATCATAAGGCTTGTGCAAGAGGCCGGTTGCCCCCTTTTCCACGACCCGGGCATCCAAATCGTCGCTGCCGTACCCTGAAGCCACCAAGACTTTGATTCCCTGGTCGAAGGCACGCAACTTTTCAAGGCATTCCCAGCCGGACGTTTTCGGCATGCCCAAATCCAGAATGACCGCGTGTGGCCGCGGGCTGGCTTCCGTGAATTGGTGCAACCCCATCTCTCCATCGGCCGCGGAAATGATGTTATAGCCCAACTTTCCCAGATGCCGTTCCAGCAACCGGCGAATGGGAGCCTCGTCATCCACCACGAGAATGGTTTCCGTCCCGCCTGGCAGCTTCGACACGGTGGCGGGTTCGGCAGTGATCTGGTTTTCGCGCTGAAGAACCGCCGGCAGGTAGATTTGAAAAGTGGTTCCCTGGCCGACTTCACTGTGACACTCGATGTGGCCGTTATGTTCCTGAATAATGCCGAACACCACCGAAAGGCCCAGCCCCGTTCCCTCGCCAATTTTCTTCGTGGTAAAGAACGGTTCGTAAATGCGGGCGAGCGTTTCCCGGCCCATTCCATGTCCCGTGTCGGCCACGGTCAAAAGCACATAACCCCCCGCCCTGAGATTGGGATGCGCGTGGCAAAACTCGGGTTCCAAAGCAATATTGCGGGTCTCAATGGTGAGGGTTCCCCCCAGGGGCATCGCATGCGAGGCATTGACTGCCAGATTCATCAACACCTGTTCCAGTTGCCCGGAATCGGCCCGGATCTGGTGAAGGTCCGGGGCGAGTTTATATTCCTGCGAGACGGTTGGAGACAGCCCTTTCTCCAGCATTCTCCTCATGTTCTTCAAAATTAAATTCAGATCCAACAACTGTCTCTGACTGGAATCGGATTTCTTTCGGCTGAAGAGGAGCAACTGCTTGGTGAGCGCCGAACCGCGTTTTGCCGTTTCCATGATCGCCTCCAGATTCTCGTCCGTTCGGCCGGCTTCGGCATCTTCCGAGATGCCCAGCTCCGCGCAACAAAGGATGGCGGTCAGGAGGTTGTTAAAATCGTGCGCGATACCGCCCGCGAGGGTGCCAACCGCTTCCATCTTTTGAGCGTGACGGAACTCCGCCTCCAGCTTCTTTTTTTCGCTCAAATCCCGCGCCACATGAACCATGCGGGTGATCTGCCCCCGGCGGTCCGTGACCGGCGACACCGTGATCTCAAACAGTTTGCCCGCCGGCGCGCACTGAATCTCCGCGGTCGTCGGCGAGCCGCTGGCGAGCACCTGCCCGACCGGGCAATCGGGACAGCGCTGATTGGAACTGTAAAAGAGTTCATGACACGGCCGGCCAATAACCGTGCTCTCCGAGCCGCCGAACATTTTAACGGTGGCGCGATTGGCGCGGAGAATGGTCAGGTTGGGGTCCAGTACGGTGACGGAATCGCCAATGGAATCAAAGGTTCTCTCCCAGTCCTCCTTGGCCGACCGGGTTTCGTGCTCCTTTCTCTGGAGTTCGGCGGCTATGTCAGCCGACTTCAGGAGGTAATGCAGTCGCTGGACTTCGATGGTCCAATTGACAGGCTTGGTCGCAAAATTCGTGGCGCCAGCCTGATAGGCCTGGTTAATGGAGGCCGTATCGTCCAGCGACGTGGTCACCAGCACCGGAATGACGCCACCGTGCGGCAACTGGCGCAGACCGGAGCAAAAATCGAAGCCGTTCATGCCCGGCATGATCACGTCCACCACGACCAGGTCTGGCAATTTGTTCGCGGCGGCGGACAATGCCTGGGCCGCATCCGAAAAAGTTTTCACCTGGAACCCGGCGCTGGACAAGACCTCCTCGGCCAGCAACAGGACGGTTTCGTCGTCATCGATGACCCAGACAATCCTCTTGGCACTTGTTTCTAGACTCATAAATCACCTTCAACGGCCGGCAGGCCTCTTTCCATCGCGGCTTTAAAACGGGCGAGTTCGGTCTGCAGGCGCAGCGCCGGGGCGCCAGCCGTTGACAACTTGCCGTCGCGCCCCAGCAATTCCAATTCCGCGGCCGCCCGGCGCAAACCTTCGGCGGATACATTGGCCGAAGCCCCCTTCAGACGGTGAGCGGAGGCAGCCACTACGGCGGCGTCATCTTGCTCCAGGGCCATGGTGATGGCTTGCAGGTCTGCGTCAGCCTGCTCGGCCAGCTTGCGCAACAACCGTTCGGCTAGTGCAGGTTTGTCCATGCAGCGCCGCAGCAGGCTCGGATAGTCCACCACTCCTCCGGTCGAACTTAACGTCTCCCGGGGCTGGCCGGTAGCTTTGGGCCGCAACCACTTGGCGAGCCCCACCGCCAGAAGGTCGGGATCCAGCGGCTTGGTCAAATAGTCGTCCATTCCCGCGTCCAGACAGCGGTCGCGGTCGCCTTTGGCGGCATGCGCGGTCAAGGCGATGATTGGAACGTGTCGGCCATCAGAGCGCCGGCCTTCCTCCGTGCGGATGGCACGGGCGGCTTCATAACCATCCATTTCCGGCATCTGGCAATCCATCAGGATCAGGTCGGCCTGACCGTGGAGCCAGCCTTCGATGGCCTGGCGACCATTGCTGACCCAGCGACACCGGTACCCCAATGCGCTGAGCATTTCGGTGGCTACTTCCCGGTTGATCTCATTGTCTTCAGCCAACAGGACGGTGCCACCGACGGAAGCCGGGACGGCTGCGGGCGCCACGCTCCTTTCCGGCGGGGCGCCGTGGAGCTTCTTGAATTCGCCGTTGGCCGCCGTGACGATGGCATCGTACAGATCGGACTTGCCGGCCGGTTTTGGGATGAAAGCGGCAAAACCTGCGGCGAAAACCCTTTCAGAGCTCGCCTGCTGCGTAAAACTGCTCAACAGCACCAAGCCCACAGATTTAAGTTTCTGGTTGTCCTTGATCACGCGGGCGAGGGTCAGGCCGTCCATCCCCGGCATTTTCCAGTCCAAGACGGCAACTCGAAATGGCCGTTCCAGGCGGACGGCCTCCTCGAGTTTTGCGAGTGCCTGGCCGGCGTCCGCCGCCTCATCGGCCGCTCCCTGCCAGGCGGTGATCCACTCCCGATTGATTTCACGCGAAGTGGCACAGTCGTCAACCACCAGAATGCGCAAGTTCCGCAAGTCCAGAAGTTGTGGCGCGGTGCCGCCCGACTCGGCCGGCCCATTTTTGAAGAGGAGCGTAAAACCAAAGGAGGAGCCGACGCCAACCGTGCTTTGGAGGCTGATGCTGCCGCCCATTAATTCACAAAACTGCCGGGAGATGGTCAACCCCAGGCCACTTCCTCCATATTTGCGTGCCATGGAATTGTCCGCCTGGGAAAAGGCATCGAAGATCAGTTTCTGCTTTTCGGGAGCCACGCCGCAGCCGGTGTCCCGCACTTCGAAGCGCAACAAGGTGGTTTCGCCTGCGGTTTCCATCGGCCGGCAGGTCACCACCACCTCGCCCTGCGTGGTGAACTTAACGGCATTGCCGACCAGGTTGACGAGAACCTGGCGCAAGCGGTTGGAATCGCCGCGAAGGTATCGGGGGACCTCCTGGCTCACATGGTAAACCAGTTCGATTTCCTTGTCTTCCGCCCGCTCGGCGAAGAGCCGCACGACGGTGTCCACGACTTCCGCCGGGTCAAAGGTGTGCTCATCCAGTTCCATCTTGCCCGCCTCGATCTTGGAGAAATCCAGCACGTCGCCGATCACCGTCAGCAAGGTTTTGGCCGAGGTGAGGGCATTACCGGCGTAACGCGCCTGTTGTTTGTTTAGTTCGGTGCGCTGGAGCAGCTGCAGCATCCCGATGACACCGGTGATGGGAGTGCGGATTTCGTGGCTCATGTTCGCCAGAAATTGCGACTTCGCCTGGCTGGCATATTCCGCCGCCTCCTTGGCCTGGATCAGGGCATTTTGCGTCAACTGGCGCTCGATGGCGGCCCCGAAGATGTTGGCCACGGCCTGAAAGCTGTCATGTTCGGCATCGGTCCACACCCGTTCGGTGAGACAATCCGCCAGGGTGAGCAGTCCCCACCAACGATTTTCCACCTGGATTGGCAAGGCGATGAAGGATTTGACGCGGCGCAACTGGTGAAGTTCCACGGCGCGCTTGCCAAGTTTGAGGTTATGGGAGACCAAGGGCTGGCCTTGCTCCAGGAGGGACACGAAAACCTCGAAATCGGTGCCCATGAGGACGAGGGCGTTTTGGCTGGCTCCCGCTTCGGCCTGCGGACAATTGGGTGACTCCCATTGGCAAAGCTGGCGCACAGCAACCCTGTTGTTGGCATCCACCTGCTTTTCCAGAATTTGAATCCGGTTGACGTCCGCCGCCTCACCGGCCTTGGCCAGGACTTCGGTCACCACACTTTCCCAACTGGAGCTGCTCAGAAATTTTTGAGCCGCAAATCGCATGCTTTCCAGGAACAGGTCGCGCCGCCGCAGCGAATCGGTCATGGCGTTGATCGAAATGGCGAGGCCGCCCAACTCGTCGCCGCGGTCCACTGGGGCGCGCGCCGCGAGATCCCCGCCCGCCACTTGGCCGACAACTTGACGCAGGCGGAATATGGGCTGAACCAGATGCTTGGCGTACAGGACGGAGGCGAGCAGACTAATCAGGATGCATATGATCGCCAGAATGCCGGTCCGCTCATAAACGGCGGCCACGCTCCGGTCGTAGCTGTCCAGGGAAAGGCCGATATGAATCCACCCCCATTGGAGGCCCGAATACTCAAACGGCATCGAGTAATGAAAAACCCGCCGGTTAAACAGCGGCACAACGTCGATGCCGCTGACGGTCCGGCGGTCGTCCGGCCGCCAATATTTGGCGGCATTCGTTTCATAACCCCAGGTCGTACGGGAATTGGTCAGCGAGTAGCCGTCATTCTTGGTGATCACCAGATACTCCAGTGTCTTGTCACTTTCAATCATGTCCCCGCAGTGAACCTCCACGCTGGTCATATCCTCATTGACCGCCGCGCTGCCCACCACGTTTTTCAGCGCCGCTGCCACGCCACGCGCCTCCGATTCCAAATTCGCCTGAAAGATCCGTTTCTGCATTGGGATGATCATGACGCCGAAAATCAGCACGGTGGCAATTGTCACCAACCAGGACAACAGCGCGGTGCGCAGGGTGATGCCCATGCTCTTTTTGCTTGGATTTTCCACATTCACTCTTGATTTCCGCTCCCTTCCATCTCACCCAGCAGATGCCTGGGCACTTTAACCAGGGCTCCGGCGTCATTTGTTTCGCCACAAAACTGATGGTAAATGGCCACCAGCTCACGCGTGGGTTTCAGCACCTCGAGAGGTTCCGAGCTGATTTGATCGGACTTGAACAGCACCATTATCTGTTGGAAGGATGGTTTGGTGGAGGATAGCTCCACCGCTTTGATGGTCCGCTGCTTGAACTTCTCGCTAAAACCATGACGGAAGCAGGTCACGGTTGGCACCAGGGACGGGGAAGCTGCCACGATCCGCAGTTGCATCTTCAACTGTGGATTTAGTTCGCACATGACTTCCCAGCCGTTGCGCGTGACCACGCACGCATCTGCCTTGCCAAAGAACACCGGCAGGACCGCCTGGGGGGTCTTCTCGGTGGACGCGATCCTGGCCAGGACCTGGTTCGCCGGGCCGAGCCCGTGTTCCCGGCACAACACCTCCAGCCAGAGACGCGACAGGGTGGATCTGGCATCGCTGGGAACATTCAAACTGCGCCCCTTTAAATCTTCCACCCGGCGGAGCCCGCCGTCCTCGTGCGCCAGCAGCAGGTAATCCTCGGTGAACTTTTCTTGGGTTTTGGACAAGAGCAACGGCCCTTCCAAACCCTGATGCTCCAGCGCGATAAATTCTTCGGCCGCCAACACAAACAAATCCGCTTGTTTCAGCTCCATGGCCCTGGCGATGGCGTTGGTCCCATCCAGCAACAGCGGCGTATCATTGACGTACAATCCGTTCTGGTCCCCGATGTTCTGCGCATACACTTTCAAGGCGGCACGGGCGTCGTTCTCATTGACGCCCGCAAACATCGTTTTGGAAAACGCGAAATGTATCTCCGTGCGCGCATTGGCGGGGTTGGTCTCGGCGGCGAAGCCGCGCAGCGGCGCGCCGGCAAACAACAGCGTGGCCAGTGCTCCGCTTTCGAGTCGGCGCATCCAGCCCCTGGACCGCTGCGGCGTCACGACTTGGAGACCTGGCGCAGCCTTCTTCAGCCGGATTTCAGATTGGGGCTGGTACGCGGTCATTCAATTCTCCTTCCTTTCGCTTTGGCGAGCCGCCAGATTCGCCGCCGAAACAGGGGCATTTGTCCCGGCACAGAGCTGGCGGTATTATCGGAATAATCACGGCTTGACTCCCCTCAAAGTTGGCGCCGCTCCATCCCGCGGCAGGCTGGCGACGGTGACGGTGGCGGAGTTGGTTTGGTTCAACAATTGCTGATGTCGTGTCAGCAGATTCAGCGCGCTATCCAAGACTGAAGCGGGGCATTCCTCGAGCCGCTCGGTCTGGAATACGGTCAATATCTGCTGCCCCGTGGCGGTGGTGTGAACCCGCGTGAACTCAGCCAGACATTGTTTCTGCTGCGCCTGGGGATAGCCGGTTCGGAAAAAAAAACCCGAGGGCACCAATTCCGGAGAAGTCGCCAGCACCCGCAATTGCCGGCCCAGCTGCGGATTCAGTTCGCTCATGGTCTTGAATCCCTTAAGCGTGACCAGACAGGCGTCGGCCTTGTGAAAGAACACGGGCAGGACGGTTTGCGCCAGCTTGGTCTCCTCCGTGATTCCGCTGCAAAAATCCTGCGCCGGCTTGAGTCCTTTTTCCAGCAGGAGCGTGTCCAGCCAGATCGGGGCCAGGGACGTCCGGGTATGCCTCAGGATGTTCAGCGAGCGGCCTCGAAGGTCGTCGACTTTGGCGAGGCCGCTGTCCTGATGCACGAGCAGGATGTATTGGTCATATATGCTGCCAGCCGTAACAGCGAATACAAAATGATTAAAGTCAACCTCTTGCCGAATGGCGAAATAATCCGAAGTGGACGCAACCACCCCATCTACGGCCCGATTGTGCAACGCCTCGGACATGCTGGCAAAGTCATGAAACATGAGCACGTTGGGATCGGCGCGCACGACGCCATTGTTGACAATGTTCTCAGCCCATACCTTCATTGCGGCCCGGGCATCGTTCTCATTGACATCCGGCATCACGGCCATCGAAAAGCCGAACCGAAAGGCATGATCCGGCTCAGTTGCCCGCACCGGCATGACGGCCAAGGCGGCTAGAAGAAGCCACGGGATGACAGAGCGAAGTTCCATGCCGGTTCCGTTCACTTGCCCTGGAATTGCTTCAGCACTTCGGTGCCAACCAGAAGGTTAAGCTGGGATTGCAGGGCCACGTGGTCGTAGCGGGCCTTGTAATGCTGCGCCTGCATGAGCGCTTCCATCAATTGCGCGCGGACCACTTTCTCCGTTTCCACCAGTTCATTCTCATAGGCGCGCGTGTTGAGGTCGCGATTTTCGGAGGCGGCATCCATTGCGTCGAGTGTAGCCTGATAGGCCTTTTCGGCGGCATTCAGGCTCAGAAAAGTATCCTTGATTTCCAAGCCAATGCCTTCCTTGAGGAGAATTTGCTCCTCCTTGATCTTGTCCACCCGGGCGCGGGCTTCGGCCACCTTGTTTTTGGTGAGGAAGCCACTGAATAGCGGTATCTCCAGGCCGGCGCCCACTGTCCAACCTTCCTTGTTGGCATCCGTGGCAATGCCCGCGTCGTAGTCGTTCCACCACCGGTGGACCTCTCCGCTCAGGGCGAATTTGGGATAATAGTCGCTCTCGGCGGTGCGCACCGCCCCCTCCGCCGCCCGGATGCCGGCCTCGATCTTGTTCCAATCGGGGCTGAATTGATAAGCGTCGCCCACCATGTTCTCGAGATTCCCGGCGAAAGGTGTGTAGGGCACTTCGGCATCCGCGGGTTCCACACTCGAACTCCACGACAATCCCATCGTGTTGGCCAGCGCCGCTTTGGCCATGGCGTCGTTCTTCTCCAGCAAAGCGATCATCGCGCGCAGCGTTTCCACCATGACCTTGTTCTCGAGCCAGTCCGTCTTCTTGACCTTGCCGCTGCCCTCTTTATACATCGTTTCGGTCAAATTCAAGGTGGCCTCCATGCGCGCCAAAGCATCTTCGCCAACCTGACTTAGCTGCCGCGCCAATACCGCCCCGTAATACATGCGCGTGACTCCGTCGGTGATTTCCAGGTCCGTGCGCCGCGATTCCTGTTTCATCATATCCACCATGCCCTGCGACTGTTCGCGCAACCCTTTGCGCATGCCCCCGTCATACAACAGCCAGACAGCGTTCAGCGAAGTGTCGTAGTTATCCGGGTCCATCAATTTCACGTCCTGCGCCGGAATGGGAAATTGCTGGGCTTGAACATTGATCTTCTCCGCCGGTGTCTTCACCGGCAGTTGCACGGTGGTGCCGGGCGGCGCCGAGGGATTAATCAATTGCGCGGGCACCGTTATCATCGCAGTGCCGGAGGGCACACTGATGGTCTGTGCCGGAACCCCCATCTGGCTCGCAGGAAAAAGAAAGTCTGGCGATTGGTCCAGGCGCGCGTAGCCGGCTTTGGCGCTGATCTGCGGCCAGTAGCCCGCCAGCGCCTGCCGATGCTGCGCCTCCGCCATGGCCACCGCGAATTGTGACGCGGGCCGCCGATGACTCGTATGCATAGCCATGGTCAGGCAATCCGCCAGCGATAGCTTCTGAATGGTCGCGTCCGCGGGCTGGCGGGCCAGCGCGTTGGTTGATCCGCTAACCGCCGGCAACGCCCCGCCCGCCAAAGTAGCGCAGACGGCCAAGGCGACAAGAACGAGAGCACGCCCAAACAGGCCCGCAAGTTTGCATTTAGTCATAGCTTAATTGGCTTATATGGGATTGTGGTTTTGTCTTCTTTTTGGAAGAAGTGTCTCATTTTGGATTCAACATTGTTTGTAAGCCCAACCCGGCACCTTTTTCCAGTCCCTGTGAACTCCCGCCCTCGTAGGAGAGTCGTCGCTCCACGCATTCGATCAGTTGCGCCGCCTCGAGCGGCTTACGCAGCAGGGTCACCGCTCCAAATCCAAACAGCTTCTCCAAGTCAACCAAGTCCACGAAGGCTGTGATCATGATCATTTGCCCCAACGAATATTCGTTTTGAAGTTCCTGAATCAGGCTGACCCCGTCCTTGCCAGGCAGTTTGAAATCAATCAACAACCAGTCAAATCGTTGTTGACGCGCTGCCAACAGACCAGCCTCAGCATCAGCGGCTTCCACAACCAAATGGCCGCGCGATTCCAACACGCCCTGGACCAGCACACGCGTCACTTCGTCGTCGTCAACCACCAGAACACGGGAGGGCGCTGGCTTGTGTCCCGCAAATTTTGCCACGGCGTCGGCCAGGAACCGCCAGGTTCTCCCAATATGCGCCGCCGGCAAGACCCCGGTCTTGGCCAGATAATAGACGGTAGATAAAGGCAGCCGCAGCCGGTGACTCACCTCGCGAGCGGTAAGAAATTCCTGCCCGTTAGTGGCCAACACCGGTGTTAAATTGGAGAGATTCATCGAAATCGCCTTGCGAAGCTGCCCATCTGTTTTCCTACCAGAGCAACCATTCCAACCATTCTGACGATTGCAATCAGTTCAGCAGCCGCCGGGCCAGCCTTTCGAAAAATCTAGAAATTCCTAAAGATTGGGTCCGGTTGTTCCCTTATCGGTCTGGCATCAAGCGCCTATATGTGCGCAATTATTGATAAGTTAAGAACTCGCAGGTGAGCCAGGTCGGGGTTCGTTGGTGGCCACCCGAAGAAATGCTCAAGTATGGTTTGCCACGCTGTGCTGATACCAGTCGCGCGACCGGTTGCAAGCCTGGCAGACGGACAGCATGACCGGCACTTCCACCAGCACGCCCACTACGCACGCCAGCGCCGCGCCGGAGCTGGGACCAAACAAAGTGATGGCCACGGCCACCGCCAGTTCAAAGAAGTTGCTCGCCCCGATCAAAGCGCCGGGCGAGGCGACGTTGTGCGGCACCCGAAACCTGCGCATCAGCAGATAAGTGAGACTGGAATTGAAATAAACCTGGATCAAAATCGGGATTGCCAGCAGGATGACTGCGAACCATTTCGTCGTCAGATTTTCAGCTTGGAACGCGAAGATCAGGCCCAGCGTCAGCAGCAGCGCCCACATCATGACGGGATGAAGCTTCGGGAGGAATTTGTTCTCGAACCATTCCCGGCCGCACGCCGGGAGCAGGAGCGCCCGCGTCAGCCAGCCGACCGTCAGCGGAATCACGATGAACACAACCACCGAAGTGACCAGCACTTTCGGCGGCACCACCACGTTTGCCACGCCACAAAGAAACATCACCAGGGGCGCAAACGCGGCCAGCATGATGAGGTCGTTTACCGCCACCTGCACCAGGGTATAAACCGGATCGCCGTCGGTCAGGTAAGACCAGACAAAAACCATGGCCGTGCAGGGCGCCGCCGCCAGGATGATCAGGCCGGCCGTGTAATTCTTCGCCGTCTCCGCGTCAATCCAGTGCGAGAATAGATGCTGCATGAAAAACCACCCCAGTAAGGCCATGCTGAAGGGCTTGACCAGCCAGTTCACGATCAGCGTTACCACCAGGCCTTTGGGCCGTTTCGCAAGGCCGCCGATGGCGCCAAAATCGACTTTGAGCATCATCGGATAAATCATCAACCACAACAGCACGCCGATGGGCGCGTTGACCTGGGAGCCCCGGCCAAATTCCAGTTTGCTCAACGCGCAGGTTACCCCCGGCAGCAACGTCCCGAAGGCGACGCCCACCACCATGCAGACCAGGACCCAAACAGTCAGATAGCGCTCGAAAAAAGCCAGACGTCTGGGTGCGACGGAAGGTGTGGACATGAGGGGTGGGGGGATTCCGGCCAATCGGGGTCAGGCGGCCTTCGCCTCGTCAAGGCGTCCGGCAGCATAGGCTTCAATCACCCGCTTGATTTCGTCGCGGACGCGACGGAACACCGCCAACTTTTCCTCATCGCTTCCGACGGCGTGCGCCGGGTCCTCAAAACCCCAATGATGACGGTTCACTTGGCCGGGAAATCTCGGGCAGGCTTGATCCGCATGGCCGCAAACGGTGATCACCGTCTCAACGGGCTGCTGCAAAAAATCGTTCATGGGTTTGGAATGCTGCCCGGAAATATCAATGCCGATCTCCTTCATGACCTGGATGGCGAGCGGATGAACAAAGCCGGCGGGCTTCGACCCGGCGCTCCGGACGTTCAGCGCGTCGCCCGCCGCGGCGCGCAGGATGCCTTCAGCGAGATGGCTGCGGCACGAATTGCCGGTACAGAGGATCAGGACGGTCGGCTTCACTTTTTGCATTGGCGTTGGCAAATTTCCGCGAGGTCGGTTTTCAAAATCTGCCGGATTCGCTTCGTGTCGGCGGAAATCTGCGGCTCCTCTTCAATGGCCTGGGTCATCCAGGCCGTGGCCGCCCGCACGGTGCGCGAGCCCGCCCGCCCAGGCAGCCGGTAAAACACCCAGCGGTCCGCCTTGCGGGACTCCACCAGCCCGGCCTGGAAGAGAATGGCCAGGTGCTTGGACACGGTGGAGGGGGCCAGCCCAAACAGCTCGGTGATCTGGCAGACGCACAGCTCCCCGTCCCGCAGCGCCATCAGGATGCGCACGCGGGTTTCATCCGCCAGGGCCTTGGTGATGGAAATGAATGCTTTCATCGTAAATTTTCTTATTTCGCCATATAACGAAACAACACTATACCGCCACGCGCCTTCGGTCAAGCTCCGCTGCCTTCAGGCCGCGCAAATCCACCCCCTTCCCCGCGCCGCACCAGGACCCCCGCCGATGAATTTCAACGGCTAGGCGGGAGTTGGTCCCGGAACGATTTCAGACCCCAGCCCGGCCGAGCGTGGCGGGCAAGGCTCCCGGGAATCCGCGGCGTCCTGAAAGGAGGCTGGAAGCCTCTTTTGTCCGGTCCCCCCATTTGATGCGTTGACGGCGTCAAAGAACTGTTTGCCAAAACCCGAAAGATCGGCGAAGTTGCCGGCCGCAACAATAAAGGAGGTTCGCAAAATAAAGGAACCAAGTTCATGAATACAAAATCCCGTGAAACATCGCAAAAGCCGGCTTTCGCCATTCGCGTTCACTTGGCGGACGGTTCGGTGGAGTCATTCGCGCCGGCAAGTGAAGCGGAGGCCAAGAAGCTCTGGGACCAGATCGAGCCATCGCATTTATTCGCTCAATCGCGCCTCGTTCTGGCCGGGGAACACTCCAAGTCCGTTTTCGTAACGGCACACGTTCTGCGGGTGGACTTCATCCAGGACACGTATGAATGCTGGCAATTCCCCGGCGGTTATTCCGATGTGGTTGAGTTATCGGAAGAGGATTTCAGGAAGCGCGCGCATCTGGACCAGCCGGAGCTGATGGCCAGGCGGGAACAACCCACGCCGGTTGGCGATCTGCTGGTTTCGTTTCTCAAGCTGCATATTGCGGGAGCCAAGCCGCTCTTTCTGATGATTGAATTTCCGGTAAAGCTGCCGGCCGAGAACCAGTCGTTCATGCAATTCATGTTGTCGAAGGCTGGCCTCCACATGCGCCTGCGCGGCGGCGGATTCGGGGTGGTCAACCTCGCCCATCTGGCGGGCTATACTGTCTATCCCGGCGTAGCCCAGGTTCCCGTTGACACCTGGTTTGCCGAACCGCTCCCGAACGAAACACTGCCGTAGAATCAACCCACCGCTTTATGCCCAAGCCCGTAATCTGGACGGTGGACGATGATCCCGACGTGTTGCGCGCCGTGGAGCGCGACCTTCGCCGCCACTACGGTGACCGCTACAAGGTCATCTCCGCGGATTCCGGCGTTTCCGCGTTTGAAGCGGTAAAGCAGTTGAAGCTGCGCAACGAGCAGGTGGCGCTGTTTCTCGTGGACCAGCGCATGCCCCGCATGTCGGGCGTGGAGTTCCTGGAGCAGGCGATCGAGCTTTACCCGGACGCCAAGCGCGCCCTGTTGACGGCCTACGCCGACACCGATGCGGCCATTCGCGCCATCAACAACGCCCATATCGACCATTACCTGATGAAACCCTGGGATCCGCCGGAGGAACGCCTTTACGGCGTGGTGGATGACATGCTCGATGATTGGCAGGCTTCCTATCATCCCGCCTTCGAAGGGGTGCGTGTCATCGGCAATCAATGGTCGCCCCAATCCAGCGAGGTGCGTGATTTTCTCGGACGCAACTTTGTGCCGCACCAATGGCTCAATGTCGAAACGGACGAGACTGCCAAACAGCTTCTCGCCACGACCGGGGCCGGGGCTTCCTCATTGCCGGTCGTGGTGTTTTCGGACGGCTCCTTTCTGGGCAACCCCCCTATCGCTGAAGTCGCGCGCAAATTGGGACTGAAAACCAAGGCGGAATTCCCATTTTATGATCTCGTGGTCGTCGGCGCCGGTCCGGCCGGGCTGGCCGCCGGGGTTTATGGTGCCGCGGATGGGCTGCACACGCTGCTGGTCGAAAGAGAAGCGCCCGGCGGCCAGGCGGGCCGGAGTTCGCGCATTGAAAACTATCTTGGCTTTCCCATGGGCCTAAGCGGCAATGATCTGGCCAGGCGGGCCGTGGCCCAGGCCCGCCGCTTCGGTGCGGAAATACTGGCGCCCCAGGAAGTCAAAGGCGTTCGGATTGAAGGCCCAACCCGGGTGCTGACACTGTCGGATGGAGTCGAGGTGGGCTGCCGGGCGCTGCTGATTGCCACCGGCATCGCCTTTCGCAAACTGGACGCGCCCGGGCTGGATCGGCTCAGCGGCGCCGGCGTGTATTATTATGCGCCCATGTCCGACGCGTTTTCCTATCGGGACGGCGACATCTACATCGTCGGCGGCGCAAATTCCGCGGGTCAGGCCGCCATGTATTTTTCCAAATTTGCGCGTCAAGTCACGATGCTGGTGCGTGGCGAAGCCTTGTCTGACACCATGTCGCAATACCTGGAGAATCAGATTGCGGCCACCAAAAACATCGCCGTGCGGTTCAACTCCAGCGTCATCGCCGTGGAAGGCGTTGATCACTGCGAGAAAGTCACCATCCAGGACAACAAAACCCGCGCGCAGGAGACCGTATCCGCGAGTGCTCTGCTGATTTACGCCGGCGCGGTTCCGAGCACCGAATGGCTCGCCGGAGTGGTGGAGCGGGACGCGCAGGGCTACCTCATGTCAGGCCAGCACCTGATGCGCGAGGGACGGCGGCCGACGGGTTGGACTGCGGATCGCGACCCGTTCTACCTGGAGACCAGCGCTCCCGGCATCTTCGTAGCCGGTGATGTCCGCCATCGCTCGGCCAAAGGCGTCACCTCCGGGGTCGGCGAGGGCGCGATGGCCGTAAAGCTCATCCATGAATACCTCGGACTTTTATGAACCTGGACGCGGTCTCTCTCCAGCAGGTTCGTGCCACCCCTTTGTTCGCCACGCTGACCGATGCGCAGTTGGATTTTCTGGCCGGGGGCGAAATTGTGGAGGCGCCCCGCGGCACCGTGCTGGCTAACGAAGGAGAGCGGACGGGCCTGTTTTATGTGGTGCTCGACGGGGAAATTCGCATCACGCGCACCTACGATCGCCAGTCCGTCCTGATGGCCGTCACCAAGGCCGGAAGTTACGTGGGCGAAACGGTGCTGCTCCTGGACATCCCCTGGCTCGCCACGGCCCGGGTGTCCAAGCCGGCCCGGCTGTTCCGGCTCGACGAAGAAGGTTTTTGGCGGATGTTGACTGCCTGCCGATCCGTCAGCCGGGAGATTTTCCGGTCCGCCGCCAACCGGATGCGAAACGTGGAGGGTTATTCGCAGCAACGCGAGAAGCTCGTTTCGCTCGGCACCATGGCGGCCGGGTTGGCCCATGAACTGAACAATCCAGCCGCCGCCGCACAGCGCGCCGCCGCTCATCTGCAGGAGACTTCCGACGCGGCGCAGTCCTTTCTTTGCCGGCTCAGTAAAAAGCTCGAACATGACGATTGGCAGCATCTGTTGAACGCCTCGCAAACGGCATCTGAACGGCTTGACCACGCTCCCGTGCTCGACCATCTGGCGCGCAGCGACCGCGCGGAAATGATTGCCCAATGGCTGGATGATCGCGGGGTGGCCGGCGCCTGGGACCTCGCGCCGACTTTTGTCAACGCCGGTTTGGATTCGGCCGCGCTGGCCGGACTCACGGACCGGCTTCCCCCCGCGGCCCGGGTTGATGCCCTCGGATGGCTGGAAGCCCGCCTGAACCTCAAATCGCTGGTCGGCCAGGTCGAGCAAAGCACCTCGCGAATTGCCGCGCTGGTCAAGGCCGTCAAATCTTACTCCTACCTGGACCAGTCTCCCATGCAGGAGGTGGATATCCACGAGGGCATCGAGAGCACCTTGACGATGTTGGGCCATAAGCTGAGAAACGTCACGCTCGTGCGGGCATTTGATCGCTCAATCCCGCGCATCATGGCTTACGGCAGCGAACTCAACCAAGTTTGGACCAATCTCATTGACAACGCCATCCACGCCGTCAATGGCGCCGGGAAAATCTGCATTGGGACCTGCCTGGAAGACAACCAACTGGTCGTTGAAATTGTGGACAACGGTTCCGGCATTCCCCCGGACGTCCAGTCGCACCTCTTCGAACCCTTCTTCACCACCAAGCCCGTCGGCACCGGCACCGGACTCGGCCTGATCATTAGCAACCGCATCGTGGCCGACCGTCATGGCGGTGAAATCGAATTTGAATCCCGCCCCGGCGAAACTCGTTTCAAAGTCCGGCTCCCCATCAGCCGCGCACCATAACGCAGACTCCCCGGCTGGTAGTCAGCGAGACCTGTGGTGCGGTGCTGCCACCTGGCGGCTCTTAATTATTTTTAATCATTTTGAACAAGGTTGCCGATAGGTTCCTGTTCGCTTGATGGGCGCAGCCGTTGCCTTGCGCCGGCTTTGGTTGGCCAACATTTGCCGCGCCACAATCAACATTTGCCCGGCCGGGATTTCCAGTTTTAGCTTCGTGCCATAACGAAGATTCGGCGTAAACGGCAGGAGCAGTTCCAAAACGTCCGGCGCCTGAAAATGCTCCGGTTTGGTCTCCGGGTGAGGAAAGTAGATAAAACCAGAAACAGGTGTTTTGCCAGGGCGAATCAACCGCACGTCAAAAAAAGAAAAGTCCTCGGCCGGTTCCGTCGGATGCCATTTTACTTTTTTGAACGTATGACGCGGCTTCACAACGCGATATCTGAGCGGTGCGATGCTGACGTTTAATGTGCCGCCATACAGCGCGCTGATATCGAAACCGAGCGCCTTGAAGAAAGGAGCCTGCATCCGCAAAGTGCCACCGGGAAATCGCGGATCGCCGTTCCGGCCGGAAGCGACCTGATGGCCTTTAACGAGCCGGGCAATGATGGCTTGATAACTGGTGTTTTTCATGGTCAAACCTCTGGCTGGTGCTTCTCACGATGTTGCATTCTCACGAAAAGGAGCGCCGATTCACCGGTTTTTTCTTCAATCACGGAGATCCGGATCGCCGCAATCTGCGCCGCCACACCCGCCACGCCAAACTTTTTTATGATTTCATTTTCCATTTTGAGGCGCGATATAGGCAGATTGGCCTAATGTCACCCGAAACATCAATTCCCTTGACCAGCCGGGTCCCTCTTCATTAGCGGCCCGTCACTGAGTCGGAATCATCCACCGAAATACGTAAGCCTGTAACATCACAAGCAATCCCATGAGCATGGCCAGCGCAATACTGTGCCAGAACACCGAACGCAGCACCGTACCCGCGTCGGGACTGTCAGGATGGCCACCCGTCGCGACGCTGGCAACGACGATGCTTTGGGCGGCAATCATCTTACCCATGACGCCGCCGGAACTGTTCGCGGCGGTCATGAGGACAGGCGACTGGTTAAGCTGTTGTGCGGTCACCTGCTGCAGATTCCCGAACAGCACGTTGGACGAAGTGTCGCTGCCCGTCAATGCAACGCCCAGCCAGCCGATGAGCGGAGAGAAAAACGGAAAGAGCAAACCCGTGGTCGCCATGGTGAGACCGATGGTCGTGTCCGTGCCGCTGTAGCGCGTGGTAAATCCCAGCGCGAGCATCAACACAATGGTCAGCAGGGAAAGGCGGATGCGCCAGATCGTGCCGGCATAGATCTGCACGAGGCATTTCGGGCGGAGTCCCAGGCAGAGGCCAGCGAGAATGCCGGTGATCAAGAGGGCAGTTCCCGTGGCTGAAAGCACGCCAAAGGCAAAGACCGCGTGCTCGGGAGTGGGCCTGGCAACCACCGGAGGCACGCGCTGCACGGCGTCGTCGAGGACGGGCACGTGCCAGTCAGGGGCGAACGCACCGCTGAGAAAATCCTTCACTTGAGGCAAACACCAGATGAACACGATCACAGAGAGGAAAATCCACGGCAACCATGCTTTCCACGCCGACCCGGCAGGCCGGTTGGCACTGGCGGTTGTCGGCACGCCCGTCGCTGAAGTGAGTGGTTGTTCCTGGGCGGGCTGCCAGATCTTCATCAGAACCGCCAGGGCGCCCATCGAGACGACGGCGCTGACGGTATCCACCAGCCAGGGGCCGTGAAAATTGCTGACGAGGAATTGCGTGAGGGCGAACGTGACGCCGGTGACGAGGCACGCGGGCCAGACACCGGCCATGCCGCGCCAACCGGTTTGAGCGACCATCAGCCAGAACGGCACAATGAGAGAAAAGAGGGGGACCTGTCTTCCGACCATCGAGGTGAGTGTGTGCAAATCGAGATCGGTGATTTTGGCGAGCGTGACAAGCGGGATTCCGAGCGAGCCAAACGCGACCGGGGCAGTGTTGCCGATGAGGGCCAGTTTGGCAGCCTCCAGCGGACGAAAGCCCAGCCCGATCAGCAGGGCGCCGCTGATGGCCACGGGCGCTCCGAAGCCAGCCGCGCCTTCGATGAACGCCCCGAAGCTGAAGGCGATCAGCAACGCCTGGATACGGCGGTCGCGCGAGACGCCGAATAATTGTTCCTGCAACACCGCAAATTGCCCGGCCTCCACGCTGAGGTCGTAAATGAAGATCGCATTTAGAAGTATCCAGCCGATGGGAAAAAGGCCGAATGCCCCGCCATAAATTGCCGCCGCCAAGGTGAGCCGGGCCGGCATGTGATAGACGCACATGGCGATCACCGCCGCCACGAACAAGGCCGCCAGCGCAGCCAAGTGTGTGCGCACATGCCAAAAGGCAAGTAATCCGAGCAGGGTGATAACCGGGAACGCCGCCACCAGCGCCGAAAGGCCAACGCTGCCCAGCGGCGCGTAGTTTTGTGACCAAGTCATAAGCGCAGCGCGGACGTTGTGATTCGCCAAATGAAGAACGTTTGGCAAAAATAGTGGCCGATGCTTGCGGTCTGTTTCACATTGGCATGGTCAGCCAGTTTTTCAATCGGTGTGGACCACGTCAAGCAACGACTGAGAGAACGGGTGTGGGTCCAGCTGATAATGAGCGTGGATAAATTTGTCGCCGTCAAACCGTTGCTGGAGGAGCTTCGAGTGCGGAATGCGGATGAAAAGCAGCTCATTTGCATGCGGACGGCGGATCGCGCCCTGCCACGAAATTTTTTATGTGTAATGAGCGTGGGCTCGCCACGGTGGGCGTATCGGTCAAACGCGTTCCGCGATATGCGCATAGGGTGGAAAGGTGCGCAGCCGCAGGTCCTCAACTGGACCACCAATGGTGAAGTGATAAAGGCTCTGCCAATTGTGGCCAGTCAGACCGAGAGCGCGGTGTAGAACGTCATCGAAGTAGCAACCGATGCCGGTGCCGCGAACCCCGGCCGCCTCGGCAGCCAAATACAGGGCTTGGCCGATCATTCCCGCTTCCCAAAACAATTCCCTATAAGCTGCCGCGCCGCGCTCCCGTAGGATTGGGTCGAACCGCGCCAGCATCCCCAGACTGAAGGCGCCATCGGCGGCAATGCCTTGGTGACAGGAGAGTGTCCGTGCGAAATCGCGCAAGTCTCCCCGTCCCAGACGGTAAAGTGGCGCTGAATCCACCACGGTCTCCCACTTGAGCTTTTCGCCGAAAGACTGGCGCAGTGCGTCCGCTTCAGACGGAGTGCGCAGCCAGAGATACAAACCGGGCTCCAGGCCGGTGACCCGATGCACAAACAAGATCAGATGCAAACGTGCCGGAAACGGCCACGCATCGAATGGCGGCGCGGAAATGCGGGGCAGCGTGGTGTCGAGAATGGCCAGAAATGTTTCCCGCGAAATACTGGTGACACCGTCGAAGCCCACGGCGCTGCGCCGCTGACAAACTAATTGACCCGCGGATTGGCCGCAAGCGGGCGGCGATGGCGGCGGCCAAGGAACCAACTCAGCCGCTTTTGATTGCTTCGCACTCGCGGACAAGCGTTCCGTTGCCGCAATCGCATCGTCAATCACCTGCCAAGCGACATGGGAATCGCTCAACCGATTGGCACGTCCGAACCACTCGACGGCAATATTGGGGTCCTCTGGCGCAATAGTCGTCGTTGGGGCTTCGTTCACGATTACTTGGGCGATCAATTCGGGGGTTTCCCGTTCGGCGTCAGCAAAATCTTCTGTGCGATCAACCCCGAGCAGCCGGGCGATTCGGGCGTCGTCCCACTCTGGCATGAGCAGTACGCGCCAGCCCAGCGCAGCGGCGGCGAACCGAAGCGCCGCCAGCGCGTGGCCCACGTCATGCTGACAATAGCGGAAGGCCCGTTCACCGTATTTCCATGCCTCGCGCCAGATGATCGAGGTCAGCCCGACATAAAACCCGGCCGCATCGGACTTGGCGTCTTGCGACCGGCGCGCCCGTTGTTCCAGGGCGTGCGGCAGAGGCGCGTAGTGATAGACCCCAGCGCCGCCCGGCAACCCATCGAGGGAGGGCAGCACGGCGTAGGCTTCCGTTGGATGCAGGTTGCCGCTGGAGGGATTTATCCGCAAATACCAGCCCGAACCGGCAATCTCCTTGCGTGCGGAAAGGCCCAGGGACAATTCAAAGAACAAACTCACAGTCCCGGGCGTGAACAGACGCCGCGGCGCTGTCGCCGCGCCGAACAAGGTGGCTCCGGGAGGCGTGTGGTCAGCACCGGCCAACGGCAGCCGAAACAGCGGTGCGCCGGTGAAGCTGCGGAACGGGTTGGGCTGGGTCGCCCAGTCGAGGCCATGCGGTCCTTTGGCGTATCGTTCAGGATGATGCTTGGTTCGTTCGTGATAGGCGATGATGTCAGCGACTGCATTTGCTGGTGGCGGATTGTTGGCGGGGGTGGATTTCAAGCGGCGTGGCCACTATAGCCGTATCGTGGGCAAGTGGGCCAGCGGGAACGTTTTATTGTACCCTCAAATTAAACGGCAACCGCATAAGCACTATCGCCAGTCCAAACGCGCTTCAACTCGATGGTCACCTTGAGAATTCATTATTATCGCGGCGCACAGAGCCGCGCTCCGCACGGAGCGCGAGTCTGTGACCCGCAGCAGCGTCGCTCGTCAGAGGGTTTGCGAATGGCGCGGGTTGAACCGATCCATCAGCCCAGGCTGGTTCCGAGGCGGCCTCAATCAGGTTCGTGGAAAAGGACCTCCTTGGGAATCTGGATTCTTGAAAAATCCGGTCCGGACCATTCCACCGACAGCGACATGGTCTCCGTGCACTTGTAAGTCTTGAGCGTGAACCGGTGGAAACCTTGCGCAAGCGCAATCGTGGATTGTTGTGGCAGGGCGGCGTCCTTGCGTCCGTCGCTCTCAAATTGTTCCTCGCCGTCGATCAAAAGCTGCCCTCCGTCCTTCGCCGCGACATAGAATGTGTATTCGCCGTCCTGGGGAATCTTGATCAGGCCCTCGAACGCGGTGGCGATCCAATTGGTGCGCTGGCATACGGCGGTCGTCGGTATTTCCACAACGCCACCCGCCACCGGCCGGTCTTTGGCAAAATCATAAACGGACCGGTAGATGCCCTCGTAGTAGGAATATTTAAGTCCCGGCTCGGGCGGCATCGCCGGTGTCTGCGCTTCGGAACGGGTCAGTGTGCGGCTCGTCACAATGCTCGGAGCCGAGCCGGGCGCAAAGCTGCGCATCTTGAGGGTGGTTGTGCCGGTGATTTCAAAAGGGGCCGCAAACTTCGTTGAGCTGAGATTCGGGGCGGAACCGTCCAGGGTGTAGCGGATCTCCGCTGTGGGATCGTCACACCTGATATCCACGCGGCAGGCATCAAGAAATTTGTCGGAGATGCGGGTCAAATACGGAATTGCCGACACCGGGGTTTGTCTTTGAAAGCCGGCCGGGTCGGCGGCCGCCCAGGCTTTCTGCGGCTGGCTGCCCATGGAAAAATCAAGTTCTCCGCCGCTGATGATGGAGGAATGATAAATCACATACTCATCCAAAGCCCGGCCGTTGAGTCGCGCGCTTTGAATATAAACATTCTGCGGACTGTTGTTTTGAGCCTTGATCTTGAAGGTTTTTCCGTGGCCGAGCCTCAAGGTGGCCTGGTCGAAAAGCGGGCTGCCGATCACATAGCCCGGCTGGCCGGGACACACGGCATAAAATCCCAGCGCGCTGATCACGTACCAGGCGGATATTTGTCCGCAGTCATCGTTCCCGTTCAGCCCCGCCGGCGTGTCGCTGTATTGCTCCTTCAAAATGCGGCGGATCATCGCCTGCGTTTTCCAGGGTTCGCCGGCGAAGCAATAGAAGTAGGCCAGATGGTGGCTGGGTTCGTTGCCATGCGCATACTGGCCGATCAGACCGGAAATGTCATCCTCGTCGCCCAGATCGATCGTCATGCGCTTGGTGAAAAGAGTATCAAGATACGCGGCCAACCGGGCTTTGCCGCCGAGCAGTTGAATGAGTCCGGGCACATCCTGGGGAACATACAGGCTGTATTGATAGGCGTTGCCTTCCGTGTAATTCAGGCCGGGGGCCTGCGGATCAAATGGCTGGGACCAGGCCCGCGCGTCGTCCTTGCCCCGCATGAAACCCACCGATGGATCGTAGATGTTCCGGTAAAACTGCGACCGCGCGGTGAAGTAGTCGCCGTCTTCCTGTTTGCCGAGGGCCCTGGCCATTTGCGCGATGCACCAATCGTCGTAGGCATATTCCAGCGTCTTGGATACCGCCTGGCTGCCCTTGTTGGCGGGCACGTAGCCGAGCGTGCGATAATCCTTCAGCCCGCGCTTGTCCAGCATGGCGGTGCGCTTCATTTGGGCGAAGGCCTCCTCCGCATCGAGGTTGGTGATGCCCTTGGCATACGCGTCGGCAATCACCGAAACGCCGTGATACCCGATCATGCAGCGCGTGTCGTTGGCGGCCAGTTCCCACATGGGAATCTCGCCAAACAACTTGCCCATGTTTACCAGGGTCCGGGCAAAATCGGCCTCGCGCTCCGGGTCCAGGATGGTCAGCAGCGGGTGCAGGGCACGGAAGGTGTCCCAGAGCGAAAACACGGTGTAGTTGGTGAATCCGGCCGCCGTGTGGACCTGGCCATCCATGCCGCGATATTCCCGGTCCACATCCTGATACAAATTAGGCGTCAGGAACGAATGATAGAGCGACGTGTAGAAAATGCGCTTTTCCTCCGGGGATCCGCCCTCGACCTGAACCTTGCCGAGGCAGTCATTCCAAGCCCTCCGCGCGGATTCGCGCGCCTGATCGAAGTTCACTCCCTCAGCCTCTGCCTTCAAGTTTTTCCAGGCGCCTTCGGCGCTGACCGCGGAGGTGGCCACTTTTACCTCGATCTTTTCGCCCTGGCCGGCGTCAAAGGTCAATACCGACTGCAGCGCCGTGCCGTTCGCACGCGCTGACTCCACTTCCGCACCGCGATTGAACAGCTTGTGACCCGTAAACGGCTTCGAGAACTCCATCGCAAAATAATGATATTGGTCGCCAGCCCAAAATTTGGATCGGCGCAATCCCTCGATTCCCCGGTCGCCGACAATGTGGATGAAGCCTTCCGTGACCGGGTCGCGATGAATCAAGTCCACCAAAAATGAAACCGGGCCGGCTTGCGCGAACGAATACCGGTGAAACCCCACGCGATCGGAGGCGGTCAATTCCACCCGGACTTGATAATCGTCCAGAAAAACCGAGTAATAACCGGGCTCAGCCTTTTCGGTCTCATGGCGAAACGCGGAACGATAGCCGCTGCGCGGAAGCTTTGGATCGCCGGGGTTCAACTTCACTTCGCCGGTGATCGGCAGGAGCAGGATGTCGCCGTAGTCCGGCACGCCCACGCCGGAGAGATGGGTGTGACTGAAGCCGAGGATGGAGGTGTCGGAGAGGTGGTAGCCGGCGCAACTGTCCCAGGAGTTGTCGTTCCGGCTGTCGGGGCCGGGCTGGATCATTCCAAAAGGCATGCTGGGGCCGGGATAGGTGTGCCCGTGGCCGCCGGTGCCGACAGACACGTCCACAAATCGAGTGTAGTCGTCGGCAGCCGAAAGGTTGATTTGCAGCGCGAAAGCGAGCCCCAAGATCATTGCCATGCGCTTTAAACTCACCTTCAAATTATTCATAACGAAAAGCCGCCAGTTGCCCGCGCCAGTCGCCTGTCTGAGTAAAAACGGCAACGGAAGACCTCAGCCCAGCGGACACAACTGCTTCACGGCGGCGACCAATTCCGACCCGTTGCCTTTTCGGACAAATTGGGTGGCTCCGAGGGCAACGATTTTATCCACGGTAGCTTGCTCGCGTTCTCCGCCAGAGTAAAGTATGACCGGCACCCCTTTGTGATTGTGCATCATGAAGTTCATCAGCATCAAGCCGCTGTCACCTGCCAGATTTATGTCTATGACCATCGCACCAAAGGACACCCCATCCGCTATCCGCAGCGCTTCATCGACGTTTTGGGCTGTCAGCGCCGTATAGCCGGCTTGCTCCAGCAACAGTTTGATCAAATCGAGCATGACCACGTTATCGTCCACGTATAGGATTTTATTGCTCATCTCCAAATTATTGATTGATTGAATTGTCGAGGCAACCATTTTCGCCGGGCTTGGGCATCGCCTGATATTTCACAGCGATGCCGCATCGCAAGCGCGCGTCTGGAAACGGAAGACCCAAGACCTACCCAGCGCACGGTTTTACCTGCCCCATCACCGGCCGGCCGTGCTGTGCGCTTGGAGCCAGGGCAAATCAGCATTGCCCAAGGTGGCCGGGAGAGCGGGCGGATCCGGGTATCTTACATTGAGCACGGCTGCATCTGTCCATTTTTTGATTTGCGCATGGCCGTCACAAAATGAAATTCCAGAGCCGCCGTTGTGATAGGAAGCCGGATAATCAACCCAATTCAGATCGGGGCCGGCTGGAGGAACTGGCGGCGGATACTCGGCAAAGTAAGCGTCATTGATGCTGTAGGGGTTTTCATCCACGAGCAAAAAAATATTCGCCGACCCCATCAATCCGAGGTCATTCTCTTTGCGGAAAATAAGACCATTCACACTGCCATTCCAAATGTTGTAAGGATTGATCCAGGCATTCATGGAGATGCTGCGGACCCGCGCCTCCTGCTGGCCAAACTCCAAGGCGGTGCTGTGATCGGCGGGACAACGATAAACAGTGACGGTTTTCACGTAGGGATAGATGCATCCCTCCTCAATCCATGCCGTATTCGTCGGCCCGCCCGCCGGGCCGCCAAAGTCCATCCGGCCCGGACACCATTGGATTGAGTATGGACTCGTCGTATCGGTTGGCGAGGTCGGCTGGGCACTTTCATCCCCGTTTGGCGCCAGGTTGCCGTTGTTATCTTGCGCATACATCTGCCACGCCCGAGCCAGCTGGCGCTGGTTTTCCAGACATTGAAAGGCTTGGGAATTCGGCTTGGTGCCGGCCAAAGCCGGCAGCAGCAACGCACCCAGGATGCCACAGATGACTATGATCGCCAGCAGGTCGGTCAGCGTGAAGCCGTCCGCGCGTGGATTTTGGTCGGCACGAGCACAGGTTGTTTTCATAAAATCAAGGGCTGGAGTTGATCCGGTAAAAACGCGGGCCGGTCGTCATCGGCGCAGGATCGCTGACATAGCCGGTGCCGCCGGAAACATTGAGGTCCGCAGGCAGGTTCTGCCAGATGGCATCAGTGAGATTGGTCTTGAACTGGACGTGATAAACCCTTCCTGCCGCCAAGGGCCAGGTGAGCGTGGGGTTCGTATTGAAAATGCCGGTGGGGAAAAGCTGCACCGAGAAAGCACCCGCAGGGTTGCCGCCCAGACCGTTCGTGCCGGTCAGCGGCAAGTCGGTGAGGTCGAGCTCAAACAGGTCGCTGGCATTGTTAAAATCATGGCTGTTGATGTCCGGCGCCCAGCTCTGGAAGAAGAGCGACCGGCTGTCACCGCTAAAAACCGGCTTGAGCGAGCGATCGGCCGCCGGATTGCCGGCGGCATCGAGGCTCACCACAATGGTGGCGTTGTTCGAGGCGTCGTAAACAAACATTTCAGCAACGCTATCAGTGTCAAAAGGCACCAGATTTGTGGCGAAGCTGCGGTACGCAATGAACCGGCCGTCGGGGCTGATGGCGGGCGAATCGGAGTTGGTGTTGGCGGCACCACTGAAGTTGTAGTTCTGGCTGAGGAGCAGATTGGTTCCAAGCTGAAAATCGTAACGATAGATGTTTTGGCCGGGAGCGGCAATGGTGCCCGCCGCATACGTCAGAAAGCGACCGTCGTCACTGAATCGAAGGCCCGCGTGTGAACGCCACATTCCGCCGGGATTGAGGTCCATGACCGTTCCGGCCGCCAGGTCCGCCGCGAACAAACTCACGGGCTCACCCGCAAGATACGCGAGTTTACGTCCGTCCCGACTGATCGCTACAATCGGTTGGCTGTTTGCAATCTCCTCGCTATTGGTGTAGGTCCGCGTGGCCAGTTGTGAATTCCAGACGTATAATCCTGTCGCCCCCCCTCCCTGCGGAGTGCCGATGAAAGCGACATTTTTGCCGTCTGGTGTCATCGCGGCCGAAATTGCGGTTGAAAACTGGCCTGGCGCGGTTAGCGGGTAAGTGGTTCCGGTCTGCATATCCCGGAAAAATAAATTCTCAATGCTGCTGCCAAACGAGCCCGTGGCCAAATTGGCTGCGAGGCTGTGGAACAGGACATAACGGCCATCCGCGCTGATGGCCGGTGAAAACGAACTGCCATTACCGGGGCCGGTTCCATTTTTGCTGACACTGACCAGCGCGGTGGTGCCGGCCTGGAGATCACGCACAAACACATCCATGGCCTGATTGGTATCGCCATTCACCAGATCATCCGCCCAACTCACAAAAGCGACGTAGCGCCCATCGCCGGAAATGGAAGGGTCCGTGGAAAAACCATTCCCGGATCTGCCGTTGGTATTCACGCTCACCAAAATGTTTGTGCCGCCCGCCAGGTCGCGCACAAACACATCGCGGCAGCCGTTCGTGTCGTTCGCCACCAGGTCGTCCGCGTCGCTATAAAATGCCACGAACTGGCCGTTGGAACTCGTGCCGAAGGACGTAAAACCGCTGCTGCCATTCGGCGTCTGCGATACCAGATCCGGATCACTGGCCGAGGCCAATTCATTCACGCCGGACGCCACCGTATGCGCAAAGACATCGTCAATCAAATGGCGGTTGTCGGACAACAAGCCGGTGCAGTCAAACACCACAACGCTGCCGTCGGCGCTCATGGCCGGCGCGGCCATCGAATCCACGCCCGCGCCAACGCCATTGGTGTCCGTGTCGAGCAGCTGAGTGGCTCCGGCCTGCAAATCGCGCACATACATGTGGAAGCCCGCGGCCAGCGGGTTGGTCACCAGGTTGGTGGCGGAACTGATGAAGGCCACGAACCGGCCATTTGAAGAGAGAACCGGCAAATCGCAAAGGCCGGTGGTCGGAGTGACATTGTCCAAGCTGCCGCTCACCAACGCGTTGGTGCCGGTCTGCGCATCCCAAAGGTCGATGGCATTGGTCGTGATGGATCTGCCGGCGACAAACGCAACGAACCGCCCGTCGGGCGACAGGGACAGATTGTGAATCAATTCGTAGGACAACACCGGCACATTGGCATTGGTGCAAATGAGGTCGGTCAAGCCGGTTTGCAAACTGTATCGCAAGATGATGCCGGCCGTCCCGGAATAGCCCGGGGCATTGCTGCAGGCTTCAAACGCCACGAATTGGCCATCATCGCTGATGCTGTAGTTGCAACAAACAATATTTGAACTTCCAGTCACTGATTGAGCGATGGCGCGCGCGTTCGTGCTGGCCCAAAAGGTTTGACCGACAACTAAATCGCGGACGTAAATTTCATTGGGAGTTAATACGTTGGGAGCCAGGTTGGTGGCCGTGCTGTAAAACACCACATACCGTCCATCCGGCGTGATTTCCGGCGATTCCGAACTGCTCAGGAGGGTGGAGGGATTGGTGGGCATGGCTCCAACGCTGACGAGGGTGGTGAGACCCGTTTGCAAATCACGGACAAAAACATCGGGAATGCCATTGGTGTCTCCCGCGACCAGATCGGAAGCGGTGCAGACAAAGGCCACATAACGTCCGTTCGGCGTCAGCACCGACCCGCGCGAGCTTCCGCTGGCGCTGCCACCGTTGGTGCTGACACTGACCAGCGTGGTGTTGCCGTTGACCAGGTCGCGCAGGAAAATGTCGCTGGCATTGTTCGTGTCGTTGGCCACCAAATCACTCGCACTGCTTTCGAACAGCGCAAACTGGCCATTCGTCGAAATACCGGTCGGGAAAGAGCTGCCGTTGCCGCCGATGCCGTTCTGGTTGACACTCGCCAAACGGGTCGTTTGATTGAGGCTGTCGCGCATAAACACGTTGAACTGAAACGGTTGCGCCAGATTAAAATAGTTGGTTGACGTCAGATTGTTCGCCATGCTCGCAAACAGGATATATCGGCCGTCCGGGCTGATGATCGAAAGCCCGGAATCCCCGCTGCCACCCAATTTGGCGGGGAAAGAAGAGCCGACGGCGGTGACAAGTTGCGGGGCGGCAGCGAGATGCGTCGCTGAGGCGATCAGACTGAAAACGACCAGGTCTTTGACTCGGGCAGGGAATCTTGTTTTCATCTTATTTCTGCTTTCACCCATGGCTCGTAAACAAAGCGGCATTTCTTTCAAAAAAAAATTGCCTTCGAAGTTTTTATGGGTACAGCATCATATTAATGCCGAAATCGGCCGCGTCAAAGGAATCCGCGACCGTCAAAAGAATCCGCGCAGGAACGCCGCCGCCTCGCCGGAAATGCCGACGATCTTGTTCGTTGCCTGGCGATAGAATTTGAAAACCTCGGATTTGATTGCGAACATCGTCATGTTCCTCACTGCAAATTTGTCTCTCCCTCCGCCAAGGACTCTGGTATGTTCTACAACTTGGCAGAACATTTCGCATGACATCAAGAATTTTTTCCGAACTTGGCCTTTCCGCCGAGTCGCTGCAAGCCGTTGAGAAACTGGGCTTCGAACAGGCGTCACCCATACAGGCCGAGGCCATTCCCGTGCTGCTGGCCGGCAAGGACATCGTGGGCCAGTCGATGACCGGCTCCGGCAAAACCGCGGCCTTCGGTATTCCGGCCGTCGAAAAAGTGGACCCCGCCCGGCGCGAAGTGCAGGTGCTGATCCTGTGCCCCACGCGCGAACTCGCCGTGCAGGTATCCGAGGAGATTCACAAGCTCGCGCTGTTCAAGCACGGCGTCCAGGCGCTGCCGATTTATGGCGGCCAGTCTTATGAACGCCAGTTTTATGGCCTCAAACAAGGCGCGCAAATCGTCATCGGCACGCCCGGCCGTATCATGGACCATATGCGCCGGGGTACGTTGCGGCTGGACACGGTCAAATTCGTGGTCCTCGACGAGGCCGACGTGATGCTCAACATGGGATTTCGCGACGACATCGAAACGATTTTGCAGGCGGTGCCCGCGGAACGACAGACCGTGTTCTTCTCGGCCACCATGCCCCAGCCCATTCGCGAGCTGATTGAGAAATATTCCCACGATCCACAGACGATACAAATTGCGCAAAAATCCCTCACGGTGCCCACCGTCGAGCAGGTCTATTACGAGGTGGACCGCCGGAACAAGATGGAGCTGCTCACGCGCCTCATCGATTTGCATGACTTCAAGCTGGGCATCATCTTCTGCAACACCAAGCGCATGGTGGATGACCTGGTGGATTATCTCGAGGCCGCCGGCTACCAGGCTGACCGTCTCCATGGGGACATGACCCAGAACATGCGCGACCGCGTGATGAACAAGTTCCGCCAGTCCGGGCTGGAATTTCTCGTGGCCACGGACGTCGCCGCCCGCGGCATCGACGTGGACGACGTGGAGGTGGTGTTCAACTACGACTTGCCGTACGACCCGGAGGATTACGTCCACCGCATCGGGCGCACCGGCCGAGCGGGCAAGAGCGGACGGGCCGTTTCGCTGGTGCCCTACCGGGAACTGTTTCAGATTCGCAACATCGAGCGTTTCGCCAACGTCCGCATCCAGCGGGGCAAAGTCCCGACCGTGGACGAAGTGGCCGAGGCGCGTGAAAACGTGTTTCTGGAGAAGCTCCGCGCGCTGCTCACCAGCGGAGGATTCCCGAGCAGCGAGCGGCTTTTGGACCGGTTGCTGGAGGAGGGTTTCAGCTCCGCCGACATCGTCTCGGCATTGATTTATCAGTTGCACAGCGGCGACGGCGCCCGGCACCATGCCCAGACGGAGGACCACGAGCGTCCGCCGCGAGAGGAACGCCCGGGGCGTTCCGACGATCGCCGCGAGCGCGGCCCCTACCGCGAGCGGCGCACCGAACGCTTTGACGACCGGCGCGAACGCGGCCCCCGCGAACCGCGCCGCTCGAGTTTCGACGACCGTCGCGAGAAGCGCCCCGCGCGCCCCAGCTTGCCACGCCCGCAGGCCGCGCCGGCTCAGCGGGCCGAAGTCGGGCGCAAGGGGGAGCCAACCGCAGGCGGAAGCGCGGCGCCCGCAGGAACGCCGGTCTCCGACCCGGCTCGTCCCCGGCCAGCCGTTCCCCGCGCCATCGCCAAAAACCTCCCCAAGGCCGAAGAGACGAATCCAATTGTCGTCCCGCCGCCCCCGGCCACGGAAACCCCGTCGCCCGCCGAAAAAACCTATTCCGATGCGGAAATTCTGGACTCGGTGAAGAGTCCGGAAACAAGGCCGAAATCCAAATTATTTATCAAACCCAAAACCGCCCCGACCGTGCCCAGACCGAAAGCCAGCCGGGCGACCCCGGCCGGCCAGACCCGGCTTTGGATGAATCTCGGCGAGGCGCAAGACATCAAGCCCATCGATATCGTCAACGCCGTCGCTGGTGAAACCGGCCTTCCCGGCAAGGTCGTCGGCACCGTGGACGTGCGCGAGAAGCACCTGTTTGTGGACGTGGCCAGCGAGCATGTTAATGGTGTTATCGCCAAATTGAATCGCGCGCAAATCAAGGGCCACCCGGTGAAGGTGAAGGTCGCGTGATGAACCAGGACGCAGCCCCCGGCAGCCCCCGGCCCGTTGAGCGGCTTTTCCCGTTCGTGCTGAAAACCCGCTCGCTGGTGGCTGGCCGCGACGCCCTGCGCGCCCACAAGGGCAAACTGCACTTCGTGCTCATCACCACGGACATTGCCGAGGCCCACCGCGAAGAGGTGTTGAAGGATTTCCGCCACTACCCGGTCGTACAGCATTTCACGGCGGCAGACCTGGATACTTTTTTCAAGGTCAAGGGCGCCAAGGCCGTCGGCTTCATGAAATCCCAGCTCGCCCAGTCCATCTACGCCGAGCTCAAGGCGCATCGTATCAACAAGCCTTTTCTTCGACCGGTGGCTCCCGAGCCCATGCCAGCCCGAACTTCGCCGCCGCCGCGTGAACGCAGCCAGCCACGCGGCCACCGCGACGATCCGCACGCGCTTTAAGCAGTCGCCGTCTTGAGGGCCTCCAGCTCCTCCCAGCGCGCATACAGCCGGGAGAGTTTTTCCCTGGCCGCCGCCAGCTCCCCCACCAGCTGCCCGGTCTGTTCGCCATGCGTGCGATGAAAATCCGGCTGGGCAAACAACTGCTCGATCCGCGCAATTTCGGCGTCCACCGCCTGAATCTGCGCCTCCATGCCTTCCAGCTCCCGCTGTTCCTTGAACGAAAGCTTCCGCGGCTTCACAGGTCTCGGCGCGGCGGCGTCCCGCGCCAGCTCGGCCGATTTGTTCAAGGCCAGAATCGCCGCGCCCTGCCGGGCGGCGGCCGCCTCGGCCCGCTGCTTCTTCTCCAGATAATAATCGTAGTCGCCCGCGCTGTGGCGAATCCGGCCGTCCCCTTCAAAGGCCAGAATGTCGGTGCAAACGCGGTTTAGAAAATAGCGGTCGTGGCTGACCACACAGACCACGCCGGGGAAGGCAATCAGCGCCTCTTCCAATACCCGCAGCGTTGGCAGATCGAGATCATTCGTCGGTTCGTCGAGGATCAAAAAATTGCCGCCCGCCTTCAGGATTTTCGCCAGCAGCAGCCGGCTGCGTTCACCGCCGGAAAGCTTCCGCACCTGGGTCGCAATGCGGTCATCGGCAAACAGAAAACGCTTGAGATACGAGCGCACCGAGATCCGCGACTCGCCCCAGAGGACAAACTCCGTGCCGTCGGAGGCCTCGTCCAGCACCGTCCGTTCATCATCCAGTTGCAGCCGCGCCTGGTCCACGTAGTTGAACTTGGTCAGCTGGCCGATTTTGAGGCTGCCTTCGGTCGGCTCCAACTGCCCGATCAGGATCTTCAGCAGGGTGGTCTTGCCCAGGCCGTTCCGGCCGCAGACGCCCACGCGCTTGCCGTTCTCAAAATTGAAGCTGAAGCCGGAAAACAGATTCCGGCCGCCGAGCGTCATCCCCAGGTTGGTGACCTCCACCGTGCGGTTGCCCAGTTGCGGCGGCGGCGGTATGACCAGTTCCATGTCCTCCTCGGCCGCCGGACCGTCCTGCGCCGCCGTTTCATAATAGCGCTCGAACCGATTCTTGGCCTTGCTGCGCTGCGCCCGCGGGCCGGTGCGCACCCAATCCAGTTCCTTCCGTAAAAACATCTGCCGCTTGTGCTCCACGATGGCATCAGCCGCCTGCCGTTCCGCCTTGTCCAGCAAGTAATCCGTGTAATTGCCGTCATGCCACCAGAATTTTCCATCGCTCAGCTCCACCATCCGGTTTACGACGCGGTCCAGAAAATAGCGGTCGTGCGTCACCACCAGGAAGGTGCCGCTGAAATGTTCCAGAAATTCGGCCACCCATTCGATCGACTCCGGATCCAGGTGGTTGGTCGGCTCGTCGAGCAGCAGAAAATCAGGACGCGAAACGATCGCCCGCGCCAGGGCCACGCGCCGCTTTTCGCCGCCGGACAGCGTGGCCACACGGCGCTCGCCGGGCGGACAGTTCAAATGCGACAGGGCCGCTTCAATCCGCGAATCCAGCGTCCAGCCTTCCAGCGACAGGATGCGGTGTTCCAGTTCCTCATGCCGCTTGGCGTCGGGCGGCAGAGACTCGAATTCCGCGATCAAGTCCAGCACATGTCTGGCCCCGGCCCGGACGTTCCCGCGCAAGTCCAGCGCCGGATCCAGCATGAAATCCTGCGACAAATAGCTCACCACCAAATCGTGCCGCCGGGTCAGTTCACCGGCATCGGGCGCCAGCAAGCCGGCCAGAATCTTCAGAAAGGTGGTTTTGCCGCACCCGTTGCGTCCCACCAGGCCGATGCGCTGCCCCTCGTCGATCGCCAGCGTGGCGGCGTCCAGAATCGCCCGCTCGTTATAGCGAACGGTGATCTCAGTGGCGTTCAGGATGGTGGACATGCCGATTCTAGAATATGCATACGCAGGTCGAAGGTCGAAGCGAAAGGCCTAAAATTCTTCCTGGGGATTCGCCGCCAGCCATGCCTCCAACCCGGGCAGCGGCTGCGACAAAACCTTTTGCACCTTGGACACATCCAGCGAAGTGTCGAGGGCCCGGACCGGGCCGGAAAAATTCCGGGCTGAACCCGCTTTGATTTCGGCCCTAACCTCAGGCCAGCGCCGCACCAGCAGTTCGCCAATCTGGAGGCGCGACAACTTTTCGGCCCCCGCCACGTGGTAGAGGCCGACGCATTTCCCGGCCGCGAGCTCCCAGACCGCCCGCGCCGTTTCCGCCGCCGGAATCGGACAGCGGAATTCGTCGCTGAACAGCGTCATCCCCTGCCCCGCCTGCCGCAGCGACCAATGCAACTGCTCGTTGAACGAACGCCGGCCATTTTTCGAAATCCCCCCGTTGATGGACGTGCGGACCACCAGATGGCGGGGATTTTTCAAGACCCATTCCTCGGCCGCCGCTTTCGTTTCGCCATAAATGTGCAACGGATTCGGTGCATCAGGCTCCACGTAATCGCCTTTGCGGCCGTCGAAAACCAGATCCGTCGAAAAAAAGACCAGCGAAACGTCCGCCGCCAGTTCGGCCAGGAAGCGGGTGCCGCCCACATTCACGCGCCGGGCCAGCGCCGGGTCTTTCTGCGCGTCAGACACTTGGGTAATGGCCGCGCAATGGATGACGAGTCCCGGCTGGTCGCGGCGGAATTCACGCTCCACCGCGGCAAAATCCAGCAGGTCAAAATCCGCGCGCGTCAAAGCCCGGACGCGCCATTGGGGCGCCTGCTTGGGCGCGGTTTGCACCAGGTAATTCCCAATCAACCCGTTCGCGCCGGTGATCCAGGCAAGCTTCATGTTCAAGTTTTGCAGATCAGATTGCAGGAGCCAAAGCAGGTCTGCAAGGCTCCCATGCTTCAGATCGCCGTATCCACCAGCGGCCCGGTTGGCTTGACGCTTGCGGCCGTTTTGGCGGCCAGGACGCCGAAGCCCAAGGTGGTCAGGCTGACCGCCGCCAAGAGCCCCACGCACGCCGGCCAGCCGCCCGCCAGCCAAAACCAGCCGGTCGCCACGGCGGCCATGCTCCCGCCGGCATAATAAGAAGTCACGTAAAGGCCGGCCGCGGCCGAGCGGGCGCCCACGGCCACGCGCCCGGTCAGCACCGTGGCCGCCGATTGCGAAATAAAGATGCCGGAAGAGAACAATGCCAGGCCGCCAATCACCGCCACGAGGGACGGAATCAGCGTCAATAAAAGTCCCGCCAGGTTCATGCCCACCGAAAGCAGCACCATCCGGAGGAAGCCGTGCCGATCCAGGAACCGCCCGGCCAGGGGCGTCACCACACAACCGAGTAGATATACGAAGAAGATGCCGCCCAAGCCGGCCGGACCCAAGTGATACGGTGCGGCCGCCAGATGGAAGTTCACATAAGTAAAGGCGCCCACCAATGAAAACAAGACCGTAAACCCCATGCCGCAAACCGCCAGCAGGCGGGCGTTCTGCAAATGGCCCCAGGTATCCCTAAACGACTTGAACACGTGTTGGGCGGGGACAAAGTGGCTCGCCAGCGGCAGCCATGCCCGCACCGAGAGCGCGCCCAGCAAGTCCAGCATCCCCAAGACCACAAAAGCCGCCCGCCAATTCGCATGCACCGCCATCAGACCCATGAAAAACCGGCCGAAGAATCCTCCGAAGACCGTCCCCGCCACATAGGCGGACATCACCGTGCCCGCCCGGTCGGAAAATTCCTCGTTGATATAGGCGATGATGACCGCAATGACGCCGGGCACGAACAGGCCCTGCAGGAAGCGCCAGACAATGAGAGCGTGCAAAGTCCGGGCCGTGGCCGTGAACAAGGTCACCACGCCCATCGCGAACAGGGCCGGCACGATGACCTTCTTGCGGCCGATGGATTCCGCCATCAGACCCACGAACGGAGCCGCGAGCGCAACCGCCAAAGTCACCATGCCCACCGTCAAGCTGACCTGCACCTCCGTCGCGTTAAATTGCTGCATCAAGAGCGGCAGGAGCGGCTGCGTGCAATACACGTTCAAAAACGTGCAGCCGCCCGCAATCATGGCGGCAATCACCGTCAAGGCAAACGGCTTCTCATGACGGCCTGGCTTGGCCGCGCTGGCAACAACATTCATATCATCTCACCATCCGACGGCCCCTGTGAAATGATTCGTCGGACCAAAGTCCGGCGGGCGCGTGGTCTGGCCTGACCCGGAAGAATACGATAATGTGGCCAAGGTCTCAATCCACCAACCGCTTCGTCAAATCCCCATACGCATCAATCCGCCGGTCGCGCAAGAACGGCCAGTGCGTCCGCGTGGTTTCCACTGAGGCGAGGTCCACCGGCACCACCAGAATGGCTTCCTCGCTTGCGGGGGCTTGGTCGATGATTTCGCCCGAGGTGCCGGCCACAAAGCTTTGGCCCCAGAATTCGATGCCCGCGCCACCCACCCGGGCCAACACTTCATGCCCGATACGATTTGTCACCGCCACGTAGCAGCCATTGGCCACCGCGTGCGCCCGCTGGATCGTTTCCCAGGCGTCGTGTTGTTTGCGGCCGTATTTTTTCTTTTCGCCCGGATGCCAGCCGATGGCCGTGGGATAAAACAGGATTTCCGCTCCCTGCATCGCCGTCAGGCGCGCCGCTTCGGGATACCACTGGTCCCAGCAAATGAGCACGCCGATCTTCGCATACCTCGTCTGCCAGGCCTTGAAGCCCAGGTCGCCCGGCGTAAAATAGAACTTCTCATAGTAAAGCGGGTCGTCGGGAATGTGCATCTTCCGGTATGTGCCCAGCAGCGAACCGTCGGCATCGATGACCGCCGCCGTGTTGTGATAAACGCCCGCCGCCCGCTTTTCAAACAGCGAGGCAATGACCACGACCCTGTGCCGCCGGGCGAGTTTGCCGAAGGCGTCCGTGGTGGGCCCGGGAATTTTCTCCGCCAGCGCAAAGTTCCGGTGATCTTCGCTCTGGCAAAAATATTGCGACCGAAACAGTTCCGGGGTGCAGATGATTTGCGCGCCCGACCGGGCCGCGCGAGCGGCCAGCGCCAGCGCCCTCTCCAGGTTGACTCCGGGATCGGCCGAACAGGCGGTCTGCAAAAGCCCGAGTCGGACCATCTGGAAGGATCCGGAAGGTTTCATAAGTCTAAAGCAGTTTGACCGGGCATCCCAGGCTGGCAGCGGGCGCTCCGCCCGCGGTCCGTCCCGGCCCCTTTCAGCGTGCCAAAAAGTGTCATTCGCCCGGCCCGTACCATCCCGCGCTCAAGGCGGAGCCGCACCCTGCTCTGAAGGGTGTTCTTTCAGGCGCGCGGTTTCCTCGAACACGATGGTTTTGAAGTGTGAATCCACCGGGGCCGGTTCCTGGCCAAAGAGTTCCCGTATGAATTTGCCCAGCGTTTCATTGGTCGGCCCGTAGCCGGCGCCATAGATGTAATACTCCAGTTCGTACATCAAGTCATTGGCATTGGGATAACGGCGGTTGGGATCGTGCGCCAGACAATGATGGAGAATGTCGTTCAGCTTGTCGTCCACGCGCGGATCCAGCGCGCGAAAATCCGGGATCGGCTGGTTCATGATCCGATTGCGGGATTCGTCGGCCGTGGCCCCCTTGTAAATATTCCGCCCCAACAGCAAGTGCGCCAGCACCACGCCCGCCGAAAAAATGTCCGAGCGCTTGTCCGTAATTTGAAAATCCGCCTGTTCGGGGCTCATGTAGTCGGGTTTGCCGGCCACCACCTCCCCCTCCTGATCCGTCAGAAAACCCTTGGCCTTGGCGATGCCAAAATCGGTCAGTTTCACATCCCCTTCGAACGCGATCATGATGTTCTTAAAGCTGACGTCCCGGTGCACGATGCCCAGCGGCTTGCCGTTTTTATCGGTCTTGGCATGTGCGTAAGCCAGGCCGCGCGCCACGCGGCTGGTGATGAACACCGCCAGTTCTTTGGGCAGCATCTGATGCTTGTCGGCCAGCTGGTGGGTGAATTGCTCGAGATTCACGCCCCGGATCAATTCCATGGCAATGAACGCCACCCCGTTCGCCTCCCCCAGCTGGTAGGTCTGCACAATGTTGGTGTGGATCAGGTCCGCGACCAGCTTGGCCTCGCCCACGAAATTCTCGATGAACATCTTCTGGCTGGCGAAATTGGGCCGTATGATCTTGATGGCCACGCGTTTGACAAATTCGCGCGCGCCTCGCTGCTCGGCTTCATACACAATCCCCATCCCGCCCTCAAAAATCTTGCGGACGATGTCGTAGCGAAACTCGTTTTGAATCGTAAAGAGCGCCACCCGTGCATGGTGGGAAATTGCCCCGCGATGTCAAGCTTTCGGAAGCGCCGCCCGCAAAAAAACCTCATTTTTTTTGATTTTTTCGCTTGCGTGGCGGGCGCATTGGATTTTTACTCGCACCAAGTCTGGTGACAATTTCGGACTAAAATAACAACAACAACAAATAACCTAGACATAAAGAATATGGCAAAAGCACTCTCCAAAGCCCAAATCGCCGCCCTCGTCGCTGAAAAGGCCCAAATCACCAAGAAGCAGGCGGTTGAAATTCTGGACCACGTCGCCGCGCTCGCTTACAAGCACGCGAAGGACACTTTCACGCTGCCCGGCATCGGCAAGCTCGTTCTGAAGAACCGCGCCGCCCGCATCGGCCGCAACCCCAAGACCGGCGAACAAATCCAGATCAAGGCCAAGCGCGTCGTGAAGTTCCGCGTGGCCAAGGCCGCCAAGGACGCGATCCTCGGCACGAAATAATTTCCTGCGCCTTCCCCCAAGAGCGTCCCTGCGGGGACGCTCTTTTTTTTGGAGCGCGCCCGGCTCGGGCGCTGCGGCGTGATTCCGAACAAAACCCGGTAACGCGACTGCCACTGAAACGAAAGGCCATCATCTCCGGGCGCCGCGGAAATTTCAGGCGGCCCGCAAGCTCAACCTCTCAGCGGCCGGGACGGCCCCGCTCCTCCAGCGCGTGCGCGGCTCGCCGGGGCGTTTCCCGGCTCAACGAACCAGCCGGTTCCCCGCCTAATCCCCGGTCAGTCGGAGGTCCGCATAATCACCCGTCAGCTTCCGGCCCAAACTGTCCCCGTCCGTCATCAGGCCCAGCCCAACCACCCGCGGCATCGGCTTGCCGGGAAAAGCCTTCTTCCAATCCGCCGCCACGTCGCGCTCTTCCGTGATCCACTGGCCGGCTTTGCCATCGCCGGATTCCAAGATGATGAGTTCCGCGCGGCTTGATTTCGGGTGTTCCAGCAGGGTTCCAACCGGCTCCACATTCGCCCAGAGGTAATTCAGAGTCCGCGGCGGCCCCACCAAAGTGTCAAAAGCCACAAACACCCGCGCGGCGTGATCGAACTTGGATAGCTCCCGTTCGGAGCCGCCGGGCGCCACGCCCCCGATCCGCCAGCGCCAGCGCAACGTCAATTTCCCCGGCGGCGCCAGGTCCAGCTTCCGGCTCAAGGCCGAACAGGTCTTGTTGGCCACCGCCTGCAGGTACCAGTTTGTTCCGTCCCGGCAAACCTGATAATCCGTACGCGCCTTGAAAAAAGCCACATTTTGCCAACCGTTCGAAAGCCCGTGGGAAAAGTCCTCGGCCAACAGGACCTGTTCCGCCGCCGCCCGTTCCAGCGCCAGCCACAATACCAAAATCACCGTCAGCATCCGGCTCATCGCTCCCAACATAGCGTCGCGCCCCCGAAAACAGAAGCGACAATTCCCTGGCGGCGCCCCTGACTCGCCCATTTTCTTGCTTGAGTTCCCGCTTCCGGCTTGCGAAACAACAGCAGCGCAAAGCGAGTCATGCTCAAATCCCTTGTCCATCGCCCGAAATGGATTGTGGCTGTTGCCGGCATTCTCATCTTCGGGCTGTCGCAGACCGAGTGGCTCACCGACTCGTACCTCTGGCACCGGGCGCAGGGCATTTTGATTGACAGCCGTTACGATCTGCGGGGATACGGTTTGCCCAGTCCCGATATAAAAATCATCGGCTTGGACACGACCTCCTTCCAACTGGACACGATCGCGCCTGAAGAAATCGCGGCCTCGCCGACGCTCCAAAAAATGCAGCAACCCTGGCCGTGGGACCGTTCCGTCTATGCGGCGATTTTGGAAAAGCTCATGCGAGCCGGCGCCAAGGTCGTCATGTTCGATTTCGTTTTCGCCAGCGAAACGGACGGGGACAAGACCTTTGCGCAGGCCCTCGCGAAATACAAGGACCATGTTGTGATCGGCGAAATGTTCGCGGATGAACAAGGCGTGATCACCGGCTCCGAGAACAGCATGAGCAAGAAGGTCATCGGCCCAAATTCGCGGCTGCTCCTGCCCGGAACTGAATCCGTCGCGGGACTGGTGACGTTGTGGCCGGATGATGACCAAGTGGATCGCCGCGTTCGCTACCGGACCTCCGTGACCCGTGAGACCACGGAAATGCCCGGAATCGATTCCCGGATTGTCAGCAGTTTCAAGAAAGCCATCAGCCGAGGGGAGGTCCCCGACGATTTGATCCACATCACCGCTCTGGCCGCCGAAAAATTCAAAGGCAAAATCGTCACGCCCTCACCAGACCAGCGGACATTCATCAGCTTTCAAGGCCCGAAAGGAACGTATCGCGCCTGGCCGGTTGAAAACATATTCGTGGATGCCTTGTGGAAAAAACCTCCCTTCAAAGACGGGCTGGCGGTCTCAAACAAGGTGGTCATTGTGGGCCCCATGGCCGAGATTTTCCATGACGTCCACACTACGCCGTTTGGCGAGATGCCCGGCCCCGAAATTCAAGCGCAAATGCTCGCGGCCCTGATGGCGAGCCAGTGGTATGTAGAGACCCAACCTGCGACAAATGTCTGGCTTGCCTTCGGCATGGTCGCCATTGCCTTGCTCATTTGCCTGGGAATTCCGCAAGCGCTGTTAAAAGGACTATTGCTGATTGCCGCAGTGGTCGCGCTAATGGCTGGCAGCCAGTTTGCCTTCAACTATGCCAACTGCGTAGTCTCATTGATGCCGCCATTGTTCTGCCTGGTGGCAACCGGTTCATTGGGCATCATTTTCGACTACGCGCTGGAACAATTGGAGAGACGCCGCTACCGCAGCGTATTGGACCGTTACGTCTCCAAAAATGTCGCCCGAACCATTCTCGAGGATCGCCGGTCCTTCGTCGAGGCGCTCAAGGGCCGCAAACAGCCAGTGACCGTCTTGTTCTCCGATATCCGCGGCTTCACCACCATGACCGAAAGTTCTGACGCCGACAAACTGGTGGCGCAACTCAACGAGTATTTTCGCGACATGGTGGGCAGCGTTTTGCAGAACAATGGAACCCTCCAGAAATTCATCGGCGATGCCATCATGGCAGTCTGGGGCGATACCTACAGCAAAGGCAACGCCGTTGACGCGCGGGGCGCCGTTACGACCGCTTTGCAGATGCGCGCCGCCCTCGCCAGACTCAACGGCGAGTGGAAGGAAAACTCCGACCGTTCCAAATTGGCTATCGGCATCGGTGTCAACCATGGCGAAGTCATCGTTGGCAATATCGGCCACCCCCAGCGCATGGAATTCACCGTCCTCGGCGACGGCGTGAACCTCGCCGCCCGCCTCGAAAGCGCCACCAAGCAATTCCATACGGACATCCTTATCGGCGAACAGGTCGAAAAGCTGACTCGCGGCCATTTTATCTACCGAGCGGTGGATCTGCTCACGGTGAAAGGCAAAACCAGGCCCGTCGAGGTTTTTACCCTCCTGAGCGACCGCTCCGTCCCGCCGCCAGCCTGGCTCCAAACCTACCATGCGGCCGTCAAACTGTATCGCGGGCGGGATTTCAAGGACGCCGCCGACCGTTTCAAGTTCACTCAGGAGCAAATCGTCGGCAGCGATTATCTTTGCGAAATGTACCTGTCGCGTTGCGAGGCCTATCAGTTCTCCCCGCCCCCGGAAAACTGGGACGGCTCATTCACTCTGGCCGAAAAATGAGCGCAATGGTCCCATTCCGCGTTTGCGAAGGAATGGCAGATGTGTTATTATAACGCCAATTAGGCGCAGTTGTGTGCAGATGAAACGCATGCTGAGCAGGCGCAGTTCAACCCATTGCAAGCTATGAAAAATCCGCTCCTGGTCGCACTCTGTCTCGGTGGCGTCTTGACCGCCGCTACAACCCATGCGATCGACCTGAAGCAATCCAAGGTCACCCAGGTCGTCAACGATGTGCAAATCATCTCGGCCGCGGACCAAAAGCAAAAGGCCGCGGTCGTCGATGACATTTTCGCCATGCCCGATATTCTGCGCACCGGCGCGGCCTCGCGCGCCGAGCTGGTCGCCAGGGATGAGACGGTCACGCGCGTGGGCGCCAACACCATTTTCTCTTTTGACCCTGCCAGCCGAACGATCGACTTGAAGCAGGGCAGCCTCTTGTTTCACGCCCCTCACGGCAAAGGCGGCGGTTCCATCCACACCGGCTCGGCCACGGCCTCCGTCCTGGGCACCACCCTGATTGTCACCACCACGTCCAACGGCGGCTTCAAGGTCATCGCCCTCGAAGGCCAGGTGGAAGTGAGATTTCTCAATGGTCTCAAACAGAAGCTGGATCCCGGCCAGATGACCTTCGTTTTACCGGGCGCCAACCAACTCGCCCCCATCGTCATCTTTCGGCTCGATGAATTGATCCAAAACAGCCTGCTCGTAAAGGGTTTTGCCCAAACGCTCCAATCGCTGCCGCTCATCCAGGAGCAGATCGATAGCCAGCTCAAACTCATTCATGCCGGTAAGCTGACCGATACCGGCCTCTACGCGGGCGACAATGCCGGTCCAAACCAGGTTGAAGTCTTGGACGTGAACACCATTACTCACGGGAATCAAGTGAAACCCCCGGCGCAACCGGCGCCCCCGCCCCCCCCGCCCCCGCCTCCGCCCGCACCCGACCTCGCCGACGCCGAAGCGGCCGACGCCACGATCAACCAGCCTTCGCTCACGGACGCCAGCCTCCCAACGCCGCCCGTTCATGTTATCACGGACATCCAATTTGCCTTGGAGAACAACACTTTTTTTTCCGGAATGAACTTTGCCGGCTTTGTGGCGCGAAACATATTTCTGAACACGGAGGGCTCCTCTTTTGGCGGAGAGGCGAGGCCTACCCTCGGTGGATTCCCCCGCAACCTGGCGGGCGCCCTTTCGGTGGACCTCAGCCCCTATGCGAGCCTCGCGACTTTCGACATTGTGGCCGTGAACGATATTTCAATTGAAGGTTCCATTGCCTTCAATGGCCTGTCGGCGGCCAACAATCTCTCGCTCATCGCCGGGAATCAGTTCAGTTTCACTTCCGGCATCGCCCTCGAGGCGGACGTGAATAATTTTCTGCTTTCGTCTCCGGCGAGCCTGACGCTGGACAACCTGAGCGTTTATAACGCCGCCAACGATGTTACGCTGCGGTCCGGCGCGGACATTTCGTTCCAGGACAACTCCCTGGTGAATGCCGCCGGCAACCTCGCCGTTTACGCCGGTGGCAACCTGTCGATCGCCAATTCCCAATTGCTGGGTGCCACCGCTGTCTTTACGTCCGTCAGCGGTACCATTCAAGTCGATGCCGCCACCCTCGAGGTCCCCAGTCATTCCATTTTCATCGCGCCGGTGGCCATCAACTTCAACGACTCCACCATCAATTCCGATTTTACCACCCTCAGCGGCACCGCCGCCGCCACCATTTCGTTGAACGACACCACCATCAACGGCTCGAGTTCGATCGTGGTCTCCGCCCCGAACGAAGTGGACGTCACGGGCTCCGCCGGCACCTCGGAGCTGCGGTCGCATGACGATTCGGGCAACTCCGCTTTGCTGGCCGACCCCGCTTCCGGCACGGTTTCCCTGTCCTCAAGCTTCGGCTCGGTGATTGTCACCGGGACTTCCATCAGCGCCCACTACCTGACGCTCAACTCCGGCGACGGCATCCTGCTCGATGCCACCGGAAACACCGTCACCGCCTCGGGCAGCGGCGCCACCGCCAACTTCACCGCGCCCAACTTGATCACGGTGAACAATGCTGACCTGACTTCCTATGCCGTGGTCAACATGGCGGCGAACACGATCGTTCTGTCCGACGTCGCCTTTGCTGGCACGGTAACACTTAGGAGTCTCTTGGGCATATGGAACAATGGCTCGGTCGTGCAGGGCGCAGTCAACGATCTCGGTGGGGTCACCTACAATAGAACGCTGGTCAACGCGGCCAATGGCTCCAGTGGGCTGCTGGCTGGGACCGGTATTACCGTGGGCACCCTGCATTAAGCTTGATTAACCGTGACAAAGCGCGACTGATACTCTAGAATCCGCGCATGAATCCGATCAGAACCGGCGCGGTTTTTGCATCGATCTCCGGGGGCATTCTCTCACTTCACGCGCAACCCGCGGCGATCGAGCAACTGCAAAACAATCAGATCTCCCGGCAGCTCCAAACGCCGCCCAGCCTGGCCGTCGGCACCAACGCGCCGGAATTATACTCGGGCGAAAACATCGATGTCGGGCCCCAACGCATCCTGCGGCTGAAGCCGCGCAACCGCTTTTTTGACCTTTTGTTCGACAGCCAGGCTTTTTATTCGGACAACGCCAACTATTCGCCCCAACCCTCCGCCATTTCCAGTTGGGTGTTTGTCAACACGCTGCAGGCTGCCGTCACGCCCCCGGTCATCGACCTCGGTCCCGGCACGGCCGCCGCGGCCGTTGGTGTCGCCAGCCAATGGTACAATTACGGCGACAACCGCCTGACATCACTCGACTTTAATGCCGAAACCATTTTCCTGAGCGGCAAATACACCGTCGGCAAATGGCAGCTTGGACTCGGCCTCAACCTGACGCGCCTGGTCAGCCAGGAGAATTACGACGAAACCTACCGCGAGTTCATGCCCAATTTCGGCGTGCAGCGCATCATCCCCATCAATGACCAGATGTTCTTCGCCGTTGGCGATCTCGTCGATTACCACCTCACGGAAGTTCCCACCGTCCTGGGCAGCCGCAGCGACATCAACGACCGCTTCGACGACATCCCCAGCCTTACCTTCACCTGGCAAGCCACCCGTCATTTGCTCGTGCAGCCGTATTATCGGTTTCAATTCTCCAACTATCAGCACGATGTCGCCGGCACTTCCGGCCGCAACGATTATCTGCAAAGCGTCGGCATCACGGCGGCGTATTACTTCAATTCCAAGGTGAGCCTGCGGGCCTTTTACAATTACAACCGCCGTCAATCCGGCGACCCGTTCACGCCCGTCTATCTCGAAATGAATGGCGGCCTCGGCGCCACACTGGACATTAAATTCTGAGCCGCTGGGCCCTATTCCCTGGCTTTCCCTGAAACGCCCGCGCTGCGCGCCAATTCCCGCTGAATTCGCGCCACCCGCTCCACCTGTCCCTTGGCCGGGAAACGCTCGTAAAACCCTTCATTGCGAAACTCGCGCAAATCATTGCCCCAGGGGGCCAGCCGCTGGGCCCAGCGAATCATCCGGTTCTCCTCGGGGTCGGCATCCTGCGCCGCCAGATCGGCGCAAACCCGCAACATCGCCTTGAGTGTCACCGGCTTGGTGACCATGTAATCGGGGTTGCCCCAGGCTTCCTCCCAGACCTGGGCCGAGGCTTTCAAAAAATCGCGCACCATCCCGTAATAGCGGACGGCCAGCCGCTTGTCCGCGCCCTCCCCTTCGATCTTGGTCCACGCCTTCTTTACCCAGCGGTGGATTTCGTTAAAGAGTTCTGCCTGCAAAATCCATTTCTCCTGCTTGCTCCGCCCGCCCAGCCGGTTGATCCGATAGCGCAGCGGACTGTCCGACTCGCGATAGAGCATCTCGGCAATATGCGCCGCAAAGCGCCGGTCCGGCTCCGCCCACGACACCCGCTCATACAAATCCACCAGGTGGCTCTTGTTGATGCGCGTCGTGGTGGAATTGATGATCACAAACATTTCGGTCGCGAAATCCTCGCTCCGGCCGTCGAAAATCACGCAGGGCACATTGATGCTCTTGGCCTCGCCAGGATGGGTGCGCTCATAAAACTGCAGCGCCGCCAGCCGGTGCTGGCCGTCAATGATCAGGTATTTCTCCTCCGGCTCCTGCAACTGGCCCACGCCGCTGCCGTCCGACCAGGCCTTAAAAGCCAGTTTTTGCGGCGTAAACAGCAGCACCGTCCCGGGAATCGGCGGCTGCGAAATCGCCGTGTCGTAAAAATTGCGGATGGCCCGCACCTTCGACCGCGACAATTCCCGCTGAAACGCCTTGTCGCTCCGCTCGATTTTGGCAATAAACTGCGCCACGTCGTCCTCTGCCTCGATTTCCTCCGGCGCGATCGTCCCGGCCTCCTCGTCATAGAAGCGGCTGATAAAGCGGACGCGGGTCAGCAGTTGCTCCGAGGGACAAGAGGCAAAATAAAAGACCGAATCTTTTTGGCGAATTTGTGTTGCGATCATGGCAATGGCTCGGTTAACAGCTCCTGGTGCCACGTTAATCCGGCCGCCAACCGAATACAAGACTGCGGCGCTAAATTTTATTCACCGGCTTCGATGAAGCCTCAAGACGCCATGTCGGGGAGGAGCGGGAATCGGGTTCCTCGACGTTGCTTGCGGGTAAAAGGGGTGGGAAAATGACGAATGACCAAGGCCTAATGTCTAAAGAATGACGAATAATAAATGACGAATGGCGCCTCGGTAGCCGCACACCGGCGAAGACCACCGGCCAAAAAGCGTGCGCTTGATCCTTGATTGACGGCACTCGGACGCCTTATTTGACATTCGGCATTGGACATTCTTTCGTCATTGGGAATTCGTCATTCGTCATTGGGTGCCAGCTTGTGTGAATGGCGTTCTGACGCAATTCCATACCCATCACCCATTATGAATGTCGAATGGCGGCAACTTGAAATTGCCTGACATTAACGGCCCCAGTTGTCACCATAACCGGATGAAAGAAAAGCTCCAACGGAACGGCCTGAAACCGGGTGCGGGCTCCCCACCGGCCGCGGAGGATTCCTCGTCCGACCCGGCCAGCAAGCTGGTCCGGCGCGACTTTTTGCGGCTGCTGGGCCTGGGCGGCGTGGCGCTCACGGCCTTTCGTCCCTGGGAAGCCGCGATGGCCGGCCCGTTCACGCGATCCGACTTTGAGAACCTCGTCCCGGCCGACAAGAAACTCTCGCCGGACTGGGTCGCATCGCTTTTCGCCCGCGGCGTTCCCACCACCTACACAAAATCGCGCGATGAGCTGCGTTACATCGGAATGCCGGTGGGCGGTCTGTGTTCCGGCCAGCTTTACCTTGGCGGGGACGGCCGGCTGTGGCATTGGGATATCTTTAACCAGAAGATCGGCACGGGCGCCGACCACTATGCCAACCCGATGAAGCCCTCGTCGCCGCTGGATCAAGGTTTTATATTGCGCGTATTGGCCGGGGAAAGGGAGCTCGAACGCGCCCTGGATGGGACACAGTGGAGCGAAGTTACCTTCAACGGGGAATACCCGCTTGGGCGCGTCCGCTACGCGGACCCGGATTGTCCCGTCAGCGTGGAGATGGACGCCTTCTCGCCGTTTATTCCGTTGAATGTGGACGATTCCTCGCTGCCAGCAACCGTGATTGAATTCCGTCTCAAAAATACAGGCGCGACGCTCGTGGCTGGAGAATTGGCCGGCTGGCTGGAGAATGCAGTCTGCCTATACAGTGGAGGACGGCGGGACGGCGTGCGCCAAAATCGGATCGTGCGTGAGCCCGGAATGGTTTTTCTCGATTGCACAGCGGAAGCCCTGCCCCCAAGCACTTCCAGCGAACGGCCGGACATGATCTTCGACGATTTTGAGCGCGAGAACTACGAAAACTGGGCCGTAACCGGCACGGCCTTCGGCAGCGGCCCCGTGGAGGCGGCCAAAATGCCGGCGTACCAGGGCGACGTCGGCGCCCACGGCAAGCGCCTCGTCAACAGCCACGCGTCCGCGCCCGGCGGCACTGTGGCGGACAAGGATGCAGCCATCGGCACGCTCACCAGCCGGCCATTTACGATCGAACGCAACTTCATCACCTTCCTGATCGGTGGCGGCAACCATCCGGGCCAAACCTGCATCAACCTGGTGGTGGCGGAAAAAGTGGTGCTGTCCGCCACCGGCGCCGATAACAACCGGCTGCAGCCGGCAAGTTGGGACGTGCGCCAGTGGATGGGTTTGGCCGCCCGGCTGGTCATTGTGGACAACGCGACCGGCGAATGGGGCAACATCGGCGTGGACGACATCGTGTTTAGTGACCAGCCGCGCGGGTCGTCGGGACCCCTGGCGGACGAGGACGATTTCGGCTCGCTGGGGCTGGCGCTCCTCGATCCGCAAACCGGCGACCTGGCCCGCGCCTCGTTGCCGATGGCGGATACCTTGGCGAGGATCTTTTCGACGCCCGCCGCGAACAACGAGTCATCCAGAAAGCCCTTCAATGAAAAGCTGCGCGGCTTGCTGGCGCGCCAGTTCAAGCTGGGCCCGGGGGAGTCGGTCAAAATCACCTTTGGGCTGACCTGGTTCTTTCCGAACGTGAAAATGCCTCCCCTTCCGTCAGGGCGCTTTTATGCAACCAGGTTCAACTCGGCGCAGTCGGTGGCGGCTTATGTGGCCGGCAATTTCGAACGGCTCGCCGCGCAAACCCGTCTGTGGCATGACACCTGGTATGACTCAACCTTGCCTTATTGGTTCCTGGACCGGACGTTTCTGAACACGTCCATTCTGGCGACTTCGACCTGCCACCGTTTTGGAGACGGCCGCTTCTACAGTTGGGAGGGGGTCGGCTGCTGCGAGGGCACTTGCGGCCATGTCTGGCACTATGCGCAGGCCGCGGCCCGCGTGTTTCCCGAGCTCGAACGGCTGGTGCGCGAGAGGGTGGATTTCGGCCTCGCATTGCAACCGGACGGCGCCATTCACTTCCGCGGCGAGTTTAACAACATTCCGGCCATTGATGCGCAGGCGGGGGCGATTTTGCGCGCGCTGCGGGAGCACGAAATGTCGCCCGATGACGCCTTTCTCAAACGCACCTGGCAGGGCATCAAAAAGGCCACCGAATGGCTGATCGCCAAGGACGCGAACGGCGACGGCCTCATCGAAAGCAACCAGCATAACACGCTCGACACCGACTGGTATGGCAAGGTGGCCTGGTTGAGCGGACTTTACCTGGCGGCGCTGCTGGCCGCCGAGACGCTGGCGAACGAAGCCGGCGACGCCGAATTCGCCGCGCAGTGCCGGACCATTTTCAGCGTGGGCCGGCAGAACTTTGTCGCGCAGTTGTTCGACGACGAATATTTCACGAACAAGGTGGATCCGAAACATCTGGATGCCATCAATTCGGGCACCGGTTGCGAGATTGACCAGGTAATGGGCCAAAGCTGGGCCTTTCAAGTCGGCCTGCCGCGCGTGCTGCCGGAAAAGGAAACGCGGGCGGCCTTGAAGTCGCTCTGGCGATACAATTTCACGCCGGACGTCGGACCATATCGCAAAGCCTATACGGATGGTCGCTGGTATGCGATGCCGGGCGAGGCGGGCCTGCTGATGTGCACCTTCCCGCGCACGGACTGGGATTACCCGCAGGCCCGGGGCAAGGGTCCGACCTGGGCGGCCGGGTACTTCGACGAGTGCATGAACGGGTTCGAGTATCAGGCTGCCGGCCATCTGCTTTGGGAAGACATGGTCTTGGAAGGATTGGCGGTGACCCGTGCCGTGCATGACCGCTATCACGCCTCGCGCCGCAATCCGTGGAACGAAGTCGAGTGCGGGGATCACTATGTGCGAAGCATGGCCAGCTACGGAGTCTATATCGCCGCGTGCGGGTTCGAGTATCATGGGCCGAAGGGTCATCTCGGCTTTGCGCCGCGGCTGACGCCGGAGAAATTTCAGGCGGCCTTTGTGGGCGCCGAAGGCTGGGGCACCTACCGCCAGCAGCGCGGCCCAGCCGGCCAATCCCACGAAATCGATATCCAGCACGGGCAACTGCAAGTTCAGACCCTGGCCTTGGAACTGGCGCCGGACGCCCGATTCAAAACCGTGACCGCCTATCAGGGTTCCCGTCCGATCCCCGCCCAGGCGACGCAAAACGGCGCGCGGGTTGAAATTTCTTTTTCGGGGAGGCTGGCGATCAAACCAGGTGATCCGTTGGAAATCCGTTTAGAATTGGTGGCGTGACGCTGCGGACGGCTGAACCGAATCGCAACCAGCAAAACCCGGCCATTTGAGATGAGGCAGAAAATCGGAATATTGGCGCTGGCGATCACGTTTGGCGCGGCTGTCCTTCCGGCCGCGGAGCGTGCCGACTGGCTGCTCGATGGCACGCCTTATAAGGCGGCCATCCAGGAGGACGCACGCACCCGGGAGCTGGTTTTGGAAAACGGACTGGTCCGGCGTGTGTTCCGTCTCGCCCCCAACGCGGCCACGATTTCCTTCGATAATTTGATGACGGGCGAGTCTCTTTTGCGCGCGGTGCGGCCTGAGGCGATCATCGAATTGGACGGAGTCAAGTATGACGTTGGCGGATTGAGCGGCCAGCCCATACAGAGTTTTCTCAAGCCGGAATGGATCGATAAACTCACCGCCAATCCGGGTGCGTTTCAATTCACCGGTTACAAAACTGCCAAAACCGAAGCCCGCTTTCCGTGGAAGCCGCATCGTGAATGGATGTCGAGGGATCTGCCATGGCCGCCGCCGGGTGTTTCGCTGACGCTCGAGTTTCAGCGGCCGCCAGGTTTGGGGGGCGCCAATTTGACGGACCAATCGGCGGGCAAAACGACCGTCGAGGTGCGTTATGAATTGCTTGATGGCATGCCACTCCTTTCAAAATGGATCGTCGTCCGGAACGAATCGACCAAGCCGCGGCGGCTAAACAGTTTTGTCTCTGAAATATTGGCGGTGACCGAGGCGGAATCGGTGGTGGGCGGTTCGCCGCGGTGGGAATTGCCCAAGCTATTGGTGGAAACGGATTATGCCTTCGGTGGAGCGATGGGCACGCTGGATACCCTGCCGTCCGTCCATTGGCTGCCCGACCCCTCCTACACCTCGCAGGTGAATTACAACCTGCAAACGCCCTGCCTCCTGCAATGCCGCCCTCCCCTCGGGCCGGACCAGGTGATTGCGCCCGGCGGCCGCTTCGAGAGTTTTCGCTCGTTTGAACTGGTCCAGGACTCCACCGAACGCGAGCGCAAAAGCCTGGCCCGGCGCCGCATGTATCGCACGATCGCGCCCTGGACCGCGGAGAATCCCATCTTCATGCACGCGCGCAACGCCGATCCCGCAGCGGTCAAGCTGGCCGTGGATCAATGCGCGGCGGTGGGATTTGAAATGGTGATCCTGTCCTTTGGCAGCGGCTTTGACTTCGAAAGCCGGGATTCGCAATACCAGGCACAAATCAAGGAACTCGTGGATTACGCCCAGTCCAAGGGCATTGCGTTGGGCGGCTATTCCCTCTGTTCCAGCCGCAGCGCCGGCACCCCGGAGGACAACGTGGTGGGTTCCCCTGCCTTCGGCGTGGCGCCATGTCTTGGTTCAGCCTGGGGCAGCAATTATCTGGCGCAACTCAAAAGCATGATGGTGCGAACCGGTCTGGGTGCGCTCGAGCACGATGGTTCCTATCCCGGCGACACTTGCGCCGCCACGAACCATCCCTTTCACCATGGCCAGGAAGATTCCCAATGGGTCCAATGGAAGGCGATCACCGGCCTGTACCAATGGTGCCGCGCCAACGGTGTCTATCTAAACGTTCCAGACTGGTATTATCTATCCGGCAGCAGTAAGTGTGGCCTGGGGTATCGCGAGGTCAACTGGTCGCTGCCGCGGGAGTATCAGGAGATCATCGAGCGGCAGAATATCTTCGACGGCACCTGGGAAAAGACGGCGAGCATGGGCTGGATGTTTGTGCCGTTGACCGAATATCAGGGCGGCGGGGCGGCCGCCACCATTGAACCGCTGAAGGATCATCTGTCGCATTATGAGCAGCGGCTGGAGAATCTGTTTGGCGCTGGCGTCATCGCCTGTTACCGTGGTCCGCGACTTTACGATTCGGATGAAACCAAGGCGGTGGTCAGGCGCTGGGTGAATTTCTACAAGCGCCACCGCGAGGTGCTCGACGGGGACATTCTTCACCTCCGCCGTGCGGACGGGCGCGACCTCGATTACATTCTGCACGTCAATCCGTCGGGCCGGGAAAAGGGCTTGCTCATGATCTATAATCCGCTGGCCACCAACGTCGTCAGGACACTCCGCATACCGCTTTATTATACCGGCAGGACTTCGACCGTCTCCGTGAGCGAGCAGGAAGCCGAGCCGAAGCAGTATGCTTTGGATCGCGAATATGAGATCGATCTGCCCATGGAAGTCCCGGCGCACGGTGTCACTTGGTTCGTGGTGGAATAATCGCTGAGCCGGCTGGAAGGGGACCATTGGTTTAGTGCATGACCGGGGCGCGCGCCGGGCGGTTCTGAGTTTGGTTCTTCGCTGTTTTCAGTGGAATTCACTTTGCTGCCGCCAGAATTTCGAAGGATGTCGTAGAACCAGCGAGGCCACTTTTTGCCAAAGCGTTGGGGGCGTTTCACCCTCTCCCCGGGAGAGGGCCGGGGTGGCGGGCTTCCCCCTTTGCTCAAATCCAACTTGCGGTTCATGGAAAGTCCCCTGTTCCATTCGGACCTGCTCACCGCCCATGAACCATCCGACGCACGATTTTGCCAAGACGCTGGGAGCGTTTCTCCCTCTCCCCGGGGGAGAGGGCCGGGGTGAGGGTGAGCGTCAAACCTTTCAAATTTCAGGTCTTCCGTGCCCAGAGGCCCGCTTGGACTTTAGAGCAGCCTTGGGGCCGCGCGGTACAGCAAAAAAATGCGGCGTGGCGCCGGAACTGGAATTTGATATGTTCAGGCCGGCAACCACTCCAACCATGAACTCCGGCAAACCGAATTCTCTCAGGAAAAACATTCAACGCGGCCTGGTCGCCTCGGCGCTGGCCGCCAGCGCGGCGCAAACCCCGGCTCGCGCCGCCACGTTTGGCGACGACGTGGCATTTCTCCGGCAGCACACGGCGGTGGTCGTGCTGAGTGACCGCGGCGGCAACGCCAAGGTCGCCGTTTCGCCGGCGTGGCAGGGACGCGTCCTGACCAGCAGCGCCGGCGGCGACGCCGGATTAAGTTACGGCTTCATCAACCGCGCCTTGATTTCCGCCGGAAAAATTCAGCCGCACATCAACGTCTTTGGCGGCGAGGACCGCTTCTGGCTCGGACCGGAAGGCGGACAGTTTTCGATTTTCTTCGCCCAGGGGGCCCGATTCGAACTGGCCGATTGGTTCACCCCGGCGGCGATCGACACGATGCCTTATGACATCGCCAGCCAGTCCCAAACCGCGGTCACCTTTCGCGCCGCGTTTGCGGTGACCAATTATTCCGGCACGCGCTTCGACGTCAAAGTGAACCGGCAGGTCAAATTGCTCACCGCCAAGGCCGCAGCGGGAATACTGGGACTCGAGTCCGCAAAGGGCTTGAATCTCGTTGCCTACGAGACCGTCAATGAGATCACGAACGATGGCCAGCAGCCTTGGGAGAAGAATACCGGACTCCTGTCGGTTTGGATCCTGGGAATGTATAATCCTGGACCGCGGACCACCATCGTCGTGCCGATCAAACCTGGGCCGGAATCGGAACTGGGGACGAAAGTCACCTCAAATTACTTCGGCAACGTCCCGCCGGACCGGCTGGTGGTGAAGGACAATGTGATTTATTTCAGCGGCGACGGAAATTACCGGAGCAAGATCGGCGTCAACCCAAGACGCAGCCGGTCTGTGTTGGGCAGTTACGACGCGGTGAACCAGGTGCTGACGATCGTGCAGTTCACCCAGCCTGAAGGCGTGACCGATTACGTCAATTCGCTTTGGAAGATTCAGGATGATCCCTTCGCCGGCGACGCGGCAAACAGCTATAACGATGGTGTGCCGTCACCCGGGGCGAAGCCACTGGGACCATTTTACGAGATTGAATCCTCATCGCCGGCGGCCGCCCTTGCGCCCGGTCATAGTTTGACGCACGTACATCGAACGATGCACTTGAGTGGTCCGGAAGCAACGCTGGACGCCATTGCCCGTTCCACGTTCGGTGTGTCGCTGGCCGAGATCCAGACCGCCTTGCCATAGCGGCCAACGTAGACCAACGTAGGGCTTTCCACGGCCTTTCCATTCGCATAGGCTGGGCCGCGGTTTTTTTGAACATGTCGCCAAATCCTGAACCCTCGGCCGGCCGGTGGCCGCCGCAAGTCAAATTCATTGTCGGCAACGAGGCGTGTGAACGCTTCAGTTATTATGGCATTGTCGGCATCCTTGCCGGCTACATCACCACCACCGCCGCCAAGGGCGGTCTGGGCATGGAAACGGACGACGCCACGGAAATCATTCATTTCTTCAAATTCGCCAATTACTTCATGCCCTTGTTTGGCGCCTGGTTATCCGACCGCCTGATTGGCCGCTACCACACAATCCTCTGGGTTTCGCTCATTTACTGCCTCGGCAACGGCGTGCTGGCTGCCAGCGGCTTCGCCCACGATCCGCACAGCCGGCTCCTCTGCCTGTGCGCAGGCCTGGGGCTCATTGCCTTCGGCTCCGGCGGCATCAAACCGTGCGTCTCCGCCTTCATGGGCGACCAGTTCAAGCCCGAGCAGTCGCATCTATTGCAGAAAGCCTACGGCGCCTTTTACTGGTCCATCAATTTCGGTTCTTTCTTCTCCTTTCTCGTGGTCCCCTGGGTGCAGGACAAATGGAGCTACGCCGCGGCCTTCGGGGTGCCCGGAGTTTTGATGGCCCTGGCCACGCTGATTTTTGTTTTGGGCACGCCGTATTACACCCGCAAACCGACCAGCCGGGAGACCAAACACGCGGGTTTCTTCACCGTATTCTGGTCCGCCTTCCGCGCCAGCCCCACCATCCCCTGGATGGCGCTCCTCAATGTGGCGACCACCATCGCCCTGCCCGTGTTCATCATGGCCCTCATGATCTGGGTGTTTTTCAGCAAGGGCGGCGGAACCTTCACAGACATATTGGCCTGGATTTCGCTGGGCTTGGTCGGCGTCTGGTACTTGCTCGTCATTGCCCTGAGCGTAATGCAGAAAACCGAGCTGCCCCAATCCTTCCTGCAACACGCCGCGCCCCGCCACAACGAAAACGAAATCTCCGCCGCCCGCTCGCTGAGCCCCATCCTGTTCATCTTCGCCTTCATCCCGGTCTTTTGGACGCTGTTTGACCAGACCAACTCCACCTGGGTCATGCAGGGTGAAAAAATGAGTTCAGTCAAAGTCCTGGGCCTTGATATTGGCGCCGAACAAATGCAGTCGGCCAATCCCGCCATTGTCATGGTGCTCGTGCCCCTGTTTACGCTGCTGCTTTATCCGCGCATCGGGAAATTCGCCTCGCCATTGAAACGCATGTCCTACGGTATGTTCGTCGCCGCCGGTTCTTACCTGGTGGTGGCGGCATTGCAAACAAGAATTGAAGCCGGAGCGCAACTCTGCGTGTTGTGGCAGTTCGTCCCTTATCTGATTCTCACCACCGCCGAAGTATTGCTGTCCACCACCGGACTGGAATTCGCGTTTCGCGAAGCCGCGCCGGAAATGAAAAGCGCCATCATGAGCTTTTGGCTGTTGACCGTCTCCATGGGCAACCTCATGGTCACCACCATCACCAAGCTCTTCGCCACCGGCGGCGCCCATGAAGAAGCCTCCGTCAGCACCGGCCGCTTCTTACAGTACGCCGGCCTGACCTTCGTCGTGGCTGTCCTCTTCAGCCTGGTCGCCGCCTTCTACCGCTATCGCGACAAGGCCGCCGCCCAGGGGAAATGACGCAGCGAACGTGGGCAAATCAATAAGCTTTGTCGTCCACGCGAAAGCGGCGTGGCGCTTCGCTTCCCGCCGCAGTACAAGGTGCTTTACACTGGCGGAAGCCACCGCACGTTGCGCGAGCGTCGTGGACTGCGCCGGCAGAGCGTAGCGGCGACGGTGCTTTCGCCCGCACCAACCATTACCGAATTGATGAATACTGTCTTCCGCACTTTGGTGGCCGTCGTTGCGCCGCGACACCTCCCGCGCCAGGCGCAAGGCGAACGCGAAGGAAATTGTTTTGCAATCCGCCCGATTTCACCGTCGTCAAGGCGAACTGGTCGCTCGCGAGGCAAATTCAAATTTGCGCGACTAGGTGCTCCGGCTCATTGCGATGCGTAATGCGCATCCACTTTCGCGCCCACATCGCGGTAATTGACGTCTGTTTCGTAAATTTGCAGGAACTGCTCCATGGCCTCCGCCTTCTTGCCCATGGCGTCCAGCACACAGCCGAGGTTGTAGATCAAATCCTTCTTCTCCTCGTCGAACGCGGGCTTTTCCTTGATGGCATTCTGCAAGGTGCGCACCGCTGAATCATTCATGCCACGCTTGGCAAAGCATTGCGCCAGAAAGCTCATCGACGGGATGCGCTTGTTCGGATTCTGCTGCGCCTTCTGGAATTCCCCAATCGCCTCGCCGATCTTCCCCGCCTCAAAATAAAGCTGCCCCAGTTCAAACCGGATGATGAGGTCGGTCGGATACTTTTCCACGCGCTGCTTGCATTCGGCCAGCTTGAACTCCGCCTTCTCGGCCTTGATCTTGGCGATCTGGTCCACATGATCCGGCGCAAATGGATTCAACTGCGACAACTGATAATCCATCTTCTTGACCTTGGTCTCGCCAATGGCGCGATCCAAGGCCGAATCGGCGCTGCTGTTCGTCGATTGCTTGAGGCGGTCATACATCTCCAGCGCCCGGTCAAACTCCTTCTTTTCCGTGTACAGTTCCGCCAGCGACCGGACCATCTTCATGTTGTCCGGCTCGGCCGCCAGCCGGACTTCGTATTCCTTGATCAGGCGCGCCGCCGTGTCCTCGGTCTTTTGCACCCGTTGCGCCTGCTCCAGCGTGACCGCCTCCTCCTTGTTCTTCAAGATGTCGCGATATGACCCTTCGCCGCCCTCCAGCGCCGAATAGCCGCCTTCATCCATCGTCTTGCGGGCCGACAAATTTTTTTGCGCCTGCGCCAGGTCGGGATCAAACCCCGCGTTCCGGGCCAGTTCATCCAGCGCCCGCTCCGCCGACGCCGATGCCTCGCCGCCCAGCCGCGCCGCCAGATCGGCGAATTCCATGATCAGCGCCTTGTCCTTCGGCGAATGCCGCGCCATGACTTCCAGCGACATCACCGCCGTCTTGGGCAATTCCAGCGCCTGCGCCGCATCCACGATGATGCGATGGGCGAACGAGTTGTTCGGGTCGGTATTCAGCACCTGCTCGGCAATCGACATCGCTTCGGCGGGATTGCCTCTGAGCGCCATCCTGGCCTTGGCAATATGCGGGCTGGCACCCGCGCCGCTCATCATCTTCTTGAAGAAGCCGGTGCTCGCGCCGGCGGCTTTCTTCGCCTGTTCCACGCGCAACGCTCGCCGACAGTCATAAAATGTCGGCTCCTTGTCGAGAATCTGGCAAAACAAAGTGATGGCATAATCCGGGTTTTCCCGCTGCGCGGCCTCCAGGGCCTTGGTATGAAGCCGCCGCAAGTCGGCCGGAATTTCGTTCATTGATTTTTCTGGCATAAATTGATGCTAGGCCCGTTTTGGCGAATCGGCAAATCTGAATTTAAACCGTCCTCACCCGCACTGCGCCCGCTGCCGCAACGCATGGTCCACCAGCACCAGCGCCGTCATCGCCTCCACCATGGGCACCGCGCGGGGCAGCACGCACGGATCGTGGCGGCCCCGCCCTTTGAGCGTCGTATTGTGCAGGTCCACGTCCACCGTGGCCTGCTCGTGCATCACCGTGGCCACCGGCTTGAACGCCGTCCGAAAGAAGATCGTTTCCCCGTTGGAAATGCCGCCTTGAATGCCGCCCGAGCGGTTCGACGTGGTAAACACCTTCCCCCGGCGCGAGCGGATCGGGTCGTTGTGCTCCAAACCGGTCAGAAGAATCCCCGCAAAACCGTCGCCACTTTCAAATCCCTTGCAGGCGGGCAGACTCAGCATTGCCTTGGCCAAATCCGCCTCCAGCTTGTCGAACACCGGTTCGCCCCAGCCCGCCGGCACGCCCCGCGCGATCCCCTCCACAATCCCCCCGACGGTATTGCCCTCCCGCCGCATCTTTTCAATCAGGCGAATCATCCTCTCCGCCGCCTGCGCATCCGGACAGCGCACGATGTTGGCCTCCACATCCTTGAATTTGACCTTTTCGGGGTCAATTTCGCCGATGAGCTTTTGAACTTGCTTGACGTAAGCGAGGACTTCGACGTCGAATTGTTCGCGCAGGACCTTCTTCGCAATGGCCCCGGCGGCCACCCGCCCGATGGTCTCACGGGCACTGGACCGTCCCCCGCCCTGCCAGGCGCGAATGCCGTACTTCGCAAAATAAGCATAGTCGGCATGTGAAGGCCGGAATTTTTCCTGCATTTCATTGTAAGCCTCGGACCGCGCGTCCTCGTTCTTCACCCAGAGGCAAATCGGCGTCCCCAGGGTGCGTCCGTCGCCGGAAATGCCCGACATGATCTGCACCGCGTCGGCCTCTTTGCGCGGAGACACGATCTTGGACTGTCCCGGCCGGCGGCGGTCGAGATCCGGCTGAATGTCGGCTTCGGAGAGTTTCAGGCGGGGCGGACAGCCGTCCACCACTACGCCCACCCCGCCGCCGTGCGATTCACCCCAGGTCGAGATGCGGAACACTTGGCCAATGCTGCTTGCCATGTCGTGATAATGTGGAAAATCCGCCACGCGGTCAATTTCAACAGCAGCCGACGCGCCCAGGCGGGATGCAGGATGCGGGAGCCCTGAAAAAGAAAAAAGGGTCAACCCAATACAATGTTCGTTTCCTTTAATCAGACGTCAGACGGGTCAGACCATAAATTTTCACTGGCCCTTCGGAAATTCGAATTTCGGCCTTTGCAATTCACGCCCATCCGCGCCCCCCTTCGTCCCCTTCTGTCAACTCTTCGACGCCTTCGGCCTTCCTTGCTTTCAGCTTTTTCAGTTTTCAGCTTTAGTTGGCTGACCGATCACGAGACAGGCGACCGTCATATTCAGTCGCGTTTTTAAATGTTTTATATTTAAAATTAGCATGCACTTTATATAGTGCTTATTATAAAGTATTTAGATTATAAATAATAAAATCAATTTGTTGTCATATTTAGACTTTACATTTCAAAAGTTCATGGTAGTTTGGCGGTGATGGACAAGTACAGTTCATGTTCAGGCCCCTATGCGAGTGGGCTGGGCGCCCCAAAGCGAACCGGCGGTGGAAGCCGGTTCTCGGCCCGCCCCGTTGCGGCATTTCGCATCCGCCAATTGTCATTCGTCACCCGTCACCAACTGGAACGATCCCGAAGTGGGAGCGCGGGCGGCTCGCCAGCGCGTTTCCTAGCCTTCGAGCGACTGGCCATTCTTAACGGCCCAAGCCACGGAAATCCCGGTGGGGACCGACGGCAAATTGGCGGATCATCTGGGCAATGGGAAAACTTTAACCAAATTAAAGCAAATTAAACCAAAAACCCATTGGAAGAGGCGCCGCCCAATGCACTCGCAAAAATCCAACCACGAAATCGTGCTTTTTGGCCCACCATTCCCTGAATCTAATCGGCCTCCTATCCGCAACTCCCCGCACTCTCCGTGTCCCCCATTCCGAACTCCGCAATCCGCATTCCGCATTCAATTGATCCGGTTATATCCGGGTACATACGGATATTTTCGGCCATAGAATCGATGGATAAAGCCCCAAAAGAAAACCAGAATCCCTCCCCCGCGAAACTCGGCTTTCGGGCTTCGGGGACTCGGATTTCAGATTTCAGATTCAAGAGGTGCGCATTCTGAATAGAGCGGGGTGCTTTTATGTCATTGCCGGATGCGGGCCGGTGAGATTTACTCATCGCCGCCGGTGGAAGAGGCCCCCGGATCGCCCGGCGTCAGCCCGCGCGCTGCGTTTCCAAGTTTTATGTTATGAAAAATTTGAGTTGGATTGCATCCCTGATTTTCGCGCAGTCTGCCCTGGGCGCCTGGGGCGCAAATTCGCCCGACCTTGCGGCGGCAGCCAGCCGGCCGGAAGACCAAAAATTGAGCGCCTTTTTCCAGAGCTATTTGGAGAAGCTGTTTCGCCAGCAGCCGCTGCAGGCAACCCAGCTGGGGGACCATCGTTTCGACGGCGAACTGGATGAGATCTCTCCCCCGGCCCGGGCCGGCTGGCAGGCGCTTGCCCAGCACACTCTCGCCGCGCTCCCGCGACGGATCGACTACCAGAAACTGTCGCGTGACAGCCAGATTGACTTCGAAATCCTGCAAAACCACCTGCAGACGGAAATATGGGAGACAGAGAACTTCCACCCCTTCGAGAGCGACCCGCGAACCTACGGCGGCTACCTCAGCGACTGCGTCTATCTGCTATTGACGCAATCCACGTTGCCCAAGGAAACCAACCTCGCCAACTGCCTGTCGCGCCTGGCGCAGTTCCCGCGCATCGTGGCCGAAGCTGAGAAAGCGCTCGTGCATCCGCCGCCGCCGGTATTGGAAACCGCCATTCGGCAGAACCGCGGGGCGATTGACTTTTACCAACACGGGATTTTTCAGTTCGCTGGCGACACGCCGCAGCTTGACCGGCTCAAGACGGCGGCCGCCTCGACGGTCGCGCTCCTGGAGGATTATCAGAAATTTCTGGAAGGCCCCTTGCGTGCGCGCGCGACCGGCGACTGGCGCATCGGCCGGGCGAGGTTCGGCAAAAAGTTCGCGCTGGAAACCGGCGCCGGCCTCACGGCCGAAGAAAATCTCGCCGAGGCCCAGACTGAATTCACCCGCGTCCGCCGCGACATGTATGACGTCGCCCGCCAGCTATGGCCCCAGTATTTTCCGCGGCAACCGCTGCCGCCGGACGATTCCGCCGGCGAGCGCGAGACCGTTTTGCAAGTTGTCAACGCGGTGGATCAGGACCACGGAGAGGCAACGAATCTGGTGGCCGATGCGCGCGCCACCGTGGATCAGATCAAGACCTTCATCAAGGAAAGAAATTACCTGGCGTTGCCCGATCCAGACCGCTGCCAGGTCATCGAAATGCCGGAATTTCGCCGGGGCAACTCCCTGGCTTATCTGGACGCTGCGCCGCCGCTCGACCCAGACGCAGCGAGCTACTATGCGGTTAGTCCGCCGCCGGCGGACTGGACGCCGGCCCAAGTGCGCAGCTTCCTGGAGGAATACAATCGGCACATGCTGCAAATCCTGACGATACACGAAGCCTATCCCGGCCACTACGTTCAGCTCGCCGTCGCCGCACAGAACCCGTCCCTCATTCGGCGTCTGCTTCAGTCCGGCGCCTATGTCGAGGGCTGGGCGGTTTACGGAGAAATCACGATGCTGAATGAAGGCTACGGCAATGGCGACCTGCGCCTGCGCCTGATGCAATTAAAGTTCTATTTGCGCGCGGTCGCCAACTCCATCCTCGATCACCAGATGCACTGCACGTCCATGAGCGACGAGGCGGCCAGGAAATTTCTCGTGGACGAGGCGTATCAATCCGAAGGCGAGGCGAAATTGAAAATCATCCGCGTCAAGCAAAGCTCCGTGCAATTAAGCACGTATTTTGTCGGGCGCATGGCCCATTATCGCCTGCACCAGCAGATCGAGCGGGAACTCGGCGGCCAGTTTGACTTGAGCCGCTACCATGCCGCCGTGCTGGCGGCTGGACCGGTGCCGCCGAAATACCTGCCGGAACTGGTGCGTCGGCAACTGGCTTTGACGCGCTCAACCATCCCTCGTGATCATGAGCGAGAACCCGCTGCCACTTCTGGAAAATAAGCCCGTTCAGTCGGCGGCAGCGGCTCCGCAAAGACATCCGCGCGGCCTGTACACATTGTTCCTTACCGAGATGTGGGAGCGTTTCAGCTATTATGGCATGCGGGCGCTCCTGGTGCTGTTCATGGTGGACACGGCGCGCGGCGGCTTGGGACTGGACGACCGGAGGGCCACTGCCATTTACGGCCTTTACACGGCCGCGGTGTATTTGATGTCGCTGCCGGGCGGCTGGCTGGCGGATCGGATCTGCGGCGCGAGACGCGCGGTTTGGTATGGGGGCATCCTCATCGCTGCCGGGCATTTTACACTGGCGGTGCCCCGGCTTGAGACGTTCTACATCGGCCTCGTTCTGGTCGTGATTGGCAGCGGTATGCTCAAGCCGAACATGAGCGCGCTGGTGGCGGAATTGTATCCGGAAGGGGGCGCGCGGCGCGATGCAGGCTTCACGATTTTTTACATGGGCGTGAACCTCGGGGCGTTCATTGGCCCGCTGGTCTGCAGCACCCTGGGTGAGAAAATCAACTGGCATTACGGCTTTGGCGCCGCCGGCGTGGGCATGGTGCTCGGACTGATTCAGTTTCGATTCTCACAGGACCGTCTCGGCGCCGCCGGCTTGCAACGCGGCAATAGTCGTCCCCTGAATCTGCCCGAACGGGCCGGGTTGGTCGGCGGCGTGGCGGCAGCGGTGCTGATTTTGGGACTGGCCCTGGCGGGATTCGTGAAGATCAATCCCGTGACCCTGGCGCATGGCATGGCGGTTGTCCTGGTGGCCATCGGCGGACTGTATTTCATCGGCGTTTTCCTGTTTTGCGGTTTGGACCTGCGGGAAAAGGAGCGGGTGGGGATCATCCTGGTTTTGTTCCTGGCTTCGGCCTTGTTCTGGGCCGGCTTTGAACAAACGGGCTCATCCTTCAATTTGTTTGCCGCGCGCATGACCGAGCGGCACTGGGGCGGATTTGAAATTCCCGCGGGCTGGTTTCAATCCCTGGGCGCTATTTTCGTCATCGCCTTTGCGCCCCTGTTCGCGTCGCTCTGGGTGCGGCTGGCACGGCGGAATCTGGATCCGTCCATTCCCGTAAAATTTGCGTTTGGCCTGCTCCTCCTGGCATTCGGTTTTCTCGTGATGGCCGCGGCGGTGAAAGTGGTGGTTGCCGGCAAACTGGCGGCGCCCACTTGGCTGGTAACCACCTATCTGCTCCACACGTTCGGCGAATTGTGCCTCAGTCCGGTGGGCCTGAGTTCGGTCACCAAACTCGCGCCGCGCAAGCTGATTGGCCAGATGATGGGCATCTGGTTTCTGGCCACGTCCCTGGGCAACCTGCTGGCGGGATTGCTGGCCGGCGAGTTTGATGTGACGCCGGTGAACCAATGGACCGTAATCTATCTAAAAATTGCCATCGCGCCCGTCCTGGCCGGCGGGCTGTTGATCGTATTCTCGGGCCGGATCAAGCGCTGGCTGGCGGGAATTAATTAGGAGGCGGTAATAGGCAACGAATAACCAGCGCCGCCCGCCGCCAAAAGAACCAGTCAGATGGCAGTCTTGATTTGTTTCCGGCTCCATAATCGAAGTGCAAGGCGAATATGCCGGCGTGCATTGTGGCCATTGAACAATTCGAATTCTCGGGCATTCTATAGCTTATAATATCGTGAAAATTCCCTTCCAAAAAAGCGCCTGCGGGTGGCGCGTGGGTGCCGCCGCCGCCGCCCTTTTTGGCCTGGCGTTGGGAGCCGAAGCCGCCACGTTCACCGACCGCTTCAGCACCAACCTCAATTACTTGACCAGCGGCATCGTCGGCACCATTTGGGATGGGGTCTATTTCGGCGCCGGCGAATTCAACAACAGCGGTGTGTTGGGGCCAGGCTCAACGGTGCAGTGTGACGCAAACATCACGGCCGCCGGCAAGCTGACGCTCCAGACCACGGGCACCGCGTGGGAGAACGCCGACGACGACGGCTTCTTCCTTTTTAAGCTGGCGCCTGGAGATTTTTCTGCCGTCGTGCATGTCGTCAGCCCATTTGACAACGCCCCGTACAACACCGCGGGCCTGCAGGCGCGAGCTTTTTCAGCCGGTGGCGATCCGTTCAACGGCTCCGAAAATTTCGTCTCCTGGACGCGCTTCGATGAATACGGCTATGCAAACTATCTCCGCAACGAAGTCAACGGGGGCGTCACGCAAATCAATCCCGGCGATGATCCGAACACGAATTACTGGCTGCGTATGGATCGCGTCAACGGAACGGCTTTCTATTTTTACCAAAAGGCCACCGAGTCGGCCGCCTGGCAGGCGGTGAGCTTTCCGGCGCCAGTGAATGGCACCCGGCTCGTGCGCACCGATCTGGCCGGCCAAACGCTCGAAGTGGGCATTATGCACGCGACGTTTACCGGGCTGCTGGGCGTTCAGTTCACGGATTTCAGCCTGAGCATTTCCAATGTCAGCCCATTCACCGCGCCGGCGCCCCCGGCTGGCTTGGTTCTCGCCACAAACGGCGGCAGCGGCGTGAACGTTTCCTGGCGCCCGGGGACCGGCAGCACCGGCAGCCTGGTCGTGGTCTGGCCCAGCACGAACAGCACCGTGAAGGAAATGCCGGTCAGCGGCACTGCTTACACCGGCAATGCGAGCTTTGGAATGGGCGGCAGCCTGCCTGCCGCGGGCTATTACATCGTCTATGCGGGCCCGGGCACCAATGTGTTCATCAACAACCTGGCGCTGGATACAACTTACCAGGTGGCGGTCTTTAGTTATGCCGGACCGGGCAGCGCAATCAGTTACAACCACACGCCCGCCACCGGCAACTTTGTGATTCCGCCGAATCCCATCTGGGCGCAGGTGGGGGTTGGCTCCGCCGGCGTCACGGTGATGTTCACCGCCAATCCCGGCAAATGGTATTGGCTGCAATACTCCGATTCATTGGCTCCCGCAAGCTGGCACAATGCGCTGCCGAATCCAGTGCAGGCCACCGGCACACTGATGAGCTTGGCGGCGGCCGACGCCGGTTCGGCGCCGCAGCGGTATTATCGCCTGCAACAAGTGGATCCGCTTTTTACCTCGAAAGTAAGCTCCGGCGGCATCACCAGCCTGCGCTACACCGACGACAGCTACAACACGGATTATCTCAATGGCGGGGCACTGGGTGAAGCCATCCTCAGCTATCAACCGGCCGGCGACTCCGCGTGGCACCCGGCGGAAACGGCGACCTTGGGCGGAATCGCCTCGGTTTCCTACGCCACGAACATTAGTGCCAATGGAACAACCTACACGACCCGCTACCTCATCACCGGCGGTTTGGCGGGTACATTTGTCTTCGAGTCGGTCTTCACCTTTGAACAAGCCGGCGTATTTTGGACGCTCAACCTGACCAACCTCACCGGCGGCCCGCTGACCATCGGGGATCTGGCTTTGCCGCTGCCGATGAACACGGCTTTTTCAAGTGTGACGGCAAGCACGATGAAACATAGTTTTATTTCGGGGTCCGATTCATTCCTTTTCTGGATGCGGCCCGACAGCGTTGGGCCTTATTTGTTGATGACGCCCAACGCCGATACCAAGCTTGAATTCTGGGATGATCCAAATCCGCCCGCCGGCTATGAGGCATATGTTCACTCTTATGTGGCGGGCACCAATGCCGCGGCGCAATACCCGTCGGTGACCACGCAGGGCGGCCGCTGGCGGCAGCCGAATACCAGTTTGACGCTGCCCGCCGGCGAAGCGCAAACTTACGGTTTTAAATTTGAATGGGTGGACAATTACGACGGCATCCGCCAAGCTTTGGTGGACAACGGCAAAATCGACATCCACATCGTCCCTGGAATGACCGTGCCCACCAATATCTTCGCCCAAATTGGACTGTGCACCACCCAGGCCATCAACGGGATCACCGCTGAATTTCCTGGGCAAACGCAAATTCAGTTTTTGGGATCCACCAATGTCGGCGCGAATGCCTGTCAAATCTATCAGGTCCAGTTTTCCCGCCTGGGCGAAAACGAATTAACCATTCACTATGGCGGCACGCAGACGACCTATTTGGAGTTCTTTGTCACTGAACCGATGGAAACTTTGATCAAAAAACGCGCCGCTTATCTGGTCGGCCATCAAATCATTACGAACCGGTGGTACAGTGGGCTGTTTTGTGATTTCAACCTGAACGACGAACAGTTGGTCACGCCCGACAACTACGACACGCTCGCGGGCACCGGCGAGATTTACGAGGTGGCCAGCGACGACGCTGGCGAATCCCGCCCGGCTTATCTGGCAACAAAGGAAGCCGTGTTCCCTGTCCAGAGCGAGGTCACCGCGTTGGATTATTACATCGCCAATTTTGTGTGGGGCGGGTTGCAATGCACGACCAACGAAGCGACTCCCTACGGAATTTACGGAATCCCCGACTGGCACACGTTGAGGACCGGGAATGTTCTGAGCATTGGGCGCGGCTATGATTATCCGCACATTATCGCGATGTATTATGGAATGTATCAGGTCGCGCGAAATCACCCCGAAGTGGTCACAGCCTTGAGCGCCACGGAATATCTCCGCCGCGCTTGGGGAACCGCCATGGCTTTGTGGAGCTACGGCGGTTTGCAGGCGACCCAGGTCGGCCTGATGAACGAAGTGGTGATTCCCAACGTGATTACCGCGCTGCAGGTGGAAGAAATGACCAACGAGGCCGCAAGTCTGCAAGCGGATTGGGAGGCCAAGGTGAATTATTATGTGGGCGGCAATGCCAATCTGTTCGCTTCCGAGTACTCCTTTGATGCCACCGGTTTTGAATCGCAGGAGGCCTACGCCAAATATGCCATGCAACATGCCGGCAGCGATCCGGCCATGGGCTCCACCAATCTGGCGTTGTTTTTGGGGCAGTTGCGGCAATTCATGGATAATGAGATCACCGCCAACGTCTTCGATCGCGGCTGGCTGGAAACGGCCTACTATTACTACGGCAGTGATTACCGCGGAGACATGGGAGATGATTATGTAGTGACGTACATGGCGCAAATGGGAGGATGGGGGCTGCTGGATTACGCGCTGAACTATGCCACCAATGCCACCGACTACCTCCGGCTGGGCTACGCTTCCTTTCTATGCGGCTGGTCCACAATAAACACCGGCACCACCAATTCCAACTACGGCTTCTGGTATCCGGGCGCGGCGAATGACGGCGGCTGTGGTGGTGGATTTGAACCGTCGCCGTTCAATACCACCTGGCTGGGGGGGCAGCCCATGCACCGAGGCTCATGGTATTATTCCGCGGAGGAAAATCTCGGCTTCTGCGGGGCGATCCGCATGGCGGCAACCATCCTGGCTGATGATCCCATTTTCGGCCGATTTTGCTACGGAGGCACATTCTCCAACGCCGTGGATGGGATTGAAATAACTCCTTTGGATGGCGTCCGCCAGCGTTTCCACGCCATGTTCAGCGGCGGCAATCTTCACCTGGTCCTGGACAATGACAATTTGGCCGGCGGGCAGCCGATCGTGCTCCAGCCCGACCTGTCGCAAATCAGCTTCCAAATTGAAAGCGGAAATCCGGCTGCTCATTCCGCAACGCTTCGTTTCACATCGTCAACCCAGGCCACGTATGCTGTCAGCGGCGCCCACGGTGTGATCGCCACGCTGACCAACTTGCCGGCTGGATTCGAGACCGGCGTGACATTACCGCTGGATGCCGGCACTTCACCGCAGGCATTCACGATCTCGAGGTGAGCGGTTGCAAATCCATGAAAAAACTTTTGTCAAAAAAATTCTTTGCGCTGGCAATTGCCGGAGGTTTCATCATCACCCATTTTGCTTCCGCGGCTGAAACGAATTCCGTTTTGCGTCCGGGCGGATTTCAATCGACCGGGCCATTTCCCAACCCGTGCTGGAAAATTATCTGTCGCGCTCGATCACGATGGAGAGATTGCTCAATGGCCGCGGTGATTTGGATGACAACATCCGCATGCTGAAATCCATCGGCGCGAAGTACATCGGCCGCGCGCTGTGCTTGTGGAACGCGGAAAATAATCTCTCGGGCAATCTTCAGATCGCTCGCGCCGCCGCTCCCACGTTGCTGGCTGCCGATCCGGAAATGGTTTTGGAAGCATGCGTGTTTGAGACCGTCCTCGGACGGCCTTTACAACCAGAGCAAAGGCGGCAAAACGTTTCGCGGCTGGACTTGTGACCATTTGCCTTACTTTGTGGAATTTGACAATTACGGCGTCAGCCGCCATCCGGGACAGCCGAACACCAAAGGCGAATTTAACTGGGTTTGGGGCTATGACGAAACCACCTGGTTCGCGCATCAGAACCAGCAATACCGGTCCAAACTGGCTGCAATATGCCTGGAATTGGGTGCGCCATACCGACACCAACGGATGGCTCGAAATGCCCGGCAGCCGCACTGCCCGGGCGCCGGACACGCGCTTGTATTTTGCAAACAACCCGAGCGCGACCGTGACCAATGGTCTCGGCGATGAAGCAGCGATTCGCGCCGTTTGGGCGGCCGATACTGCACAATTGGACGGGAAAACCCAGCCGGCAATTGACCGCACGAAGGCCGAGCTGATCCGTCCCGCCTGGGGTGAATGGTCAGTTCCTTGTGCCTGTTCCCTTGTGGATTAACCCGAGCCTTGAAATTCGCCGCCTTCTTTGCAATGATTGGAAAAGTCAATTCGATCGGGCCGTCCGAATGAGCGTAAGCCGCAAATTATCATTGGCCTTGCTCGTCGCCGGGGCCGTTGCCGCTCCAGCGCCGGCAGCTCCCGGCACACCTGAATTTCACAAAAGCATCCGGCCGATTCTCGAAGAGTATTGTTTCGATTGCCACGCCGACGGCGTGAACAAGGGCAAGGTGGCGTTTGATGAATTCAAATCCGACGCGGACCTGGTGGCCAACCGCGATTTGTGGCTGCGAGTCCTGAAAAATTTGCGCGCCGGCTTGATGCCGCCGCAAAATAAAGCGCAACCATCGTCAGCCGAAAAGGAATTGGTCGCGCAATGGATCAAGCGCGTCGCCTTTGACCTTGACCCGCTCAATCCCGATCCGGGTCGCGTCACGCTCCGGCGCCTTAACCGCGTGGAGTATCACAATGCCATCCGCGATTTGCTGGGCGTGGATTTTGATGCCGTCGGAATCTTTCCTCCCGACGACACCGGGCACGGCTTTGATGACATCGGCGATGTGCTGACGCTGCCGCCGATGTTGCTCGAAAAATATATCTCGGCCGCAAATGAAATCATCGCGCGCGCCATGCCCAAGCCCTCGTCGATGGAGTACAGGAAATTCTTTCCCAAACCAATTCCCGCCGCTGCCGCCGGGCGCCGGGCTTATGCCCGCGAACTGCTCGGCGATTTTGCCCGCCGCGCGTTTCGCCGTCCGCCGGATGAGCGGTCGCTCAACCGGCTGGTGGATTTGGCAGAAGCAATTTGCCAGGAACCCGGGAAGAACTTCGAAGCCGGCATTGCCGGGGGGATGACGGCGGTGCTTTCATCGCCGCGATTTCTCTTCCTCGAAGGGCGCGCCGAGCCCGGCGGCGGCGTGAAATATCCGTTCCTCGACGAATTTTCGCTCGCCTCGCGGCTTTCGTATTTTTTGTGGTCGTCCATGCCGGATGACGAGCTGATGCGGCTGGCCGAAAAGCATGAGCTGCGGAAAAATCTCCCCGCCCAAGTGGACCGGATGTTGAAGGACAAGCGCTCGGAAGCACTGATTGAAGACTTCGCCGGCCAATGGTTGCGGGCGCGCGACATCGAAACCATTGCCCTGGCACCGCGCGAAATTCTGGCTCGCGAAAAAACTCTCGACGAGAACGCCCGCGACGGCATCCCGCAGGATTTGTCTTACGACCTGCGCCATGCGATGCGGCGCGAAACCGAAATGACGTTTGAATATGTTTTGCGCCAGGATCGTAGTTTGTTGGAACTGCTTGACAGCGATTACACTTTTTTGAACGGCCGGCTCGCGGAACACTACGGCATCACCGGGGTTTCAGGCGACGAAATGCGGCTCGTAAAATTGCCCGCTGACTGTCCGCGTGGCGGCGTCATGACCGAAGGCACCGTGCTCGGGGTCACCTCCAATCCCACCCGCACCTCCCCCGTCAAACGCGGGCTGTTCATCCTCGACAACCTTCTGGGCTCGCCGCCTCCCCCGCCGCCTCCCAACGTGCCGCCGCTGGAAGCGGCATCGGTGCATTCCACGAACCGCGTGCCGACACTGCGCGAAACCCTGGCGGCGCACCGTGAGAATCCACTGTGCAGCTCCTGCCACAACCGCATGGACCCGATCGGCCTGGCGCTCGAAAATTTCAACGCCCTGGGCCAATGGCGCGATCAGGAATTCAATGAGCCGATTGACGGTTCGGGCAGATTGCTGACGGGTGAATCCTTCGCCGGCATCAAGGAATTGAAGCAAATTCTGGCTGAAAAGCACGCCGCCGATTTTTACCGCGCGCTGACGGAAAAGATGCTAATTTATGCGCTGGGTCGCGGATTGGAATTTTACGACACCGAGACGACCGACGAGATCGTCACCCGGATTGAAACCGCAAACGGCCGGTCCTCGGCGCTGATTGCGGGGATAATTGAATCCGCGCCGTTCCAGCGGACGCGGCGGCTCGAAGCGACTGAAACCGATAAACCGAAAATCGGGCATTTGCGCGCTGACGCCCGAATGATGCCATGAAAGGAAAATCGCCAAACCAACTGAATCGCGCCACCATCTCGCGCCGCTTCTTTTTGCGCGGTCTCGGCGCCTGCATTGCGCTGCCTGCTTTTGACTCCTTGCTGCCCGCGCGGGCCCTGGCCGCCTTGGCGGGCGCAGGCGCTGCCGACCGGCTGGCGACAACCGCGACGGGCGCACCGCTGCGCTCATTGTTTTTGTACTTTCCCAACGGCGCGATTCCCGCCGCCTGGTGGCCGGCAGGAAATGAAAAGAGCTTTCAACTCAGCCGGACCCTGGAGCCGCTCGAGCCTTTGAGGGAGCACATTCAAGTCATTGGTGGACTGGAACATTTGAATGCCACCGCGGGCAGCGACGGTGGCGGCGACCACGCCCGCGCCAGCGGCACGTTTTTGACCGGGGTGCGCATGAAAAAGAGCGCCACGGAAATTCACGCCGGGGTTTCGATCGACCAGCTCATGGCGCGCTCGGTCGGACGGCAGACGCGGCTGCCTTCCCTGGAATTAACGTGCGACGCCGGGCGCAACGCCGGCGCTTGCGATTCCGGCTATTCGTGCGCGTATCAATACAATGTTTCCTGGAGTTCGCCGACCATGCCGATGGCGCCGGAGGCAAATCCGCGCCTGGTTTTCGAGCGGATTTTTGGCGAAGGCGGCCCCGGCGAGCGCGCCGCCAATTTGAATCGCCGCCGCGGAGAGGACAAATCAATTCTTGACTTCGCGCTGGATGATGCCCGCGATCTGCGCCGGCAGTTGAGCGCGCGTGACGCCGAAAAACTGGACCAATATCTGACCGGCGTGCGCGAAGTGGAATCGCGGATCGAGCGCGCGGAAAAGCTCGGCCCGCCCAAGGATCCGGCGGAGCCAACGCCGGCGGGCATACCGCAAAGTTATACGGAGCATCTCCGGCTGATGTTTGAAATGGTGCGGCTCGCATTTCAAACCGACTCGACTCGCGTGGCCACGCTGCTGCTGGCGCACGACGGCAGCAACCGCTCGTTCGCAGAAATCGGCATTCCGGAGGGCCATCATGATTTGTCGCACCATTTCGGCAACTCGGAAAAAATCAAAAAAGTCTCGGACATTGATTTGTTTTACGCAGAACAATTCGGGGCATTTTTGACGGGGCTGCGCGAGACGAAAGACGTGGACGGAAATTCCATCCTGCACAATTCCATGATTGTCTATGGCAGCGGCAATGCTGACGGCAATCGCCATTCGCACGACAATTTGCCGATCATCCTCGCGGGCGGCGGCGGCGGCACGCTCGCCGGCGGCCGGTTCGTGAAATCCGGCGCGCTGCCGGCTTGCAATTTATTTTTGAGCATGGCCGATCGCATGGGCGTAAAAAATCTGGACCGCTTCGGCGATTCGACCGCCCGGCTGGAAAATCTTTGAGCCACGGGCATGAAGAGTTTTTTACTGCGCCCGTTTGTGCTGGCCGCGCTGGCTTTAATACCCTTTCCTATTTGGGCAGCCAACCCGCAGGTTATTCCGCTTTGGGAAAAGGGCGCACCCGGTTTTGAGGATCGCCGCAACGAGCCAGAACAGGCCAGGGACTATTGGGTGCGCAATATCCACAATCCTTCGCTGGCGGTCTTTGCGGCACCAAATGAAAAGGCCAATGGCGCGGCCGTGCTGATCATGCCCGGCGGCGGCTTTCGCGAATTGGTTTATCAGGCTGAAGGCGTCGAGCCGGCAAGATTTTTGAACAGCCTCGGGGTCACCTGTTTCGTTTTGAAATATCGCCTGCCGCGCGAAACGAATTCCCCGTATTCACTTGACGTTCATCCGCGCCAGGATGCGCAGCGGGCCATGCGCGTCATCCGCAGCCGGGCGGTCGAGTGGAACCTCGACACCAATCGCATCGGTGCGCTGGGCTTTTCCGCCGGGGGCGAAGTCGAGGCATTCCTCGTCTATTCGCCGGCGGATGGCATTCCGGACGCCGCCGATCCGATTGATCGGATGAACTGCCGGACGGACTTTCAGATGGTCGTTTATCCCGGCCCGCTGGGAACGCCGGCGAAGGCGATTCCCGCCAATGCGCCGCCGGCATTTTTTGTCATCGCCAACGACGACGTGTTTCACATGAAACCGGTGCTGGCGCAGTTGCAGGAATATGAGGATGCGAAACGGCCGGTTGAAGTTCACATCTACGCCCAAGGCGGCCACGGGTTCAACTTGGGCAGCCGCTCGAAGCTCGCGAGCATTCGCGACTGGCCCCAGCGAATGGCCGACTGGCTCGGAGATAATGGATTTTTAAGTTCCCCGCCGGGCGCGGCGAACAAATGAATGAATCGCTTGGTGCCCGAAAAACTTCGGCGAGACGTCCTGCGGCTGGGTGATGGTTGAGGCAAATGAGTGAGAAAATGCAACTACGATAAATCGCCCTTCGTAGCGGTGTCCAACGCCGTCCACGTATGCCGCCTCGGCTGGCCGGCGATTGCCGGCGAATTGCAGCAGGCCCTCGCCAAGGGCCGAAGCGAAAAACCCATCCTCGTCGTCGAATGTTATCCCGGCGTGGATGAACTGACGATCCTAAAGGAACTGGAGTCGCGGTTGTCCCCTGCCCTCGCCATCCATGCGGCCAAAGCGCTGCTGCCGGCGGCGAAAATCGATGCGCTGGTCGCCCCCTTTCTCGGCGGAGATGACCCAATGTTCGGCCGTCTTTCCAACTTTTCGCTGGTGAACTTCTTCTCGGCCGAACCGTTGTGGCGCTTTCGGCGAATCATTGACGAATGGAAAACCGGCCTGATTCTCATCGTGGGCTGCGGCGCTTCGCTAATTGCCTGGGGACACCTTCTGGTATACGCCGACCTCACCCGGCGCGAGGCACACCTGCGCTTCCGCCGCAACGAAGCCGCCAATCTGGGCGCCCAAAATCATGCCGCTCTCGCTGGCCAGCTGTACAAGCGCGCCTTCTTCGTGGACTGGCGGGCGGCTGATCGTTGGAAACGTCCGCTGATCAACCGCTGGGACTTCGTGCTCGACACGAACAATCCGCAGGAGCCGAAGCTGGCCGACGGCGAAGATGTGCGCCGCGGTCTGAAGGAGGCGGCCTCGCGGCCCTTCCGTTTGCTGCCATTCTTCGATCCGGAGCCCTGGGGCGGCCAGTGGCTGAAGAAAATTTGCAACCTCGACCGCGCCGACGTCAATTCAGGCCGGTGTTTCGATTGTGTGCCGGAAGAAAACAGCCTCGTGCTGGGCATCCGTGAAACCCGCTTCGAGCTTCCGGCGCTTGACTTGATATTTCACCAACCGCAGGCGCTGCTCGGCCACAACGTCCGCGTCTCCTTCGGCGATGAATTTCCGATTCGCTTTGATCTTGTCGATACGATGGGCGGCGGCGATTTATCAATTCAGGTCCACCCGCTCCCGGACTACGTCCGGCGAAACTTTGGCTTCCGTTACACGCAGGACGAAAGCCATTACCTGCTGGATGCCGGGCCAGACGCCGGCGTTTATCTGGGCCTCCGCGAAAGCGTCGATCCCGGCGAGATGACGCTCGATCTCCACGCCGCGCGCATTGGCGGACCGCTCTTCCCGGCCGAGAAATACGTGAATCGATTTGCGGCCCGGAAGCATGATCATTTTCTTATCCCGGCGGGCACAGTGCATTCTAGCGGCGCCAATTCCCTGGTACTCGAAATCGCCGCCCAGCCCTACCTTTTCATCTTCCGGATGTGGGATTGGCAACGCCCCGGCCTGGATGGCAAACCGCGCCCGCTTCATCTCGGCCATGGTTTGGCGAACGTCCAGTGGAAACGCGATACGAGCTGGGTAAAACAGAATTTGATAAACCGTTTTGAACCGGTTTCCGCCGGCGACGGATGGCGGGAAGAAAAAACCGGCCTGCACGAAGGCCATTTCATCGAGACGCGCCGGCACTGGTTCCGGAAGAAAGTCCATCACCACACGCACGGCAGCGTCAACGTGCTGAATCTCGTCGAGGGCGAAGAAGTCGTCGTCGAAAGCCTGGCTGACGCCTTTGCTCCCTTCATCGTGCATTATGCCGAAACGTTTATCGTCCCCGCGGCTGTTGGCGAATACACGATCCGCCCCCACGGCACCTCTGCCGGCCACGAGTGCGCCACCATTAAGGCCTTCGTCCGAACTTGGATGTGAATGTGACCCATCCCTCTCAAGACCCATTATTTGGACCGGGTGGGCCAAAGCCACCAAGTGTGTCCGTGAATGGCGAAAATGATCTTCGCAACCGTCGCGGCCGATCAAAAGCGCAGAAAGATTTTTCGCTGATACAGGAACCGTGCGAACCACACAAACAGCGCCACTGCGACAGCCGAGATCACAAGTTCGCCAAAACCCCTGGCGACGTGCGCATCAAAAAAGCTCTTCACCGGACCACCGGCTAGACGCTGCGCAAGCTTCTCGAAACCCAATCCCCCCAGAAAATTGCTGGCGAGATACAAGGTAATGGGATTCATGCCAATCCACACAAACGGCTGGCACCAGGCCGTTTTTTCCTTCACCTCCACGATCCAGTAAAAGAGTCCCAGCAGCATCGCACTGTAACCGCCGGCCACGAGAACGTATGACGAGGTCCAGATTTTCTTAATGACAGGCATTTCCAGCCCCCATAGCCAGCCCAAGACCGCGCCGGCGGCGCCCGCGCTCACGAGATAAAGCGCCTTCTTCGTGCCCGACACGGATTGGTTGCGCAGAAACAGCCCGGTGAAAATGCCCAGCAACCCCGTGACCAACGCCGGCAGCGTGCTCAAAAATCCTTCCGGATCGTATGTGCCGTCGTATTTGCGGCCCGGCAGATATTTCTGATCGAGATAATTCGCCAGGTTTACGCCTTGGAGGAAAGAGCCGCTAATCATGTTCGTGCTGGCCAAGTTCAACTGCAAAATGTTCGTGTAGCCGGCCTCCTTGCTGATGACCGCCGTGCCGCCCGGCACCGGGCGCACATCGGGAAACGGCACCAGTTCGAGCAGCGCCCAATAGCCCAGCAACAGCGCGGCCGCAACGGATACCATCACGCGCACGTCGCAAAAAATGAACAGCAGTCCGCCAAACGTATAGCACAGCGCGATGCGGTTCAGCACCCCCATCAACCGTATATCCGGCCAGGGGTTTGCGAAGCCACCGGAATAAATCAGCGCGACAACGAAGAGAAGCGCCCCCCGTTTTAAGACGTGTCTCACCGCCCCGCCACGGCCCTCGCGCCCGATGATTCTGGTCAGCGAAATAACGGTCGAAACCCCCATAATGAACACGAACAGCGGAAAAATCAGGTCGTAAAAATGAAACCCCTCCCACTCCGCATGCTCAAGCTGGGCGGCGAAAAATCTGGTCACCGTGTTATCACTCAGCTTGTGCAGCGCATAGACAAATGAATCTGCACCGAGTATCCAGAACATGTCGAAACCGCGCAACGCATCGAGCGAAACCAATCTGTGGGCTTCCGCCGACGGAGTGGGGGAGTTGGCAACCATGATTCGGCTTACATTTTCCGCCTGAAACTCAATGCGGATAAGTTTATGGTCCACTGGGAACAAGCGGAACGAAAAAGTGGCGGCTTTCGCGCGCCGTTGGAACCAAACGCTTGCCGCGATTCCTGTTTTTTACGCACGAACCGGGGTGACGAGTTGTGCGGGAGATGGACCTCTCGCATGCGCCGGGCGCGCCAATTCGTAGCGCACCGGCCTGGCATGGTCTTCGTAAAAGCGCGTGGCGTTGTAGGCCTGGTTAAATCGGAACAGCATCCGCAGGAAATTGGTCTGCCCGCGCAGCAGCAGGCGCACCAGTTGGTCTGCGCAGGCGAGTGCCATGCGCCAGCCCATGAACTTGGCGTTGATTAGGGCCTGGGTTCGCACCAGCTCCTGGTAAAATTCGGCCAGCGGCAGCTTGGTCGAAACGACGGCGTGCTGGATGTCAAAAAGCCGGTAATCGGTCGTGGTCAATTCGCGGGTTTCGGTATTGAAAAGCTCCGTGCCGGGATACGGCGTGGCGATGGTAAGGTGGACGATTTCAGGAACTTGGCTGGCCCATTCGCGGGCGATGGCAAATTGCTGTTGGTCCCAGGATGCATCCACGATCAAGTTGATCGCCACATTGATTTTGAGCTTGCGCGCCACTTCAAGCGCCTGGAAATTCTGCCCCGGCGTCAGCCGTTTGCGGAACCGCTTCAGTTGTTCGGCGTCCAGTGACTCAAAGCCCAGGAACATGAAGTTCAGCCCAAGTTTCACCCAGCGCTCGAATGCCTCCTGGTTGCGGACCAGCGTATCGCAACGCGTTTCGAGGTAATAGCGCTTGCGGATGCCCCGGCGCTCGATGGCATCCGCCACGGCCATGGCGTGCTCGGGGTGGATGAAAGCCACGTCGTCCACCACAAACACGTTCGGCTCGCCAATACTGGCCATTTCCTCGGCGATCACTTCCGGCTTGGCCATGCGGTAAGACCGCCCGTAAAAAGTCCAGGCGCTGCAAAACGAGCAATCCCACGGGCAGCCCCGGGAAAACTCGATGGAGGCGGAAGGATCGTGAGACCCGATGAAATACTTGCGACGACGCCGGGTCAGATCCCGCGCGGGGAGAAATCGCTTGATGTCAGTGGCAAGCTTGCGGGCAGGCGTGGCGCTTCCAAGCGTCACCACTCCCGGCACGCCCTCCACCCGCGGCAGCACCGCCAGCATCTCGGGCACCGCCGCCTCGCCTTCCCCGGTCAAAACACATGAGATCGCACCGTCGCCGTGCTTCAGCACCTCGTCGGCCACAAACGTGAGGCTGTGCCCGCCGGCAAAAACAAAAACGCCCGGCTGCAATCGGTGCGCCAGCTTCGCCAAGTCAACCACCTCCGGCACATTCGCCAGGTAGTTCAGCGAAAACCCGACTGCGTCGGGGTGATAGTCGGTCAATTCGCGCGCAAAATCCCGCGCGGAGAAGATTTGCAAGTCCAGCAGGCGCACATCGTGCCCGGCGGCCCGCACGGCTGCGGCCACGCATTCCAGTCCGAGCGGTTCAAGGCGCAAATATACCTCCGCATACAACAACGCACTCGGATGCACTAAAAGTACTTTCATATCAAATCACAGCCCTACAAGACTATGGGCAATTACTGGGGGCCTCTCCCTGCGGACACATGAGCTTCGCCTGTTTTCAAGGAAAGTCAAGTGTACCGCTTCGTACGGATTCCACGCGGCGGCAGAGATGTGGACTGCAATTGGGCTGCAAAGGCTCCCAGACGGGGCAACGGCCTGGCAGTTTGGGAGGACGGCATGGGAAAACGGCATCAGTACCCCTCGGACGTTGACATGTTCCCAAGGCATGAACTGGGCCGTGCCAAACTACCGAACTGTCAGTAACCAAGCACGAGACGGTAAAACTCCTCCTGCTGCAGATAAGAGATCGGAACCTGGATGGCATGGCGGACGAAGCCGGTGGCCACACCGCTCTGACTTGGATCGATGGACCAACCAAATGGGCTCCAGTTGATCAGGTCGGTCGAGTTTTCGATAACAACCGTGAGGTTGGTATCGCTGCGAATGTCGGCGAAAACGTCCAGGCTGCCCCCTGCGAGAGTCGCGATCAGGCCCGCCGGATCGCCATAGGAAACGCCGTTGCGGACAAGAGAATTCGTCGGCGTGTCGCCGAAACCTGTTCCGGGCGCCCCCGGCGTCAGGTCGCCGCTCTGGAGCCACGCCACATAGGAATCGTTGGAAGTCACGTTCAAAGGAGCGACGATCGCGTTGGCCCAAAATGCACCGAGGACGATGGCTCCCGCGGCGTTGGGATGGAGATAGAAAGTCCCATCAACTCCGGATTCAGGAGTCAGAAGAGCCAAATAATTTGTTTCGAAATAACCATAAGCCAGCTTGTCTCCGGCAAACACATGACCCGGATGCAAAACCGCATTGCTGGCCACCAAGAGGTCAATTTGAGGCAAATAAGCTTTTAGCAAGGCGGCACCGGCCGGACCATAAAGCGCACCGTTATGAGTGTTGGTGGAATACCAGGTCGGATAATGGACGAACACATCGGCATTCGCATAATCTGTCAGAAGCTCGTTTATGATCGCTTGCAGGTTCTGATCGTAGTCGGCGGGCGAAACGGGTGCGCCGTCCGTCCCGCTTTGCGCGCTGTCATTGGCGCCAAGCATAATGGAGAAAACCAATTGTCCAGGTTCGCTCGTCTCAAGCGCAGCCGCGGCAGCCACGGCGCCTTGGAAATAGGACGACGCGGGGAGCCAGTCAACGGTGGTCGCGCCGCTGTGGCCCTGGTTGGACATCCGCACCCCCATGTTGAAACGCGTGCCCAGGCTCTGCATGCACTGCGCCGCGGAGGCCTGCATGGCCGGGTCCGCCAAGGTGGCGCCGTAAGTAATGCTGTCCCCGACGAAGACAATGTCGTAAACCGGTGAGGTCGGGGGCACCGCCGCGATGGCTTCAGCGGGGGTCACGATCTGCACGCCGTCAATAAAGGACGCGCGGCCTGCCACGGTGGAGGGCACGGTTCCGCTAAAAGCAATGACATGGACCCCGGCGGCCACACTGAAGGGGAACGAAGTGTAAAGCGACCACTGCGTCTTCAATGGCGTGAAAGTTCCCACCCCATTGCCATCCACCAAAATCGAGATCGGCTCGGCCGCCGCCCCCGCGTTGCCCCAGCCAGCAGCCCGGAAGCGAACCAAGTATGTCCCCGCCGTATAGAATGTCACTCCCTGCGAGAACTGGCCCGTTCCTTGGATGAAGGCCGCCTGCCAGCAATCGGGAATATACTTGGGCGTGCCGAAAATAGTCCCCGACTCAGTCACGATGCCCGAATAAGCATCTCCTTCGGAAAAGCCGAATTGCCATCCAGGGATTCCGGTCTGGGGATTGAGGGTCCCGTAGCCCGTGGTATAGATGTCCCCGGACTGCTGGCTATCCTCAAAGCTAGGATTGATGACGGTGACCGCTCCCTTGGGTGAACCGGGAGGAGGCGCTGCCAGCACCGTTAAGGTGGCAACAGTGCTGTTGGTCGTTCCGCCAGCATTGGTCAGACGCACCCTGTAGTTTGTAGAGTCTCCAACATCTAGATTGCTAATGATCAATGTGGCGCTGGCGGCCCCTGAAAAGCGACCGCCATTTGCGAGGTTGGCGTAAATGCCGTCTGTTTCAACCTGCCATTGGTAGGAGATGGGAGAGGTGCTGCTGGCTTGCAGGGTGAACTGCGCGCTTTGCCCGACATAAAGCATCTGCAGCACCGCGGGCTCGGAAATTATTGTTGGCGACGGAATTGCCGGAATCGACAGGATCGAGACGTTGTCAATGAAAGTCGTGTGATCGCTGGGGGGGTTATACGGTAAGGTCGCCTGGAATTCGAGCACGTAGGTGCCGTTCGACGGCGCGCTAAACGAAAAGACGTAATTTTGCCAATCGCTCAGGCTGTTTTGCGACGAATTGTCAGGCGCCACCGTTTGGGACAGCAGGTTTCCCACCGACACCACGACCGGGTTCGCGGTGCCCGTGTCAGAGCGTCCCATGGCCCAAAAGGACAAATTGTAAGAGCCCGCCTGCAGCACAACGTTTTGCGACATGCTGCCGCCCTGCAAGAACGCTGCGTTCGTGCCTGCTTCAATATTCCCATCGTTCAGGCCACCTTGCTCGGAAACCAGACCGTCGTAAACGCCAGGAGTGGTGCCCGTGGAAACCCCAAAGGCCCAACCCGGCACGGCATTGGTGGCCAGGCTGCCAAAAGGAACGGTGTACTCGCCGTTGACAACCCCCGGCTGCTCGAAATTTCCATTGGCAACCAAATTCTGCCCACTTTGGACAGAGGCATCGTATAACGCCGCAATTTGCTTCGCGCTCAACGACCGGCCATAAATTCCCACATGGTCCATCAAGCCATTATAATTATAAGTTCCACCAGCATTAGGGAAATATCCAAAGAGAGGCACCGACGAAAATGGTTCCACCACGTGATTGTAAATATTGGTTGCGGTTAAAGTGCCGTTTGCGTTCAAAATAAAGACCGTCGCGTTGGTGGGCGTGATCACCAGCGCCACGAATGACCACTGGCCAGTGGCAGGCGCGATGCCGGAATTCCAATTGTAAGTACCGGATCCATAATTCCAGGAATAGCCCAGAGTTTCGTTACCGTTTGCGTCCGCAAAGGCAGTGAAGTTAAAGCCCAATCCATCCGACCCGCCCACCACATAAACCAAGCCGGAAAATGGAGTCTGCACCCCGCTGGGATTGATCCAGGCAGTGAACGTGACCGTATTGGTATTGAGCTGCCACGGAGTCAGAGTGATTGCCGAATTGGGGTTGGGGCTGTTAATGCCACTGGAGGTGAAGAGTGCCGCAAAGTCGTTCGTCGGAAAATCTGGGAAACCGTCCGCCGTTGTCGGGCCCGGCACATTGTTGAATCCGTTTTGCACGGCAGCGCCATAGACACCGTTGCATCCGCCGACATAATCGTACGCCGCCGCCGTTCCAGTAGCGGGGTCAGTGGTCTCAGTCAACTCGTAATAGGCCACTGGATTTAAGGCCAAAACTGCACTGTCGTAGCTTCCTGGCGCCGGCGGCGACACCGCCACCAATTCCGCTGTGGAGCTATTCGTCGAGCCGACGGCATTGGAGATGTGCAGGAGATAATTGGTGGCATCCCCAGCGACTAGATTGCCGATCGTGAGCATCGAGCTTGTGGCGCCCGAAATCCGGCTGTTATTGTTCAAGTTAACAAAGACGCCATTGGATTCGATCTGCCATTGGCAGGCGGGCGTCGGTATGCCGGTTGCTTGAGCCGAAAAACGCACTGTTTCACCCGCATAGATCATTTCCTCGGGCAATGGCTGGCTGGTAAAAGAGGGGGGAACACCACCGGGTGTGATGGAAACGCTGTCGATGAAGGTCGTGTGATCGCCGCTGGGTCCGTACGGTATCGTGGCCTGGAATGTCAGCGCGAAGACGCCATTGCTCGGCGGCGTAAAATTATAGAGGTGTTGTGCCCAGTCGTTCAGCATATTTTCCGACGTATTGGCCGGCGTGACAGTGTTGGAAAAAAAGTTGCCGACCGTCACCGCCACTGGGTTCTCGCCATTGCCCGCAGCAGTGCGCCCCATGGCCCAGAAGGACAGCGTATAGTTGTTGCCCGCAGTCAGCGTCACGGTGGTTGCCGCATACCCGCCCTGCAAGAAAATGCAGTTCGTGCCGTCCTCATAATTCCCCTGAGTGAAACCATTGCCACCGCAAATACCGTCGTACGCGTTGCCATTTCCGTATGCCACGCCCGAAGCACCTAATAACCAGCCCGTTATGTAGTTGGTGGGCAGGCTTTGAAACGTCACGGTGTATTGGTCAGTCGCACGCCCCGGTTGTTCAAAACTGCCGTTGACGACCAAATTCTGGGAGTTGGCTGCCAGCGGCGCCCAGATACCGATCATCGTCACGGCGGCGACCACCGGCAGCAAAAACGGCTTCAATAGAACCTTGATTCTAAAATTCTTAAAATTTATTCGCATATACATCCTAACACCCAAACCACTAGTCAACGATGATATACCGCCAACAGCGGGCAGTGAGAATTTGAATTCCAACTGCCCGCTGTGACCGCGCTTCCAACAGCTTATTTGACCCGCACCCGGTAAAACACTTGCGGCGCAGAAGGCGTCACCGAGTAGGGAGAGGTGGCGGACGCATTCGTTGTCCACGGGCCCAAAAGATTAGGCGCCTGGAGCAGTTGTCCCCCGCCGTTCCAAGTCAAGACAACGTTCGCGCCGCTCTTAACCGCGTTTAACGCGACGAGTGGCGCAATTCCGGCGGCGGCGTCATACAACTCCGTAATCTGAGCCGCACTCAACGATTGGCCATAGATTGCGACGTGATCCATCAAGCCATTATAATTATAAGTCGCGTTTCCCGCCCCGGGGAAGAATCCGAACTGGGTCGCCGACGAAAACGGTTCCGCGGGATTCGGATAGGTGTTGGTGGCACTTAGAGTGCCGTTGGTATTGAGAATATAGACCGTTGCAGCGGTGGGACTGATGACCAATGCCACAAACGACCACTGGCCGGGCGGCGGCGCAATGCCGGCATTCCAATTGAATGTGGCCGGATCATAATTCCAACTATAGCCCAACGTTTCGTTGCCGTTGGTGTCCGTGGAAGCGGTGAAATTGAAGCCCAAGCCGTCCGCGCCTATGACATAGATCAAGCCGGCAAACGGAGTCTGCACTCCGGTGGGATTGATCCACGCGGTGAACGTGACGGTATTGGTATTTAGTCCCCACGGAGTCAGTGTGATCGCGGAATTGGCGTCGGCGCTGCCGGAATTATTGAAGCTCGCCGCGGCATTGTTGGTCGGAAAATCCGAAAATCCGTTTGAGGGTAACGGGCCGCTCACCCCGTCGAAGCCATTTTGCACAGCCATGCCATAGATGCCGTTGTAGCCACCGACGTAATCGTATGCCACAGCCGTGCCAGTGCTCGGGTCATTGGTCTCATTCAACTCGTAATAAGCCCATGGTTTGGAAGCCACGACCGCGCGGGCATAGCTGCCGGCTGCCGGCGGCGGCACCACCGCCAATTCCACCAGGGAACTGTTCGTCGAACCGAATGTATTGGCGACCTTCAGGAGGTAATTGGTGGCATCCCCGGCGCTGACATTTCTAATCGTGAGCGTCGTGCCGTCGGCCCCCGAAATTCGGCTGCCAATGTTCAAATTGACGAAGACGCCGTTGGATTCGATCTGCCATTGGTAATAGGGCGCCGGTATGCCAATGGCCTCAGCCGAGAAACGCACGGTTTCGCCTGCATAGACACTTGCCTCGGCCGGCGCAGGTTGGCTGATAAAAGAGGGTGGGACCGGAGGCGCACTTCCCGCAGCGGCGGCATAGAGATCCGCAATCTGGACCCCGCTTAACGCTTGATCAAACACCGCCACGTGGTCCATTGAGCCATTATATGCGTCGTTGTTGGGCTGGCCGGGGAAGAACCCAAACTGGGGCGCCGCCGAAAACGGTTCCACTGCGTGATTGTGGTTTTGATTCGCAATTGAAACGCCATTGGTGTTGAGAATATAAACCGTCACATCAGTGGGCGTGACAACCAACGCCACGAACGACCACTGGGATTGCGGCGGCGCTATGCCGGAATTCCAGCCGTAAGTGCCCCCGTCATAATTCCAAGTATAGCCCAATGTGCTGTTGCCGTTGGTGTCCACGTCCCCACCCCCACAAAAATTAAAGCCCGATCCATCCGCTCCCCCCACAATATAAATCAAGCCGGCAAACGGATTCTGCACCCCGATGGGATTGATCCAAGCGGTGAACGTGGCGGTATTGGTATTGAGTTCCCACGGGGCCAGGGTGATTTCTCCATTGGGCGAGGGGAGGAGCGCCGCGGCGTCGTTGGCCGAAAAACCCGGGAAACCATCCGCCGGTGTCGGGCCGGTCACCCCATCGAAGGCGTTTTGCACGGAAGTGCCATAGAGGCCGTTGAATCCGCCGGCTAAATCGTACGCCACCGCCATCCCAGTGCTTGGGTCATTGGTCTCATTCAACTCGTAATAGGCCACTGGATCGAGGATCAGCACAGCGCTGTTATAGCTGCCGGCGACCGGCGCCGGCACCACCACCAATTCCGCGATGGAACTATTTGTTGAGCCGGCGGTATTGGAAACGTGCAGCACGTAATTGGTGGCATCACGGGCGACCAAATTACCGATTGTGAGAGTCGCATTGGTGACGCCCGAAATCCGGCCGCTATTGTTCAAGTTGACAAAAACGCCGTTGGATTCGATCTGCCATTGGTAGAAAGGCGCCGGCGAGCCGGCGGCCTGGGCTGTGAAATGCGCGGCTCCACCCACATAGACCATTTCCTCGGACGTTGGCTGGCTCGTAAAGGCGGGAGGAATACCCCCCGGAACGATGGAAACGTTGTCGATGAAGGTCGTGTGATCACCGCTGGGTCCGTACGGTATCGTGGCTTGGAATGTCAGCGCATAGATGCCATTGCTCGGCGCGGTAAAATTAAGGAGGTATTGGGTCCAGTCGCCCAAGACGTTTTGCGCCGTATTGGGAGGCGTCACTGTGTTGGACAGAATGTTTCTATTCGGAGATCCATTTTCCACTATCACGGTTACCGGATTCGCGCCATTGCCTGCGCTGACGCGCCCCATGGCCCAGAAGGACAGCGTATAGTTGTTGCCCGCAGTCAGAGTCACGGTTGTTGCCGCGTAGCCCCCCTGCAAGAAGATGCAGTTCGTGCCATCCTCGATATTCCCGCTGTTAAGACCGCCGCTGGTGTCGCAAATACCATCGTAACCATTGCCATTTCCGGCTGCGTAACCAGAAGCTCCTAATATCCAGCCCGTTATGTAGTTGGTAGGTATTCCCGGGTTTCCAAACGGCGCGGTGTAAGCACCACCCGCACCCCCATACCCCGGTTGCTCAAAACTGCCGTTGGTGACAATTTGAGAGCGAACGGTGTTCGCCATCCTGACCATACCCGCCAAAACCAACAGGGCGGGGAGAATACGGTTTGCCACCCGGAACGCTTTCGATTTGGATTTTATTTTCATATAGGTTAAGGAGTTTACGGTTGATTGGTTCTAATCATCTGGTTGTTCTTGGGATCTTATTGCGTGGCCCAGGGACTGCCGATGGAACCGGGCCACCCCCGGCACCAATAAACGGTCTTAGCGTCCTGCAACCTGAACGCGCTCGCGTGCCCATCAACGTAGGCCAGGTCGATTTGGCCCGGTATTGGTTGCTGATAAACCGTCTTGCCCGGAGTCAGAGGATGGCGCGCGATAAGCAAACGGTCGTATTCATTCTGATTCGGCGGCAGATCCACGCCGGGCGAACCTTTGATGAGGTCAAGACCGATGCTCGGCAGATCCGCAACGGACGGCCAGGCGTCCACCCAGATGGCGTCATAAAAGGCCGGGGTCACGGTTGGATTTAAAACGTTCGATTCCTTCCCAAAATACCCCGCCGGATTCACGGTCGTAGCTCCCCCCGAAATAGGCGAATCACCATAAAGCCAGCCATTGATCGCATAGCTTCCTTCGTCATAGTTGGTGTTGACGCTCGTCCCCACAATCCAGTACCAGGTGGACAAGGCATCACCTTTGGACGTGGCCAGGTTGTTGCGAGTCGGCGCGGTTGGACAGAACACGATCTGATGTGCAGTGGCATAGTAAGGGGCAAGGGTTCCCATCCACAAAGCGGAGTTGCCGCTGGCGTCGATGTAGTCGATGCCCGCTCCGTTGAAATCATCCTGATACATTCGATAGGTGAGATCCAGTTGCTTTAGATTGTTTAGGCATCCCGTTCTTTTGGCTCGCTGCTTCGCTGCCGCCAAAGCCGGGAGAAGCAGGGCCGCCAGTATGGCAATGATGGCGATGACCACCAGCAGTTCGATCAAAGTAAAACCGCGCTGACCGATGAAAAGCCGCGTTCCACGATTCATTCGATTGATCACGAGCACGGTTTTCATTAAGACTTAAAATGCGGCCACCTCTGCCAATACCACTTCTCTGTCTTGCCTTTCCAACCTCCCACCCGCTTCAAGCCACCGGCGTTTCATGTTGAATTCCTTTGCGTAGAAATGCATGGCGGCAACACGCAGCAATAATCGCAATGGTACATGGCCATTCATAATAACGGCCCTTTATCAAACGGACAATAGGTCATTTGGACTACGGCGTGTTTTCAAATTGCGGAGCGCGGCCGTCCCGGCCCCTGCTGCCCGCTGATGACCGGCCGATTCCGAATGATATCCATCGGCCTCGCAGGCTGGGGGCCTCAGCGCCCGTGGCGGGCGCGCTCCAATCCTATTTTGCAAACACGCCTGAGCACTTTGAAAGAAGATCCGGACCTGGATTACAGCGGCAACGTCAGAAAAACACTCGTTCCCTTTCCCGGCGCCGACTGGATCCGAAAGCGGCCGCTGATCTTGCCCATGCGCCTTTCCAAATTGGCCAAACCTTCTCCCGAAACATGCCGCGCCAAGTCGAAGCCACCGCCATTATCCTGAATCAAGACTTCCAGCTCGTCCTGGGAAATTGTTATCTGGAGCAATACCTCGGTTGGCCGACCGTGGCGAATCGCATTGTTTAATGTCTCCTTCACTGAAAGCAATACATTATGCCGTGTTTCAGCCGGAATTCCTCGCTGGGGAAGACCCGCGGGGATTTCAATGCGACGGGCAATCCCCGTTTCGGTCAAGAGCTCTTCGGTCAAGCCAGCCACATATTCAACCAGCGCGGCAAGGGTGTCGTATTTCGGATTCGCCTCCCAGACTAGTTCATCCAAAGCCGCAACCAGCAACCGGGACCGGTCCTGTATCATTGCAAATCGCGCTTTGCCGGCTTCCGGGTCGAGAACCTTTTGCGCGCCGGCTTCGGCCAGCATGCTGATGGCCGTCACGCGGCTCCCCAAATCATCATGCAAATCCTGTGCCATGCGCGCCCGCTCCTGCTCGACGGCCCGGGCCCGTTCCACCCGCTGCCGCTCGCCAATTTCGAATTTCAACTGGGTGGTCCGCCGTTTGACTTGGTGCCTTAGCAAATTAATCCAAACAAACGCCAGCGCCAATCCCGCCGTCAGCATGCCCGCCATGGTCACCAAACGATTGAGCGTACACCACGCAGGCTGCGCCAGAACAACGACATCGGCAGGCGAATTGAGCAACAGTCCAACAGGGTTCGCCAACGCCCCGCCCTCCCGCCCGCCCAAATCGACAAACACGCCCG
>JBEKZM010000039.1:0-47359 GCA_049509875.1 Verrucomicrobiota bacterium | reverse complement strand
CACCTTTCTGAATAATCTGGATAACATTGTCCAACTGGCCGCTCAAGATGGAATTTGCCTGTACTTTACGCTGAATCAAGGCGACGCGGACTGGGTCACCAATGCCGCCCAACAGGCCAGTTACATCAATAACGCGGTGATTCCGATTGTGGTGCGCTACAAAGGAAACCAACAAATCTTTGCCTGCGACGTGATGAATGAGATTGATGGCGTGGTAGGCGGATCTTTGGGCAATTACGGCAGTGGCGCCACGTGGGCGCAGGCGCAAGCCTATATTACAGCCACGGTCTCCGCGATTCACCGCGCCGACCCTGGGCGGCAGGCGACCTGCTCGACTGGCTGGCATCAATGGCACAATCTAGCGTATTTCCAGGGTCTGGGGCTGGACTTTTATGATTATCATGATTATGAGAACAGCCCCGTTTTTCCAACAGTTTCGAGCCTGGGTCTGGTCAAGCCGGTGTATGTCGGGGAATGCGGTCAGGCGGCGAACTCTCAATGGGACGATTCCCTTCAAAATGCCGCCGAACTGGAGGCCCTGAACAGCGCCTGGAATGGAGGCTGTGCGGGCGTGGGTATTTGGGCTTATCAGTATCCGGGTTGCCCGGATTATTATTCGATGGTCAACACGAACGCCAGTTGGCGGCCGGTCTGCTACACGATCCAGACCTGGAACCATGCAGGCGTTGTGTGGGTGGACTTTTCGGTTGCCGAGCCGGGTGCGGGCACTTATGACAATCCCTACCAGACACTGGCGTTGGGGATCGCGAATGTTCGCGTCAACGGCACTGTAGCCATTAAGGGTCCCGGCTCAACGCCGGTTACACCCACGATTTCCCAACCGCTGATTCTGGCCGCCACCGGCGGCTCCGTGATCATTGGTCAATAACTAAACATCAACGCTCAAACAATGCAATAAACCTATGAAACGATTGCTTCCATCTTGCTTTTTTATGTTTTCCCTTGTCGGCTTCGCGCAGCCGTACTCCATTAACTGGCATAAAATTGCGGGTGGTGGCGGCACAGGCGTGGGCGGCCCTTATCACCTGAGCGGCACGATTGGTCAGGCGGATGCCAGTGGTGCGTTGAACGGTGGCCAGTATTCGTTGACGGGTGGTTTCTGGAGCTTCGCCAACGTGGTACAAACACCGGGCGCGCCCTTGCTGAGCATCATTTACGTTGGCGGCTGGTCGGTGGTGTCGTGGTCAACTTCGGCTACCGGTTGGACGTTGCAAACCAACGCTGGTCTCGTCCCGTCGGCCTGGGGTGACTATCTCGGCCCCATCGTCAACAACCGCATTACCAATTCGACAGCGTCAGGAGATTTGTTCTTCCGGCTGAAACAGTGAGTACCAGAATGCCATTAGCGCGCCAGCGATTAACTTTCAATTCGCAGGCAGCATCACCAATAGATCGCCATTTGCTGTTTTACTGCCCCTGCCATGGTTCGACCTTCACGCCTGACGCGGCAGGACCTTCGGTCACTTTGCGGGGGACGAAGAAAAATCCGGTGTACCGGGGCCGACGTTCAACAGCCATCCGCGGCCGGCGGGGGAATAAGCATCTTCAACTACTGGAAGATAAGAGCCGCTGTACGCAAGTTTTAGGTCAGTAATTCGGATGTCGGAACTAATCCAAGCAACCAGCGACCGGAGTTAACCGGCGAACTGGCGAATTCTCCCTCGCAGCGGAAACGGCATTTCGGCTTTGACCGCACCGGAAAAGTGTTGAAATGTCATTCGTCGACAGTCCAAGGAATAATTTCAACGCGAGTTGGTTATGAAAAGAATAATTCATTGCGCAGCCATCTTGATGCTGCTCTCCACCCTCGACGTCCACTTCTCAACCGCCCGTGCCCAAGGCACGGCGTTCACGTACCAAGGCCAGCTCCAGAATAATGGCAGCCTGGCTAGCGGCAGCTACAATCTGACCTTCACACTGTTCACCACCCACACTGGCGATTCCGCGGTCGCCGGGCCGGTGACCAACAATGCCACCATCATCGCCGGCATTTATGGCAACACCGTGAGCGGTTCCGGCACGCCCGTCTATATTGACAACGGCGGCCGCCTCGGCACGGCCACCTCGTCCCAACGGTTCAAGGAGCACATCAACAACAGGACCGCCGCCAGCGAGGCCATTTATTCCTTGCGGCCGGTGACCTTCCAATACAAGCCGAAGATAGACGCCGCTGGCACGCCGCAATTTGGCCTCGTTGCCGAGGTGGCCCAAGCGAACCCGGACCTGGTGGTGCGCGACGCCCGGAACCAAGTTTATTCCGTCCGCTATGAGGCGGTCAACGCTATGCTCCTGAATGAATTCCTCAAGGAACATCGCACGGTCGTGGAACGGCAAGCGGAGCTTGAGACTTTGAAACAAAGTCTCGCAGCCTTGGAAAAAATCGTGCTCAACCTAGAGTCCAATTGAAAGGAGTTCATCATGAAAATCAATTCCGTCATCGACTCATGAATTCCCTTGCGTTATTGCTTGTTCGGGTCATTTCCAGTTCGGAGCCCTGTCCCAGCCTTTCGCTGGCCGCCCTTCAGTTGCCGCCGCTCCCTTCCGCCTTTTGCCCGGCCAGCCGGTAGCGCAGATAATCCCGCGACACGCCCAGCAACCGCGCTGCCGCCGATACATTTCCCCCGCTTTGTTTCAGCGCCTGCCGCACCAGCACCCCGATGGCCTCCTCAAGTCTGAACCCCTCCGCCGGGAACTTGAAATCGGGCCGCAGCCACTCCGTTTGCTCCAGCGGCTTCAACGGGTCGATCGGCGTCGGTAAGTTCTCAAAATCCAGCACTTCGCCATCCTCAAACACAATGGCCCGCTCCAGTTCGTGAGCCAGTTCCCGCACGTTGCCCGGCCAGGGGCAGACCCGCAGCCGCTGCCGGCCGGCCGCCGAGATGCTCTTCATCGCCAGCCGATGCCGCCGGCACAGTTGCGCCAGGAGCAACTCCGCCATTTTTACCACGTCATCGCCGCGCTCCCGCAACGGCGGTATGACGATCCGGTAAAGATCCAGCCGGTGAAATAGGTCTTCGCGAAACTGCCCCGCCGCCACCAGCTCCTTCAAATCGCGATTCGTGGCTGCGATCACGCGTACGTCCACCGGAATGTCCCGCGTGCCACCCAGCCGCCGGACTCGATGTTCCTCAATGGCCTTGAGCACCTTGGCCTGGACATTGGGCGACAAGCTGGGAACTTCATCCAGAAACAACGTTCCGCCGCTCGCCGCCTCGAACAAGCCGATGCGCGTGGCCCGCGCGTCAGTGAACGCGCCCCGCTCGTGTCCGAACAGCTCCGATTCCGCCAGGGCCTCGGGCAGCGCGGAACAATTCACCTCCACCAAGGCTTGGGCCGCGCGGGGTCCGCCCCGGTGCAGCCAGCGGGCAATCGTCGTCTTGCCCGTTCCCGTCTCACCCTGGATCAGCACCGGCGGCAACGCCGTTTTCAAGCGCTGGTCGGCCGCCAGAATCCTGGCCGCCAGCGCCTGCAGACCCGCCAGGGCGCTGCCAAAGAAAAAAGTGTCTCCCGCCGGTCCGTCGTCGCTGCGCCGGTGTTCTTCCCGCCGCGCGGACTGGCGCCCCCGTTGCGCGCGGGCCACGACCAGCGGCAGCTCCGAAAGGTCAAAAGGCTTCGACAGGAAATCCGCCGCCCCCAGCCGCATCGCCTCCACCGCCACGGTCACCCCCCCCTGGGCCGTCATGACAATCACACTGGTGGCCGGCGCAAACGCTTCCTCCCGCAGCAAATCAGTGCCGGCGCCATCGGGCAGGTTTATATCCAGCAAGACCAGCCCAAAGGCCTGGTCCCTCAGCATCTGCCGGGCGGCGGCCAGCGTGCCCACCGCATACACGTCCGCTTCCAGCCGCTCCAGCGCGGCGGCGATTTGTTTGCGCAACAGCAATTCGTCTTCCACCACCAGAATGTCCAATCCGGCCAGAGTCAAAGGTTCCATGGCTTCCAATAAATACGACCCGTCCGCCAAAGACCACTCAATTTCGCGGCCCGCGCCAAAGCGGGCTGAAGGCCTGCACCTTACACGCATCTTGCAGCTCAGACACGCACCGTTTCGCAAAATCCCAAAGGGATTGTGGCCCAAAGCCCAGGGTTGCGACGCAGGAGCTACCCTGCGTGGACGGAATAGAAAGTTCAACAACCCCAACGGGGATGCGGCGAAAGGCTCGGGACCGCAAGCCAATCAATCAATTTCCGATCGGCGCCGTTGATTTCCCGAATCCCAAAGGGATTCCGTCTCCAAAGCCCAGGGTTGCGAGGAACGAGCTACCCCTGGGTCATCGTCCGACCAACCTTCCCAACCGCAACGCGGTTGCGGCCTCTTCGCTCGCATGCGCTGCGCGGCTGCGCTGGCAGCTGGCCCTCGCTCCAGCGTATGGAGTCGGGGCTCGAAACTATCTCGCAAAAATCTGCCGGATGACATCCTCGATGGGCACTTCCTGAATGTCGATGTCCGTCACCGGCAGGTCGTCGAGCAGCGATTTGCAGGCGGCAATGACGCGGTCCCGCTTCACCTTGAGCGTGATGGAGGTGGGGGTTTGCTCAGTGACGACCCCGTAGCGGGCCAGATTCTCACGGTGCTGGCGGTCGGCATTTTCGCACTGGATGGTAATCAGCTTGAAATCCGCAAAGCGGTCCACAATCTCCTCCAATTTGCCGTCAAAGAACAGTTTTCCGTGGTCAATGATGATGACGCGTTCGCACAGCGCCTGGATGTCCGCCATGTAGTGGCTGGTGAGAATGATGGTGGTTTTTTGCCGGGCATTGTGCTGCCGGAGGAATTCCCGGACGATTTTTTGCGACACCACGTCCAGGCCGATGGTTGGCTCGTCGAGCAGCAGCACCTTTGGCTGGTGCAGCAGGGACGCGATCAGTTCCAGCTTCATCCGCTCGCCGAGCGAGAGCTCCCGGACATTTACGTCCAACTTGTCCTTCACGCCGAGCAGTTCAGACAGGTCGACGACGGTGCGGCGGAAGCGGTCGGCGGGGATTTCATAAATTTTTGCGTTCAGCTCCAGTGATTCCCGCGCGGGCAGGTCCCACCAAAGTTGGTTTTTCTGGCCGAGAACCAGTGCGAATTGTCGGCGATAGTCATCATGCCGCTCCCACGGCGTGTGGCCCAGCACTTTCGCGGATCCACTGGTGGGGAATAACAAGCCGGCCAGCATTTTTAGCGTGGTGGTCTTGCCGGCGCCGTTGGGTCCCAAAAAACCGACGAGTTCGCCCGGTTCGATGTTGAAGCTGACATCGTTGACGGCCAGCGTCTGCTCGTATTGCCGGTGAAACAGCCCTCGGACCGCCCCGGAAAATCCGGGACGCTTTTTGTAGGTGCGGAAGGCTTTGGTGAGATGATTGACCTCAATGACCGGCATATCAGGCCGCCAAAATGCACCAAAAGGCGTGAAAGAGAAAATCTATTTCACCGGATCAACTGCTTCTCCAGATAGTGCACCACCTGCCGGACATTGGAATCCACTTCCATGCGATCTTTGACCAGGCGGCAGGCGTGCAATACCGTGCCGTGATCGCGTCCGCCAAAGGCTTCGCCGATGGTATTCAGCGAGCTTTCGGTCAGCTGGCGCGACAAATACATGGCAATCTGACGCGGAAAAGCGATGTTCTCCGGGCGCCGTTTGCTGGTCATGTCGGCCAAGCGGATGTCAAAGTGCTCGGCCACGCGCTTCTGGATGACTTCAATGCTGATGGTCTGCCGGCCTTCCTCGTGGAGAATTTCACGCAGGAGGTTCTCCACCACCTCAATGGTCAGCTTTTTGCCGGTCAATGAGGCGTACGAGACCACCCGGATCAGCGCGCCTTCCAGGCGCCGGATGTTGGTCCGGATGCGCGTGGCGAGGAAATTGATGATGTCCTCGGGCAGCGTCACGTTCATCAATTGCGCCTTTTTTTTGAGAATGGCCAGCCGCATTTCAATGTCCGGCGGCTGCAAATCAGTGACCAGACCCCATTCAAACCGCGAGACCAGGCGGCTCTCCAACCCCTGGATTTCGCTGGCCGGGCGGTCGCACGTTAAAACGATCTGCTTGTGCGACTCGTGCAGGGCGTTGAACGTATGGAAGAATTCCTCTTGAATCCGCTCTTTGCCGGACAAAAACTGGATGTCGTCGATCAGCAACACGTCCGTCTGGCGGTATTTCTTGCGAAAGCCGACCAGCTTGTTGTTTTGGATGGCATCAATGTATTCGTTGGTGAATTTTTCGGACGAGACATAGGCTACGCGCGCCCCCTTTTTGCTGCCGGTAACGTGCTGGCCGATCGCATGGAGCAGGTGCGTCTTGCCCAAACCAACGCCGCCATACAAAAACAGCGGATTGTAGGATTTGCCCGGCGCCTCGGCCACGGCTTTGGCCGCCGCAAACGAGAAATTGTTGTTGGTGCCCACCACAAATGAGTCAAACGTGTTCTTGGGATTGAATAGCAGGTCGCCATGGCCGTTGTTTCGCTCGCCGTCCGCGACTCTGCCCTTGGACGGAACCGCAGCGCTGGCGTGGGCCAGCGGCGGGGCCGTTGGGCTCGGGATGGGGCCGGGCGTGATGTTGGGGACCCGGAATTTGACCTGTAGCCGGCAGCCCGCCGCTACCGCCACCGCATCCTGCAACAGGCTCAGGTAGTTGTCCTTAACCCAAACCTCACAGAATTCGTTCGGCGCTTCCATCGTCAATTGCTCCCCGTCCACCAAACATGGGCGCAACGGCGCAAACCACATGTTGAAGGTGTCCCTGCTCAATTTGACGCGGAGATGCTCCTGCGCCGTGCTCCAAATTTTTTCAGCCGAAATTTGCATGTTATTACCGCCAATTCCCGTATTTTTTACGTTTTATTCACCCAACCCCTCCACCGGCATCGGTCCATATATTACACCCACCAGTCAACCCCGACTGGCGCCGATTTTCAAGCCAAAACGCAAACTGTTTAATGCCGGTAAACATCTCATTTTCAAAAGTGAAATGTTAACAATATGATTGTCAACACTTTGCGTTTTAGCTGCTGGCTGTTTTTATTAAATTCCAGCGAAAATCATTCCCTGACACTTTCTGAAAGCAATCGGTGAGCACGTTTTTATTGCATTGAGCCCAAAGATACGAGGACAACATATTAACTTTTGTCCCCAAGTTATTCACAATCCAAAAAAGGCCGATAAATGGCCCTTTTTTCGAGGTCGAAATCTCCCTGCGCCGGCGCCGTTTTCGACCCACCATTTTTTGTCCGCCCCGCTCCGGATTCTAGCCTTATGGCCATCCCCTCTGTCATTAATTATACTTCTACTTTCAAAACACATTTGACAATAATAAGGGACTATGATTAATTGTGTGCAGTTGCAGGCGCCCTCGGGGCAGCCAGCCACCTGATCTTTGAACAGTTTTATGATTTTCGGCTCCGGCAGAGTGCAGACGGAGCGCGAGTTCTCCGTAATCTTACGTTGTACTCATTCTGAATTCCCCGGCTTTTTCGGCCATCCCCTGGCTGACTAAGCCGGTTTTTTCTTTCCGGTCCCCCTTTCGGCTGCAGACTGTGCTTGAACGAAACGCCGCGTCATGCGTCAATGCTGTTGCCAGCCATTCCCAAGCGGCCAAACCCAATGAATTTGCCCGTGTGAGCGCGACCAAAGGCAACTTCCTGCCGATTTTGATCCTCGGAATCGCCTTGGGTCTTCAGTCCGCCTTGGCTGCCAGCGGGTTGTTTCCCAAAATGCCGGCCGCCACCAACGCTTATGTCGTCGATGTCCACGGCGACAGCGGGGATGCCAAAAGGTCCGCCTGGGCTTTGCAGGGGCTCGTCAATCAATCCTCAGCCGAGGTCTATGTGCTTTCCAGCGCCGCGCATAAAGAGCAGCTCAATTATTGTCGCAAACCGTATGAAATTCTGACGCCTTTGGCGGGCGATGATTCCGGATTGCGAACCCTGTTCCAAAAATATCAGGGTCGCGTCCGGAAAATGTTCGTCTATGATCCCGGTCAGGATTGGTCTTGGTCTCTCGCTCAGATGGCCGCCGCGCAACAAGCCGGCCTTCCCGTCACGGAAGCCCTCCGCAGCGGTCTGGCGTCGGAATTTGGCTGGAAGGGGGACGTCGAGGATTTTCGAAACCGGTGGACCAACCGCATCGAGGCTTACGACTGGGCCTTGGCCCACCTGATGGCCAATTGCAGCGCGCGAGTGGTGTTTACGTCGAGCATGGACAAACGTCTGTGCGATTACGTGGTGGCCACCAAGGGTTTCGATTTCCGGCTGGACCGCTGGAATCCGGGCGAGCTGGCCGAAATCCGGAAGATCTATCGCGCCCACGGCTATGGCCTCGGCACCTCGTTGATGGGATATGCCAACGACGATGCCAACGAAATCGCGAACCCTTTTGGCATCGGCTACGTCGTGAGCGATTTCTACGGGAATGGAAGTTTTTGGTCGAGCTTCCCTGCTAAAACCTACACGCAAGCTCCCGGCCAGGCCGTCGTCCCCCAGCCCGGAAAAATCTACGCCTCGATCATGTGGAGCGATGGGGACAACATCCAGTTCGACCAAAACGCGCTCTACAGTTTTTGGCACGACCCGGCCCGCGGTACGATTCCCGTGGCCACCTCGTTGAGCCCAACGCTCCAGGAACTCAATTCGCCGCTGCTGGATTGGTATTATTCCAAGCTGACGGACAATGATGAACTGGTCGCCGGGCCGACCGGTTGTCAATTCATCTACATCCGGGATTACAACGCCGAACTGTTTCCGGCCTGGTGCCGGCTGAGCCGCCTCTGGTGTGCCGACGCCGGCTTTCACGCCGCCCGCATCTGGATTGCGCCCAATCCCAGTGTGAAATACACCACGTATATGCAGACGTGTGGTTTTGCCGGTGTGATTGGCGAAGGCTGGGCGGTTCAAGGCGGCTTCCCGCCCAAAATCGACGCCTACGGGGCTTGGGATGAGGAGGAATTGTTCAAGCAGTTCACCAATGTCTGCCCCAATCCGCAGGCGCCCGTCTTTGTGAATTTCACCCCCATTGTTCAAGGCTTCGACCACCAGGATGGCGGCTATTCGGCCGTCAAACGCCAGATCGACCGCCTCGGGGCCGCTTATCCCGGCCGCTACGTGTTTCTGCTGCCAAAAGATCAATTCGCCACGATCCAGGCTTGCTATAATACGAACGCCCCGCAAATTTTCGGACGGCCAGGGGGCGCCAATGGCCTGACCCTGGCTGTGACCAACGGCGACGGAAATGTCACCATCGCCGAACGCAGCGGGGTGCGTTGCTGGGAGGTGCCCAAGCATAATTATCTTTATTTGGACGCGGACGATCACTTTCTGGCGCAGCCCGGCGCCAAACTGGAAATCGATCTGGCTTACTTCGATGCCGGGTCCGGGGACATTTCGCTGGATTACGATTCCACCGATTTTCGCTTGCCGGACGCCGGCGCCTATAAGCAGTATCCTTATGCCATTCACCTGATGGACACGGCCACGTGGAAACTGGCGCGCTTCTGGGTGACCGACGCCCGTTTTGCCAACCGCCAAAATGGCGGCGCTGACTTCCGGTTCTACAACGGCGGTGACGATTTGCTGGTGAGCGCCGCGCAAGTGCTTCGGAAATAGCTCTCCCGCAGCCGGGAGCGCGGGCTTCAGCCCGCTCCACTGTGTATTTGCCAGGTGGCGTGGCAGCGGCATGGCCGCCGGGGCGCATCTTCGCACTGCCCCCAAACAAGAAGCGCGGGTCTGCGACCCGCAGCATTATTGCGAGTCAAAACGCGTGTGAACTCAATAGCCACAATGAGGATTCATCAGCTGCTGCGGCTCACAGAGTCGCGCGCCCTCCCGGGGGGCAGTGCGAAGATGCACCCTGGCCGCCACCCCGGCCAAGATTTTACTTGAAAGCAAGGGCGGCTTCGCATGATACTAATGATACAAAGAAGGAGATTAAATATCTAAATCCCGCGACCCAAGGAAGGTTCAAACCATGAAGCGCATTCTGCAGGTTCTCGTTTTGTCTATGGCAGGGCTGGGGCTTGGCTGCCTCAACGTTGGCGCGGCCATACTCACCTGGAACGGCTCCACCTCCACGGCCTGGAACAACCCCACCAACTGGCTCCCGCCACAAGTGCCCACGGCCAGTGACACGGTGATCTTTAGCGCCGGCAGTCTCACTGCCACCACCAACACGGCGTTTGCCATCATGAACTGGAGCGGCGGGACCATTTCCGGCGCGCTGACGGTGGCGAGCGGGGCCACGCTGTATCTGGGCGGGTCCACCTTAACTCTCTACGGTGCGCTGACCAATGGGGGGACGGTGGTGGCGACGAACACCAGTTATTTGAGCCTGTCGTATTCGCCGCCCGCCTACGACGGGGCGATCTACAATCTGGCCGGGGGCCTGTTCGACATCCAGAATGACCAGTTTTATTTGTACAGCTCCGGCAGCGCCGCGTTTTTTGACAATGCCGGGACGCTGCGCAAGAGCGCGGGCGACGGCACCACGCAAATCTACCCGCAACTAATCAACACCGCAGGCACGGTGGACGCGGAAACCGGCACGATCTCATTTTATGGCGGCGGGGCCATCGCCGGCCAGTATCAGGCGGCGGCGGGGGCGACGAATGCCTTTGCCGGCGGCAGCTACACCAACAACGGCGCAGCGCACTTGAGCGGAGCGGGCGCCTTCCAGTTTACCGGCGGGACGCTCACGCTGTTGGACAACGTGGTGCCGGACTTGCAGTTGCTGGGGGGCACGCTGCTGCTGGGCCCGGCTTTTCAAGGCGGAAGCATCACCAATCTGGCGCTGACGGGCATGACCTTGCAGTCCCCCGGCACCGTCACCGGCACGATGAACTGGACGGCGGGGATCGTTTCGGGCGGATTGACGGTGGCGAGCGGGGCCACGCTGTATCTGGGCGGGTCCAGTTTGACTCTCTACGGTGCGCTGACCAATGCGGGGACGGTGGTGGCGACGAACACCAGTTATTTGAGCCTGTCGTATTCGCCGCCCACCTACGACGGGGCGATCTACAATCTGGCCGGGGGCGTGTTCGACATCCGGAACGACCAGTTTTATATGTACAGCTCCGGCAGCGCCGCGTTTTTTGACAATGCCGGCACGCTGCGCAAGAGCGCGGGCACCGGCACCACGCAAATCTACCCGTTGGTAAACAACGCCACCGGTTTGATTGAGGCAAATTCCGGCACGATCGGATTTCAGACGGTTCCCAACCTGGCCGGCGGAGAGGTGCGTTTCGGCCTCAGCAGCTTGAGCAGTTTTGGCGCGGTCAACATTCCGGGAGCTGCCGCCCTGACCGGCACCGTCGGCGTGGCCTTGCTGGGCGGCTACGTGCCGGCCGTCGGCAATTCGTTCACCGTGCTCACCTACGGCTCGCGTACGGGAATATTTACCGGCTTGAATTTGCCTGCGGCGGCGCTTTGGGCGACCAACTACACCCCGACCGCTTTCACCTTCACCGTCACCGGCATCGGCACTATCAAGCTGGAAAAAGGGCAGTGGACGGCCAGCGGTTTCCTGCTGTCCTTGCCCGGACCCAACAATCTGGGCCCGACCATCGTCTATGCCACGACGAATCTATTGTCGGCGTGGACCCCGATTTTTACGAATCCGCCAACCGCCAGCGCCATCGAATTTCTTGATACCGCCTCGACCACTTACCGGTCACGCTTTTATCGCACCGTCGAACAGTGACTGGCCGGGCACACCGGGGGCGGTTCCTCGATGTTTGTAACGGGTTTTGTGCGCGCATCGAAAATATCAATGTCGCCGCCAGAATTATCAATCAGGGTGTTTGCTTGTAGCTTGGTAAATTAGCAGCTATGAGAACAACACGTCATATTATCAGATTGATTGCAACTCTTGCCCTGCTGCTGCCGATTTGGACTTCGGGTGCGACCGAAAGCTCCGTGACACCGGCAATGGCTGGTCATTGGGAGGGGAATGCGCGCATCATTGTTTCTTGGTGCCGCCAAAAGTGCCTGAGCGTTAAAGTGGACATTCATGAGGACGGAAGCGTCAGCGGCACCGTCGGCGACGCCAAACTCACGGGCGGGCGTTTCGAGTCGAATCGCGGCTGGTTGCTTCGCAAGCTGAACTGGTCATGCGATTACCTCATTACGGGCGGCCTTGAGGGTGCCATCGTGGCGGCTGAGGGCATCAAGCGCGAGCACGTGATGATAGCGCTGGATTTTAACGGCGGCATTTTCGACGCCGGCGTGAACACGGAGGGATCCCTATGCGTCTTCTCCAGCGAACAAACGAGGAAGCAGAAAATGGCGCTCACCGCCAGGACTCTTAAATTGATTCATTCAGACCGGCGCTAAATCGCGAAATCCGTATATTCAGGCTTCACGGCTTCCTTGGGGCTGGACAACATGCCCGCCGCCACCGTCGCATTAAGGCCCGGTTCGATCAGAATGAACGCCCCGGTCAGCCGGTTGGTGCGGTAGCCGTCAAACACCAGCGGCTTGGCGGTTCGCAATTTGACGCCTCCAATATCGTTCATCGCCAGCGTGGCCGGCGCCGGCTCCGCCTCCAGCGTGTCGAAATTGATTTTGCTTTCGATCTGCGTGACGGCGGCCTGGACGGTGAGGGTGGTGTGCTTCATTTCATACCGTTTGCCCGCCTGTAGCGGCCGCTGGTGCATCCAGCAGATGCGCGCCGAGAGTTCCGTGTCCTGCCCCGGCAGGCTGTCCAGGCCCACGAGCATGTCCCCGCGGCTGACATCAATGTCGTGCTCCAGGCGAATCGTGACCGATTGCGGACAGAAGGCCTCGGCCAGCGGTCCGTCGAAGGTCCAAATTTCCTTCACCGTCGTTTTGATGCCGGCGGGCAGGACGATCACCTGCTGCCCCTGGCGCACGATCCCGCTGGCAATCATGCCGCTCAAGCCGCGGAAATCGTGCAGCTTCCTGTCCGTGGGGTTGTTGGGCCGGTTCACCCATTGCACCGGAAAGCGGAACGAATTGAGGTTCCAGTCGCTGGCAATGTGAACGTTCTCCAGGTGCCGCAACAGCGTGGGGCCTTCGTACCAGGGTGTCTTCGAAGAACCATCGACCACGTTGTCGCCATTGAGGGCGCTCAGGGGAATGAACTTCACGTCGCGAAACACGTCGAGTTTGGGCAGAAAATCCTCGATTTCGTCGCGGATTTCCTGGAAGCGTTCCTGTTTCCAGTCCACGAGGTCCATTTTGTTGACGGCAATCACCAGATGCGGGATGCCCAGCAGCGCGGCGATGTAGGTATGCCGGCGGGTTTGCTCGATGACGCCCTGCCGCGCATCGACCAGGACGATGGAGAGGTTCGCCGTGCTGGCGCCCGTGACCATGTTGCGGGTGTATTGCACGTGGCCGGGCGTGTCGGCCACGATGAACTTGCGTTTGGGGGTCGCGAAGTAACGATAGGCCACATCGATGGTGATGCCCTGCTCGCGCTCGGCCCGGAGTCCGTCGGTCAGATTGGCCAGATTAATCTGGCCGCCCCCGGTGATGTCGGCCGATTTTTCCAGCGCCGCCACCTGGTCTTCCATGAGGGACTTGGAGTCGTAAAGGAGGCGGCCGATGAGCGTGGACTTCCCGTCGTCAACACTGCCGCAAGTGTTGAATCGCAAGAGTTCAATGGGATGCTGCGTTAATGGCATGGCAATGAGGTGTGGATGGTAAACATTTATGGAATGAATTCAACCACGTTAAATTCATGAGATCGTTGCTTGCCGTTTCGCGCGTCTCCTTTCATCATCCTGCGCCATGAGGCTGCACGGGAACGTTTTCTGGACCATCATGGCTGTCGCCGGCTGTGCGGGCGCACGGCTTTGGGCCGACGATTTTCCCGGGACCACCGTCCCGGTGGGGCACAGTGCGGACGCGCTGATCACGCCGGTCAATCAAATCGTGACCCCCGCCGGCACCCTGCTGGAACTGCCCGGCGTGCGGCCCGAGGCGCTGGCGTTGAGTCCGGACGACCGCCTCCTGGTGACGGCGGGCCTGACCCACGAACTGCTGGTGATCGACCCGGCCGCGGGCACCGTGCTGCAACGTGTCGTTTTGCCGACCGACAAAATGACGGAACAGGGGCCGGTGGTTTCGGCCATTCTGAACGCGAACGAAAAGGCGCAGTTGAGCTATGCGGGCCTGAAGTTTTCGCCGGACGGCACGCGGATTTATTTTTCGGACGTCAAGGGCGATGTGAAGGTCTTTGGCGTGGCCCGCGACCGGACGGTTACGCCGCTTTATTCCATCCCGCTGCCGGCCGCCGAACACACCGGCCGCACCAATGAAATTGCCGCCGGCCTGGCAGTTTCGGCGGATGGGCGGACGCTTTATGTGGCCGGCAATCTCTCCAACCGGCTGCTCGAAATCGAGGCGGCGACGGGCAGAGTTTTGCGAACGTGGGAGGTGGGCGTGGCCCCCTTCGACGTGGTGCTGGCGGATCACAAAGCCTACGTCAGCAATTGGGGCGGGCGCCGGCCTGAGGCGGCCAGCCGGGTGGGGCCGTCGGGGCAGGGCGCCTTTGTGCGGACCGATTCCCGGGGCGTCGCCAGCGAGGGTTCAGTGACGGTGATTGAGCTGGCGGCCGGGGCGTCGCAACCGGCGGCCGGCACGGTCCAACGCGCCGGATCGGAGACCGGCGCTCCGGCGCATGAAATCGTGCTCGGCCCGCATGCGTGCGCGCTGGCGTTGTCACCGAATGGCCGCTGGCTGGTGGCGGCCAGTGCCGGCAGCGACATGTTGAGCGTCATTGATACGCATAGCGACGAGGTCGTTGAATCGGTCACCGCCCGGCAAAATCCGGGAGATTTGTTTGGCGCGCAGCCGGACGCGCTGGCGTTCGATGCCGCCGGCCGGACGCTTTATTGCGCCAACGGCACGCAGAACGCCCTGGCCGTGTTCCATTTCCAGCCGCGCGAAACGACGCTGCTGGGTTATATCCCCACGGGCTGGTTCCCGAGCGGCGTGGTGTATGACGCGCGCGACAAGAAAATCTGCGTGGCCAATTTAAAGGAGATTTCGCGCAAAGCGGGACAGGCCGGGCTCGGCGCGAAGGGTTTTGGCTTTAACAGCAAGCAGTATGACGGCTCGCTTTCGCTGATTCCGCTGCCCGGCAAGGCCGAACTGGCGGCGTGGACCCAAAAGACCCTGAATAATCTGCGGTATCCGCTGCTCGCGCAAGCCGGCCTGCCGCCCCGCCGGGATCGCCCGCCGGCGCCCGTCCCGGAGCGGGTCGGGGAAGCGAGCGTCTTTAAACATGTCATTTACATCATCAAGGAGAATCGCAGCTACGACCAGGTGCTGGGCGATGTGGCGGCCGGCAACGGGGACTCAAACCTGTGCAGCTTTGGCGAGGAAGTGACGCCCAACCAGCACAAGCTGGTCCGCGATTTTGTCCTGCTGGACAACACCTATTGTTCCGGCATTTTAAGCGCGGACGGCCACAACTGGACCGACAGCGCCCTGGCCTCGGATTATCTGGAGCGGTCCTTCGCCGGTTGGGCGCGCAGCTACCCCGCCGGCGGCTTCGGCCAGCAAGGCTCGGACGCGCTCGCGTTCTCCCCGGCCGGTTTCATCTGGGACGACGCGCTGGCGCACGGCCGAAGTTTTCACGATTTTGGCGAATACACGACTTCGACCAAGCATTGGAAGGATCCGGCGCGGAAAGGGGTGATTAATTTCGCGGCGGCCTGGCACGATTTCACCAGCGGCGCGCACGAAATCGAATTTACCGGCGCACCGGACATCGAGTCGCTGCGGGCCGTGATGGAGAAAGGCTGGCCCAGTTGGGATTTGAACGTGCCGGACGTTGTGCGGGCGGCGAAATTCATCGAATGGCTGAAGGCTTGCGAAGAATTCGGCGGCTTTCCCGCGCTCACGATTGTGTGGCTGCCCAACGACCACACCAGCGGCGCCAAGGCGGCGGCGCCCACGCCCCGGGCGCAGGTGGCCGACAACGATCTGGCCCTGGGGCAGATCGTGGAAGCCGTGAGCCGCTCCAAATTTTGGACCAACACCTGCCTGTTCGCGATTGAGGACGACCCGCAAAACGGGTGGGACCACGTGAGCGGCTATCGCACCACGGCTTACGTCGCGAGCCCGTACACCCGGCGGGGCGCGGTGGTGCACTCCCAATACAATTCCACTAGCCTGCTTCGCACGTTGGAACTGATGCTGGGGCTGCCCCCCATGAACCAGTTCGACGCCACGGCCACGCCGATGTTCGATTGCTTCACGAACACGCCGGACATCACCGCCTTTGCCGCCGTCACCAATCAGGTGCCACTGGATGAAATGAATCCGCCCCCGCGGCAAATCCGGGATTCCCAACTTCGCCGCGATGCGTACGCCTCCGCGCTTTTGCCGCTGGACCAGCCCGACCAATGCAATGAGGACGTGTTGAATCGCATTCTCTGGCGCGCCACGATGGGCTCCCAGCCGTATCCGGAAGGGACCATGCGAAGGACCAGGGACGAATGACGAATGGCGAATGACCTAAATCGCAAGCGCAAATCAATGAACAGGTGCTTTTGACAAATAGTCGAATGAATGCTAGTAGAACTTTGAATCTTGACGCATGAGAACAAGGTGGCTCTGGGTTTGGGTTTGCCTTCTGGCGGGCCTGGTTTTGTTGGGGGGAGGACTACTGGTGCCGGCGCATCTGCGGGCGGTGGATGCCGGGGTCTTGCTCAGCGCCGGCCGCACCGGCGATACGTTGCTGGACCGGGGCAAACAACTGCTGGACGCGGGCCGGCTTGGGTCGGCGCAGATGGAGGTGTCCGCCGCGCGCCTGGCGGGAATGCCCGGCTGGGACCGCTTGGGCGGGGCGGTGACGAATGCCCTGGCGCGGCAGCCGGCCGGTGCTTTCTGGGGCAACGACACCCGCGTGGAAAACATCTTTCGTTCCCGGCCGGGAGAAAACGATTTCTCCGCCTTCGTCGTGCGGCATGAAAACCGCGAGGCGGCCCTCGCGCATTTGGAAAAATCCACGTTCGGCGGAGTCCAGGTACTGCTGCGTTGCCGGACGCTGGACCATACCGCCCTGCTGCCGCCCTCGTCGTCGGCGGCGGGGCAGGCGTTTGATGCGGTGGTGGCCGAGTGTGGACTTTTGCTGGAGGACGGCCGCCTGACGGCGGCGTTAAACGGCTTTATCAACGAGCAGGCACAGCGGGCGCTTCGCGGCGGCGGTTCGGAGCCCCTGGAGCAGGTGCTGATTGATTTTGGTTCTTTGGGCGAACACCTGAACTGGGACCAGCTGACGGCTTTTGTCGCGAGAATTCCGGACGCCGCCACGCTGCACCGACTCGCCGGGCAGGCGGGCGCCGCCGATGAGCGGCTGCCGATATTGTTTGCGGCGGTGCAGTTGTCCGGCGCGCCGGCGGCGGTGGCCGACTACGAGGCGCGGTTCCCCCAGACCGCGGCGCAGGACATTTCCGCATCGCTGTGGTATGGTGCCAACGGCGTAAAAGAGTTGACGGAAAGCGGCCGGCGTTTTTACGCTGCCGGCGCGGCCCGTTGGGTGGCGGCGCACAGCCCGTTCGGGACCTTGTACTATTATGCGGCGGCCTGTTCTTTGGAAAAACCGTGGCTGGTGCTGGCCGTGAAATGGCTGCTCTGCCTGGGCGCGGGATTTGCCTTTGCCGCGGCGCTCCATTTTGCGCGCCCGCCCGTTTCGCGTCTCGAATGGCCGCTGCAAGTGCGCGGAATTCACCTGCTCCGGGAATTTTTATTTTCGCTGGGATTTCTGCTGGTGGTGTTGCTCCTGAGCGAGCCGTTTCTCGCCCAGGAAAGCCAGGGGGGAGGGCCTTCCCTTCGATTGCACCTGCCCGTGGCGGGCGGCGCAGTCCCCGCGGGTGTTGCCGGCCTCAAACAAATCATTATGAATCCAATCAATCCGGTCGTGTGGTTGACCCTGCTGGTGTTCTTCGTCCTGCAGGCGTTGATCTATGTCTCGTGCCTGGTGAAGCTGGCGGAAATCCGCCGGCAGCAGGTGCCGCCTCGCATGAAGCTCAAGCTGCTCGAAAACGAAGACCATCTGTTCGACGCGGGGCTCTATCTGGGCTTTGTCGGCACAATCGTGTCCTTGATCCTCGTCTCGTTGCAGCGCATCGAATTCAGTCTCATGGCGGCGTATTCCTCCACCGCCTTTGGCATCATATTTGTGGTCATCTTCAAGATTTTCCACCTGCGTCCGGAGCGGCGGAAACTGCTGCTGGAAGCGGAACTCGCCGACGCCACATCCACGGTAGTGCTTCCAGTGCGGGCGCCCGCGCCCACCCCCGCCCTTACGTCATGAACCGCAGCATTCTTATTGTCATCTGCGACTTCCTGCTGCTGAGCCTGTTGACGTTTTCGACGGACTTCAGCCGCATCTCGGGTGGCAAGGCGCAGCGCGCTGCCGGGATCGAGGCCGCCACCAATGAGGCCGCGCAACCCGGCCCGGAAATGATGGCGCTGATGAAACAGGCGCTGGCCGATGAACGCAAGGGGCGCGATCAGTTGCAGCAGCAACTGGCGGCGGCCAACAGCCAGAATGCGGCGCTGGCCCAGGCGGCCGAGGAAAACAGCCGCCTCAAAGAGCAGACCGCCGGCTGGCAGCAGCAATACGCCGCCGCCCAAACCAACGTGGAAAACCTTGGCCGCCAGTTGCAGGAAAGCTCGGCCCAGGCGCAGTCGGCACGGGAAAAGCTCGCCGCCACGCAGGCCGAAATTCAAAAGGAGTCGGGCGTTGCCACGGCTTTAAGACAACAGCTTGACCAATTCGCGCGCAGCAATCAGCTTTCCCAGGCTGAACAGGAGCAGCTTTCGAGCCGGTTGCAGCTGGCCGAGGCCCAGCGCCAGGCCGCCCTGGACCGGGCCGGGCTCCTGCAACAGGACGTGCAGGCTGCGCGGACCGAAAATGCCCGGCTGGCCGAAGATTTCAAATCCCTCGCCACGAATTCCAGCCAGTTGACCCAGGAAATTCGCGAAAACCGCGCCTTGGCGCCCAACAACATCTTCAACGAATTCGTAACCAACCGCGTGCGGTTGGATGTCTCCGCTTCGCGCAGCGGATTCCTCGGCCTGGGCGTGAACAAGGACAAGTACACGGAGACCGTGCTCGTGACCGACGGCACGAATTACTTTGCCATTTGCCATGCTGATGACACGCCGTTGACGTTGTGGGACCCGGGCACGGATTGGGACATTCTCCACGGCACGCTGACCAGCCATTCGGCGGAGGTGCCCGTAAAGTCGATCTCCTTTGACCGGGACGACCCGCGCGTAGTGATGTTCCCCCTGACCCGCGCTGAAGCGCAACAGTTGGGCTGCCAGGTCTATCGCGCCTCCGCCGATCCCTATAAGTTTCAGGACGCGGTCCTGATCGGCGCGGACAACGGCTACTATGGCGAATGCGATTTCCAGATCGATCTGGAATCGCCTCGGTATGTGAAGCTGGATCGCAACCTTTTAAGGGGCTTGTTCGGCAAATTCAACCCCTCGCGGGGCGACGTGGTGTTCAGCCGCACGGGACAGTTGCTGGGCATCATGGTGAACAGCACTTATTGCCTCATGATCCAGAATTTCGCCGCGGCCGCCACGCTCGCGTTTGGGACCAACGTCCGGGCCGAGCATACCGGGGATACCCTCGCCCGGTTGTACGACAATGTCTATCAAATGCCGCTGCGCCTGCAATAGAATAGAACTCTTCACCTTCTTTTGACCCGCGTCTGCGTTTGGGTGCTGGGCTGGGGAGTGGGGTTCTGGGCTGCCGCCTTCGCGTTCGCTTTTGCCTGGGCGAGGGCATTGGAGGCGTCAATCGCCTCCTGTTGCTGCTGCTGCAGCGCCAGCGCGCGGACGGCGGCGTCGTAGCGCGCCTTTTTTTCGGCGCGAACTTTGTCCCGCTGCTCCGCGATTTGAATCCGGTTGGTGGGGATGTTCAGATCGGTGAGAAAATCCACGGACAGGTCCTTGTACTTGACCATGCCGCCGCCGACGGCGTTGGTCAGCGAATAAATCACGCCATCGAGCGTGCCGTGGTCCAGGCGGACGTTTTCATAGACCCGGCCCTGCAGATTCGTGAACGTAGTGATCTTTCCGCCCAGGTCGATGTCGCTGTCACCCAGGGCGCCGAGTGGGATCAAGGAGACGAGGAGAGCAATGAGCAGCCGGTTCATAAGGCACGTTTCAGGTTGAACTTGTATTCAGTGATTCACCTTCTGTAAACCCGATTGCGTTGCCGTGCAACCGAAAAAAGCTGCAACGATGGAAACCAAGGCCGGGGAATTGGCTCAGACCGCCAAAGCCGGTTAGGTCGGTCTTCTCCTTCGTTATCGTTTCCTTTTGTTGAATGGATTCAGGGAAGCCGTTTTTCTCCGGAATTTTACAGAGGTAACGAAGTGGTCCCGAAAGCACGCTTGACTTCACCAGGGACATCGCCGATCGTGCGACGGTCCATCGGGTCAAGAAACGAGACGTGAACCAACCATCAACTTCGGAGGATATACCATGCCCGACGCCGTGCCCATCATCTATTCATTTTTCGGTGTTGGTTCCGGAAGTCTCGGCGCCAGCCCGTTCAACCACGCTGGCTTTGTCATCACCATTTTTACAAACACGGGCAGCATCTACACCAACCCGAATTTGTACCCGACCCCGATGCTCCAAAATACCTGCCCCCAGGCGACGGCCACAATTGCCATTGCCGGACTCCAATCGGCGGTCATCGGGTTCGGCCTGACCATCACGGCTTTGAACAATACCCACTCCAATTTATTCCAGCTTTCCGCCGGCGTGGCTCCGGACGTGCTGTGCGGGGTCGCGAGCCCGGCGTTGAGCGGCTATGGTTTGGACACGACCATCGGACCGGTCTTCGGCACCGGCTCCGTTTCCCAGCAACCGTATCCGACCACGGCCGGGAACTTGCTTTTTCTATCAGCTTCCGTGGCCGGGTTTCAGGCCACCCTGGTGGCGCTGGCGAAGGTAATGCCGCCTGGAGGGCTGCACGTGATCAGCCCCGGCGGTGCCGCCGCAAGCTAGGCCAAATCAATTAAAGAGTGTGGCAATTGGGGCAGACTTTCGCGCCCATGCACGTTTTGCAGCCGCAGAGCGGGCATTTAAGCCAGCCAAAGCCGGCCAACCGCCGCAAAGAAGTCCGCTGAAATGAAGGGCGATGCCCACAATCGCCAAATGGTGGGCGCTACAGGATTCGAACCTGTGACCTTCTCCGTGTAAAGGAGCTGCGCTACCGCTGCGCCAAGCGCCCAACCGATTGCGGACGGGTTTTACTATGGGGGAAAAGGGACGCGGGGCAAAGCGGAAAAGGGCATGGCAGGCGGTCGAACCGCGGATGGACGCAGAAGGGTGGGGATCGGGAACGGAGGATTGAGGATCGGGTACGAAACATTCAACATTCAACGCTCAACTTCGAATGATGGGGTCCTTTTTGCAATGAAGTCAAACGCTGGACCTGCCCAGTGGCGGAGGCCAAGAGACGTTAGCGCGGGCTGCAACATTTCCCGTTGTCTGCGAGCGCCGGCGACGCCAGGCCAATTTAGCAACGACTTGGACGGCAACTTGCTTGCGACGTCAACCACCTGGTCCAGTGACGTCGGCAGGCTCAAAAAGGGAATATCCAAATACTTGGCGTGGCGCGAAAGAAAGCTTGATGAAATGTGGAATTGCAAAAAAAATGGGTCAACCCAATACAATGTGCGTTTTTTAGGTTGAGAAAAATTGTCTGGAGAAATGGACCCCAAATTTCTGTCCACTCCTGACCAAGGGGGGAAAAATGGGGCAAAAATGCTGAACTTCTGTGTAACAGAGCTGCGCCACCGCTGCGTCAAGCGCCCAACCGATTGCGCTGAAGCTGACGAACCGAAGCCCGGCGGTCCCGCGGCAGTGTGCACCTAAAGAACAGCCCCGAAAAGTTGTCGCAAAATCGGTGACTCCCTCTCGGACCGCGAGTTGTCCGAAGCCAAACCGAGGTTCGGCTCGCAACACCTCGCCAGTCCTCGCCGCCGGGCACATTTAGCGCCCGTGCCAAGACCCGCGCTGCGGTTTTGGACAAACCGCGCTCCGGCCCGCGCATTTTCCCGCTCTTCGCTCTTCCATCCTCGATCCCCGATCCTCCCAATCCGCGTCTATTCGCATCCATCCGCCGACGGGACTCGTCTGGCGGTCGGCGCCGCCCGAAGTTGGAACTGCGGGCTATTATTATGCGGTCCTTATCGGGACGCTGACAGATACTCCAGGCATGGCGACCTCTAAAAGGGCCTTAAACTATGATTGTTGAAGCGGCGTGGCGCGGTAGGTCACTGGCACCTGCCAATCGGCGTAATTAGGGTCTAGGGCCTTCATGGCGCTGATCACTCGCTGGCGAAACGTGGTCTCGATCAGGCTTGACTGGCCGGGCCAGATTTTGAAGTGGACGCGGAGGAAGGTTCCTAGGTTGCCCGTTTCAAGCGCCGTCTTTTCCACCGTCGGCTCACTAAAAATGATCGCACCGAACTGGGCGCGCATCCCTTTGGCGATTGCCTCGACAATTTTGGCGGCCGCCGCCTGTTCGATGCCGGAGGTGAGATGGACGTCGCCGTAGGCATCCACTCCGCCGGCGGGGAACCGGCTAACGTTGGCAATGGTGCGGTTGGGGATCAAGACGCGCTGATGGTAGAAATTAACGAGGGTGGTGTACCGCAGGCCGATCTCTTCGACCTGGCCGCTGACGTTGGTGGCGCCGGCGATCTCGACCAGATCGCCGACGTCCATGGCGTTGCAAAAGATCAGCGTCAGGCTGCTTACGATGTCCTGCACCAGCCCCTGCGAGCCGAAGCTGATGGCCAGGGCGATGATGGAGGCGCTGGCCAAATAAGCGGTCAGGTTGATGTCGAGCAATTCCTGAAGCAGCAGTCCCACCGCGAAGAAATAGATGGTAAATGTGACGCCGCTAACAATGAGCCGGGTCACGGTGATGAACTTTGGCTGTTGGGTGACGAATCCCAGCGGGGTTGTCTCCTCATGAGCTTTGTAGATGAGCCATTCGCTGAAGTGCCGGATGAGCTTGACCAGCAAATGCGCCAGGACGGCCAGGCCAACGATGATCAACAGCCGCATGCCGACGGAGGAATTGTGCCCAAACACGTGCCCGTAAAGGCGGTTGATTACGGTATTCGTTAGCAGCTCGGGCAGTTGGTTGGTCATGCTGGCAAATGGTTTGGCACAGTCAGCGGATTACCGTTGTCGGCGGGGGCGATTTTCAAAATAAAGGGGGCGGCGATTTTGGCCCATTCGGCGGCAGTGGGATAGCTGCCGGCGCTGCCGCCAAAGCATGTTCGCAGCATGTCGGTGTTGATGATGCCGGGATTGAGCGCCACCGCAGCCAGGCCCGGCGGCAGTTCCTGTGCGAACGACTGCGTGAGCCCTTCAATGGCCCATTTCGTGGCGCAATAGGGCGCAAATTCGGGATCGGTGGAACGGCCCCAGCCGGAACTGAAGTTCACGATGATGCCGGTGCCGCGCTGGACCATCGCCGGGACAAAGTGGCGGATGACATTGGCTGTGCCCTTGAGGTTGACGTCCATGACGTCGGAAAATTCACGCGCGGGGACCTTCCACAGCGGCGCGCCGTGATTGATGACGCCTGCGTTATTTACCAGCAAGTCCGGCGCCGGGCATCCAGCCAATACCTCCCCAGCCCAGGCGGCGACCTGCGCGTCATCCGCCACATTGACCATGGAAAAATTGTGCGGCGGCGGGAACTGCTGTTGCAGGGCCGCCATTTCCTGGCCGGTTCGTCCGCAGCCGATGACGACGTGGCCCAGGCGAATGAATTCTTCGGCGAGGGCGCGGCCGCAGCCGCGCGAGACGCCGGTAATGGCGATGTTTTTTGTGGTGGCCATAAAAGCATTTTTTTCCGCGTCCATTTGTGAAGGTTCGTGCGATTTTCCCAAATGTGCGAATTCATTTTGCTGGTAGGGCGCGTCACTCCGTGCGCGCCGTTCAGTTGCAACCGACGCCCCGGCGCGCACGGAGTGACGCGCCCTACGGCCTTGTTTTTTTCTCCAGGCGCTGGCGCGCTGGCGCCGCCTCATCCGCGCGGATTGAACTTGGATTCCTTGGCGAGCTGTTCCCAGAGCTTTTTCTGGGCTTCGCCGATTTTGTGCGGAACCAGGATTTTGGTGACCACCAGCAGGTCGCCATCCTTGCCCAGGCCGCGGCCGCGCACGCGCAGCTTTTGCCCGCTGGCGGTGCCGGCGGGGATTTTGATGTTCACGCGCCCATCCAGCGTGGGCACGGAAATCTCCGCGCCGAGCGCGGCTTCCCAAGGGGCCAGTTCGAGCTCATAGACGAGGTTGTGCCCGTCCACGTCGAAGTCGGGATGCCTGGCGAAGCGCACGCGCAAATAGAGGTCGCCACTTTCGCCGCCGCCGCTGCCGCTTTCGCCCCGGCCGGCCAGGCGGAGTCTTTGTCCCTCGGTGATACCCGCGGGAATCTTGACCTGATGGGATTCGCGACGATCCCCGTGGCTGACGTTGACGGTGCGGACGGAGCCGCGCGCCGCCTCCTCGAGGGTGACCAGGATGTCGCCTTCGATGTCCGCGCCGCGTTCCGCGATTTCCTCCCCCGCGAGATTTCCGTGCTGGTCAAAGCCGCCGCGCATTCGCCCGCCAAACAGTTGCTCGAAAAAGTCGCTGAACCCGGTGCCGCCGAAATGGAATTCCTGGGCACCGGCCCGGCCGCCGCGAAAAGCCTGCCCGCCGCCAAAGCCGCCGTAGCCCGGCGGGGGACGGAATTCCGCGCCGGATTTCCAGTGCGCGCCCAGCTCGTCGAACTTCTTGCGCTTGTCGGGATCGGAAAGGACCTCGTAGGCTTCGTTGATTTCCTTGAACTTTTCCTCGGCCTTCTTCTTGTCCTGGGCCACGTCCGGATGAAATTCGCGGGCGAGTTTGCGGAAGGATTTCTTGATGTCATCCGCGCTGGCGGTGCGGGGCACGCCCAGGCTTTCGTAATAGTCTTTGTAATGAACTGCCATCGGCAATGAATTTGCCCGGCGGCGGCGATTTGTCAAAGCCGGATCGATGCAAAGTCGATCGCCGCCAAACACGGGGGGGCACGGATAAATACGGGTGGATTATGGGGCGCGCGGCGTTGCTGCCGCTTCGGTGCGCCAGGGTCTGGTGATTTAGGAAGCTGAAGCGGCGTGGATGCCGTGCGCCAACCGCCCCGCTACCGCTTGGTATTGTCCACGCTCAGATAACGCACGCGACCCTCGCCGCCGGACTCGGGATGCCAGATCTTTACCACGATTTGCTCGGTCCGGGCGGCCTTGCACAACGATTCAGCCTCCTTGGCGGTGGCCACGGGCTGATGGTTGACTTCCATGATGACATCCCCGCGGCGCAGGCCCGCTTCAAACGAATTCGAGGTGCGGCTGACGCGGATGACCAGCGCTCCCGCGACGCTTGGGGGCGCGCCCAATTGCAATCGGAGATGCCGGTCCAAGTCCTGGACCTCGACGCCGTCCAGCGCATCGGCCCGGGGCGGCGCCACGTTGTTGTCGTCGGATTTGGCCGCGGGCTGACTGGCGTTGGATTCGGGATCCGGCCGTTCGGTCAGGGTGACGACAAACGATTTGGGCGCGCCGTTGCGGTACACCTTCACGGTGGCCTTGGAGCCGGGCGCCAGTTCCGAAATCACGACGTGCAGACTGTCATCGCTCGCGATTTCCTTTCCGTTGATGGCCACGATGACGTCGCCCGGCAGCAAGCCGCCCCTGGCCGCCGGCGAGGCATTGGCGACTTCGGTCACCAGCGCGCCGTCGGCATTCGGGGCGCCGAATCCCCGGGCCAACCCCGGGTCGATATCCTGGGAGCCGACGCCCAGGTAGCCGCGCGAAACCTTGCCGCGGCTCAGAAAGCCCTCCATCACGTTGCGCGCCATGTTGACCGGCACGGCCAGGCCGATGCCGGCGCTGGCGCCGCTCGGGCTGATCATCGCGTCATTGATGCCGATCAGCCGGCCTTCCGCGTCCACCAGGGCGCCGCCGGAATTGCCCTGGTTGATGGCGGCGTCCGTTTGAATGAAATCCTGATAGTGGTACCGCCCATCATCGGGATCGCTCAGGCTGCGCCCCAACGCGCTGATTATTCCGCGCGTCACCGTTTGGCCAATCCCGAACGGATTGCCCACCGCCAGCACCACGTCGCCCACTTCGAGCTGGTCGCTGTCGCCCAGGGTGACCGCCGGCAGATCCTTCGCGTCAATTTTCAGGATGGCCACGTCGGTGGGCGGGTCCATGCCAATCACCTTCGCCGAATAGATCGTGCTGTCATTCTTGATGCCCACCTTGATTTCGTCCGCCCCCTCCACGACGTGATTGGCGGTGAGGATATAGCCGTCCGGCGTGACGACCATGCCCGAACCCAGCCAGTTGTCGCGGCTGGTGACTTCACGACCGGAGTCATCGTCCTGGGCGCCGAAGAAACGGCGGAAAAAGGGATCGGCCGTGAACGGGTTGTAAAGCCGCTGCCGGACGATCCGCGACGAGTAGATGTTCACCACGCTGGGCGCGACGCGCTTGATGATGGGCGAATAGCTGTTGCCCGTTTGGGGTTCACGATTGATGGGGGTGCTGTCCACGTGGAGGCGGGGCGGGGGTTCCGCCGCCTGCGAGACAAAGCGCACGGCCACCAAGCCGGAAGCAAGAATGAGCAAGCTCGCTGAAACCCCGATCAAGCTTCTGTTTGCTTTCATAATCTTAAAAAAGACCACCGCGGACATCCGCCGTTCAAAACTAATCCACCCTGCCGGAAAACGCAACGGCGGTGCCGCAGCACCGCCGTTGCCGAAATCACTGGTGGCTGGGGGGCTACTGAGGCGGTTGCTGTTGTTGTTGCTGGGCCTTTTGGACGTCTTCGGGCTTGATCACTTCGATCTTGGCGCCCTTCTTCAGTTCGTCGGCGCTGGGCACCTTGATGATGTCGCTGGTCAGCGGCGCCGCGGGCGCGCCGGGCTTGACTGGTGCGGCGGACGGCGGCGCGATGGCCAGCAACTCCACTTCAAAAGTCAACATCGAGTTCGGCGGAATGCCGGGGCGGCCGCCCTCGCCATAGGCAAGTTCCGCCGGGATGAAGAGCTTCCATTTGGAACCCACCGGCATCATTTTCAACGCCTCGGTCCAGCCCTTGATCACATTGCCCACGCCGAAGGTGGCCGGTTTGCCGCGCTTGTAGGAGCTGTCGAATTCCGTCCCGTCGAGCAACGTGCCGCGATAATTGACGGATACCTGGTCGGTCGCCGAGGGCAACGGGCCGGTGCCGTTGGTGATCACCACATATTGCATTTCGCTGGTTTGGCCGCTGGGCAGGGCGACGCTCAATAGCTTGACGCCGGGGGCCGTCTTGTTGGTGGCCAGAAACGCCTCGCCCGCGGCCTTGTTCTTGGCCAGCGTCTTGGTGCGCATTTCCTTTTGGAAGCTCATGATGGTTTCCCGGGCCTCGGCTTCCGTCATCAACTGGCTGCGGCCCTGCAGCACGTCCAGAATGGCGCGGCCCAGGGTGTCGATGTCCACCTCCACTCCCTGTTGTTTAAAGCTGCGGCCCAGGTTCAAGCCGATGGCGTAGCTGACGCGGGATTTCTCATCCGCCAGTTGGTTCGTTCCGTCCGCAAAGAGCGGCGTGACGAGGCCGAGACATAACATCGTGAATAATAGTTTTTTCATGTTTAATTTGCGAAAAGGACTTTTAGTCTGTCTGATTGCCGGGCAAAAGGCAATGCCGAATACCAATTGCCGTGGGTGCTCGAGGCGGGCGGTTGCAAACCCCCCTCTCCATCCCCAAATTCCGGGTGCCAGACGAATGATGGACAAGCCCGGCCGGAAAAGGTTCAAAACCGGCTCCAAAAACTTTCGGCGGCGAAGCCGGAACCCGGTTCCAAGCCTGGCACTGTCTTAATTGGCGCGGGGAGCGCGGGCTTCAGCCCGTTTCAACGGCTGGGTGCAAGGGGACGTTGAGGCGGCCTGAATGCCGCGTTCCGCGGATTAAGGCACTACCGAGTATTTGAACCGCTTGCAAATCGGATTAGATACGCTATATTCAACGCCGATGAAATTTTTCGCGGCCATTGGCGTTTTTGCGCTCTTCGCCTTCTTTATCGGTTGGGGCATCGTTGAACTGCTGAAAGGCAGTCCCTGGCTGCTGCTGGCGTCGCTGGCGGTCTTTCTGGGCAGCTTCGTGAAGTTTGGCTGCCTATCCCGTTGAATTCGTTTTTGAGGCCTCGCCCTCTTATTCACCACTTGTCTGGTTTGATTTTAGCCTTAACCTCTCGGCATGGCTTGGTTTACTGACCGACATTGCTTTCTGCTGGCGGTGGTTTTTTATGGATTGAGCACCATTTACTCGGTTTTCCTGTGGCGGAAGGGGTTTCGCCGGGATGACTGGGTGAATTATGCCCTCCTGGCCGCGGGCGTGGCGCTGCACACACTGGCCATGACCAAACGCGGCCTGACCTTCCATAGCTGCCCGGTCAACAACCTGTACGAGGCCACCACCTTTCTGCTGTGGGCCCTAGGTTTGGCGAGCCTGGGGTACTCCCTGTTTCCGCGGCTCAAATTCCTGTGCGCCTTCACTTCGCCGGTGCTTTTTGCCGTCGGGGTGTTTGCGTTGATGCCGGCGCTGGATCCGCCGCCGGGGCCGAATCCGGAGTTCTCGGGGGCGCTGCGCAGTCTGCATGCGGCCACCATCTTGCAGGCTTACGGCGCCTTCGGTCTCGCGGCGGTGGCGGCGGCCATGTTCCTGGCCCAACAACATGATCTCAAGGTCCATAAGCTGCGGGCCCTGTTGTCGCTGCTGCCGTCGATCCAGCGGCTGGAGCTGGTCGCCATGCGGCTGGCGATGGTGGGGTTCGCGCTGTTGACCATTGGACTGGCGGCGGGCAGCCAGTTGCCGCGCAAGGAAGGGGTCTCCTTTTTCGCGGACGCCAAGGTGCTCTGGTCGGCGCTGCTCTGGCTGGTGTATTTGGAAGCGCTGGTGGCGCACAAATTTTTTGCGCGCCCGGCGCGCCGTTTTGCCGTGGGCATCATTGTGGCCTTTGCCTTCCTGCTGCTCACCTTCTGGATCACCAACCTCTTTTCGGGATTGCACCACTCGTGAAAGCGTTTTTGAAGGCAATCAACGGCCAGCGGTCCAGGTCTGGCGCCGGCTGCGGGCGCCCCGTCACGCGTCGCGCGTCCCCCGCCACCTTCAGCCGATGAGCATCGTCGTTGTCGGCCTGAGCCATCGTTCGGCGCCCGTGGAGTTGCGGGAGCGCTTTGCGTTTGCCGACGCCGGCGTGCCCGCCGCGCTGCAGGAACTGCGCAGCGCCGGCATTGCCGCCGAAGGCGTGGTTCTCTCCACCTGCAATCGCGTCGAAATCTACGCCGCCACGCCGCTGCCCGCTGAAAGTGCCTTTGCGGAGATCAAAAAATTTTTCGTGGCCCATCACGCCTATGATGGCGCGCTGGGCGACGAGCTGTACACGCTGGCCGAACCGCTCAGCCTGCAGCATCTCTTCCGGGTGGCGTCGGGCCTGGATTCGATGGTGATCGGCGAAACGGAAATTTTCGGCCAGCTCAAGAAGGCCTATGACCTGGCCTTCACGCACAAACATACCGGCGCCCTGCTGAATCGGGCGTTCCAGCGCGCCTTCAACGTGGCCAAGCACATCCGCACCGAGACGAACATCCAGCGCGGCAGCGTGTCGGTGATGTCGGCAGCGGTCGAGCTGGCGGAGAAAATCTTCACTTCGCTGGCCGACCACGAAGTGCTGGTCATCGGCGCCGGTGAAACCAGCGAGAAGACCGCGCGCGCCCTGCAATCGCGCGGCGTCCGGCAGATCACGGTCACCAATCGCTCGCCGGAGCGCGCCGCGGCCCTCGCGGCCGAATTGGGAGCCCGCACCGTCCCCTTCGAGCAATGGCCGGAGGAGTTCGGGCGGATCGACATCGCCATCAGCAGCACCGCCGCCCGGCAGCCTATTCTGGATCGCGCCCGCCTGGAACCGCTGATGAAGCGGCGCCGGCACCGGCCGCTGCTGCTTATCGACATCGCCGTGCCGCGAGACATAGATCCGGCCGTCAACGCGCTGGAAAACGTGTACCTCTACAACGTGGACGACCTGCAAGGGATCGCCGACGACTATTTGAAATTGCGCCAGGAGGAAGTCGCGCGGTGCGAGCAGATCATTGCGGAGAAGGTCGCGGCCTTGCTGGAATCGCTCCGGCGTTCGGGCGCGGAGGAAAATCGGTGAAAACGGTTTCGTTGTTTGCTTTTCATTCGAGTTCATTTGTGTTAATTCGTGGTTAAACAATGGCTACTGAAAGGCCCATCATCCTTTGCACCCGGGGCAGCGCGCTGGCGCTGGCGCAGTCAAACCTGATCGCCGCGCAATGCCGCGCCGCTTTCCCGGGCCTGGGCTTCGAGCTTAAAATCATCAAGACCACCGGCGACAAATTCCAAAAGGCGTCCATGGCCAAGCAGGGTGAGAAGGCCGAGACGCTGCCCAAGGGCTTGTTCACCAAGGAGCTTGAGGTGGCGCTGCTCAAGGGCCAGGCGGATATGGCGGTTCACAGCCTGAAGGATCTGCCCACGGATTTGCCCGCCGGCCTGGTGCTGGCGGCCACCCCCAGGCGCGAGGACGTGCGCGACGTGCTGATCTACCGGGACGCGGCGTTTTCGAGGCAGCGGGCGAATTTGCGGGGTTTCGGGCGGAACCTCAAGCTTCAGGATCTGCCCCCGGGAGCCACGATTGCCACGAGCAGCACCCGGCGGAAGATGTCGCTGCTGGCGGTGCGGCCGGATTTAATTATCCTGGAGATCCGCGGCAACGTGGCCACGCGCATGCAAAAGGTGGCTGACCGCGGCGAACTGGACGCCACCATCCTGGCCCTGGCGGGCATCACGCGGCTGAATTTCAAGATCAATGCCGACGGCACCATCCGCGGCGACGCACTGCCCGAGGGCCTGCTGGCCAAGGTGCTGGAGTTGGATGAAATCCTTCCCTGCGTGGGGCAGGGAGCCATTGGCATCGAGACTCGGGCGGACGACGAGCGCAGCGCCAGAATTTGTGAGCGGCTCAACCATCTCGACACATTTTATGCCGTGACGGCCGAGCGCGCCTTTTTGCGCGGCATGGGCGGCGGCTGCCAAAGCCCGGTCGGCGCTTTCGCGGAAATTTCCGGTGGCCAGATCTTACTGCGGGCGATTTCGTTCCGCGAGGACGGGGTCAGGCGCGGTTCCGCCCAGCGCCCCGTCGCCGAGGCGGCTCTGCTGGGCGGGCAGGTCGCGGCTGAGCTGAAGTGACGATTCAGGCAAAGCGTGAGGCCTGATCCTGAAAGCGGAGCCATTGCATTCTGGCGCGTGCTTTCCTAATCTCCGCATTGCAACCAGATGAAAAAAATCCTGTTCGTCGAAGACAACGAATTGCTGCTGGAGCTTTATGGCACCATGCTCGACCGCGAACGGGATCAGTGGCACACCACGCTGGTGCCCAACGGCCAGGCGGCGCTCGCGCTGCTCCACCAGACGGTTTTTGATGTGGTCGTGTCCGACTTGCAGATGCCCGGCGTGGGCGGCATAGAATTGCTCACCGAAGTCCGCCGGCTCCATCCGCAAACTTCTCGCATCATCATCTCCGGCTTTGCCGACCAGGCGGAAGTGGCGGATTCGTTGAAGTGCACGCATCTTTTCATTCCCAAGCCTTTTAACGCGAAAACGCTTCGGGCCGCGCTCGCGCGCATCGGCGGTCTGGACGCCTACCTCCAGGACGACAAACTTCGCAAAGTGGCCGGGAAAATGCGCAATCTGCCGAGCTTCCCCACGTTGTACCTGGATATCCTGAGCGAAACCGAGTCGCCCCATTCCTCGATCCAAGGGATTGCCAGTATCGTGTCCCGGGAACCCGCCATCACGGCAAAAATATTGCAGGTGGCCAACTCCGCCGGCGTCGGTCTGGCGGAACGCGTGCGCGATCCGGCCGAGGCCGTGCAACGCCTGGGCATGACCACCGTCCGATCGCTGGTGCTCTCGGCCCAGGTCTATTCGCGTTACGCCCCTGGTCGCGTTAAAGGATTCTCGGCAGATGCGCTTTGGGACCATTTGGTGAGATGCGGCGACCTGGCCCGGACGATCATGTGTGACGATGGCGCTCCGGCGGCCGACGCCGGGGAGGCCTTCACTGCGGGAATCTTGCATGACATCGGCAAACTCATGCTCGCTGACAGTCTGCCCGAAGAATTCGCCGCCGCCCTCGAATTAGCCGCCCGGGAAAAAATTCCGCAAACCGAAGCGGAACAAGTGGTGCTGGGCGCAGACCATGCCGGCTTGGCGGCGTATTTGTTGGGTCTGTGGGGCCTGCCTGCGTCCATCGTGGAAACCGTGGCCTTTCATCATTGGCCGCAGCGGAGCGATCTCAAACAATACAGCGCCCTCACCGCTGTCCACGTGGCCAATGCGTTTCTCAATGACGCCGGCGGCGGGAGTTTGAACCGCGAATATCTTGCCCAAATCGGCGTGGCTGATCGTCTGAACGACTGGCGCCAGATGGTGATGAGGTGGCAGATGGGGCAGGCCGCCGGCTAGATTGGTTCAGATTGCATTCGGTCACGTGCATCCCTAAACTTTGCGTTGCGTTGACCATGAAGAGAATTCTGTTCGTCGAAGACAATGAGTTACTGCTCGAGCTCTATGGTGTCATGCTCGCGGCCGAAGGGGATCAGTGGCAGACCAGCCTGGCACCGAATGGCGAGACGGCGCTCAAAATGCTCCACCAGAGGGCCTTCGACGTGGTGGTTTCCGACATGCAGATGCCCGGCATGAACGGCATTGAATTGCTTACCCAGGTCCGCAATCTTCATCCGCAATCTTCCCGCATCATCATCTCCGGCTTTGCCGATCAGGCGGAGGCGGCGGATTCGTTGAACTGCACGCACCTTTTCATTCCCAAGCCATTTGATGCCAAGGCGCTCCGCGCCACCCTCGCGCGCATCGGCAGCCTGGATGCCTACCTCAAGGACGAAAAACTTCGCGGGCTGGCCGGGAAAATGCACAGCCTGCCGAGTTTCCCCACGTTGTACCTGGATATTATGCGCGAGGTCGAGTCGCCCCATTCCTCCATCCAAGGCATCGCCGACCTCGTCGCTCAAGATCCGGCCATCACGGCCAAAATTTTGCAGGTGGCCAATTCCGCCGCCGTCGGCCTCGGCGAACGGGTCAGCGACGCCGCGGAGGCGGTGCAGCAACTGGGCGTCAGCACCGTCCGGTCGCTGGTCCTCTCAGCCCAGGTGTACGGCCGATATGCCCCCGGTCGCGCCAAAAAATTCTCCGCCGACGCCCTGTGGACCCATTTGATGAAATGCGCGGACCTTGCCCGGACCATTCTGCGGCGCGAACGTGCCGCCGTGGCCGACGCCGAAGACGCCTTCACCGCCGGCATGTTGCATGACGTCGGCAAGCTCATGTTGGCCGACAGCCTGCCCGTGGAATTTGGCGAGGCCCTCGAACTCGCCGCCCGGGAAAATATTCCGCTAGCGGAAGCGGAACAGGCGGTGTTCGGCGCGGACCACGCCGGCCTGGCGGCGTACCTGTTCGGCCTGTGGGGACTGCCCGCGTCAATTGTGGAAGCCGTCGCCTTTCATCATGCACCCCGGCGCAGCGACCTCAAGCAATGCAGCGCCCTTACCGCCGTCCACGTCGCCAATGCGTTTCTCCATGAAGCCGGCGGCGGGCCTTTGAATCGTGACTATCTTGTTGAGATCGGCGTGGCCGATCGTTTGAATGACTGGCAGGAAACGGCCGTGGAGCTGCAATTGGAGGCGGCGGCCTAGGCCGCTGAATCGATCGCTTTTGCGCTACACTTTCAAATCCGCCAGCGACGGATCATTATCGTGGGCGATCTTGCGCATTTTCTTGATGGCCGCGCCCATGTTGTGCTGGTGATACAGGGCGGTGCCAGCCACAAAGGTGTCCGCCCCGGCGCGGGCGCAGTCGGCCGCCGTGTCATGGTTGATCCCGCCGTCCACTTCCAGGCGGTATTTTAGCCGGCCCTGCCGGCGCCACGCGTCGGCCTGCTGGACTTTTGGCAGGCATTCATGAATGAAACTCTGGCCCCCGAAACCTGGATTTACCGTCATCACCAGCAGCGAGTCAATCTGGTCGAGGTAAGGCTGCGCCTCAGCGATGGCCGTGGGGGGATTGACAGCCAGGCCCACTTTTCTGCCCAACGACCGGATCTTCCACAGCAACGGCGAGACGCGCTCGCCCAGTTCAACGTGAACAATGAGCTGTTCCGCGCCAGCTTGGATGAATGGCTCCAGCAGGATTTCCGGCCGGCTGCACATCAGATGCACATCGAAAAACAGCTTCCTGGCGTGCGGACGCACCGCCGCAACGACCTCCGGCCCAAACGATATGTTGGGCACAAAATGGCCGTCCATGATGTCCAGGTGCAGCCAGTCGGCCCCGGCGCGCTCGGCGCGCTCGGCTTCCCTGCCAAAACGGGTGAAATCGGAAGCCAGCAGTGAAGGCGCAATGATCATTTTTAAATCTTTTCGCACGGAGTTTGCAAATGGAGGCGGCTTTGGGCAAACAATAAATCAGGGACCCGGACTAGCCGATGTTCTCCCCGTCCAGGCAGCGGCGGATGACGCGGGACAGCGTCTGCGGCAGGTAGGGCTTTTGCAAATAATTCAACTTGGGATCCAATTTGAAGTTTTTGCCCAGCGCGTCGGCGCCGTAGCCGCTGGAGAAAATGACTTTAAGCTCCGGTTTCTCCGTCCACAAACGGTCCGCCAGTTCGCGCCCGTTGATCCCGCCGGGCATGATGATGTCGGTAAACAGAAGGTCGATATCGTTCTTGTATTCCGCCCAGATTTGCACCGCGTTCTGGCCGTCCACCGCCTGAAAGACGCGGTAGCCGTTGAGATTGAGCGTCCGCGTGACAATCTCGCGCAGGTCTCTTTCGTCTTCCACCACCAGGATGGTCTCCGTGCCCTTGCGTGCATGAAACTGCGTTTCCGTCGGCTCCGCCTCCGCGGCGGCCTCCGCGGCGGCCGGAAAATAAATGTGAAAGGTCGTGCCCCGGCCCAGCTCGCTTTCCACCTCCACCCAGCCCTCGTGCTGTTTCACGATGCCGAAAACCGTGGCCAGGCCCAGGCCGGTGCCTTTCCCGAGTTCCTTGGTGGTGAAAAACGGTTCAAAAATGCGCGGCAAATTTTCCGGCGGGATGCCATCGCCGGTATCGGCGTGGCTCAGGCGGATGAATTTGCCCGCCCGCGCCTCGGCCACCCGCTCCGTGTGCTCCCCGCCCACGTCCTCCTCCTCTATGCGAATGGCCATCCGGCCCCCGCGCGGCATGGCGTCCCGCGAATTCACCGACAGGTTCAGCAAAATCTGTTCGAGCATGCTCACGTCGGCCGAAATGATTGCCGGCTGGCGGCTCAAGTCGATCTGCAGCGCAATATCCTCGCCCAGCAGTCGCGCCAGCAAATCGTTCATCTTGCCCACGACCCGGTTGAGGTCCAACGGGCGCGGATTGAAGATTTGCTTGCGCCCGAAGGCGAGCAGCTGGCGGGTAAGGCCCGCGGCGCGCTCCGAGGCCTGCTTGATCTGCTGGGCGGAAACCAGCGCTTTGGGATCCAGATGGCCCATCGTCAGCAGCGTGGCGTGGCCGAGAATGATCGTCAGGATATTGTTGAAATCGTGCGCGATGCCGCCGGCGAGCTGGCCGATGGCCTCCATTTTTTGTGATTGCCGGAGCTGTTCCTCCAGCCGCCGGTGCGAGGTGGCATCCCGGAACAGGCTGAGCAGCAGGCGCGGCTTGCCGCCCGATTCGACATACGAATCCGTGATTTCAAAAATCACCGCGCGATGGTCATGCAGGATGCGCTGATATTCCCGCTTCTCACGAATGATGCCGGCTTGGAAGCGCTCGCAATGCTGCCGCAGCATTTCGTCCCAGTCCAGTTGGGCGGAATACACCACGGTAAATGGTTTTCCTTCCAAATGCTCGCGCGGCAGGCCGACCAGCCGGCAAAAGGCCTCATTGGCGGCGATGACCGTGCCGTTTTCATCCGTGAGCCGCATGCCATCCACGGAATTTTCCCACACCGAGCGAAACAGGGTCTCGGAGCTGCGCAGGGCCATCTCCGCGGCCCGCCGTTCGGTGATGTCCCGCACGTGAAAGAGCAGGGCAGGCTTGCCGTCATAGTCCACCCGCACTGTGCGAATCTCCACCGGCACGGACCGGCCGTCTGCGCGCGCGCTTTCGCTCTCAATCCACGAAAGCTGCCCCGCCGCCAGTTTCTTGAATTCCTCGCGGGCCGCCGGGCGGCGGCCGGCCGGCACCAGGCGGTCGATCGCTTTGCTGCCCACCAATTCCTCCCGCGTCAGGCCGTGCAGCAAACAGGCGCCGCGGTTCACGTCCAGCACCCGGCCCTCGAGGTCCTCGACAAAAATGGCGTCCGGCGAATTTTCAAACAGGTCCCGAAACCGCCGCTGGCTTTGGCGCAATTCCTCCTCCACCTGGACGCGTTGCAGGGCTCCGCCGCACGCGTTGGCGAGCGTCTGCAATGTCTCCGCGTCGCGTGCCGCATAACTGTGCGACTGCCGCCGTTGGATGAACAGAACGCCGATCACCCGGTCACCCTTGCGGATTGGCGCCAGGATTGTGGTCCCGTCTTTGTCGCCCGTTTCCTCCGCGGTGACGAGTTCGGCGCCGCGGCTGATGACGCGTTGCACCAGGGCGTTGGCGACCTTTGGCTGCGGCGACGCGGGAATCTCCACCCGCTGGCCTTCAATCGTGGTGATGGTCAGCAGCGACACCACCTCGTCGCGTTCCGCCGAATACAGGTCCAGCGCAAAATCATCCCAGTGAAACAGCTCGTCCGCCGCCTCACAGATGAACAGCGCCGCCTCGGCCGCGGTCGTCACCGCGCTAAGATTGTGGCTGAGCTGGCCGAATACCAGATTTCGTTGCGAAACCCGGCGGCGTGCAGTCACATCCGTCGCCAGCGTGAGCGCCGCGAGCTTGCCCTGAAAAGCCAGTGGTGACCAGATCACCTCCATGTCCATTTCACCGCCATTCTTGCGGCGGTGGCGCCAGACGAGTCCCTGGGCCTTGAGGTCGGCGGGTGACGGTTGTTTGCGTGCCGGGGCGTCTTGGGCCCGCAAATCCGGCAGCGTCATTTGCAGAAATTCTTCCCGGCTGTAGCCATAATGTTGCGTGGCCGCATGATTGACCTCCAGAATGGCCAGCGATTCCAGGTCGAAAACCCACATGGGATGCGGATTGCCTTCAAACAGTAGACGGTAGTGTTTCTCGCTGCGGCGCAGGTCCTCCTCGGCCGCCTCGCGCCGGGTCCGCTCGGCCGCTTCAGCCACCGCCCGCCGGACGGCCGCCGGCAGCCGGTCGCGCTTTTGCTTCAGGATGTAATCCGTCGCCCCGGCCTTCAAACTCTCGATCGCTGCCTGTTCCCCGATCGTGCCGGACATGAGGATGAACGGCAGGTTTGGGCACGTCTTTCGCACGCGCTTGAGGGCGTCCAAGCCGTTATAACCAGGGATCTTATAATCGGCTATCACCAGGTCCCAGTGGCCTTCTTCCAGCGCCCGGATGAACTCTTCCCGCGTCGCCACGTTGCGCACGTCGGCCGCCAATTCGTCATTGGCGAACTGATCGCGTACGAGCACCGTGTCCGCCGGGTTGTCCTCCAGATGCAGGATGCGCAGCGGCGGATCCAAGGCGTGGCTTCCATTGCGTATTTCCATTGCCGTGGTCAATCAGTTGAATTTAAACAAGCAGTCCGGCTGCCAAAAGTAAAGAACGGACGCAATATTTCAGCATTGACTTTCCGCCCCAATTGGTTAGTTTCACCGGCTCTTTAGCAAATATTTAACGAATTTATGCCCAATACGAAGTCAGCCGAACGCCGGATGCGCAACAGCAAACGCAAGCAGCTCCATAACAGCGCCGTCCGATCCCGCCTGCGCCGCGCCGAGAAGGAATTTCGCGCCACCGTGGTCGCCGGCAAAAAGGAGGACGCCGCCAAGCTCCTTTCCGGCGTCCATTCCGCCTTCGACAAGGCCGTCAAATCCGGGGTCATCGCCCGGACGGCTGCCAACCGGAAAAAATCGCGCCTGGCGCTCTCCCTCAAGTAGGCTTTCCGATTGAATCCACAGCGAGCGGCGCTAATCCGGGCGCCGCTCGCTGTGTTTTTGGAATTCAGGGAAAAAACAGCCGGGGCTTCGCCAAACCCAGCTTCGCCAACCGGAATTGCGACCCGACGCTCAGGCAGCCGAAGCCGTATTTGCAACTGCGCCGGAAATTGATGGAGGACGCCTCCTTGAAATACTTCGTCGGGCAGCTTACCTCGCCAATCGTGAAGCCGTGCCACAGAATCTGCGCGATCATCTGGTTGTCAAAAACGAAATCATCCGAATTCGCGGCCAGATTCGGCTCCACCGTCTTCAGCAAAGTCCGGGAGAACGCGCGGTAGCCGGTGTGATATTCGGACAGTTTGGCGCCGAGCAAAATATTTTCCGCCGCCGTCAAGATCCGGTTCGCCACATATTTCCAGCCGGGCATCCCGCCTTGCAGCGAGTACCCGCCCAGGATGCGGCTCGCCAGCACGCACTGGTGCAGGTCGTTGGCGACGATGGATGCCATTGCCGGAATCAGCTTTGGTGTGTATTGATAATCCGGGTGAACCATGATGACGATGTCCGCCCCCGCCTCCAGAGCCAGCCGGTAGCACGTCTTTTGGTTGGCGCCGTAACCCTTGTTGGTTTCATGCACATGCACCCGTACCCCGAGCAGTGACGACGCCACCTTCACGGTGTCATCCCGGCTCCGGTCATCCACCAGGATGATCTCGTCCACGATTCCCTGCTGCATGACTTCGTCCACCGTCATGGTGACGGTCTTGGCCGCGTTGTACGCGGGCATGACCACGACGATCTTTTTTCCGAAATACATGTGCCCACACATCCTGCCCCAATCCTCCCCTGTCGAGAAGTGAAAAAACCAATTTGCTATTCCTTTGACACGGCCGTCCGGCGGATGAAAAATGGCGCCTTTAAATTGCCGTTCATTTGCCGCTCATGACCGTCACGCTGTTCATTCCCTGCTTTGTTGATGCGCTGTATCCGCGCACCGGCATCAGCATGGTCGAAATTCTGGAACGGCTGGGCCATGCGGTGGTGTGCCCGGAGGCAATTGCCTGTTGCGGCCAGCCGCCCTTCAATTCCGGTTACTGGGACGAAGCCCGGGCCATTGCCGTGCCGGTGCTGCAACAGTTGCAGGACGCCGAAGCGGTGGTTATCGGTTCGGGTTCCTGCGGCGCCATGGTCAAGAATTTCTATCCCGATCTCTTCGCCGGCACCCGTCACGCGGCACTGGCCAGACAGGTCTCCGCGCGCACCTGGGAATTCTCTGATTTCCTCGTCAACCGGCTCCACGCGACCGATTTGGGCGCAAGCTTTCCGCATAAGGTCACGTATCATGACGGCTGTCACGGCCTGCGCGAGCTGGGCATTAAGTCCGCCCCGCGCGCCTTGCTGTCCCGGGTAGCCGGGCTGGAACTGGTCGAGATGTCGGAGGAAGTCTGCTGCGGCTTTGGCGGCACCTTTGCCGCCAAATTTCCCATGATCTCCACCGCCATGGGCGAGGTCAAATGCGCCAATGCGGCCGAAACCGGCGCGGAGTACATCGTCTCGGGAGATTCCAGTTGCCTCCTGCATATTCAAGGCTTGCTCTCGCGACAGGGCAGCCCGTTGAAAACCATCCACCTGGCCGAGTTGCTGAACCGGAAATGATTTGGTTAATATTTGCCTATGAAAATTCGCGTTCGTTTTGCGCCATCGCCCACCGGCTTTTTGCACATCGGCGGGGCGCGCACGGCTTTGTTTAACTGGCTTTATGCCCGCCACACCGGCGGCGCGTTTGTGCTGCGCATCGAGGACACTGACGCCGCCCGCAACACTCAGGAAGCCGTCAACGTCATCCTCCAGGGCCTGCGCTGGCTGGGGTTGAACTGGGATGAGGGCCCGCTCACGCCCGATGCCACCGGCCCCTGCAAAGGCGACCGCGGACCGTATTTTCAGTCGCAGCGAAAGGAGAATTATCAGCGCCGCGTCGAGGCGCTGCTCTCGCATGGCCTCGCCTACGAGCACGAGGGCGCCGTCAAGTTCAAGATGCAGCGCGCGCCAATTCTTATTCCCGACCTCGTCGTCGGCGACGTCCTCCGCAAGCTCACCGACCGCGAGGAGGCCGACCCGGATTTTGTCATCGTCCGCGGCGACGGCGAGCCGGTGTTTCATCTCGTCAACGTGATCGACGATCTGGAAATGGGCATCACGCACGTCATCCGCGGCGAAGACCATTTGAGCAACACCGCCAAGCACATCGCGCTCTTTCGTGCCTTTGGCGTGGAGCCGCCCAAGTACGCGCACATCCCGCTCATCTTGAACGCCGACGGCAGCAAAATGAGCAAGCGCGACCGCGGCGCGTCGTTGGCCACCTATTTGGACGAGGGCTTCCTGCCCGAGGCGGTGAACAATTACCTGTGCCTCCTGGGCTGGTCGCCCAAGGAAAATACCGAAAAGCTTTCCCTGGCCGAAGTCGTCGATCGCTTCGACCTTTCCCAGGTGCTCCGTCATAACGCCCGGTTCGATTTCGAGAAGCTCCTCTGGTTGCAAGGGGAATATTGCCGCGAATTGACCAGCGACCGCTTTTACGAACTCGCCGTCCACGCCCTCGGCAAGGCGGGCATCGACACGAACCGGTTCGACATGCATTACGTCAAGGCCGCGCTCGATACCTGCAAGGGCAAGATCAAGACGTTCTCCGAATTGCCGGCCTACGGCGGCTTTTATTTCAAGGACGACTTCGCCTACGATGCCGAAGCCGCGCAAAATAGTTTCGTGGCGGAGAACCGGCCGCGGGTCGAGAAACTCCGCGCCGCCTTTGGCCAGCTCGAAAAATTCGATGCCGCGTCCATCGAGGCGGCGCTTAAGGCCGTCGCGGCCGAACTGGGCGTCAAAGTGCGCGTGCTCGTCCATCCCGTGCGCCTGGCCTGCACCGGCAATCCCAACGGCCCCAGCCTGTATCACCTGCTGGAGGTGATCGGGAAGGAAAAGGCCATTGCCCGGATCGATAAGGCGCTTGGTTCTTTTGCCTGAAGCCAGCGGGGTGGAACAGGCTTCCAGCCTGTTGAATTCGGCGTCTCACCGAATTTCGCGCGTGAGACAATCTCACGAACATTCGCCACGCAGTGTGCGGAAAGGCCGCCCTGCGTTTCGGGCGGGACGCCCGAAACAACCGGCTGGAAGCCGGCAGGAGACATATTATTTGTGCACTGTCCGTCATGGGACCTGCCCGCGGAAAATTGGGCCATTGACGCGCGCTGGCAAACGCCTAAAATTGCTGGAAGTTGACACGCTGCTGAAAGCCATTCTTCCTGAATTGCGCGGCGTCAAAACGCAAATTACCATCGATTAAATTAAAATCTTCTGCCCAGTTTCACGTGAACCGGCCGGGAGGAGAGCACAAATATGAAAAACAAGCTCACATTATTTTTGATGTTTGTATTGGCGACCTTCATTGGCGCGCGGGCCTTCGCCGGAATTCAGCTTACGGTAAACCTCGCGCCGCCGCCCATTGTCGTTTTCGATCAGCCCGCCTGTCCTGGCGATGGATACATTTGGACCCCCGGCTACTACCAATATGGCGATTATGGCTACTACTGGGTGCCGGGACAATGGGTTCTCCCTCCCAGCGAAGGGCTCCTTTGGACTCCGGGTTATTGGGGCTTCATCCACGGGAAGTACACCTGGCATGAGGGGTATTGGGGACCGCAAGTCGGCTTCTACGGCGGCATCAATTATGGCAATGGCTACCCCGGCTCAGGTTTCACCGGCGGACGTTGGGACGGACACGTGTTCATGCACAACACGGCCGTCTCGAAGGTGGACCACACCATCGTGCATAATACCTACGTGGACCGCACTGTGGTTCAAGAAATCAAGGGTCCGAACCACGCATTCAACGGTAAAGGCGGAATCAAGGTGGAACCATCGAGCAGAGAAGTGGAGGCTGGCCGCGCGCCTCATCAAGCCCCGACCAGGGAGCAAGTTTCACAGGCGCAGGAGGCACACAATAATCATTTGGCGGCTCATGGAACGCCGCGCGAATAAACGATCCGACCGCTGAACGAGTCGGCTTCGACGAGAGCGAGTTGGTCGAAACAGGCGCAGAGCCATTTTACTCTGCGCCTATGTTTTGTGGGTTGAGAGATAATAGGTCATCTTTTGCAGTCATTCCGATTCAGCAACTTCGACGGACGGGCTCAACAACGGATCGATTTGACGCTCAGCTTGACTCCAATGAATTCCATGGTTTGGGTTAAATCTGATTTTATGCGGCATGGCGGAGAAACCGGCGACTGGAATGTCGCCTGGACCCGCAGGCTCGAGCGCCTGCGCCATGTGGCGCCGACATTCTTGTCGGCAGGTTCTGGGAACATTCCAGGGCCCATTCGAGAACAGTATCCATTGCGCGTTCTCTCAGCATTCGGGCGAATGGGCTTGCCCTGGCTGCGGATATGGGCAGAATACGTGAGCGATGGCGGGCGGCGATGCTGGTTCGCCAGGCCATTGCCGGAATTGGTTCGGAGCGTAGCTCAGCCTGGTAGAGCGCTTGCTTTGGGAGTAACGCAGGGGAATGGCCTCACTTGGACTAATTGAGAATCCCCTTGTCTCCCAATCGAATTGTCAATTTTCTCTGTCTCCCCTGTGGCCTCAAGAAGACCTGTTTTGCCCCGAAAAATGGCAAACAGTATCAAATTTAGCTGTGCCAAAAAAATTGCGGGATGTTGCAATCGGTGAAGTTCTGATTTCATCACTGGCCACCGTTGTCAACGGGGGTGGAATGCAAAATTCTTGTCATCGTTGGCCAAGATGCGTGTGATGTCCCCGTGAGCCTTTTCCATTTTGGCCAAATAGTTCGTGACGCGCTCAATGGTGGATTGGGGGACTTCCTCGGGTTTGGAGGCATAAGCCCCCAGTATTATCTGAAATCCATTCAAAACACCTGCCTCGGTTTTCAAATCGGTCTCAACCGCCTTCCGTGCGCTGTTGTGATTGTACGCCAAGATTTTCCCGTCTGAACCCACGAAACTGGGCAGCTTGGTATCGTTGGTGCCCAGCCGGGCTTCGCAGTCGGCAGTAAATTGGGCCAGTTGCGCGATTTGATTTGTCAGCATGGCGTTGGTTTGTGCAATCGCCTGCCGTTTTCCCGTAAGAGTTTGTGTTTGCGGGTCTGCTTGCGTGACTGCGCTGGCATCCACCGCCGGCGCCACGCTCTGGGGCTCGGCTGCCGGGGCTTCTTGGGTCGTGGTTGCGGCAGCCACCGCCACAGGTGCGGGTCGAGGCTGAGGTGTTGGAGCGGCTGCGGCTGCTAAACGGGACGCCACATGCTGACTCCATTTTGAGTGAACCGTGTGGAAAAGAGAGATTCCGCCTTTGAAGAGACCGAAGGCGACAAGCACGACGAAACAAAAGGCGAGAAAACGCTTTGATCCCAAGGTCCAGCGGAAGACTTGACCTGCGACTTTCTTGGCGTTCTTGAAGGCTGCTGATGGTGCTTGTGGTGTTGCGGATACTGGATTCGGAGCGAATGGGGCTTCGTTCGCCGTTGCTGCGCCGAATTGCCCGGCGGCAACGATACGGGCAATGTTGGCACGGTGTTCACCTTTAAAGCCCCTGGGCAATGGATTAAAGATTCCCAGTGTATGGTCTGGTGCGAGACCTTCACGCAGGGCAGTTTCCATGCACTCCGCCTCGATTTTGGCATCCTGGATATCCAGGTAGCGGTTGTAAAACTCGGCGCGGGCCGCAGCGTCCGCCATATAGCCCATAATCCTTGAGAGCGCGAAAAACGCCGCGCAATAATAGGAGAAAAGACACAGCACACCGGTGACCACGATCTCAATGCCAAAGTCGCGGAGGGCGTTCTCGCTTCCAAAGACGCTTTCCCCGCGGCTTTTGGAGTGCCAGACTTCACCGGCAAACCGCCGCTTTCGGATGCCGCCAAGGCGGATCAAGGCCATAATCAGGTATGACCAGATGGCGATCCCCCCGATGACAAGATACTTGGTTGGCACATTCTGGTTCTGGCTCTGGTATAAATATTCGGGAATGGCAGCTATGACAATCCAACCGATCAGGCTCATTAACGCCCGGCCCGGAGTGAAATAACGCTCGCCGAGTTTCTTGCGAAAATAGGGATCGGTGGCTGTGGCGGCAGACGCGAATATAAAAATCACGACCACCATGAAGATTTGCTTGGCTGCCTTGATGATGCCATCGCCAAGTTTTTTTGTGACAAAATCTTCGATTGCTTTCATAGATTGGGATTCTGATTAAAGGTTATTTGCGTAAAATGCTTCTCGTTGCGTCCGGTCGTGCCAATCCAGGTCATGTAGGCGTCCACCAGAAACTCGTTTTCCGGCCCGCCGTTACGCAGACAGTTGAACTCCTCCGGCCTGACGGCGTATTCCCATTGTTCATGCGTGGACACCCCAACATTGCTGGGCGGGTTCAAAGCCTCCAGAAAACTGTCGGACAACTCCTGAGATGCGGGCCTTCGCGGCGGCGGGTTGTGGCTAATGGAAACACGCGTCCGCAATTCCTGTCCGAAATGCGTCGCGGCCCATTGGTTCGTCTCCGGGTCGCTGTTGGCATGGAAAATCTTGGTGTTGAGATTTCCAAAGACGCTGTTGGCGGCTTCATGTCCGTTCCTGCCGAATTCCATGTAAAAATTATGAACATTCTGCGACAGGACGACGTGGCAGACGCGGGCGCTTCTGGCGGTGGCTTGGAAATGGTGGTCGTGTTCAGAAAAGAAATACTGCCCCTCGTCCTCCCACAGAAAAACAGGCCGGCGGCGCGGGTCCCCGGAACGGGAATGCCGTTCAAGGGCGGTCTGGAAGAGATATTTCCACGCGCTTTGCACCAAAAGCCCGGTCTGGCCCAATTCCTTGACGGGCAGGTCCAACACGACAATTTTCCCCGACATGATGCTCTCCGGCGTGATGTTGGTGTCGGAAGAAATCAAATCCGGGATGTCGCGGCCCCGGAAAGCATCCAGCATGGAATAGACGCCCAATGTGATTGAAGTGCGGGTCTTTGAAGCCAGGCCTGGGTAGATGTCAAACCAGTAGCCCGTTGCGCGTTTGAGGATGCGCTTGTCTTCTATTGAGACGGCCAGCTTTTTTGCCCGTGCCAGAATGCCGCCAAAGGCGGGTACTTTGAGCCATGCTTCCTCGGTCTTTGGGATGTTCGCGGCTGGCGCGGCGGCAATGAAATCGGAAAGACGGTCAAAGGTCGGCTGACTACCCGACAACAGAAAAAGGTCGAACGTGGCGTTAAGGAGTTGGGCACTGGCCGTCTGCCAGAACTGGTCGTTGAGTCCCTGTCCCTGATTGCGGTTGGAGATCGAAAGGAGCGTCCGGCAAAAGGCGACGAGATTTTCTGAAAGCCCCGTTCCCCGTCCGGTCGCTTCTGCCTCATAAGCCAGTACGTTCAATTTGGAATCCCCTCCCCTACAAACGCGGATAAAATCTCCCGCTCTGCCGCAATACTCGCACAACCGCTGCCAACGTTCAGCTTCGTCGGTTTTGACGGTCATGATGAGCCCGCCAAAACCCTGACGCAAAAATGCCTCCGCAATGGCCGCCCCGCTGCCGGTCGTTTTGCCACTGCCGGTCGCCCCCATGATCAAAACGCCTTCAAAGGCATTTTTGAGCGTCCAGACATGGGGGGCATTTTCCTCACCCCAGGCAATTAGCGGAATATCGTCGGGCCATTGGTGCCCCGTCTCGGCAACCGTGAAAAGCTTGGGGTCAATCCGGGCGGGCGGGATTTCCGGTTCGGGCTCGGGCTGGACGGATTCCTTTTCCTCCGGCTTCTCGGCAGTCTTCGGGCTCTCGGGCGTGGCGGGCTTTTTGACGGGTTCTGGTTCAGCCTGCTTTGGCTGCTCCGGTTTTGGCTCCGGCCTGGGGACCGGGTCTTTTTGGGGCGTCGGAAACAGTTCCGCCGCCGGTTCCGGGGCGTGACTTCCCTCCCCTTCCGGCAATTCCGGCTCAGCCAAGGGAAGCATTTCCCATGCCTTGAGAAAGAGCCGGGTAAATGCCTCAACCTCCTTCGGCTTGGTCAGCGGACGTCCCTCCCAAAAGACCTCAACACATGCAGGGGGCAGGTAGTCGGTTTTGACACAAACCGACCGCTCGCTAGGGTTCCGGCCATGCAGGTTATCCCCATCAAAAATCTTCTCTACCCGCTCGGACGTTCCGCCTTTGGGTAACGCTTCAACAAACAGGGTGTAGAGCTTGCTGTTGTTCTTGCTCACGGCATCGGCGAGTGAATCGGTCTGCGGCACCCGCCGGAATTCAAAACGAGGACCGTGTATGGAAAGCAAGAGGAAGTAAAGGTGATCCGCTGGCGAAAGTGGCAAGATTGTTAAGAAAGTTGGCGGGTTTTCAAAAGGGGAGGAGGAAAAGCCCGCAGGCGTGCGCGAGAGGGGCAAATCGATTGACTGTTCTGGGACTGAACATTTATTGCTCTTGCGGTGGCTGCAAACGGCGCATCAGAGTCACTTAAAAAACATCACGAAACTTCTTGGAAATTTCTTCCAAAGGACGAGAATCTATTTGATTCGCAGTAGTTTGAGCAACAGGTTTTAAAACGAGAATTTGGTAAACGGGTAACGAGATTTATGAGAGCATTAAGTCAGATTGGAATTTGGTTTTTAATCGTCGCCGCAATCGGCTGGGAAGCCGGACAAGCACAAGAGACGACAGCCACCCTTTCACCCCCCGTAACGGTTCAGTCGCTTGGGCTGAGCGGGACGAACATTCTTTCCCTCGGTTCGCTTTCGGATCAGCAGTTGAGCGTCGTCGTAAACGCACTTGATGCGACGCCGACAATTCCCGTCACCGATTTGCCAAGTAGCGGGACATTTTGGTCCCTTCAGGAGCCAAATTTTCCGCCATTCCCCGGGGACTTAATCGGTGTAGGGGGCTGGCAATTGGCCGACGGCAGCTTTCTTCTGGATGATGTAGATTATGATTACAATTCCGTATCGGACAGCGCGACAACTGCGACGGGAGGCACAATGACGATGAGCGAAGAGGAGAGCGGCCCGCCGTCGCCGCCTGGCGGTGGCGGCGGTGGCGGTTCAACAAATTCGTACAATTTGCAAGGTACGGGGGTGAACTATGGCGCGAATTTATTCCTAGCGCAAATAGTGGTTCAAGGAGGTTGTGTCTCGGGTATTATCTCAAATTCGACACCTGGCGTAC
>JBEKZM010000038.1:0-48899 GCA_049509875.1 Verrucomicrobiota bacterium | reverse complement strand
ACGCCACTGCATTCGTGACTTGTATCCACACCACCGGCGGTGTCAGGCTGGCCGCATAATAGAGACTGAGAGTTGTCGCCGAAACCGGCCATTGAAGAGTCAGGTTTTGGCCCGCTGAAGTTGGTTGTGCCAGCACTTGAAGAACGACCGGCTGATTTTCGGTCACGGCATTGAACCTCGAGGGCACCTGAGTATTGGTCGCCACCAATAGGTAAAAGTTTATGTTATTGTCGCCATGGACGGTCTTCACTCTTAAGGTCTGCACCGAGCCACCGGTAAAATCAACCAGTCCGCCCGAACCGTTTAGCAAAGGAACCCACGCATAGGTTTGCCAGCCCCCGGTATTTGGGCTGGCAAAGGTTCCCAGCAAACTGGTGGTCTGGTCAAGGGTGCCCTGTCCGGCGGTTACCAGGTACAGGCTGGCGCTGTCAACCTCTGGATTGAGGGCGCTGGCAGATCGCATATAGATGTTGTAAGTCCCGGCCGGAAAAGACCGGGTGTAATTTCCCCAATTTCCGGTATTAGCAAACCCAACATCGAAGTCCTGAAGCCCGGCGGCGTAGGCCAGGCGCGGCTTGTCGCCGGCTGGCTCGGTCTCCAATCCCTGGGGACGATAACTGGCGCTGCCCTCACCGGGAATCCCGTTGCTGTAATCGATTCCAGCGACACCGATCAGGCCGGCATAGGCATTGGTTTGCGGGCTGTTAACGTAATTTCCGCCGTCGTAATCAAAATCTTCCGCTTCAAACGTAAAAGCCGGGCTGATGGTGTCAAAAGATTCGGTATTGGTCGCCGAATTGCCGCTCACATCAGTGACCCGCATGACGGCCGTATAAACCGCGTTGGTTACCAGCGGGAAACTTACGCCTTTAGTGGTGGAAGACCCTAAAACGCCGAGCCCATTTGTGATGGTGTAATTTGTCACATAGCCCTGACCCAACAAATTCGTGCCGGTCAACAGCACGGTTATGCCACTGGAATTGATGCCATTTGCCGAATAAGCCAGAAAGGCCAGGGCGCCGGCCGGTTGGAACTGATAAGCGCCATTGGGGGTGAAGTCGCCGAGGACAACCGGGCCAAGACTCGACAACTGGTAGGAAGACAGGGCATAGTTGTTCCAAATGGCATAGAGGTTCGTCACATTGCCGATGCCATAATTACATCCATTGTAGGCGTAACAGCCGATGAATTCGTTGGTCATGCCCGGCAACCCCGCGCCCATCCCATAGGTCACCAAAAAGGGACTGGAAGCACCGTTGAGAATCCCCGCGTTGACCAGGTGGAACACCCCGCCGTTGACCTGGACCCCGCCGGCGGCTTGTGGCAGTTGCACCAGCTCCAGGCCGATATCGCCGCCATTCACCTCGTAGTCAAACGGCGACCCGCCCCAAAGCGGCACGTTCAAGAAGCGCGCCGTGCCCGTAAAGTTGGTCGTGCTGATCAGGGCCGCAGAGGCGGTCCAATTGGTGAATTGGTTGAAAGCGCACCACCATTCCGAGTTGACATTGGTGAGCGTGCAGGGCCCCGTCGCGTCAAATAAGTAGGACTGATAGGTGCCGTCGCACATCGCGCTAATGGCCGTCACGCTCGGGCCCACCCCGCCCTCCGAACTGCAGTGCATGAAGGTTTTTTCGCCGTAAGAGAAAACCTTTACAAACAATTCCGTGCAATTGCCCAGGACATAGGTTTGCGCGTTGGTAAACACAAGCCCGGTGGCGATGTCCCAGTTCATCTGGTTCTGCCCGCCGGGATTGTCAACCCAGTAGGTCGGATTGCCGTGCGTGTCAGCAATCGTGCCGGCGGAGCCGTTGCCCGCCCGCACCCAGGTATTCAGCGCCCAGCCATCCACCATGTAGAGAAAATGGTTCGTGCAGGTGTAGGTGTCCAAATCCACGTAGATCCACGGTTCGGCGCATTGCACGCCGATGATATAGACATTCGCCCCCTGGCCCTGGATGGTCGGCGGGAAGGGAATGTCATAAGTCTGGTTCGGATAGTTGAAGGTCATGCCCACCAGCCCGGAATTGGCGGCCAGGGCCACCGCCGGCGGCCCGCTGGTCGTCCCCTGTCCGCCGTAGGGATCAATGATGGAACCCTTTTCAATGCCGTCATTGCCTCCCCAAGTGCCGTGTCGCAGTTCATACGCCCCGCGCAGCTCCACCCCGCTGGGCACATTCAATGTGTTGGTGGTATGATAGTTCCCAGGCGGCAGATAAACGATGCCACCCCCGTTATTTCCCGCTGACGCCAACGCCCTGTTGATCGCCGCCGTGTCGTCGGTCGCGCCGTTGCCGGTGGCACCATACCCGGTGGCCACATAAAGTGTCGCCGAGGCCGGCTGCCGTGACACATAATTGTTGATCACATTCGTCCAATTGACCGCCGGCATGGCGTTCGTGAGGGGCGACCGGCTGTTCACGATCAAATTGCCCGCCCGGCCATTGTTTATGATCTTTTGCGCGGGACTGAACGTGCAGCCCGTAAAGGCTGCGCGGGTCGCGCTGGCGCTCATCACGCATTGCGTGCTGCCGTTCAAACTACAGTCCACCAGGTTGAAAACACCGGGACCGGCCAGGTCGAGCAGGTTGGAAATGACACAGTCTTGAAAGGCCATGACCGAACTCCAGTTGGCTCCAGTGCCATAGACCGCCGTGCCATTGGTTCCGATGATGGTGCAATGGCTGCAATGAATCGTGGAGTTGTTGGTGCTCACATTGGCATTGATGGCCATGCCGCCGATCAGCGTGCAATCGGAGAACTCGAGGCCGCCCGCATTCTGTTCCGTGGTCGCCTGTACGGCGATGTTGCAATTGGTCACACAACCATCGTAAAAGGCGCACCCCGAATTCCCATTGGCACTCTGTTCAAAATCCAGACCGAGATTGTAGCCGCTGATCGTCGTGTGGACGTTGATCACTCCGTCCGCGCGGAAGATTTGCATGCCTGTGCCGTTCGCCATCATCCACGCCGCGTAGGCCCCCCCCGCCGTCGGCGCATTGGTCAATCCCGAGTTGGCCCACGCTGCCGGTGAGAAGCGGATGTCCTCGGTCTGGCAAATATCGTAGAGTCCATCGGCCCATAATCCCAAAGAGAGCGGGGTGCCAATCACCGTGGACAAAATCCATTCGGCGCCTCCATTGGCCTGTATGCCCAGATACGAATTGACCAGCGCCACATTTTGAACCACACAATTGTTACCAACCAGCGCGATTGTGAAGGGATAGGGAGTGATGCTGCTCGGATTCTGGTCCGGATACCAGATATTGACGTCTTTAAGGGCCGCATTCTGGCCCATGGTGATAAACGGCTCGTTGTTGGTACTCCCGGCTCCACAATAAACCTTGATCGTTGTTCCCACCAATCCGCTGGTGCCTAGCGTCCAATCCTGCCAGTCGCCTTGCAGCGTCACTCCAGTGGGAATGGTCACGGGGTTGGCAAAGGCATAATTGGCCGGCGGCATATATACCACCCCCCCGCCGTTGCCGCCCGAATTATAAACCGCATTCATCGCCGCCTGAAATGCCGCGCTGTCGTCCGTGATCCCATCCCCCTTGGCGCCATATTCCTGCGGCGTCGTTGCCGCCACGATCATTTCATTGGTGTTTAAGGTCGGAACAAGCACCTGCGGGAAGGTTGAACTGCTCTCATTCACCACGCTGACGGTTTGGGCCGTGGTGTTGTCAATCACGGTCGCCCCCGCCGGCAAACTGCCCGCCACAAAACTGCCCGACCCGCTCCGAGTTCCAGCATATTGCAATATCACGGTGGTTCCCACGGTGGCTTTGGGTTCATTCACCGTGACATTGCCGTTCATGGTCAGGCTTCCGCGGTCCGTCAAGCTCGCGGTGGTGCTGGAAGAATTTTGCAATGTTCCCCCGCTGAAAGAAAGTGAGGCAACCGTTTCCGAATTGCCGTTCAGGTCGAAAGTGCCACTGCTGGCAACGCCGGAACTGTCAGAGATTTGGTCCCCACCCGTGCCGGTAATCCGGACCAGGCCTCCACTATTGATCGTCAATCCACCGCCGCCAATGGCATGCGCGCTGGAACTGGAGGCCTTGGCCAACAGCAAGGTTGCCCCGCTGGCGACGGTTGCCGACGCGTAAGCGTTGTCCGAGGTGCCGTTCAAAGTCAGGGTGCCCGCATTGACATTGATGAACGGCCCGGCGGTGGCGCTGCCGCGGGAGACGGACGACACGGATTGGACATTGCTGGTGGTCAGTGTGATAGAACCACTGTTACCCGCCTCGATCGTGCCGGTGAAGGTGCCACCGGCACCCATGCCGCCCAGCGTCAAAGTCGGCGTGCCGTTGCTCAGGGTGGTAGTCACGGTGCCGGAGCCGTTGAGGCCGTTGATGGTTTCGCTGTTCCCATACAAGTCCAGGGTGCCGTTGTCCGTAACGCTGGCGCCATCATAAATCTGATCTCCCCCTGTGCCGGTGAGCTGGACGGTGGCGCCGCTGTTCACCGACAATCCGGGGCCGCCGATGGCGTGCGCGCCGCTGCTGCTTGCCTTGTTCAACTCCAACATGCCGGCGCTGAGCGTGACACCCAAGCTGCCGTTGTCGCCCGTGCCACTCATGATCCAAGTGCCGCCGCCGACCAGCCTAACGAAGTTGTTGGCGGCATTGACGGAACCCGCGCTGCTGGCACTGCCCGTCGTCACTGTCATGCCAGAAGCCACAGTCCACGTCTGAGAGGAGACCACGGCGATCGTGCCGCAGTTAAGGATCAGGTTCCTGGTGGCGCCGGCCAGGTTGATACCATTGTTAAGCGTCAGGGTGGTGCTGCCGTCGATGCTGACGGGCGCGGCTGGATTGGCCACGACAATACCATTCCAGGTCACGGCACTGTCCAAAGTGTTGGTGCAATCAGCGGCGGTGGACACGGTCGAGTTCCAGATGGCATTATCACCACCGCCGGGAGCCGTGCCGCTGACCCAACTGCCACCCAATTGCAAGGCGGTGTTGTTGTTTGCCTTGGTCTGATCTGCAAAAGCACTAAACGCAAACATTATGACAGCAAAGCTGATTGCCAGCCACGCAGAAGCGGTGAAGGACCGGGCATACGATACAACAGGAGAGATTAAACCATTCAAAATCGATCTATTGTCCTTCATAGACGCCGAGCAAACTTTTGAAAGCATGCGCGCAGATTAGCAAACCCGCTAGCGGAGGGCGAAAGGGGAATTTTATTCAATGCCCAGCAACTCCACCTCGAAGATGAGCGTGCTGTTCGGCGGGATCGCCGGGCTGGGGCTATTCGCGCCGTAAGCCAGGTTCGGCGGAATCTCGAACTTAAACTTGTCGCCCACTTTCATCAGTTGCAGGCCTTCCGTCCAGCCGGGGATGACCCGGTTCAGAGGAAAGCTGACTGGCTGGCCGCGGGCGATGGAACTGTCAAACACTGTTCCATCGAGCAATTTGCCTTCGTAATGTACTTTCACCGTGTCCGTGGCCTTGGGCGAAACCGTCCCTTCGCCATGTTTCAAGACCTGATACTTCAAGCCGCTGGCGGTGGTTGTCATTGCACCGGAGGTTGCCGGCGCCGCGGCTGCGCTGGGAACATTTGTGCTGGCATGATCATCGCCGGCGGCTTGGGTTGTCTGGTTGCAAGCCAACAGGCACAGGCTCACCCCTGCCAGCATCGAGTATCGTAGAATCATCATAAATCATTAGCCGGCATAAAGCGCAGCACGGGCAGCTTCGGCGAAGGGGCGTCGCCGGTCAAGCCTGTAGCACGCGCGCGACGCGATGCGTTGATATTGTTCCCCTACGTGAATTCGCAATAATCGGCCAAGTCAAATTCAGGAATTTGCGTTTAAAGCTGTTCATCGCTCTTTGCAGGCAGTCGTAGCGCGGGGCGCGTTGGTGGGCGGCGGCGTGCGCGCGGCCGCCGGCGGCGATTTCGATGGCCCGTAGGAGGCGGCGCCGGTTGCTTTTATCAATGCGTCCGGCGGCGTGCGGGTCGGACTTCTCAAGTCTGGCGACCAACTCAGGCAAGGGAAGGCCCTCGAGTTCCGCGCGCAGCGGGCCGTTGGGGGGGACATCCCCCAGTTCATAACCTTCAACGGTCGCGCGGAAGCAAAGCCGTAAAATTGGAGCTCCGCCGTCCCGTCTAGCGTTGTCAATGGGAGCGGTTCTGGTTTGACCGCCGGTTGGCGGGTGCCAATTTCCAAGTTGCATGACTGCGCACCGGGATTAGGTTATGTTGAACAACGAATTAGCATCTGGCCATTTTCATTCCACGGCCATTAACGAAGAAAGGATATTATGAAGACCATGAACATTGCCCCGCACCGGTCGGCAACCAATGGGCGACGGCGGGTTTCGGCGAGGCGCGCCACCCAAAAGCCTGCGCCGTCCCATCGCCGGCCGGCCGCTCCCCCGGCAAGCGCCCGGCAAACGAAAATGCTGGTTGACGGCCGGTGGATTGATTCCGCCAGCGGACGAACCTTCCCGACGTTCAACCCCGCCACCGGGGAGATCATCGCCCAGGTGGCGGAAGGCGACCAGGCCGATGTGAATCTCGCCGTGAAAGCCGCCCGCAGAGCCTTCGAGGAAGGGCCTTGGCGGCGCATGAACGCACGCGAGCGCGGCCGTCTGCTTTACCGGCTGGCGGACCTCATCGAGCACAACGCGGACGAACTCGCCGCGCTCGAAACGCTGGACAATGGCAAACCCATCAGGGACAGCCGCAACGCGGATCTGCCGCTGGTGCTCGACTGCTATCGTTATTATGCCGGTTGGGCGGACAAAAATGAAGGCCAGACCATTCCGGTCAACGGACCTTATTTCACCTACACCCGCCACGAACCGGTCGGGGTCGTCGGGCAAATCATCCCGTGGAATTTCCCACTGCTTATGCAGGCGTGGAAATGGGGGCCGGCACTTGCCGCCGGTTGCACCATCGTGTTGAAACCGGCCGAACAAACGCCGCTGTCGGCATTGCGCGTGGGCGAATTGGCCCTGGAGGCGGGCTTCCCGCCGGGCGTGGTGAACATAGTGCCCGGCTATGGGGAAACGGCCGGCGCGGCCATTGCCGAACACATGGATGTGGACAAAGTCGCCTTCACGGGCTCGACCGAAGTGGGCAAACTCATCATGCAGGCGGCGGGGCGGACCAACCTCAAACGCGTCACCCTCGAACTCGGGGGCAAGAGCCCGAACATCATCCTGGCGGACGCCGACCTGGACGCCGCCGTCGAGGGCGCGTTTTTCGGCCTGTTCTTCAACCAAGGCCAGTGTTGCTGCGCCGGTTCGCGGCTGTTCGTCGAGGACAAGATCCACGACGAGTTCGTGGATCGCGTCGTGGCACGGACCCGCAAGCAGAAGTTGGGCGACCCGTTCCATCCGCAGACCACGCAAGGTCCGCAGGTGAGCGAAGAACAGTTCAACAAGGTGATGGGCTACATCGACTCCGGCCGCCAAACTGGCGCGCACCTCCTCACGGGCGGCAAGCGCCACGGCGAGCGCGGCTGGTTTATTGAGCCGACGGTATTCGCTGAAGTGCAGGATGACATGAAGATCGCCCGGGAGGAGATCTTTGGCCCAGTAATGTCCATCATTCGCTTTAAAGACATCGAGGATGTCGTCCGTCGCGGCAACCAGACATTGTACGGACTGGCGGCTGCCGTGTGGACGCGCGACCTTGCCAAGGCGCATCGCGTCGCCAACGGATTAAAGGCCGGCACCGTCTGGATCAACTGTTTCGACGTTTTCGACACCGCCGCGCCCTTTGGCGGCTACAAGATGTCGGGCTTTGGCCGCGAACTCGGCAAATACGCCCTCGCCAATTACACAGAGGTGAAGACCGTTACGATTAATATGCAATGAACCCCCCGCACCTTCGGGTGCGAACGCAGTAGAATCTGGCGACGAGGCGGGAGCCACACTCCCGCCTCGTAAACAAAGGCACATGGCTTGCTTGTAAATATTCCGTATTGTCGCCGGCACTAGTAGAATGCTCCAAAACGATTGCATCTCTGAGAAAGGCGAAGTCAACAACCGTAATGAATTGAGACAGAAAAGATTGGTTTATGAACAAGACTTCAATTTTGGACAATCTGGAAGCAGCTATTCCGGAGCGTCAACCGGGCCAGGAGGAAGAATCCCAGAGAATTGTCGAGGCAGTGAGAAGCTGCTTGCAAACCTCCTTGGTCGGAGAGGCGCAAAATTTCAGAAGCTGGGTTGCGGCAGCCCATAGGAAATTCAAAGACCTCCAAAACCTGGCCTTGGGGTTGACGGCGATAACCTGCCTTCTTAGCTCCTGTATGTTAGTGGCCAGTGTTTGGCAGGCACGCCGCATCACGCGTCAGGCGGAAGCCCAACTGCAATATTTTCAGAAACAAGCGGCAGCCTCCCCCGACGCCTTTACGGATCTGCGCCGGGGAAACTGGGCGCCCGCCGGCAAACCCATAACGCAAAAAGGCCGGACGTTCATCGAGCTAAAAGCGGCCAAATGACTAGTGAAAAGCCGGCTGCGCGGCCGCAGAGGATGGAACGGTGAGGACGGGAAAACCTGATTTCGCCCGTGTGGAAATGATGTGATAGAACCTGCTCGCGGCGCCTTATACTCTTTTGTCCCAAGATCAATTAAAGTAGCATTTAGTGCGAATGAACCCAGCCCTGCTTTTGGAACATGGACTTGCGTCGCATCGCACCGGCGATTTGGAGAACGCCGCGGCGGCCTACCGGCAGATCCTTCAGCGCTGGCCCGCACATCCCGATGCCCTCTATCTGCTTGGCCTGGTGATCCAAAAAGGCGGCCATCACCCGGAGGCGGTCAGTCTGTTTTACCAGGCGGCCAAGGCGAATCCAAAGCTCGCCCGAGCTCACTTGCAACGAGGCTTTTCACTAAATGTGCTGGGACAGCACGAGGAAGCGGCAGCCGCGTTCAAGGCGGCCATTGCCGGGGAGCCCAAGCTGGCGGAGGCACACCATCAACTGGGCAACGCGCTCCGGACGCTCAAGCGATTGCCTGAAGCCCTGACCAGCCTGCGGGAAGCCACCCGTCTCTCGCCCTCAGACGAAGTGTTTTGGTTGAGCCGGGGTCTGGCGTGCATGGACAGCCGGCAGTTGGACGAGGCCGTGGAGAGCTTTCAGCATGCGGTGCGGCTGGACGCCTCGCTGCCCGAGGCGCGCGAGATATTAGGGCAGGCGCTCATCACGCAGCAGCGGACCGAAGAAGCCCGGGAGCAACTGCATGCCGCGCTCCGGCTGCGGCCAAATTATGCCGCGGCCCACCATGATTTGGGCCGGCTCTGTGTGGAAGAGGGATTATTGGCCGAAGCGGCCACGCAATACCGGGCTGCGCTGGCCCTCAAACCTACACCTGAAACCCAGACCAATCTGCTCTTCCTGCTCAATTACCTGCCGGAAACCGAACCGGAAAAACATTTTGCGGAACATCGGCGGTGGTCCGAATGGTTTGAATTGCCTTTGCGCCATGCCTGGCGACCCCACGCCAATGACCCCACGCCGGGTCGCCGCTTGCGAATCGGCTACGTCTCGCCCGACTTCCGCGATCATCCGGTCATTTCGTTCATTGAGCCAATTCTGAAGCTGCATCACCGGGAAAACTTCGAGATATTTTGTTATGCCAACGTGGGGGCGCCAGATGCGACTACCCAACGGTTGCGTCTCCTGGACGGCCAATGGCGGGACATTCATGGGTGGGACCCGGAAAAGGTGGCCGAATTGGTCCGGCAGGATGGCATTGACATTTTGGTGGATCTGGCCGGCCACACCACGGACCACGGACTGCTGGTTTTTGCCCGCAAACCCGCGCCGGTGCAGGTGACCTGGATCGGTTACCCCAATACCACGGGTTTGGAAGCAATGGACTATCGTCTGACGGATTACATCAGCGATCCGCCCGGGCAAACGGAGCAATGGCATGGCGAGCGGCTCATCCGTTTGCCGAAAACATTCTCCTGCTATTGCGCCCCGGCCGAAAGTCCGGCGGTCGGACCGCTGCCGGCGCTGACAAACGATCATGTCACGTTCGGGTGTTTTAATAATTTCCGCAAGGTGAGCGAACCGACCATCGAAATCTGGGCCCGGCTCCTGCGCGAAATGCCCGCCGCCCGACTGCTGATGAAATCGCAGGGCTTGGGCAACCCCCAAACGGCGGGCCGCCTGCGTGATCAATTCGCCCGCGCGGGAGTCGGCGGCGAACGAATCGAACTGCGCGGCGCGGGACTCTCCAAGGAGCTTCACATGGGATTGTATGGCCGGGTGGACTTGAGCCTGGATCCCTTCCCTTACAACGGCACCACGACCACCTGCGACTCGTTATGGATGGGCGTGCCGGTGGTGACCCTGGCGGGCAAAATCCATGTGGCGCGGGTTGGGTTGAGCCTGGTATCGCACCTCGGGTTCCCCGAATGGGGCGTAGAAACCCCGGATGCGTACGTGGCGAAATGCCGGGAATTGACCAGTGATCTGCCCGGCTTGGCGCGCTTGCGTCTCCGGTTGCGCGAGCAGATGCTCCAAAGCCCGATCTGCGACGCGCCGCAGTTTATCGGCCACCTTGAAACCGCTTTCCGCGGCATGTGGAAGCGGTGGTGCGGAGAGCAACCGGGCGGACATGCGGCAGCCGACGACCTTTAAACTGGTCTCGGTAAAATGATGGCAACCCGCCGGGCCGCGCTGCGCGGTGTCAGGCCTGTGTGCCCGCCTGATGTTTGACGACAGCCTCCGCCATGGAATCGACGTTTTTGAGAATCTGCCTGGCCACCTCGGGATCGGCGATTTTAAGCCCGTAGGCCTTATCCAGCGCCACCACCAACTGCAGCGCGTCCACGGAATCCAAACCCACGCTGCCCGGACCAAACAACGGTTGCGCGTCCCCAATTTCCTCGGGCCCCATCTGGAGCATGAGGTTCTCCACCATCAGCCGCCGAATGTTCTGTTTGATCTCGGTTGTGTTGTCCATTGCAAATGCTTAAACCGCGCTGAATGGATAAATCTGCATTATGAATCCGGGCGGCGCAAGCCGGGAGTGGCTGCCGCGCAATATCGTCCCAGATTCCGGCGGCGCGGTCGTCCGGCCGCTGGACGACCCGATCAAGCCGAGCGCGGAATTGGTTCGCCGAGAGTGGCGCGGACGACTTTCAGGAGATAGTCGTGTTCGAGCGGCTTTTGGAAAAAGGCCACGGCGCCCGCGGCCGTTGCCCGTTCCTTCGCCTTGGGTTCCTCGCTGCCGGTGATGACGATGACGGGGATTTTGCGGGCGGCGTCCAACCGGTGGAACCATTCCATGATCCGGAACCCATCCCAGGGCACACCGCCAACGTCGGTTGGAAAACTGATGTCCAGAAGGATGAGGTCGGGATTTTCTTTGCGGGCGAGCGCGACGGCCTCCGAACCGTCCATGGCGGCAATCACCTGGTACCCAGCGCCCTGCAGTTTCAAAGTGATGGTCTTGATGACAATTTCATTGTCATCGACCACCAGAATCTTCTTGGCAGGCACGCCCTTCAGGTTTGTGTTCATAGCTAGATTGCCCACTTTAATCTCAGGCACGGTGCAATTCTTGTTAAGCGTCTTCCCAAATACAAGCAAAACTCTTGCCAAACGCACATATTCTCCGAGGCGCGCCGGCGACCCCCCGGGACCGGAACATCAACGATTGAGATGGTTGCAAAGGGGCTGAAGCCGGCGGGAGGCCCTTGAATGTCATCTTTCGGGCCACAACCGTCCCGGTTCGGGCGCAGGCCGCCAACCGGGATTGCGCTTGAATGTTCGCCGGCTCCCATTAGCCTGCCGGACATGTCTTGGAGATGTCTTTCTTTCGCCATGCTGATAACAGCGTTTGTGGGCTGCAGCACGGTGAAGAAAATCTGGACGCGCCAGCCGGCCGAATCCCTGGAGGCGTTCCAACAGCGCGCCGCCCAATATCATTCCGTCGTTAGCATCCCCGAATTTGAAACCACGCCCGAGGCGGTCAAGGTCACTGCTGACAGAACGATCGCCGAGGGCAACGCCGCCCTGGACGGCATCGGCCAACTCCGGTCCAGCGAAGCGAATTTCCACAATACCATCCGGGAGCTGGATGACATCCGCTACCTGATTCAGTGCGCATCGGACCGCCTGGGACTCATTGAACAGACCAGCACCAACGCGGCGGTGCGGGACGCGGCGACCGACGCCATCAAAAAGCTGTCCGATTGGGAGGTCGGCACGGATTACCGCGAAGACGTTTATGCGGCGGTAAAAGCCTATGCCGACACCCAGCCAGTGCTCGAGGGCGAGGATAAAAAGCTGTTCGACGAGACCACGCGGGACTACCGCCGGGCCGGGCTGGACCTGCCCAAAGACCGGCGCGCGGAGGTGGAGAAACTGCGCAAGGAACTGACCGGGCTAGAGACGGATTTCGAGAACAACGTGACGAAAGCCACCCGCTCGCTGACGTTCACCAAGACGGAACTGGAGGGTGTGCCGGAGGAATTTCTCAGTCAACAAGGGATCAAGACCGGCAGCGATGAATACACCGTCAAGGCCAACATAACTTTCCATTACCTCATGCTTGAGGACAATGCCCGGCGGGAGGAAACGCGCCGGCGCATGCTCGCGGCCCAGTACAATCTGGCGCGGGAAGAGAACATTCCCCTGCTGAAAAAAATCCTGGTCCACCGCGATGAGATTGCGCACCGCCTCGGTTACGCCAGCTTTGCCGATTATGCCACCGAGGTGCGCATGGCGAAGAACGCGGGCACGGCCATCACGTTTCTGGAGAACTTGCAAAAGGGATTGCAGCCGAAGTATGACGCCGAACTGGAGGAATTTCGCCAGCTGAAAATCAAGGAGACCGGCGATCCCAACGCCACGATCAACATCTGGGACTGGCGCTATTACGCAAACCAGCTCAAAAAGACCAAATATGACGTGGATGCCGAGCAGTTGCGCGTCTATTTCCCCTATCAACGGGTGCTCGACGGCATGTTCGCCATTTACCAGCGGATCTTCGGATTGAAGTTTGAACGGGTCGAGGCCCCGTACAAATGGATCGGCGACCTGCAACTGTACACCGTATCCGACCGGAAAACCGGCGAGCCGCTGGGCCTCTTCTACCTGGACATGTTCCCTCGCGACGGCAAGTACAACCATTTCGCCGAATTCGGGATCATCGAAGGCAAGCTCCTGCCGGATGGCAGATACCAGCGTCCGGTCTGTTCGTTGGTTTGCAATTTCCCGCCGCCGCAGCCGGGCAAGCCATCCCTCCTTTCCCATGACGAGGTGGAGACCGTGTTCCATGAATTCGGGCACGCGATGCACACGATTCTGACGCAGGCGAAGTACGCGCGTTTTTCCGGCACGAGTGTGCCGCAGGATTTCGTGGAAGCCCCTTCGCAAATGCTGGAAAACTGGGCGTGGGACAAGGCGGTCCTGGACAGCTTTGCCGCCGACTATCGCGATCCAGGCAAAAAAATTCCCCGGAAAATTCTCGACCAGCTAAAGGCCTCGCGACTGGCTACCATGGGCACCTATTATCGCCGGCAACTTTCTTTCGGCCTGATGGACCTGGCGCTACACACGCAAATCCATGCGACCAACGCGGATGACGTGGTGCCGATTTCGAACCGGGTGTTGAGCGAGGTGTCGCTGCCGGTCCCGCCGGATACGGCGTTTGTTGCTTACTTTGGCCACCTCGTCGGCTACGGCGCGGGCTATTACGGATATGCCTGGGCCGACGCCATCGCGGCGGACATGGCCACCGTATTCGAAGACTCGCCGGACGGTTACTTCGACAAGACCGCCGGCCTGCGGATGCGGAACGAGATTTATGCGGTGGGCGATTCCCGGGACATCAGCGAATCAATTGAAAAATTCCTGGGCCGGCCGCGTTCGCTGGAACCATTTCTGAAAAAGATCGGCGTGGAAAAATCAGATACAAAGTAAAAATGGTCTATGGCAGGGGATGGCTTTCAGATCAATCAAGCCGCGGCGAGGGGGCGGAGGCTTTTAAGGGTGTCGGCGCCCACAACGCCGTCGATGTCCAGGAGGGTTTTGACCAGGCCCTTGACCTTGGCGATGCCGATGATGTAGTCGGTGCATATCTGACCGCCGAAGTTGGGGGTTTCCTCGATGTCGTTGTCGCTGATATTGATGACTTCCTCGACACCGTCAACGACCAGGCCCATCTGAGTGGCTTTGCCGTCGGGCAGTCTGACTTGCACGACGATGATGCAGGTTTGTTCGGTGTTGGCCGCGCCGGCGAACTCGAAGCGGATGCGCAGGTCCATGACCGGGATGATCTTTCCCCGGAGATTGATGACGCCGCGAATGTGCGCGGGCATCTGCGGGACGGCGGTGATGGTGGTGAGCCGGATGATCTCGCGCACCTTCAAAACATCAATTCCGTAGGATTCGCCTTGCAGATTGAAGGTGAGATATTTGCCGCTCAAATGGGCGGCCGCTTTGCTATCGACATTCATAATTTTGTTATCGGCTGGCCGGGGCGGAACTTGAACCAAAATCGGCCGGCACCAGCCGGTTTTCTTCCAGGAGTCTTGGTGCCAACTTGGGGCGGGGGTTTACTTTTCCGTCGGGCCGGCACTTAGGGTCGGCGGATTCGGCAGGACATTGGTGCTCGCCTCATGGCAGGGAAGACCGGCTTGGAATAAATCCAGATGCTGTCGGATATCATCCGCCAGGGCCGGCAACTTAGCGGCTTCAGCCAGTTCAATTGCCCGGTTGGCGCTCCGTTGGGCGTCCTCAAAACGTCCGGCTTCCGCGTATGCCAGGGAAAGAACATCGAGGATGAACGGCTGAACGCCCCCGGTCTGAGTGTTGGCTTTTTCCGCCAGGGTCACGGCCGCCTTTCCGTCACGATTCGTGGCATTTTCATCGGTTGCGAGAATTCGCGCCAGCAGCGCCAGCGACCGGGGGTCGTCGCCGTCCCGCTCCACGGCTGCGCGAAAGCCAGCGAGGGCTGCCACGGTTTGGCCCTGCTGCAAATATGCTTTGCCCATGAGAAAATAGGCGCGCGGGTCATCGGGCTGCAGGCGGGCCGCCTCCTTATATTCCTGCATGGCGTCCGCAAATCGTCCGAGGATCAGCAATTCCGTGCCCAGGTTGTCGTGGGCCAGCGCTTCTGCCGGGGCCAGGTGGACGGCCGCCTGATAATGGGCGAGGGATTCCTGTCGGGCGCCGGCGGCCTCCAGCAAATTGGCCAGATTGTTGTGCGCCTCCACCACGGTCGGGTCCAGGTCCAAAGCCGCGCGGTACAGCGCCATCGCCTTCGCTTGACCGCCGTTTTGCTCCGCCAACTGCGCTGCCAGCAGCGTGGCCTGAACCGCCAGGCGCCGCTGGGTGCCGCCGGGCATTTGAACCTTCAGGGACGGGTCCAATTTCAAAGCTTCCTGATAGCAGCGGATCGCTTCCGCGGCCCCCCCGGATCGTTCGTAACCCACGCCCAGCATCATTTCCGCCACCGGATTCTTCCCCGTGACGGCCAGCGTGTGCGAAAAAAGGGTTTTTGTATCCTTCCAAAACCCAAGCTGCCGCTCGGTGGCAACCGCGCAAGCGCACAGCACCAAGCCCGTCAATATGGCCGCCGGGACCCGCCGCACCGGCTTACGCGCCACCGCGTCGGCACCGGCAAAAACAACGGCGACAAACAGCCCGATGGCTGGCCAGTAAGTGTACCGGTCCGCATAGGCTTGATTACCCACCTGCACGAGGCCGATCACCGGCGCCAGCGTGCCCAGAAACCATAGCCAGCCCGTGAGCAACCAGGGGGATCGCGCCCGGTGCCGCCAAATCAGGACACCCGCCGCCGCCAGCAACCCCGCCGCAACGGCCACCTCGCCGGCGGCGTAGCCGTCCGGCAAGGGATAAAGGACTCCCAGCCGCACCGGACAGAAGATTTTGAAGAGGTACTCCACCGGGGTCAACACCGCGTTTTCCAGGCGCAAGCCCAGTGGCCGCCCCGGCACGGACATGACCGCCTCGCCGCGTTGCGCGAGAAACGTGACCAGACACGAGGCCGCCGCCAGCAGGAAAAACGGGGTTTTCCCGGCCACCAATCCGGCCGCCTTTTCTTGGGTCCACGGAAGTCCAATTCTTTTGAGCGGCCAGAAATCCAGCAGCAGGAAAACAAACGGCAGCGTCACCAGCATGGGCTTGGACAAGAGGGAGAGGACAAACCAAAGCAGCGCGGCGATATAATTTCCGCGGCGGGCCGCCGGCGCCCGCGCCTCCCTGGCATAATTCGCATAAGCAAGCGTGGCCAGCAGCCCGAACAGCGTGGACAATAGGTCCTTCCGTTCGGCGAGCCAGGCCACCGATTCCACATGCAGCGGATGCCAGGCGAACAGGGCCGCCACGAGCGCGCTGGGCCAGACGGTGCCCGTCAGCCGTCGCCACAACTGGTACAGGAACACAGCGTTGACCGCGTGCAGCAGCGCGTTGATGAAATGTTGGGCGCCCGGGTTGAGGCCAAATAGTTGGCAATCGAGCATGTGCGACAGCCACGTGACCGGATGCCAGTTGCTGGCGTGCCAGCCAGCAAAGGCCCATTTCAGACCGGCCCAGCTCAGACCGTTTTGGACCACCGGGTTGTCGGAGACATAGGCCGGGTCGTCGAAAAAGATAAAATCGTGGAAAGCGACCGGCAGATAGACCAACAGGGTGACAAGAGCAAGGGCCAGGCCAATCAGGCGCGCGCGCTCACGCTCCGGAGTGTCGTCCCCAAAGCTCATCGTGGTGCCGGCAGCGTCTTCATCGAGGGCGGGTCGATTTTCCGGTATTTCAGGCGGCGCCGCAAGCTCACCAAGAGCGCCACTGCCTTGATTTACCCTTGAAACGCGGGCCTCAGCCCACTCCGACATCCATTTGCAAGGCCGCGCTCCACATATCAAACACCAGCCCGGGAGCGCTGGTGGTGACATTTCCATTGCCCGCCGATGGCATTGGCCCCTATTTTAGACTTGATGCGCTTTCCGGATTAACATGGCCACGCTGTTTGTCATCAGCCCAGACGTCGCGGCTACCGTTCATGAACTCGGCGAGGGTTGGACGGCCATTGGGCGAGGCGCCGGCAAGTGACCGGAAAATTTCATGCTCCAAAAAATTGCCCGAAAGAAAATCGCAGCGGCCGGCGGCCGGCATGTGATCATCGCCTCAACCTACAACGCGCGGTATGTGGATGCCATGCTGCGCGCGGCGAAGGCGGAAATTCTTCGCGCCGGCGGCGCCCTGCAAATTGTGCGCGTGCCGGGCGCATTTGAAATTCCCGTGGTCGCCGCGCGACTGGCGCGCCCGCCGGCCGGCCGGCCGCGGCCGGCCGCCATCATCTGCCTCGGCGTCATCTTGCGCGGCGCCACGACGCATGCGCAGCACATCGGCGAGGCCATCAGCACCGCCCTGGCACAAATCCAAATCGAGCATGGCGTGCCGGTGATCCATGAGGTTCTGCTGCTGGAAAACGAACAGCAGGCCAGGGAAAGATGTCTGAGCCGGCCCCACAACCGCGGCACGGAAGCGGCTCAGACGGCGCTGGCGATGGCCCGGGTGATGCGCAAGCTGGCCTCCTCCTGACCTGTTCACCGACTGGCCCCGGCCGCTTCCCGCGCCGACCGTCATCGAAAAATTGTTCGCGCGGGGTGCCGCCATCTTGCATCATGCGCGGATGAAATCCATGACGGGTTACGGGCGCGGCGAGTGCGTCCAGGACGGCTTCAAGGTAACGGTTGAGTTGAGTTCCGTGAACCGCAAGCAAGCCGAAGTCTCGGTGGCGATGCCGCGCGAGCTGGAGCTGCTGGAGGCGCCGCTGCGCGATAGCATCCATCGCGCGGTGGCGCGCGGTCGCGTGAATGTCCGCGTCTCGCTCCACGCCGCCAGCGGCAAGGTCTCCGCGCGCCAGCACATCAATGTCACCCTGGCCAAGGCCTACACCGCCGAGCTGGTGAAGCTGGCCAAACAGCTGAAACTCTCCGGCGATGTCACCTTGGACCAGGTCCTGCGCGCACCCGGCGTGTTTCAAACCGACGAGCAATTGGCGGAATCCGAGAACCTTTGGCCGGCCATAGAAAAGGCCCTGAACCACGGGCTGGCCGCACTTATAAAAATGCGCGAGCGCGAAGGCGCGCATCTGGCCAGGGACCTGGCCCTGCGGATCAGCGTCATGCAAAAGGCGGTCGCCCTAATTCAAAAGCAGGCGCCCGCCTCCGCGGAAAATTACCGGCGGAACCTGCTCGAACGCATCAAGACGGCCGGGCTGGAGAATATTGCGCCGGACGACGAACGCCTCTTGAAGGAAGTCGTCCTCTTTGCCGACCGCTCGGACATCACGGAGGAACTGACGCGCCTGCAAAGCCATTTCGTGCAGTTCGCCGACTGCTGCAAATCCCGGGAGCCGGTCGGGCGCACCCTGGACTTTCTCGCGCAGGAAATGAACCGCGAAATCAATACGATCGGTTCCAAGGCCGATGACGCGGTCATCTCGCGCGAAGTCGTGACCCTCAAGGCCGAACTGGAGCGGTTCCGCGAACAGGCGCAAAACGTGGAATGAAAAGGAACCCTCAGAAGCCGGCGGCGAACAGAGCGAAGCCGCCAGCGGCGGCGGAGCGCAAATCCACGCCGTTGCTGGTCCTGATTTCCGCGCCCTCGGGCGCCGGCAAGACGACCCTGGTCAATCTCCTCTTGAAGGCCCAGCCGCACGTGGTGCGGGTCATCACCTGCACCACGCGGAAACCTCGTCCGGGAGAAAAAGAAGGAGTGGATTATTATTTCCTGACGGCCGCCGATTTCTTGCGCCGGCTTCAAGCGGGCAAATTCATCGAGCATGCAACCGTCTTCGGCAACAGCTACGGCATTTTGAAATCAGAACTGCTGCAGAAACTTCGCGCCGGCCAGGATGTGCTGCTGAATGTGGACGTCCAGGGAGCGGCGACCATTCGCGGGCAGGCCGCCGCCGATCCGGAGCTCGCCCGGGCGTTGGTGACGATCTTTCTGACCACCACCTCGCTAACGGTGCTGGCGGAACGATTGAACAAGCGCGGCAAGGACGCGGAGGCGGTCGTGCAAAAACGCCTGGCCGTGGCGCGCCAGGAGATTTCGCAGTGGAGCAATTTCGACTACCTGGTCATCAGCGGCAGCAAGGCGGAAGACTTGCGCCGGGCTTTGGCGATCATTGAGGCGGAAAAAATGAGGTCCGGACGCTCGGCGGCGCCGGACTTCTGAGGCCGCCAATTGCCATTTGACCGGACGGGTTGAATGCGATATACAATTTTGTATGTCAACGACCATTTATCCAATGCGGTTGCGGCGTGAAGAAAGTGCCCTGTTCAAAAGCGCCGCCAAGCGCCGGGGTGTTTCGCTGGCGGAATTTCTGCGGCAGGCCGGGCGCAACGAAGCCAGGCAGATGGAGTCGCCTCCCGCCAGCCTGGAATTGAGCCGGCAGGGATTCACGCTGTCCGAATTGCCCGGCGCCACGGAACGGGAAAAAATCCGCGGGACGATCGCCCGGCGCCATGTTTCTCGCTGACGCCAGTTTCATCGTCAGCCCATTTGCCAAGCGACCGGCCAGGCGAAAATGGGCGCAGACGTTTTTTGAACGCAACCGGGGCCGGCTCTGGACCACCGAGGCGGCATTTACGGAGGCGAGCTATTTGATTGGCGAACCGCTGGTCACGGCGAGGATATTGGCAGACTATCAATTCCTTTTGGATTTGGATGCGGAAAAAGGAGCGCTGGCCGCGCTCCTTGAAAAATATTCGCCTGAAATGGATTTTGCGGATGCGACCCTGGTGCGCGCGAGCGAATTGCGGCCAGCCTTCAAAGTAGTGACGGGCGACCGGCATTTTGATGGGTACCGCCGGAACCGGGGACGCGAACGCATTCCAGTGGTATGGATACCAGCTTGACCAGTTCCTGACTACAATGAAGAGTAAAAAAATCGTCCTCGGGGTCACCGGGTCGATTGCCGCGCACAAGGCGGCGGACCTGGCCTCCCTGCTCACCAAGGCGCAATGCGAGGTCCGGGTGGTGATGACCGCCGATGCGCAGCGATTCATCACCCCGCTGCCGTTCAAGACGCTGACGCGCCACCCGGTGGTGACCCATCTTTACGACGAGGACGAGGGCTGGAAGCCCACCCACATCGAACTGGCCGACGCGGCGGATCTGCTGATCATCGCGCCCGCCACTGCCAATGTCATTGCCAAACTGGCGCAGGGCCTCGCGGACGATGCCCTGAGTTGCATCGCGCTGGCCTTGAACCCGGCGGCCAAAATCTTGATCGCGCCGGCGATGAACGGCAAAATGTGGCTGCATGTGGCCACGCAGGAAAACGTCGCCACCTTGAAAAAACGGGGCGTGGTTTTCATCGGTCCGGATGAAGGCATGTTGTCCTGCGGTTACGAGGGCGTGGGGCGGCTTTGGCCGGTGGAGCAGATCGCGGAACGCGCGCTCAAAATGTGAGTGCGGAGACGCCGCGGGACGCGGCGGCGCTGTGCCATGAGAATCTTCGATTGGAAACGGCTTAAGAGAATGCTCGGGCTGCTGGCGACCGATCGCCCGGAGCCGGTGCAGCATGCCCAACGCATCATTACCGTGCAACGCGACGTCGTGCTGCCGGCCAAGGCGGGCGTGGGCCTGGTTGTACTGGGTTACCTCTTTTTCTCGGGCTGGCTCGAAGAGCCCTCCACCCGGGGGGTTGTGTTCGAGACCTTGAGGGATTTTTTTGTGTTTTACCTGGCCTGCACGGTGCTGGGAGCTCTGCTCTTTGTCCTTTGGCGCCGGCTGCCGCTGGAGCTTTTCCAGTGGCTGGCGTTCATCCTGGGATTGCTGGACGGCCTGTTCATGGCCGGATTGGTCATTGTCACCGGCGGCTTTGGCAGCATCGCGTTCTGGGTTTTTCCGCCGCTGATCATCCTCAATGCCTTGAGCATTCCGCTGGCCATGCCGCAGATTGTCTTGAACCTGCTGTTGAGCGTTTTCTATATGGTGGCGGTCGTGTTGACGCCGGGCCTCACTTCCAATCCGCCCGAACCGGTGATCTTGGGCACTCCGGGACACGGGGGAACCGGCCCGCACGGCACCAATCAGGCCGCGCGCGCCGAGCTTGCCAATTTGGTGTCTAACGGCGACCAGACAGCGGAGCTTTCGGGCACCAACCAGGCCGCGCACGCCGCGGCCAGACCGCCAAAGGTCAATCGGCGCCGGGAGGGTGACACCAGCGATACGGGGGAGCCGGCTGAGGAAATCGAGGCCGGGCAGTTGCTGATTCGGGCCTCAATGCTTTGGCTGCTGACGCTCTGCTGTTATGGGGCGCAGGTGCTTTCTGAACGCCAGCGGGAGGCCATGCAGGAGGCAGCCGAATTCGCCTCCCGCGAAGGGCAGTTGCATTCAGCCGGACGACTGGCGGCGGAATTCGCCCACCAAATCAAGAATCCCCTGGCCATCATCAATAATGCCGCCTACTCCTTGCGGCGGTCGCTGCGCGACCCCAAAGGCTCCACCGCCCAGCAAATTGAAATCATTCAGGAAGAGGTGGCGCGGGCGGACAAAGTCGTCACTCAAATAATGGGTTATGCGCAGCTCAGCGAAGGCCGGGTCGAGCGGCTAAAGGTGACGGAAGAAATTGACCGGGCCGTCGAAGAGGTTTTCCCGGCGGCCGTTTCCTCCGGCGTGAAACTGACCCGGCGGCTGGCCGGGCCCTTTCCCCCTCTTCTCATGCAGCGGGGACATCTCACGGATATCCTGGTGAACCTCCTGCTGAACGCCCGCCAAGCCATCGACAACGATGGAACGGTGCAGCTCGCCGCGGCCTGCAACCGCGAGCACGCCGTGGAAATCGTGGTGGCTGATGATGGACCGGGCATCGCCCCGGACAAAGTCGGGCGCATTTTTGAGCCCTATTTCACGACCAAAGAAAAGGGCACCGGCCTCGGCCTGGCCATAGTCAAACACAACGTAGAACTCTACGGGGGGACGGTGCGCGTGGAATCCGTGCTTGGCCAAGGCGCCAAATTCACGGTAAGCTTGCCGGCGAAATCACGACCAAGACCCTTCGCCAAATGAACGATCCGCTGCCGCCGGTGCTGATTGTGGACGACGAGAAGAACATGCGCCGTTCGCTCGAAACCATGCTCACGGATGAAAGTTACGCCGTGCGCACCGCCGAATCCGCCGAGCAAGCCCTGGGCCTGCTGGCTCAAGAGCCTTTCTTCATGGTCATCACCGATGCCCGGTTGGGCGGCATGAGCGGCTACGAACTGCTCGCCAAGATCCGCAGCCAGTGGCCGGACTTGCCGGCGCTCATGATCACTGCCTACGCCACAACCAAGCTGGCGGTCGAGGCCATCAAGGCCGGCGCCATGGATTATCTTGCCAAGCCGTTCGCGCCTGAGGAACTGTTTCTGGCGGTGGCGCGGTGCGCCGAGCGGCATCAGCTCCTCCGGGAAAACGCCGCGTTGCGCAGCCGTGCCGGCGAAGCCATCGGCCTCGAGCAAATCGTCGGCGAATCCCCCAAAATGCGCGAATTGCGGCAGTTGATCCAAACCGTGGCGGTCACTGATGCCCGGGTGCTGGTGCTCGGCGAAAGCGGCACCGGCAAAGAACTCGTCGCCGGCGCGCTCCACACCCTAAGCCGGCGGCATGGCCGCAGTTACGTCCGCATCAACTGCGCCGCCATTCCCGAAAACCTGCTGGAAAGCGAGCTGTTTGGCCACGAAAAGGGCGCCTTCACTGGCGCCATCCGCCATAAGTCCGGCCGCGTCGAGGAGGCCCACGGCGGGACGATCTTTCTCGATGAGATCGCCGACATGGGCAAATCCCTGCAGGCCAAACTGCTGCGCTTCCTCGAAGATGGCACGTTTATCCGCGTCGGCGGCACGGAGGAGTTGCGGGTCGATGTGCGCCTCATCGCGGCAACCAACCGCGACATCGTCAAGGCCATTGCCGCCGGGGAATTTCGGGAAGACCTCTTTCACCGGCTCAATGTCGTCCAGTTTAATCTGCCGCCGTTGCGCGAGCGGGGCGATGACATCCTGCTGCTGGCGGATCATTTTTTGAGGACTTTTCGAGCCGCCCTCGGCAAGAATACCACGGGGTTTACGACGGCCGCGCAGCATAAGCTCCAGTCCCATCGCTGGCCCGGCAACGTGCGGGAACTGCGCAACGTCATCGAACGCGCCTTGATCTTGGAAACCACCCGCGAAATTCAGCCGGCGAGCCTGCCCGATTTTACGGTGGAGTCGCGGCTGCAAAAGGGCGCGGCACTGGCGGTGGCGCCGGATGAATCGCTCGACCTGGCGCTGGAGCGGCTGGAACGCGAATTGATTCAAAACGTGCTCGAACAAAACAATTTCAGCCTGACACGAGCGGCGGAACGGCTTAGACTTTCACGGCACTCACTGCGTTACCGCATGCAACGATTAAACATGAGAACTGCCGCCAGTGACGGAGATACAACCGTGACTCCTGATTGATGAAAAGCTGGTTTCTGCCATCTTCCAGCAGCACGTTGCTCGAATACCTGGGCTTTTTCCTTTTTCTGTTGCTGGTCTGCATTGGTCTCGGCGGCTTTATCGTCTGGTTGACCGTGACGAGAAAAAAGCCCGACAAAAGAAAGCGCCGGCGCCGGCATCATCGGCCCATCAATCCGACGCTCGACCAGACGGGCGGTCTGCCGCCGCGCCGCGACCCCAACCTGCCGCCGCCCGGACCGTGAACTTGCAGCACAGCCGCGCCCTCACAAAAAAAAGCGCATCCAACCTGGCGCTGGCGTTCGTCCTGCTGCCTCGGGAAAAACGCGACGCCATGGCGGCGCTGTATGCCTTCTGCCGGGCGGTGGACGATGTGGCGGACGAGGACTCCGCGCCGGTGGCAGAACGCCGCGACGAACTGGCCGCCTGGCGCGAAGACATCCGCCGCGCCTGCGAAAATCGGGAGCCACAGTTCGTTCTTAACCAGGAGTTCCAGCCCGTCATTCAACAATTCAGGCTGCCCTTCGCTCTCTTCGACGAACTCATCATGGGCTGTGAGATGGACCTGCAAAAGCTCCGCTACGAGACCTTTGCCGAGTTGGAACTTTATTGCCACCGGGTGGCTTCGGTCGTGGGGCTGTTGAGCATTGAGATTTTCGGTTACCAGAGCCCGGCCACCCGCGACTATGCGATTGATCTGGGCAAGGCCCTGCAGCTCACCAACATCCTGCGCGATGTGAAAAATGACGCGGTGCGCGGGCGCATCTACCTGCCCCGGAATGAGCTGGAGCGTTGCCGCGTCAGCGAGAGCGAAATACTGAACGGCAACTATTCAGATCGTTACTGCGCGCTGGCGGCCGGCCTGGCCGGGCGGGCCCGGGAGTTTTACCGACGGGCGCAAAACACCCTGCCGGCTGCCGATCGCCGGGCCATGGTGGCCGCCGAACTGATGGGCAGCGTTTATTGGCGGCTGCTGCTGAAACTGGAACGCAGCCGGTTTGACGTTTTCGGGCCCAAGCCGCCAAAACTCGGCAAGCCGCGCAAGCTGGCGCTGATCGCCCGTTCGTGGGCGCGCCATGCCATCGGCGCCACCTCGCCAAACTACGGCGTTTCCTAAATGCCCTTCCGGTCACATTCGCCCGCGAACGGCGCTCCGCTTCATGGCGCCCGTCGTCTCATCGTCAATGCGGACGACTTCGGCCGTTCGGCCGCGATCAACCAGGCGGTGATTCGTGCCCATCGTGAAGGCATTCTGACTTCAGCCAGTTTGATGGTGAACGAACCCTGCGTTGACCAGGCGGTGAAGCTGGCCCGGGAAAATCCCCGGCTGGCAGTCGGTTTGCACCTTACCCTCTTGCTGGGACACTCCGCCCTGGCCCCGGAAAAAATTCCCGGGCTGGTCAATGCCGGAGCCCAATTCTCGAACCATCCCGCGGCCGCCGGCCTGGCCTATTTCTTCAATCAGGCGCTGCGTCCCCAGCTTCGCGCTGAAATCCACGCCCAATTTGAGCGCTACCGTTCCACCGGGCTGCCCCTGGACCATGTGAACGGACACCTCCACCTGCACTTGCATCCGGTCATCTTCCGCCTCCTCATGGACGACCGGGAAAAGCTGGGCATCCGGCATTTGCGCCTGACCCGCGACTGCCTGTCGCGCAGCCGGCGGATGGCGCGCGGCCACTGGTTCTATCGCCTGTCGCACGCGGCGATTTACGGTTGGCTTTCCAGCCGGGCCCGCCGCCCGCTCGGCCGGCAGGGGATCAAACACGCGCAAATCACCTTTGGACTGTTGCAAAACGCCTGCGTGGATGAAGACTATGTTCTGAAACTGCTGCCCGAACTGCCCGAGGGTGATTCCGAGCTTTACTCGCATCCTTCGCTGGACGAATTTAGCCATGAGTTCGATGCGCTGGTCAGCCCGCGGGTGAAGGACGCGGTGCGGCAATTGGGCATTGAGCTGATTTGTTATCGGGATTTGTAACATGACCAAACTAATTGCCATTCTGCTGGTGGGCCTCGTGTTCGAGGCCGTGGGCGTCGTGTTTATCAGCCAGGGCCTGCACGAAATTGGCGAGGTTAAAACCATCTCGCTCGGGGAAATCAGCCGCATCATCGGGCGGGGCGCCGCCAATCGTAACATTCTCCTGGGCACTTTTCTGGAAGCCTGCTTTTTTGGAGTCCTGCTCTATATGCTCTCCCAAAAAGACGTCAGTCTGGTCTGGCCGCTGACCTCGCTGGGCTTTGTCATCACCGCGTTGGCGGCCCGAATGGTCCGGCACGAGGAGGTCAGCGCCTTGCGCTGGACCGGAGTCGTCATCATCGTCATCGGCGCGGCGTTGGTCGCCTGGAGCGAACAAATCAAAAGCCAACCCGCGCCGCCGGCGCCAACCTCGGCCCAAGTTACGCGGAAATAGTCTTGGCCAAGACTGCCGCCAGTTGCCGGGCCGCCTGGTCGGTCTTCTTTTGCAATTCCAACAAGGCGCCGATTTTGCCCGGCGACCGGGCCACTGCCCACGCCAGCTTGCCGGCATCCAGGCTTTTGTCCGGCCTGGCCAGTGCGTTGAAATCCAGCGGCAGATCCTCGTCGGCCCGGTCCGAGATCACGCGGACGGTCACGCACGGAAGGCCGCGCGCGCGGCAGAGCTCGTGGATGGCTGCCGATTCCATCTCCACCGCGTCCGCGGCGGTTTCGTCCCGGAGCTTCTTTTTTTCGGCTGCGGTTGTGGCGATGCGGTCCGCGCAGAAGAACTTCGCCGGCCTTGCGCCCGCCGCAACCAATCTCTGGCAGCAGCCGACGTGAAGAGGCTCCATCTGATTGCGGAATGAGGATTGCGGGTTGCGCATTTGTGGTTGCGGCTGGTCATCTCGGTTGCTGCCGGGAGTTTCAAACACCACGTCGCCAACCTTCAGGTCGGGGTTCAATCCGCCCGCGAAACCACAGGTGAGCACCAGTTCGGGCGCATTGGCAGCCAGATAGCCGCGCACGGATTTTCCCGCGTTCGCCCGGCCAATGCCCACGATCCGGATGGCAATATCCGGCCTTCCCGCCGCGATTTTTTGAAACGGCGCGGCTTCCTCTTTCAACGCAAAACAAATAAGGACAGACATCGCCTTGATTTCATTTTATCCCCGCCAGCCGCTCTTTCCAGATCTTATACAGGTCCACGGTGGCCCGGACGTCGCGCAGGCAGTACTCGGCAATCTCGCGGAATTTGCCCGCCGCCATCAGGTCCTTCACGTCCATGCCGGTCACGCCGGCGCTCTTGGGCGATTCAATGCCGAAGGCCTTGCAGTAAAAGTCCAGGTTGAACCGCCGCGCTGCGCCGTCCCGCCCGCTGACGCTGTAAAACGTCAACTGCTCCGCCAGGTCGCAATGCGGCTCGGTGGCGTAGCGATAGCCCAGCCAGTTTTTCTTGGAGATGGGCACGCTCAGCAGCGCCGACCGCAGATAGATGAAGGGCACGTCGAACCCCCGCCCGTTGAACGTCACCACGTTCTCATAATGCTTGGCCACGTCCCAGAACGCCGTCAGCAATTCGCTTTCATCCGCGCAGGGCACGAACTCCACCGGTCCCGCTTCGCCGGCGTCCTCGAAGTCTTCGGCAAGATATTGCACCTGCCCGCGCCCCGTTTCCGCGTTGAGCATGGCAATGCAGACCACCTGCGACGTGAACGGCCAGAGGCTCATGAAACGCGTGATCTCCTCCCGCTTGGCTTCCTTGGCGATCGCATCTTCGATCTTCCCGGTTTCGCGGAAGAGATATTCCTGTTGGGATTCGTCAAACAGTTCCAGCGGCAGCGCCGAGGTTTCGATGTCGAAAACTAGTGTGGCCATGATTTATCAGGTCGGATCGAGGAGCCGGCCGCCGGGCCGGCCGCCATTGCCAACCGGGGTTCCTGATCGCGTTGCGCTGACGCTAGCTGGTCCGCCGCGGCACGGCAACCAAAACCGCTCCAAAAGCTGCTGGTGGAATCAGGAGCGGGCTGCGGTCGTGCGTCCCGCCGAGACCTCCGCTCCCGCCTTCCACAATCCCGCGAAAAAATCTTTTTCCTTTTTCCGGAATCGTGCATGTTGGCAGCTTACAACTGTGAAAGAAATGTTTCCGACACCGCCGCCGATCGTCCACAACCAGTACGAAACGGTGCGCGATTTGTTTGCCAAAAACGTGGTTCCCAGTTATGGCCGGTTTGAACTCGTGCTCAGCCACGGCGCCGGCAGTTATGTGTACGACGTCGCCGGCCGCCGTTACCTGGATCTCGGCGCCGGCATCGCCGTGTGCTGCCTGGGCCACGCGCACCCGGCCATCACCGAGGCGCTCGTGGAGCAGTCCAAAAAACTGATCCACGTTTCCAACCTCTACTTCACCGAGCCGCAGGGACGGCTCGCGGCCGAAATCGTCAAGCGCCTCGGGCCGGGCAAATGCTTCTTCGCCAACAGTGGCGCCGAAGCCAATGAGGGCCTTTACAAGGTCGCCCGTAAATTCGGCCATGACGAAGGCCGGTTCGAAATTCTGACGGCCACGCATTCGTTTCACGGGCGCACGCTCGCCGGCATTGCCGCCACCGGGCAGGACAAGGTCAAGAAGGGATTCGAGCCCGCGACGCCCGGTTTCCGGCACATTCCATACAACGACCTTGAGGCGGCCCGTCACGCCATTTCGCCAGCCACCGTGGCCATCCTGATCGAGGGCGTCCAGGGCGAAGGCGGCGTCACGCCCGCCACGCCCGAATATCTGCTGGGCCTGCGCGCCCTGTGCGACGAAAAGAGGTTGCTGCTCTTCATGGACGGCGTGCAATGCGGCTATTTCCGGACCGGCAGGTTTCAGAGCTTTCAGCGAATCCTCGAAGGCGTCCCCGGCGGCGACCGATTTCTGCCCGACGGTGTCTCCATGGCCAAGTCGCTAGGCGGCGGATTCCCCATCGGGGCGTTCTGGGTGCGCGGGCCGTACGCAGATTTGCTCGGGCCGGGCACCCACGCGTCCACTTTTGGCGGCACGCCGCTGGCCTGCGCGGTGGCGTTGAAAATCTTCGAAGTCGTCGAGCGGGAACAACTGGCTGAAAATGCCCGCAAACTCGGCGCCTGGATGCAGGCCGAGCTCGACCGGCTGGCCGGGAAGTACCCGGCGGTCGTCAAACGCTCGCGCGGACTCGGGTTCATGCTCGGCCTTGAACTGGCGGAGAAAATCCCGGCCCTGGCCGCGAGTGAGCAGTCGGCGGCGGTCCAGTTTGTGAACCGGCTGCACGCCGCCGGCGTCCTGACCATTCCCGCCGGCACGCAAATCGTCCGGCTGCTGCCGCCGCTGAACCTCAAACCCCAGGAAGCCGGCGAAGGCATCGCCAGGATTGAGGACGTGGTCAAGTCCTTGGCGTAAATTTGACTCCCGAAGCACACAGACATTTGTCGGAACGCGATCCGGTGATGCGCGCACTGATCCTGGAGCACGGCCAGTGCTCGCTCGTGCCCGAAACCCGGCGATCGCCGTTTCAATCCCTCGTCCTGGCGGTGGCGCACCAGCAACTTCACGCCGCGGCCGCGAACAATATTCTCGGGCGCTTTAAGAAACTGTTTCCCGGTCGCCGGTTTCCAGGTCCGGAGGATCTGGCCGCCGTCACCGACGCGCAAATTCGCGCCTGCGGGTTTTCGCACGCCAAAATTCGGGCCCTTCGCGACATCGCCGAAAAGACCCTTTCCGGCTTGGTGCCCACGGCGCGGGAGATTGCGAACCTGTCGGACGAAGAAATCATCCGACGATTGATCGAAGTGCGCGGCGTGGGCCGCTGGACCGTGGAGATGCTGCTGATATTTCAACTCGGCCGGCCGGATGTATTGCCGGCCGGCGATTTTGGCGTGCGCAATGGCTTTCGACTCGCATACAAAAAACGGGAATTGCCCGCGCCGAAAGACCTCCTCAAATTTGGCGAACGCTGGCGTCCCCACGCCACGACCGCCGCCTGGTTCCTCTGGCGCGCCGCCGACGGCACGGGAAAGTAAAAGTCACTAAAATCTGCGTTCAGCTGCGGTTGAACCCTCTTCGACGTGCGGCAGACGGAATCCTGATTGGCAATATTGGTGGCCGTAAGGCTCAGAATTCTCGGTCAACGGAGGTTCATTTTGCACCTCCATTCTGGTGGTTGACGCGTTGTTCCAACTCTTCCAGCCGTGCCCGTAACTCCACGTTCTTGGCGTGCTCTTCGTCCAGCTTCTGGTTCAAGGCTTGGATGGCCGCTAGCGCCACGCCTTCCTCATCCACAGTGGTGATGTGTTTATCATCCTCGCCCACGCCGAACGTGGCGTAGAAATCCTGCGCCATCGGACCGAGGTGCCGTACGCCTGGTTCAGTCTTGTAACTCCATTGGCGGATGGGCAGCGCCGCAACTCCGGCCAGGAGCGACAGCGGATCGACTGGCGCAAAGTCATTCTTGGCGTTGCGGTCGCTCATCGAGGACCACGAGCCACTGCCCGGGGCCAGCGAAACACCCGTGGCCCCCGCCGTGCTGTAAAAAACAAACCCACCGCTGGCGCGAGCCATGAATTGGTAATCGGCAGTGGAAACCGTGTTCGTGCTGCCGTCGCTCCAGACAAAGGAATTGTTGTTGGTGGTGTCCGCAAAATTGCCGGCGGCCAGCGAGTAATCCCCGAGCGCCTGGTTGTCGGAACCGCCGGTTACGGTGGCGGCATAACCGCCGCTCACATTGTTCGTGCCGCCGCAGACCACAGATGACATGTTGGTTGCGGTGTTGTTCACGCCGCCGCCGATGGCCGTGTAAAAATCGCTCACTTCGTTGTTCTGGCCGCCGCCAATCACGGCTTCGCTCCCCGAAGAATTGTTGTTGTTGCCGCCGCTGATCGTCGAGTTATTACCGCCGCCGGAGGAGTTGTTGAATCCGCCGGCCAGCGTGTCGCCGGCACCGCTGGCATTGTTCTGATTGCCACCACCGATGGTCGAGTAGTCGCCGCCCGCGGCGTTTTGTTCTCCGCCCAAAACGGCGGTGGCATAGCCACCGGCGCTGTTGCGATCGCCGCCGCAGACCGTCGAATCGTAATCCTGAGCGCTATTTCCCCATCCGCCGCCGATAAAGGTGTCGTCCAACAAGGCAGAATTCCCGTCGCCGCCGGCGATGGTGGAGGCAAAGCCCGTGGCTTGGTGATGGCGGCCGCCGCCGACGGTTGCGAACTGGAGACTGGCCAGATTGCCAAAGCCGCCGCCCACCACCGAAGCGCCGCCTTGGGCGCTGTTGCCGGCATAATTGGTGTTTCCGTCAAAACCGCCGCCGCCGACAAACGAACCTCCGCCGCTGGCGCTGTTGCCGAAGCCGCCGCCGACCAGGGAGTAACTTCCGCCGGCACGGTTGAGCGCGCCGCCCATGATGGCCGCATTGCCGCCGCTGGCGCTATTCCCAAAGCCGCCGCCCACCGTCGTGTAATAGCCGCTGCCGGCGGTGTTTCCCAAGCCGCCGCCAATAGTCCCAAAGTCACCAGTCACGGTGTTGGAATAGGCATCGCCAAGGAAGTCATTCGCACCACCACCGCCAATCGTCGCACCGACAATGCCGCTGGAAACAAAATTCATGGACGATCCCCCCAGTAGATTGGGTGCGCCGTTGGTGTTGGGATACGTCGCGAATCCAGGCACGCTGCCGGCATTCTCCGCATAAATGGCGTAAGGCGTCGGGGTCAGTTCCTGTCGGGGCGCGAGGGTGGTGAAGGGTGGGACGCCATTGGATGCCACTCCAATCTGAAGCCAGTTGGTGGCTCCGTTCCAGACGGCGTTGCCAAAATCGACCCTTACCTGAAACAGGCCATTGACGACTGCAACGCCGGCATTGGTCACCGGACCCGCCACGGCCGAGCCACCGGAGTTGGTGGTGAATACCGAAAAGATGAGGCTGTAAGTGCCGCTGGACGGACTGCCGTTGTTCTGCAACTGGCCCTGATAAGTGAAGGCGGTGCCTTGCGCCAGAGTTGCCGGGGAAGGGTTGAGCAGGGATAGCGCCAGCAAAAGCGCGGCGCCACGAATACGTGGGATTTTATGCTTCACGGTCAGTTTCCTTTCGTTTGATTTCTTAGCTGGGTCGATTGGCCGCATAACTACGGAGTGGGCCGTACCGAATCCGTTTTTACGCCCGCCCATGGATGAATTCAACTAAAAAACAAAATAAAGTGCGCTTACGCTACCTGACCGCGTTCCATCCGCAGGGCAGACTGGAACTCTCCCCCGCAATACGAATTGGGAGACAAGCGACCGCCCGGCGGTCACACCACGCGCACCAGATCCTGCGTGGCATAGCGGACCTTCAGCAGGGTGGCGTACTTATCGCCGGCCGCCCGATAACCCAGTGCGCAGGCGACAACCGTGGCGTATCCGCTGCCGTTCAGATTCAACACCTGGTCGTATTCGGCCGGCACCAACCCCTCCATCGGGCACGCATCCACGCCCAGCATGGCGGCGGCCGTCATCAGATTGCCCAGGGCAATATAGCTTTGCCGCGCAGCCCACTCATGGGCAATCTTCCCGCGGGCGCCGTTCACCACGTCGCCCAGCATCATGTCGCGGCAAAAGTTCAGCGATGCCGCCGGAATGCCCCGCACGGAGCTGATGCGGTCAACCAGCCGGCTGATGTCCGCTTCCGTCATCTCCGTGCGCGCCGTGAACACCACGAAATGCGAGCAGTCCACGACCTGTTTCTGGCCCCAGGAATGCGACAGCAGCGCGGCGCGCTTCGCCGGGTCCTGAACCACCACAAATTGATACGGCTGCAGGTCATAGCTCGTGGGCGTCAGGACCAGCGTCTTTTCCAGGGCGGCCCACACCTCGGCGGGAATCCTCTTCTGGGGATCAAATGCCTTAGTGGCATAGCGCCACTCCAGGGCTTCCAGCAGTTGTTGGGTCGGTATCATAGGCATTTACAGTTACCGCGCGCACACTGGCACAATGGCCGAAAAAATCAATTATTTCCGGGCGCAATGCCCTGTATAAGATCGAGGCGCTTCATTTTTCCTGCCGTCGTAGTTGCCATGATGCCCTCACCCCGGCTATAAATTCGTCATGACCACCTCGGCCCTGAACATCCGGCGCGCCACCGTGGATGATCTGCCCGCTCTCCGGTCCCTTTGGCTGAACGCGCATTGGCCCGCTGACGAACTGGAAAGCCGCCTCACCGAATTTCATATCGTCGAATCTGGCGGGCAGTTCGCCGGCGCGCTCGGCGTGCAAATCATCCGCCAGCATGCCCGCCTTCATTCCGAGGATTACACGGACTTCGCCGTGGCCGACGCGGCGCGAAAGCTATTTTGGGAGCGGATCCAGAAGCTCGCCGCCAATCTGGGCGTCTTTCGGATTTGGACCCAGGAAACGTCGCCATTCTGGACCCACTGGGGCTTTCGGCCCGCCAGCGCCGAGACGCTGACCCGCCTGCCCGAAGACTGGAGGAATCTTGAAGGCCGCTGGCTCACCCTCGAATTGAAAAACGAGGACGTGATCAACCAGGTCCTCCAAAACCAGTTCGCCGGCCTCATGGACGCCGAAAAGCGGCAAACAGCCCGCATTGCCAGCCGCGCCCGCACGTTGAAAGTGATTACTATTTCAATCCTCTTCGTCTTCGCCGCCGTTTGTTTTGTCCTCGCGGCCCTCTTGTGGATGCACCGCCTGCGACCGCAATAGGCCGGCACGCCTCAGGCAGGCGTCCCGGCCGCCTCAAATTCATCCGCATGGTAGGAGCTGCGCACCATCGGCCCCGCGGCCACATGCACAAACCCCAATGACCTGGCCACCCGGCCCAGCGCGTCAAACTGCTCCGGCGCCACGAATTCCACCACCGGCAGATGCTTCAGCGTCGGCTGCAAATACTGCCCCAGCGTGAGGATGTCGCACCTGGCGGCGCGCAGGTCTTCCAGGGCCACCATAATTTCATTCTCCGTCTCGCCCAGCCCCAGCATCAGCCCGGATTTCGTGTGGATGCTCTGGCCTCGCTTGGCCTTCACTTTTTTCAACACGCTCAACGAACGGTCGTAGGTGGCCCGGTGCCGGACGGACGGCGTCAGGCGCCGCACGGTTTCCAGGTTGTGGTTGAAGATATGCGGGTTGGCTGCCAGCACCGTCTCGATGGAGGCGTCGCGGTCTTGAAAATCCGGCACCAGCACTTCAATCACCGTGTGGGGGCTCAGCTCCCGCACCGCTTCAATCGTCTGCCGGAAATGCGCCGCGCCGCCGTCGGCCATGTCATCGCGGGCCACGGCGGTGATGACGACGTGCTTCAATTTCATCCGCCGCGCCGCCTCGGCCACGCGCAGCGGTTCATCGGCTTCCAGCGGCAGCGGCTTGGCCGTGCTCACGGCGCAAAAACCGCAGGCGCGCGTGCAGCGGTCCCCCGCGATCATGAACGTGGCCGTGCCCTTGTCCCAGCATTCCCAATGATTCGGGCACTTGGCACTTTCACACACCGTGTGCAGCTTCAGTTCCTCCAGCAGCGACCGCGTTTGCGCAAAGGTGTCGGATGTGGGCAGCTTGATGCGCAGCCAGTCCGGCAGACGGGGGCGCAGTTTTAATTCAGTCGCAGTCATAAATTCTCAGGTCCGCGAATGGCGCGAACCGACGCCAAAGGCAGCGTTTCCCAGAACTTCGCCAGCTCCTCCGGTCCAAAATCGGCGAGGATTTCGCCGTCCACTTCAATCACGGGGGCATATGTTTGGCCGGAGAGCTTCACCATTTCCGCCATCGCCTGGCTGTCGGCAATGACGTCGAGCGCCTGATACCGGATGCCGCGCGCGTCGAGCCAGCGCCGCGCCGCGTCGCACCACGAGCAATACGGTTTGATGAAGAGACGGATGTTCACCCGCCGATCTGCTTCTGGTAGTCCGCCGGCGAGAGCAGCGCGTTCAGTTCCGCCGGATTGCCCAGTTTGATCTTGTAAAACCAGCCGCCAACGTGCGGATCAGTGTTCACCAGCGCCGGATTCTCCACGACGGCCGGGTTGATCTCGGTGATCTCGCCGCTGAGCGGTGAGTAAATGTCGCTGGCCGTCTTGACGGATTCCACCACGGCGCAGGCTTCGCCGGCCTTGACCTGGCGGCCGACGGCGGGCAGTTCCACGAACACGATGTCCGTCAACTCCTCCTGGGCGTGGTCGGTAATCCCCACCACCCCGGTGTTGCCGCTGACCTGAACCCATTCGTGCGATTTGGCGTATTTCCGATCGGAAGGAACAGTGCTCATAAACAAATGATGGCGCCAGCTTAAACCGCCTGCCCGGCCGAAGCAAGGCGAAGGCGATCCGCTGGCCCTTATCGCGTCATCGACGGCGGCGCCGCGTCGGGAGCGCTGCCCCAGGCCTTATTCGGCTCCGGTCCCATCATGAATTCCAGGCTCCCTCCGTGGGCGATGTCCGCATGGCTGAACCACGGCCGATTCAGCGGCGCGCCGTTCAGCGTGGCCGATTGAATGTAAATGTTCGCGGCGGAATTGTTCTTCGCCGTAATCACAAAGTTCTGGCCGTTGTTTAGATGAATGGTCGCCCGGTCAAAAATCGGGCTGGCGATGGCATATTCCGGCTGCGCCGGATCCGGCGCGAAAAATCCCAGCGCACCCATGACATACCACGAGGAAGTCGATCCCTGGTCGTCCATTCCCGGATACGCCAGGCCGGCTTTGTCGCTGCCGTAAAGGTCTCTCAGGATTCGCCGCACCACGGCCTGCGTTTTCCAGGGCTGCCCCGCGTAGTCGTAGAAAAACGGTGTGGCGCGGTCCGGTTGGTTGCCCTGGCAATACTGCCCGAGCATGCCCGTGACATCCCGGGCAATGCCGGTCGGGTGATACGGCAGCGAGAAAAACTGGTCCAGTTTGGCGCAGAAATTCTCGCGCCCGCCGAGCAGGCCGATCAAGCCTTGGACATCCTGCGGCACGATCCACAGCGTCTGCCAGCCACTGGCCTCCTTCATCATGAAATTGTAATAAGGCTCCTGCGGATCAAACGGAGAAATCCAGGAGCCGTCGGCGTTGCGTCCCCGCATGAAGCCGGTGGCGGCGTCAAACACGTTGGTATAACTATGGGCGCGCGCCAGGAACATCCGGTAATCCTCCTCGTGCCCGAGTTTTTTGGCGAAGAGCGCCATGGCGTAATCGTCCCAACTGTATTCGAGCGTCGTAGCCACGCCGGCGCTGCCGTCGGCGTAGGGCGGACTTGGCGACGCCACCACCGTGTCATGAATCCACCCTTTCTCCAGGTATTCGGCCAGGTAGCCGCGCGGCCCTTTCGGATCCGTGGCATTCGCGCGCAGGAACGGATAGACGGAGGCCCAATCGAACGGAATCCCGCGTTCCCAGGCGCCCAGGTAGAGAAACACCGCGTTGTCCCCGTGAAAATCCGTGTGCATCCAGCCCTTCTCGCGCGCCATTTCCAGGTGCGAGCGCATGATGTTGGTGACCACCTCGGGTTCCAGCAGCATCAACAGCACGATCTGGTCGCGCCCCGTGTCCCAGAAGGGAACCGGCGAGTAACGATCGTATTCCGCCACGTGATTATTGTCATCCGCGCCGCGGAACATTTCGCCCGGCCTGGCGATCAGCCGCGGACTGGCAAACGAGTGGTACAGCGTCGAGTAGAACAACTGCCGTTCATGTTCCGTGCCACCCTCGACTTGGACGAGATTCAGCTTTTGACCCCAGGCCTCCTCCGCCTCCTTCTTCACCCCGTCAAAACCCAGCGCCGGATTTTCCTGGTCGAGCTCTTCCTGCGCCGCCGCCAGTGTTCGGCCGGTGGCCATTCGCACCACCACCTGCTCGCCGGCCTTGGTGCCAAAATTTAAATAGCAGCCGGCGTAACTCCCCTCGTCCGCACGCGAGCCCGGATTCACGTCGTCATCCCGCCGGACCCGGCCGTCGTCCAGCGTTGGACGATTCTGGTGAAAGGAACCGAATACCTTGAAGGCCCGGGAAAATTCCGCCACAAAAAAGCGCCGCTCCGAGCGGCCAGTCACCTTCTGGTTGCCGGCAATTTGAATCTCGCCGTGCCGCGGACCCAGATCCACCAAGACCGTCGCTCGCTCCGTCTCCGGAAACGTAAACCGGTAATACTCCACCGACTCTGAAGTGGTCAGCTCCGCCTTCACCTGATAATCCGGGAAAGACACCGCATAGTACCCCGGCGAGGCCTTTTCGGAATCCTTCGCGTATGCCGAGGCGTAGGCGCGGTCCGGCGGGGTGGTCCAATCTCCCACCAGCGGCATGATGGTCAGGCCGGGCACCCGGCTCGAAAAGCCCACCATGGTCTTGCGTTGCCAGATATATGGGAAAATGATGCCGTGGTTGCCCGACGCCAGGTTGAGGTCCTTGTTGATCGGATTGATCGAGAAGTCGCGGTGCGGCAAAGCCGGCCCGGGCCACACGAAGCCCGTGTAGATTTCCTCGCCGGGCGGCGGCGCATTGCCGATGAACTCCGGACTGTCCAGCGCGGCCGTGCCCACCAGCGGATTGGCCAGTTCCAGCGGACTCTCGGCGGCCGCGGCTCGCGGGCAGTGGGCCAGGGCCAGGCTGCCCGCCAGCAGCAGAAGCAGGGTGCGGCTGTTAATCATATACCCGCTAAATTGAAGGCGCGCAAAACCCGTTTTCAAGCCTAATCGACGGATTTCGGATGAAAAAAACCCGCCGGTTGCCGCCGGCGGGTCTCGTGCTTGAAATCTTATTTGAAATTCGGAAGGCTACTCGCCGTTGTCGCCAATGGCTTCCACCGGGCAGGCTTCCTTGGCTTCCTTGCAGCGGGCCTCCTCGTCGGGCGAGGCTGGTTGCTTGTAAACAAAGGAATACCCGCCGTCCTCATTGCGTTTGAAATTATCCGGCGCCGTCTCGCGGCACAGATCGCAGTCGATGCACTGGTTGTCCACGTAGTATTTTCCGGCAACGTTTTCGGCGTATTTGTTTGCAGCGTCAGCCATAAATTTTTGTAGTTAAATTAAATTGAAGCCGGAATATGTCGGGGAATGCCCCGTTTGGCAAGCTCGATTTCGCACCCGAATTTGGCTTTTGTCGGCCCTGGGTTGCTCCCTTCATTTAAAATCTTTTGTTCCCTCCACCGCTTGCTACCCTTCAGCGATGGAAAGAGGCACCCTTCGTCGCACCAAGATCATCTCCACTCTGGGCCCGGCCACGGATTCCGCCGACATGATCGGCAAACTTGTGGAGGCCGGCGTCAACGTTTTCAGGCTCAATATGTCCCACGCCCCGCACGACTGGGTTCGCCGCGTGGTGGGGGACATCCGTGCCGTTGCCGCCGCCCGCCGACACTTCGTCGGCATCATGATGGATACCCAGGGTCCCGCCATCCGTACCGGCGACATCGGCGTGCCGTTGGATTTGAAGCCCGGCCAGAAGTTCACCCTCACCGTGCGCGGCGAAAAGGATCTCGAGGAACATTCCGTGGACGTCAATTACGAGAATTTTGTCAATGACATCAGCGTCGGTGACGTGGTGCTCATCGACAACGGCACCATTGAAATGAAGGTGCTCCTGAAGTCCGGCAACCGCGTCGAATGCGAGGTCCTCACCGCCGGCACCCTCGGCAGCCGCCGGCACATCAACCTGCCGGGCGTCAAGGTCAGCCTCCCGGCGCTCACCGCCAAGGATATCAAGGACGTCCGGCTCGGCCTGGAGCTGGGCGTCGATTTCATCGCCCTGTCCTTCGTCCGCGAAGCCCGCGACCTGTTGCAGCTTCGCGAGCTCTTTCCCGAGAATAAGCCGCACCCCTTTGTCATCGCCAAAATCGAGGACCAGGAAGCCATCAAAAACCTGGATTCCATCGTGCAGGGGGCCGACGGCATCATGGTGGCCCGCGGCGACCTGGGCATCGAGATCCCCTACGAGGAACTGCCCATCGTCCAGCGCCGCATCGTCAAGACTTGTTTGCGCGTCGGGCGCCCCGTGATCGTGGCCACCCACATGCTTGAGAGCATGATCGCCGCGCCCATGCCCACACGCGCCGAGGTCACGGACGTCTCGAATGCCGTCTTCGAAGAGGCCGACGCCATCATGTTGAGCGGTGAAACCACCGTGGGCAAATACCCGCTCAAATGCATCGAAGTCTTCGACCGCATCGCCAAGCGCATCGAGCGGAGCGGCAGTTCGTTGTTCCACGAAGCCGCTGAACTCACCAGCGCGCGCCAAAAGGTGGTGAAGAGCGCCGTGGTCATGGCCAACGAACTGAAGGCCGCCGCCATCCTGAGCTTCACCCGCCACGGCCACATGGCCAGCTACGCCTCCTGGATGCGCCCCCGTTATTCGCCCGTCTATGCGCTGTGCGACAACGAAAAGGCCGCCAACGAACTGACCTTGAGCTGGGGCGTGACTCCGTTCGTGATGGAATTCGATTTCATTGAGCCGCAGAACACCATCGAAAACGGCCTCAAGAAATTGGTCGAGCTGGGTCTGCTGCATCGCGGCGAGATCGCCGTCATCATCGGCGCCATCTCGGTCGGCACCGAAATCGTGGACGCCGTCCAGATGCGGACGATTTAGCCCCCTCTATTTCCCGATCAAATCGGCCAATTGACCCAGCTCGGTTGGATTGAGATCGGAAACCAGGCAGTAGCGCAGTCCGTCCACGTCGCGGCTGAGGAGATTATATCCGCGCCGATTTTCCACGACGGATTTCGCCGGCCCGGCCTGGTCCGCGGGCCAGACGAAAACGTTGATGAAATGTTGATTCCGCCGGTAAACGAGGGCGGCCACAGCGCGGCCATTGAGGTAATCCATCCGTCCGCCCACCAGCGCAAAGCCTTGCGCGGCAAAATCCTTCACCGACGGTGAAAAATCGAGTTTGCCGTTGAACCATGGTTTCACGGTGTGCTGGTCCGACGAGAGCACATCGGTGAGGTGTCCGGCCATAAGGGAGCGAACATGATTCGCCACCAATTCATTCCCCAACCCTGCCTCCGGCGACACTCCCGCCGGCCGCAACAGCAAAACCAGAACGGCCGCAGCCGCCGCGCCCGCAGCCAGCCATTGCCAGAGCCACGCGCCGCGAGGTTGCCGCGGTACCCCCTGCCGCGCTGTTTTCGTCTGTTCCCTGGTCAATTGCCGCACTTTATCCCGCAGCGACGGCGGCGCGGTGTATGCCAATGGCTCGGAACGCAATGCCGAGCGGAGCGAGCGCAGCCCTTGGTTCTGTGCGGCGCAAGCGCCGCACATTTGCAGGTGTTGTTCCACCTCCAGGCTCCGAACCAGGTCCAGTTCGCCATCTGCGTACGCGTGGAGCAAGAGCCTGATTTCAGCGCAGTTCATGGGTGTCCTTTCCGGTGAAAGATGGATTGCAATTGCCGGCGCGCCCGGGCCAGCCGCGACATCACCGTGCCCAGCGGCACCTCCGCCACGTCCGCAATTTCCTTGTACGAAAGGCCCTCGAGTTCGCGCAGGACCAGCGCTTCGCGAAATTCCAGCGGCAATTCCTCCACCGCCGCGCGCAGGATGGCCACGTCGGCATTTTGGATGCCGGCCTCCGCTGAGGAAACGTCCTCAAACTCAGCCAGTTCTTCGTCATCCAAAGGCACGATCCTCTGGGGGCGGTTCTTCTTGAGCCACGTGTAGGCCGTATTGCGCACAATGGCCAGCAACCACGCGCGGCTGTTGCCGCCGCGATAGCCGCCGTGGAACCGCCAGGCGCGCACACACGCATCCTGTGCAATGTCTTCGGCGTCGTGGTCGTTGCCCGCCAGCCAGCGCGCCAGATTGTACGCCGCATCCAGGTGCGGCAGCACAACCTGCTCGAATCCGGCCTCCGGCTCCACGGCGCTCACGCTCGCTCCCATTGAATGCCAGACTGCGCGGCGAACCATTTTATTCCCGCCGGAATGTTTCTGCTCGGCCGCCAGTCTTGGACTGTGAAAGGTAACAACACCATATGAAAGACAGAAAAACCAATGAAAGATTCATTCTCCACGACCACCACCGCGACGGCCTGGACCGGCGTGGCTTTCTCGAATGCATGGCCTGGGCCGGTTCGGGCATGCTTTGGACGGTGGGCGGCGGCGTGCTCGGCTCGTCCTTGCTCACCGGGCGCGCGGCGGCGGCGGACCTCGCTCAAGGGGCGTTCAGCTTCGTCCAAATCAGCGATTCCCACATCGGTTTCAGCCGCGAGGGCGTCACCACGGACGTCGTCGCCACGCTCAAGGAAGCCATCGCCCGCATCAACGCGCTGCCCGAGCCGCCCGATTTTGTCCTGCACACGGGCGACCTCACCCATCTTGCCGCCGCGGACGAATTCGACACGCTCGACCAATTGCTCAAGAGCGTGAAAACGCAGCAAATCTTCTCTGTGCCGGGCGAGCATGATGTCACCGGCGACAATGGCAAACTATACCTTGATCGCTTCGGCAAAGGCACCTTGGGGCAGGGTTGGCACAGCTTTGACCATCGCGGCGTCCACTTTGTTGGCCTCGTGAATGTCGTTAATATCCAGCAGAACGGCTTGGGGGCCCTGGGACCCGAACAGCTCGCCTGGCTCGAAGCGGATCTCAAGGACCGCTCCAGCGAAACACCCATCGTGATCTTTGCGCACATCCCCCTTTGGTCAATCTATCCGCAATGGGGCTGGGGCACGGACGACGCCGCGCAGGCGCTGGGCTACCTCCAACGGTTCGGCTCGGTCACCGTTCTCAACGGCCACGTACATCAAACCATGAAAAAAGTGGAGGGCCAGGTCACGTTTCACACCGCGCGCTCCACGGCCTTTCCACAACCGGCTCCCGGGCAGGCGCCCAAGCCCGGCCCCCTGAAGGTCGAGGCCGGAAAACTGCGCGATTTCCTGGGAATCACCAGCGTGAATTACTCCGAGACCAGCCACTCGCTGGCCATTGTGGATTCAACGCTCGCGTAAATCTTTCTCATGAAAAAAGCGGACCTCGTGCCCATGGCGTTTATGATCCTGGCACTGTTTGCGCGCGGACAAAACCCGCCTGTTTCCGCGGACAACGGATCCCGCGCGACCGCCGGGCGGGCCCCGCTCCAGTCGTCCCCCACCAACCTGATCGCCGGCCGCACGCTGTTTTTGAAAAATTGCGCGCATTGTCACGGCGCCAATGCGCACGGCGACGAAGGGCCGGACCTGCGCCATTTGGATGAAGCGGACGACTGGATCGCCAACCGCATCCGCAAGGGCAAGCCCGGCGAAATGACCGCCTTCGCCGGCAAGCTTCAGCCAGCCGAAATCGACGAGTTGATTCGTTACTTGCGAAAGCTGAAATAACGCTCACCGCCAGTTCGGAATCGGGCGGCAGCGGCCGGGACGGCCGCGCGCCAACGACGGGGCACAGGGTTGAACCGGAGCGCGGTCTGTCCCAAACCGCAGCGCGGGTTTTGGCACGGGCGCTGAACCGGCACGGCGGGGAGGACCCGCGGAGCGCTGCGAATTAGTCCAACTAGCCGTCCGGACGAACGCGACGGCCGGAGCGCGCCCGTCCCGGGCACTGAAGTGTCCAAAATGCGAGCCGCTTGAAAATTCATAAAAGGAGGGCGTGGCGATGAACCGGCACGCGCCGAACGGGGGTTGACAACCTGCTGAAGAGGACGAGCTTATATTATGAAAAAGACAACCATGGTTTTATTGGTTGCGGGAGGCCTGGCGTTCCAGGCTGTGGCTGCTGATCCGGCATCGAGTCCTTCCGCACAAACACCAAGCAAGGTGCAGGCAAAAACCGCACTATCGATTTTTAAAATAGCGCATTCCCAGACCGTGCCGAGCGATAAAATCGAGCGGCTCGGAAACATTAGTTCGCGTCCGTGGGCGCAGATTGCCGGCCAGCCGGCACCGCCGCTCTTTGAAGACCAGCGCGAATACCTCGGCCAGCCCAACTTCAATCTGTTTTGGGTCGGGGCTTCCCCGCACTGAACTCAGTAGGGCGCGACGTGAGTACCCCTTGGAGCGCCGAGCATTGCTCGGCCCGGCTCCCGCACGCCATCGGAGCGCCGGTTTCCGCCCCGGCTCGACTCCCCCCTTCACCCTTGTGGGGAACGACGTAAGGAGTGCGGGCAAGTGGGTTCGCAATGCTGGCGATTACTTCGCGGCAAGATGGGGATTCGCCTCCAAGCGGTCCCAGACCAGCTTGTCGATGACCGCCCGGGCTGGTTGGCACTGGATGCGCTCGATGATTTCGCCCGCGAAGGCGTGAATGAGCATGCGCCGCGCGGTATCCTTGCTCATCCCGCGTGTTCGCAGGTAAAAAATACTCTCCGCGTTCAACTGGCCCACCGTCGCGCCATGCGTGCATTTGACGTCGTCGGCGTAGATCTCCAGTTGCGGCTTCGTGTCCGCGCTCGCTTGGTCGGACAGCAGCAAATTCTTGTTGGTTTGCTTGGCATCGGTTTTCTGCGCCTCCGGATGCACATAAATCCGCCCGTGAAACACGCCCTTGGATTTGTCGTCCAAAATGCCGTTGAAATATTCATGGCTGGCGCAATGCGGGTGGGTGTGTTCCACAATCATGTGGTGGTCCGCCAGTTGGTCCCCGCGCGTCAAATACAGGCCATTGAGGATGCATTCCAGGCCTTCGCCCGCCAGCTTCACGCGGATGTTGTTGCGCGACAGCCTGGCCCCCAGCGCGAAGGAATGCACCTTCACATTGCTGGCGCGGCCAAACTCCCCCGCGATGGTGGCGATGTGATACGCGCTCAGCGCCTCGTCCTGGAGCTTGACGTGTTCCACCCGGGCCTGGTCGCCGGCGAGAATCTCCGTGACCGCGTTGGTGAAATAGGCGGCGTGGCTGGCGGTCAAATAACTTTCCACCACCGTCAACTGGCTGTGGGCGCCGGCCAGGATGAGGTTGCGCGGCAGAATGGCTTCGCCGGAGCGCTTGGCCGAAGAAATGTAGAGCAACTGCACCGGCTCGGCCACCGCCGCGCCATCCGGCACCTGAATAAACGCGCCATCGGAGAAAAACGCCTGGTTCAGGGCGGCAAACGGGTTGCCTTTGGTTTGCGCGTAGCGCCCCAGGTGCTTTTCGATCAGGCCCGCATCCTGCGCCAGCGCCGCGGCCAGGCTCTCGATTCGCACGCCCCCGGCCACGGTTCCGAGGTTCGAAAGCTCCGGTGAGAAAAAGCCGTTCACGAACACCATCCGATGGCCGCCCAGCCCCGCAAACACGGACTCCGCAATCGCCTTGGATTCCGCGCCGTTCACTGTCATGGGCGCGGCGGGCTGAAAATGCAGTTTCGCCACCGGGGCCACGTTGGTGAAGCGCCAGTCCTCATCGTGCAGCGTCGGAAATCCCTGGCCGGCAAAGCTGGCCATGCCCGCCCGGCGCAGCGGCGCGAGCCACCTCGGGCCCTGGGCGGTCGTCTCAAATTCCGCAAATCTTTCCGTCAGCGCCTCCACTCCGTTGTTTGCCTTCGCCATCATATTTAGAATCATTCTAATTATAAATTAGACGGATACTCTCCCATGTCTTCGCCGGATGTGCAATTCAAAACCGCCCCCAAAACCGCCTCGCGCCCCCTGCTTGGGATTGGGCACACCTTCGCACTGCCGCGGGAGCGCGGCTCCATGAGCCGCAGCAGGGTCCGAAATTCAAGACCGTTCGCACAATTCGTAAACCCTCTGGCGGGGGATGTGGCTGCGGGTCGCAGGCCCGCGCTGCGGCACCGTGGCGCATGGAGCATTGTCTGGGGAGTGTCGAGTGTCCCCCTTGGGATTGCAAAATTCTTTGCCTGTTTGCCGTCTTTGCATGAAAATGTCAGCATGAGCGCAGTTGCCGATTCCACCCTGCCCGATGCCCAGGGCCATTTTGGCCCCTATGGCGGACGTTACGTGCCCGAGACCCTGATGCATCCCCTCCAAGAGCTCGAGGCCGAATACGTCCGCGCGCAGCACGACCCCGAATTTCAGCGCGAACTGTCCTATTACCTCAAGGAATTTTGCGGCCGGCCCACCCCGCTTTATTTTGCCGAACGCCTCACGCGCGACCTCGGCGGCGCCAAAATCTACCTCAAGCGCGAAGACCTCAACCACACCGGCGCGCACAAGATCAACAATGCCATCGGCCAGGTCCTCCTCGCCCGCCGTATGGGCAAGACCCGCGTCATCGCCGAAACCGGCGCTGGCCAGCACGGCGTGGCCACCGCCACCGTCGCCGCCATGTTCGGCCTGAAATGCGTCATCTACATGGGCGCCGTGGACTGCCGGCGGCAGGAATTGAACGTGTACCGCATGAAAATGCTCGGCGCGGAAGTCGTGCCCGTCCAGGCCGGCCAGAAAACCTTGAAGGAAGCCGTCAACGAAGCCATGCGCGACTGGGTCGCTCACCTCCGCGACACCCATTACATCCTTGGCACCGCCTACGGCGCGCATCCCTACCCGGTCATGGTCCGCAATTTCCAGCGCATCATCGGTGACGAGGCGCGCGCGCAAATCCTCGAAAAGGAGCAGCGCCTGCCCGACCTCCTGCTCGCCTGTGTCGGCGGCGGCTCCAACGCCATCGGCCTGTTCTATCCCTTCCTCGCCGACACTTCGGTCAGGATGGTCGGCGTGGAAGCCGGCGGCCACGGCCTCCTGCCTGAGCAACACGCCGCCCGCTTCCACGGCGGCTCACTCGGCGTCCTCCAGGGCACCCGCAGCTACATCTTGCAGGACGATTTCGGCCAGATTCAGCTCACCCACAGCGTCAGCGCCGGGCTCGACTACGCCGCCGTCGGCCCCGAACATGCCTGGCTCTTCGACCAGAAACGCGTGGATTACACGTACGCCACCGACGACCAGGCACTCGAAGCCTTCATGAAACTGGCGCGGCTGGAGGGCATCATCCCCGCGCTCGAAAGCTCGCACGCCGTGGCCGAGTGCATCGTCCGCGCACCTAAAATGAGCCGGGATTCGCTCATCATCGTGAACCTCTCCGGCCGCGGCGACAAGGACGTGGCCCAGGTCGCCGCCAAGGTCGGATTGCAGATGCCCGAGTGATCTGATTAATCACGTCTCACTGCGGCGGCGGCAAAACGTGACCCGGAATCGAGCACGTGGGCAGCGCGCCCTCGGCGTTGATGGTGTAAGTGCCGCCGTCCGGACAAACCGGGAGGTTCCCGTCCTTGAAATACGGGGCCAGGTCCTGCGCCGTCGGCACGTCGGTCGCGCTTTTGCCTTTGTCCAGCGCCCATTGCAGCTTCGCGGCGTCGATCTGGCGCAGGTTGCCGATGCAGGTGTTGGCATTGGCCGCCATCGCCGCCCGCTGTTGTTCCTCCTGAAGTTGCTGCAAATGCGCCTGCTGCAAAGCCAGGGCGTCGCGGGCGGTGCTCAAGTGCTGCGAGGCCTGCTGGCTTTCCATTTCCAGCCGGTCCACGTTCTTTTGCAGCGCGTTCACCTTGGCCGTCAGGGCGTCGTTTTGCTTGCGCAAACTCAAGATCGTCGCCGCCTGCTCGCCGGCGCCGGAACTTTTCAGCGCGTCCAACTCCTTCTGCGTGTCATGCAACTGCTGCACTGCATCGCGCCAATCCGTCTGCGCCTTGTCACGCTCATGATTGGAGCGGAACAGGAGAATTTCCGCGACCAGCATCAGGGCCAGGCAGACCCAGGCAAACCAGCGTTTGGCATTCATGTGCTGCCGCAGTTGTCGCCGTTTTGCTCCGCCGCGTCAAACCCGAAATGGCTTCCCGCAGGATAAAAGTGGACGCCCCGGCGCCAAACCCGCCGCCCTCGTAGGCTTCGAGGTGACGAGCTCGGGGGCTCATGCCCGGCCACCAGGCAAGAGCGGTTTTCGACCAGGCTCGCCGGAGAAAGGCTCTGGCGAACGTGCCGTCGCCGCTGCCGGCACAGTCCAAGACGCTGAGGGCATGATCGGACGTGGCGCGGTTCAGCAAAGTGTCATGGACTGCGGTCGCAAGCGAAGCGCGACACCGCTTTCGAACCGGCAAAGTTCTCGACGATTCGTGGCCGTCCTTCGCGAACGAAGGCGCCGTTGCCGCTCCGCTTTCTGCCGGCGCGGTCCAAAATCGCAACCCGACTGCCAACCGCATCACAGTTACGCGGATCGTCGTGCGTGCGGCGCTCCGCCGCCGGTTTCCCGCCGGCCACAGGCCATTCATGGTGACCCGCACTTCGCCCCCTGCCAGGTTCCGCCCTGCCAGTTTGAGATCGCGCCATTCAGTGCTAAAGTGCGGCCATGCCCCAAGACGAATTTCAACACTTCCGCGAAGCGCAGCTCCCCATCTACAATGACGTGGTGGCCGAATTGGCGGACGGCCGGAAACGGTCCCACTGGATGTGGTTCATTTTCCCCCAATTGCAGGGTCTCGGCCGCAGCGCCATGGCCCAGCGCTTCGCCCTCCGGTCCTTGGACCAGGCCCGCCGTTACGCTGCCGACCCTGAACTCGGCCGGCGATTGCGTCAATGCACCGATTTCGTCAATCGCGCCGAAGCCAAAAGCATATCGGAAATCTTCGATTATCCCGACGACCTGAAGTTCCACTCTTCCATGACCCTGTTTGCGCTGGCGGCACCCGGGGATTCCCCGTTCAAATCCGCGCTGACCAAATTCTTCGGGGGCAAAATGGACGGCCAGACCATCGACCTGTTGCCAGGCGCCGCGTAACCCCCCATTCCCAAATCCGCATTCCACCTTCCGCACTCCACCGAAGCGTGGTACCCCCGCCGGGAATCGAACCCAGATCCGCGGATTAGAAATCCGCTGCTCTGTCCATTTGAGCTACGGGAGCAACATATTACGGTACATTACTTTATAAACTTGATATTTTCTTGCGCTCGGTTCTGCCACCTATCATTGTTGCTACTACTTAGCAAAAGCCTCACAGAAAAACGCATGAAAAGAACGTCTATCCGCAAAATCTACCCCCAAATCAGGGTGTGCGTCAAACACGGAAACCCCTATTACCGAAACGACGGGGTGACGTGATGGACCTGCGGCAGTAAGGCATGGGCATTCGGCAAATCGCACGGGAACTGAATATGCCAGTGTCCAGCGTGGCAAAATTAATCAAACAGGAGAACCGCCACGTATGACAAACGACAAAATATGGTATCAAACATTGTTGAAGACCCGATTAAGTTCATTGCCGAGATTGCGATTTTAACCATCGCAACCTTCGTTGTCATTTCTTTGTTAGGAGTTCCATTCGTCGCCCCGTATTTTAAAGGTAGATTGATGGGCAGCCACGGATGGACGCAAGACGATCCACAAGTCCAGAACAGAATGATTTTCGTTTACGTTATTAAGCGCTTTTTCATATTTACTATGGCACAGAACGAAGCCGATAGAACCGAGAGGGATAATCTAGTGTAGTGTCTCATAAATAACTGGTGTTATGCCTTCGGTGTGGTATTCTTCCCTCATGCCGCGACACGCACTGCCCGTGAACCTGACCGAAACTGATCGTCGTGAAATGGAACGCTGGGTGGCTGCGCACCGCACCCCCCAGCAAGTTTCGCTGCGGTGTCGGATCGTTTTGGCAGCCGCCCGAGGTCAAGAGGACAAGCTTATCGCCGACGACTTGGCCCTTAATTTCAAGACCGTGGCTTTGTGGCGGAAGCGCTTTGTCAACGAGGGGCCTGATAGTCTGTGGGAAGTGGCCGAAGGGCGCGGACGCAAGCCCACTGTAACTTCCGAAGAGGTGGAGCAGATCATCAACGCCACCCTGCAATCCAAGCCTGCTGGGGCCACGCATTGGAGTTGCCGCACGATGGCCAAAGCCCAAGGTGTAAGCAAAGCCACCGTGAATCGGATCTGGCAAAGCCATCAGATCAAACCGCACCGGACCAAAGGATTCAAACTTTCGCGGGATCCGAATTTTCTGCAGAAGCTGACTGATGTGGTGGGTTTATATCTAAACCCTCCCGAGAAGGCCTTAGTGCTCTGTGTCGATGAAAAGAGCCAAATTCAAGCCCTGGATCGCACGCAGCCAGGATTACCGCTCAAGAAGGGGCGCTGTGGAACGATGACCCACGATTACAAGCGCAACGGCACCACGACGTTGTTCGCCGCCTTGGAAGTGGCGCAAGGAAAGGTCATCGGCCAATGTTATGCACGCCATCGCCACCAGGAGTTCTTGAAGTTTTTGCAGCGCTTGGATGCGGAGTTTCCCGGCGAGTCGAAGTTGCATGTAGTAATGGATAATTACGGCACGCACAAGCACCCCCATGTGCAGCGTTGGCTTAAACGGCATGACCGGTTCGTGCCGCATTTTGTTCCGACCAGTTCGAGTTGGTTGAACTTGGTGGAGCGGTGGTTTGGGGAGTTAACGGGAAAACGCATTCGCCGCGGAGTCTTTGTCAGCGTTGAGGACCTGCAAATAGCCATTGAGGAATTTCTCGCCGCTTGGAACAACGACCCCAAGCCTTTCGTGTGGACGGCCACAGTCGAGTCGATCGTCGAAAAATTAAGCCGATGCAAGCAGACCTTGGAGCGGATTAAACCCGGCTGCACTCGTCCCAGAATGCGCAAAACAAAGGAAAAATAACTCCAGTCGTTTGTGAGACACTACACTAG